>JAJTYX010000176.1:0-199759 GCA_021462865.1 Gammaproteobacteria bacterium | reverse complement strand
GTTCTACGACAACAGCGAGAAACTTGCGGCGTGACGAACCGAGTGACCATCAACCCACTGTCCAGAAAATCCTTGACCGCTACAACCGCAGTTGCGCTGTTAACGGTTTACTCTGCACAATGCCCTGACACAAACAAGAACAAGAACAGGACATGACTGCCTGGCAGCTGACAGGCCGAGTAGTGAGCGGGCTCGGACGCGGAGCGCGTTTCACGAGCCTCGAGTGGGCGCGGAGGGCGTTCATTGAACGCCTCGGCCTGGACCCACACCCAGGCACGCTCAACCTGAAGCTCGATCCGGAATCCGCCCGAGGGCTGTGGGCCAGCCAGTGCCGCACCCATGGAGAGGTGCTCGCACCGCCGTCCGGTGAATTTTGTGCGGCGCGGTGCCTGTCCGTTCGGATCGGTGGGTGGATTCCGGGCGCCATCGTCTCGCCGCTCGTGCCCGGCTACGATCCCACGCAGGTGGAATTGATCGCGGCGGTGCCCCTGCGGCAACGTCTGGGACTGCAGGACGGAGATGCAATCGGGATCTCGGCCATGACGGATCTGTCTGGAGTGCGGGCAATCGTGTTCGATGTTGATGGCACGCTTGTGAACTCGATCGAAGGAATACAGATCGCGGCAGAGCGGGCTGCAGCCATCTTCGGTTACCAGGTACCGATTGACACCGTGCGAACCGCCCTGGATCAGGGCGAATCGTTGTGGGACATGGTCGTTCCGCCGGAGGCCCGCACCGATCTGGAACTCGTCCAGATCCTGGGGCGGGAGACCATGCGTCACTGGGCTTCAGTCCTGGACGAGTACGTCCGACCGTTTGCCGGTCTGGGCACGACCCTGGCGCAACTACGCGATATTGGCGTCCGACTGGCGATCGTCACAGGCTCGAGAGGAGAGTCGTTTCTCCCGCTGCGACGCGCGCGCTTGCTGGATTTCTTTGATCCGGTCATTACCGCCCGGCACGTCGCGCGCCCGAAGCCGGCACCCGACGGCCTCCTGCGTTGCCTGGCCGAGATGGGTTGCGAGCCGTCCGATGCTGCGTATGTCGGGGACAGCTGCGACGATATGCGAGCGGGAAAGGCGGCAGGCATGCACACGATCGGCGTCCTCACCGGCGCGGCCGATGGCGCAAAGCTCTCAATGGCCGGAGCCGACCGACTTGCTGCCAGCCACCAGAGTCTACCCCGGTTGCTGCACCCGGGCGGCATGCCTGTCAGCCCGGTGTCCCTGCGAAATCACGCCGTGGTCTGACCGCGTTCAGGCCGCGAGGGTCTTGGTTCAGGCAGGCCAGTCTCGCCAGTAGTCCGCCCATCGTTGTTGCACGAGACCAAACACCTCGGGACAAAGTTGCTCCAGGCGCACACGCGAGATGGCCGGCCATTCCGCGGGGCCGCCTTCGCTCGGTAGCTGCCGCGTAGCGTCGATGATCATTTTGCTGGTCATCCAGCGTGTCGGCGCGCTCGGATCCAGTGGAAATCCGCGAGTGCGCGGGATGAGCAGTGACCCTGTGCCGGGCTGCCAGCGTGTCCCGAGTGCATGGAAAATCTGGTTCTTGTCGAACAGGTTGATGTCCTTGTCGACGACGATGATGACCTTGCTGAACATGTCGCCTGCCGCGAGGTGCTGGCCGGCAACCATGCCATCTCCCGGCATCTGCTTGTTTACGCTGGCGAGCAGGACGCCAATAGTTTCGATCGGGCGATAGAGGTCGACGAGGTTCGGGATCAGTCGCCGGTAATGCACGAAGTTCGTCACTGCCTGAGGCATGCTCATGGTGACTTTGGTGATCCCGGCGAAGGAGTTGATGATCCACGGCCGTCGGCGGTGCGTGATCGCGGTGACATTCATGAAATAATTCCAGGGCTTTTTCAGCCCCATATATCCGTATACCTCGCCGTACGGACCTTCTTCTTCGCCCTGGTCGGTCGGAATCTCACCCTCGATGATGATTTCTGCGTGTGCCGGCACCAGGACATCGACGCTCTCGCAGGGAACCAGTTCCACGGGGCGACCCATCAGGCCGCCGGCCACCTCCAGTTCATCCTCGCCGAGCCCGGTCAACTTCGAGGTCCCGATGGAAAATGTCACCGGATCGACACCTACGGCGATGGCGCTCGGCACCGTTGCCGCGCCACGTTCGCGGGCGCGACGGATGAAGTTCCACCCGTGTTGACCGATCTCGCAATTGACGCCGAGTCTCCGGGGCCCCTTGATCTGACAGCGATAGGTGGCGACATTGCGCCCGAGTTGGGGGTCTTCGAGGAAGACAGTGCCTGCGGTGATGTATGCGCCGGCGTCCCCGGGGTTCGTCTGTAACCAGGCGAAGCGTTGAAGATCGGTTTCACCACCAAGCGTTACGACCTCTTTGACGGGAGCGTCTCGGCGGCTGACCGTCACCGGCGGGATACGGGGCCAGCTGCCGTCCGGATGCAGCTTCTCCCTGAGATGCGCCCGCACCGCCTGGAACATGCTTCGCTCATCGGTTCCGAGCGTGGGTACTCCGTAGGCGAGCGCTTCCGAGAGCCAGCCGGGGAATACGTTGCCAAGCACAGGGCCATCCAGCCAGCGCCCGCCGGTCTTGACCCGCTCGATCATGAATGCCGGAGCGTCGTGAAAGCCTTTTTCCTCGATCAGGCGGTAAGCGAATCCGGTCGCCTCGAACCGATCCTGATCCATTTCCGCGATGCGGAGAAGGCGGCCGTGGGCCGAAAGTGCGGCCACGTAATCACGGAAGGAGGTGAACGGACCGGTGTTCGCGACACCTTTCAGGTCCACCCGGGTCTGTTCCATTGTTCCGTCTGCTCCCGAAATTCAAGCGACGGCGGTTGACCGGTAGCGACGGTCAGATAATGCCGTCGCTGCGCAGCGTCTGGATCTCAGCGGCTGAGTAGCCCAGGAGTTCTCCAAAGACCTCCTGGTTGTGAGCACCGATAGCCGGTCCGGGCCACTCGGTTCTCCCCGGGGTTGCGCTGAGGAACGGCACCATGGCGGGTATGATCAGGGGCTTGCCGTTGACCGTGACCGTTTCAAACAGCCCGCGCGCCTTGAAATGCTCGTCCTGCACCATATCCACAACATTAAAAATAGCACCCGCCGGGACAGTCACTTTATCGAGGATCTCCAGGACTTCGGTAGCACTGATGGTCGAAGTCCATGCGGCAATTGCCGCATCGAGCTCCTTTTCGTGCTGCACGCGTCCCGCGTTGTTCGCCATTCGCGGGTCGTCGGCGAGATCCTGCCGTCCCATGGCATTCATCAGACGCTTGTAGATCGAGTCACCGTTACCGCCGATGATCACGAACTTGCCGTCTTTGCAGCGGTAGGTATTGGTCGGCACGATCCCGGTCAGTGTCGAACCGGAGGGCTCGCGCACGACGCCTGCGCCCGAATACTCGGGAACGACGCCTTCCATTATGTTGAATACAGCTTCGTAAATGGCCGTATCAATGACCTGCCCGGGATTTCCGCGGCCTTTCAGGCGGTGCACACAGGCCAGCAGAATGCCGATGACGGAATGAATGGCCGCCAACGTGTCGCCGAGGCTGAGGTTCGGGCGGACCGGGGCTTCTCCCGGAAATCCATTGACGTAACGGAAGCCGCCCACGCCTTCACACACCGAGGCAAAGCCCGGACGTGAGGCATAGGGTCCGGTTTGCCCGTAACCGGAAATCCTCGCGTAGATCAACTCCGGATGAGTCCGACGAAGATCATCCGGCCCGAGAGCCCAGCTCTCCATGGTTCCCGGCCGGAAATTTTCGACCAGAACATCCGCTTGCGCGGCGAGTTGCCGGACGATATCCCGACCTTTCTCGCTACGCAGGTTCACTGTGATGCATTTCTTGTTGCGGCCAAGGCTGTGCCACCACAGCGAAACACCGTCCTGCATGACACGCCAGGTCCGGATCGGATCGCCGCTGCCTGGAGGTTCGATTTTGATGACCTCCGCACCGAAATACCCAAGGATGCTGGTCGTGAACGGACCTGCGAGTAACTGTCCCAGTTCGAGGACGCGGAATCCGTCGAGCGGGCGAGGGGTTGGCTCCTGGCTCATAATGGTTCGAGTTTCTTCTTTAGCCTGCTTGCCGGCGCCATGGCGCTGTTCGCGTCACACGACCAGTTGCGGCCATGCTCGCCGAAATCTGACCGGGGGCACAGTCTATCCGACGTTGAAACGCCTCCCAAGCCGTATTGCCAGGCCTGAAGGGCCTCAGGCGGGCCTGGCCTCGCCGATGTAATGATAGGCGAGGAACCGTGGCCCCTCGAGGTACGCCGACTCGATGTCCCCGATGCGGAATCCAGCGGCCGTAATCAGCTTCTGCATCGGGCGCCCTGGGTTGCATCCCGCGAGCAACTGAAACAGCGGTGTCAGACGGTCCTGGGTGTGGCAGACATCCGCGTCTGGGGCTCGTCCATGCTCCATGAACAACAACCGACCGCCAGGCTTTAGTACACGTCGCATCTCTGCCAATGCTGTTTCTATGTCCGGAATCGAGCACATGGACCAGGTGCTGACGACCGTGTCCATGCTTGCGCTCTCAAGGGGAATCTCCTCTGCGCCGGCTGCGATCAACGACAATGGAAAAGGAACCGAGGCTGCCGCCATGGCGGCAGCATTGCGAAGATAGTCGGATGGCTCGAGTCCGAACAGATGCTCGACTGCGCGGGTGTAGAACGGAAAATTTCGGCCGGCGCCGATTCCGATCTCCAGTACTCGCCCAGACGCCTTGGGCGGTACGCGGGGGCGATACCGGGTGAGAACCTTGTTGCGCATGCCCCGATCGATCAGCCAGGGCAGAATTCGGCGAGTGTAACAACCCATGATCCCTTACGCTGGCAGCGACCGTCTCCTGTCGCGAAGTGGTCAGCGATCTCCTTTGAAAGGTCTTCCTGCGGAACCACTCATCCCGGAGTCTTCCGCCGGTCGATCGCATCGCCTACGAGATCGAGGAAATCCGCTTCATCACGTACGCCGGCGAGTTCATTTGCGTCGGTCGTGTATCCATAGCGCGCGGCAATCTCTTCGTACCGGGGACGTCGATGCCGGACGAGGCTTGGGAAGATCCACTGGACGAAACGGTCCGGGACGATCTCCTCGGGCGAGGACAGCCCTTCCAGCCGCAAGTACTCGGCGAGTCTGCTGTCGAGGAAGTCGTCGCGGTAGTACAGGGGCTTCGGTTTTGCGACTGCTCGACGTATAAGCTCCTGCTCCATATCCGGCCCGGCGCGCAGGTAAAGAATGAGCGTGTGATCGGAGAGGATACGCAACATCTCCGGATCGTCGATCTCACAGATGCTGCCGCCTGCATCGTTGATGAGGTGGTCATAACCGTAAATTTCTTTGGCCTTGACGATGAAGTCAGCGACATCCCTCATGGCGGAAGCTTCAGCATCCCGGTGCATCCGCTGGCGTCGCTTGAACTCCGAGAGACTAAGGCCGCCGCTATCCCTGCGTCCGATTTTCCCCAGGAACGTCGAAATCGGCTCCAGGTTGTCCACGGTAATGTTGCTGGCAATGTAGATCGAGTCGTTGCGCAATAGATCGCGCAGGAACGGAACCTTCATCGCTTCCCGTTTGAAATTGTCGACGATGTGCTCCGAGAGGTACCGGGTTCCGATGCGGTAATCGCCTGAATAGTGGAACCAGGAACCTGTCGGAAGCCGGTTGGCCAGCGTTGTCTTGCCAACGCCTGACATGCCCAGCAGCGTGATGGCCTTGCGAGGCCAGGCGAGAAACTCGTTGCGTGTCATCAGCATGGCGGCGATTGTCGCGTCGGGAGGATGGCCGGACAAGCGCTCAACGGAAGTCGGTAGCAAACCGTGTCATCAAGGTTTCCTGCTCGTCCTATTTGTTGAATAAATAATAAGTTAGCAGGTTTTCGTAATGTCATCCAGAGTAACAACGAATCGCCATACCTCATAGACCAGCGAGCCGGCGATGCAGGTCGAGTGCCTCGGTGCTCGGCCGTTGCTCCTCAATGCCGGGATAGCGCAGTGGGCGGCCATGCAGGATCTTGTAGCTGCTCTCGAGCAACTCGTCGGCAAGAATCACCGTCATGGAACGTGTGTCGATGGCAATCTTCCCGAGATCAAACAAGGTGTGCAGATCTGCGCGCAGCAACAAGCCGTTCGATGGGTGATGCGTAAATTTACCGCGGTACGGGATGATGTACGCCGCTTCCAGGGAGTCGATTGCGTTGAAATTGGTGATGGCGCATCGCGACTCGTAGGCCGCCAGTAGCTGCTGGCGGAAAGAGGGGTGGCCGCGCCGCCGGATGATGCCCTCGATGACCTGATTGCGCCCGGCCTTGCTGCTGTCCGGATCGAAGGTCTGAAGCCGGGCGAGTTCCCGTTCTGACAGCTGAATCATCCCGCTGATGTCGAGCATCGGACCGCCAACGGAGCTGTTGAGCAGGCGCCGGCGAATGAAACGCTCGACGGAACCGAACTCTGCCTCGATTCGCTGCACCGACGCATCCCCAATACGCTCGAACTCGGAGAACGTTTCCGGAAGGTAATCGGACAGGGTGCTGTATGGCTGACCCAGAGGAATCGGCTCGGTCAGAAAGAAAAGATACTGCCGCAGATCATCGTCGGTGGCATCGTCACCCCAGATTGCGCGTGCTGCACGCTTGTTCTGGTAACGGCCGAGTACCTTGCCATAGTGGCGAAACGAGTCTTTGTGGCCGATGAGTACATAGTCGCCTTTCGCCATGCGAAACCAGTTTTCGATGTGATGTTCCTGGGGTGACACCCCCCATGCGAAAAAGCCACGGCCGTGGCGTTCTATATCGATCAGCTCCGGGTACGTGAAGTCACTGAAGTTGCCAATGATGACTTGCCGGTCGATCGGGTGAGCGACGGATCGGTCCGTGTCCTTGCGGTCCCTGGGTTGGTCGGCGGCGGCGACGAATATTCTTGGCATGGGTCCGGTGATTTTGTTATCGGATCGCAGGGCCAGGCCGCCAAGTCTGGCAGGATTTCGCGGGCTTGCAACCCAAATTTCGTGCTATCACGGGCACGAAGCAGTTATTATTAGCGGCTTTTCGAGGCGCCCTTTGTCCGGATTCTTTCCATCCGGACTCCAGCGCACGGGCGGGAGCGAGTACATCCGATGTCAACTGACAGATGGCTGGTTCACAAATTTGGCGGCACCAGCATGGCGGATGCGGATTGCATCCGCCGCGTTGCCGACATTCTGTTGGCGAACAAGGCGGAGCGGCAGGCCGTGGTTGTTTCCGCGATGGCGAAAATGACCGATGCCCTGCTTGCACTCATCGCCGCGGCAGAAAACAGTTCTGCGGCCATAAAGCCGGGTTTGGACTCCTTGGCAGAACGATACGGCAGAGCGGTGGCCGCATTGTTGCCCGAAGCAGAGGCGTCGAGGCAGGTCCTCGAGGCGTTTCAGTCTGACCTGAACGACGCCGAGGATGTTTTGCACGCGATTTCACTCGTGCGTTCGGCTGCGGATCGCAGTCGGGATCTCATTGCCGGATTCGGCGAGTTGTGGTCCTCACGTTTGCTGGCCGCGTACCTCCGTGAAAGATGTCGTCGGGAGAATCGGGACCGGCCGGTGCGCTGGGTCGATGCGCGGCGGGTCATTGTCATCGAGCAAAGCGAAATGGGCCCGCTGGTGCAATGGGACGACTCAAGACCGCGTGCCGCCGAGCAGTTCAGCGGCATGGACAGTGGTATTGCGGTAGTCACAGGATTCATCGCTTCGGATCGGCAGGGGCTATTTACGACGCTGGGACGTAACGGCAGCGACTTCTCCTCATCGATCATCGGCGCGCTTCTGGATGCGTCAGAGATCGTGATCTGGACTGACGTCGACGGCGTGATGAGCGCGGACCCAAACCGGGTGCCTGATGCAACCATCATCAGCGACCTTTCCTATAACGAGGCGATGGAGCTCGCATACTTCGGGGCAAAGGTGATTCACCCACAGACGATGACGCCGGCTGTGGCAAGAGGCATTCCGATCTACATCAGGAATACCTTCAACCCGGATGCCCGGGGTTCACGGATCGGGCCGGACTCAGCCAGCTCACGCGACCAGATCAAGGGGATTACATCGGTTGACGACGTGGTGCTCGTGAACCTGGAGGGGACCGGCATGATCGGCGTGCCGGGCACGGCCGATCGCCTGTTTGGTGCGCTGCGCCGTGCAGGCATCTCCGTCATCCTGATTTCCCAGGCGAGTTCCGAGCATTCGATCTGCTTTGCCGTGCCGTCCCGACAGGCGTCCGGCGTGGAACAGGTCGTGCGCCAGGCATTCTCGCTCGAATTGCAGCAGGGCCAGATACAAAGTGTCGATTTGCAACCACATTGCAGCATCGTCGCGGTAGTGGGCGATGGCATGGCCGGGCTTCCAGGTGTTGCAGCAAAATTCCTGGGCACGCTCGGAAGCGCGGGCATCAATGTTCGCGCAATTGCACAGGGGTCGTCCGAGAGGAACATTTCCGCCGTCATTGACAAGCGTGATGCGACCCGGGCGCTGCGGGCAGCCCATTCCGGCTTCTATCTTTCCGCCAAGACCATATCCCTGGGTCTGGTCGGGCCCGGCAACGTGGGCGCGACTCTGCTGAACCAGATGGCGGCGCAGGCTGATCGCCTGAAGAGGGAGTTCGGCCTCGATCTTCGGGTACGTGCGATTGCGACCTCGTCGAGGATGCTGTTGGCCGAGCGGGCCGTCGACCTCTCGAACTGGCGGGAAATCTTCGAGCAAAAATCTGAAGCACTCGACTGGGCGCGCTTCCGTGCCCACGTCAGAACCGACTATCTCCCGCACGGCGCCATCATCGACTGCAGTGCGAGCGGTGATGTCGCGGATCACTATGTCGAATGGTTTCGCGAAGGCTTGCATGTCGTCACGCCGAACAAGAAGGCTCACAGCGGTTCGTTGGCAAAATACGACCAGTTGCTGGAAGAAAGCCGTCGGCATCACGCACATTTTCTGTACGAGACGACAGTCGGTGCCGCGCTGCCGGTGATTGGCACGCTGCGCGACCTCAATCTCACGGGCGATGAGATCGTCAGCATCGAAGGCATACTTTCGGGAACTCTCGCCTATCTCTTCAATGTGTTCGATGGAACACGGCCATTCTCGACCATCGTGCGGGAGGCCCGCGACAAGGGATATACGGAACCCGACCCGCGCGACGATCTTTCCGGTCTGGACTTTGCGCGCAAGCTGATCATTCTCGGACGCGAAATGGGCATGCGCCTGGAGATGTCGGATGTTCGTGTCGAGAGCCTGGTACCTGCCGGGCTCGAGAAGCTGGAAATCGGAGAATTCTTCAGCACACTGGCCGGGCATGATAGCCAGATGCTGCGACGCTTTGAGGATGCCAGGCGCCGCGGACTGGTGCTGCGCTACGTAGGGCGCCTCGATCGAAAGAGTGGTGCGACCGTTGGTCTGGAGGCACTTCCGGACAATCATCCGTTCGCCCACATGAACCTCACCGACAACATCGTGCGTTTCGAGTCGAATCGCTATAGCGCCAATCCGCTGGTCGTGCAGGGGCCAGGGGCGGGCCCAGCTGTGACGGCCGCGGGGGTCTTTGCGGATCTGCTGCGGCTGGCGTCCTTCCTGGGTCCGGTTCACTAGTAACCTGCTCATGAAGTTCCGCAGTACACGTGACCGTGGCGCCGGCGTGCCGGTCGAACAGGCCATCATGAGCGGCACCGCCCCGGATGGCGGGCTTTATATTCCCGTTACGCTTCCGGACTTCGCGACCAGCGCATTCGATGGGGTAGCGGAGTTCGCCGATGTGGCTGAGCGCCTGCTCGCACCATTTCTCGCTGGTTCCGACCTGCAGACCGACACAGCGGCGATCTGCCACGAGGCGCTGAACTTTCCGGTTCCACTGCGAGCGATCGAGCCTGGGCTATCAGTGCTCGAGATGTTCCACGGGCCGACTGCGGCATTCAAGGACGCCGGGGCCCGTTTCCTGGCTGCCGCAATGACGCGGATCATCCGTCAGGGACGCTACGCCCGGCCGCGGGTAACGATCCTGGTTGCGACCTCGGGTGACACTGGCGGCGCAGTCGCTGCGGCATTCCACCGCCGCGAAGGAGTTCGCGTGGTGGTGCTTTTTCCGCAGGGGCGGGTATCGGCGCGCCAGCAGCACCAACTGACCTGCTGGGGTGACAACGTGCTGTCCCTTGCGGTTCGCGGCGAGTTCGATGACTGTCAGCGTCTGGTCAAGGAAGCTTTCGCAGACAGCGATCTCAGCACCGCCCACCGGCTATGCTCGGCCAACAGCATCAACGTCGGTAGATTGCTGCCGCAGGCTGCCTATTACGCCAAGGCCAGCCTGGAGTACTTTCGCCGGCATGGCAAATCCCCAAGCTTCATCGTGCCGACCGGGAATCTCGGCAACGGATTCGCATGCGTCTGGGCGCGGCGAATGGGCTTGCCAATCGACCGCATCATGCTCGCCACCAATGCCAACACCACGGTGGCCGATTATCTCGCAACCGGGCAATGGCTTCCCCGGCCAACCACTGCAACTCTCGCTTCGGCGATGGATGTCGGCAACCCCAGCAACATGGAACGACTGCAGGATCTGTGCGGGACCGTGGAAGAAATTCGCGGCGAGGTTTCCGTGCTGCCGGTTTCGGATGCGGAGATCCGCGATTCGATCCGTCATGAGTACCGGTTGCACGCAACGCCATGGTGCCCGCATACCGCAACGGGTCTGCATGCGTACAGGCAGCTCCCGGCGGCGGAACGAAACGACAATCACTGGATCGTCGTCGCGACCGCGCACCCTGCCAAGTTCGACACCATCGTCGAACCGCTGATCGATACCAGCATCGAAGTCCCGGCCGAACTTGCGCACCTGCTAAGGCTTCCCGCGCAGTTTGACACGATTGGACCGAATCTGAAGGAGCTTGCAGCGCGTTTGTAGTCTCTTGTAACAGAATGGATCAGGCAGAAAGCCAATCATTGTCTCTCGAGTACGCCTTGCTTGCCGGGCTCATCGTTGTTTTGCTCGCTGCTGCAGCTGGCGTTTGGTGGCTGCTGCGCCGGCGTGCTGTGAAGGGCACGACCGCCAGGCTACGGCAGGCCTGCGAAGACCTGCTGTCATCGGTTCTCATCCCAAATGCCGAGACCGGCCAGATTCACATCGAGTACGCGTTACTGGCGAGCAACAGCATCGTGGTGGTGGATGTGCGCGATGTCGCAGGCCACGTCTTCGGCAGTGAGACCATGCACGAATGGACGGTCCTTGACGCCGGTCGCCGTTCCACCTTTCCGAATCCGCTGCCGGTCCTCTACGACCGTGTCGCCGCGGTTCGGCGCCTGTTGCCGGATGTGACTGTGCGGGGTTACGTGGTCTTCACCTCGAAGGCACAGTTCAACAAGGGACTGCCGCCGAACGTCGCGTTGATGGAAGGATTCGTTGCCGGGCTCATCGCGGAAAACAATGCGGCAACCGAGTCGCACCCCCGTGAACTACTGGCGCAGGCCTGGGCCAAACTTCGGGCGCAATCATCCGGGAGCGCGAAATAGCGGACCTGCTACCGGTCCGTGTCGAGCGATGGCAGACCAAACAACTGCTCCGAGTTGCGAGCCGAAATGCTCGCCAGTTCGTCAGCGCTTGTCCCCATGCATCGTGCGGTAGTTTCCAGGACGGCCGGAAGGAAAGCGGGCTCGTTCCTGCGACCTGAGATCGCCCCGTTCATCGTCCGGGGCAGCAGGTACGGTGCATCGGTTTCCAGGAGCACGCGATCGAGGGGCAACGCGCTCACCGCTTCGCGCAGGTCATCGCCGCGCCGCTCGTCGCAGATCCAGCCCGTGACACCGATGTACAGCCCGAGTTCGAGGTAGGCATCCATCTGTTGCCGGGTGCCGGTGAAGCAGTGGGCGACACCGCCAACCAGGTCGGCCATCTGTTCACGGAGTATCGCGAGGAAGTCGCTGTGCGCGTCACGCTGGTGGAGAAAGACCGGCTTTCCCATCGCCGCCGCCAGGCCCAGTTGGCGTACGAAGGCGCGTTGCTGGGCAGGTCGGGGCGACAGATCGCGAAAATAATCGAGCCCACATTCGCCGATGGCGACGACCCGCGGATCAGTTGCGACCTCCACCAGAAACGGTGCGGTTTCCGGGCCGAATTCTGCGGCGTGGTGCGGGTGCACGCCGGCCGTGGAGAAAAGCCGTCCCGGGAACGACTTCGCGATGCCAAGCGCAGCGCGGCTGCTCTCAACGGTACTGCCCGTCACCACAATGCGCCTGACACCAGCCTCAGCGGCACGCGCGATCACCGCATGCCTGTCATGATCGAAGCTGTCGTGGGCCAGGTTCGCCCCAATGTCTACCAGATTGCTTTCGGTACCGACCGGCATGAGTGTCACGCTCAGCCGAGCGCGGCCGCCATGGCGGGCATGATCTCGGCGGCCTTGCCCTGGAGGACATGCGCAGCACCATCAGTCTGCACGGTCCTTTGCGGGTTGACTTCTGCCAGCGTCGCACCGGCCTCGCGGGCCAGGTCGGCCAGGCCAGCCGCCGGATAAACCACAGAGGAGGTGCCAACCGAAAGGAAAACGTCGCAGTCCTGGGCCGCGAGGGTGGCGGTCAACAAGGCAGCCTGCGGTATCGGTTCACCAAACCAGACGACATCTGGCCGGATCCATGCTTCACAGCGTGGGCAGCGAGGCGGGCGGGTCGTGCCTTCTACATCGACGTCGACCAGCTGATTCTCGGCCGAGCAGCGGTTACGGTGGATGTTCCCGTGGAACTCGATGACTGCGGTGCTTCCCGCCGCCTGGTGCAAACCATCGACATTCTGCGTAATGAGGGTCAGCCGTTGCAGAAGGCGTTCCATTGCGGCGATCGCCAGGTGCGCGGCATTCGGACGAGCCTGCCTGATCAGGCCGCGTCGCCACTGATACCACTGCCACACGAGGGCCGGATCGCGCTGAAAGGCCTCTGGCGACGCCAGTTCCTCAGGACGGTACCGTGCCCACAGGGCATTCTGGGCGTCGCGGAACGTGGGAACACCGCTCTCCGCCGAGACTCCCGCACCTGTCAGGATCACCGTGTGGCGCGACTCACACAGGGCGTGCACCAGGCGTTCCGGGATCTCGACCATTCAAGACCGGCTAGCGCGTATCAGCAGACCCCGCCAGCAGGCGGAGCACGTAATGAAGAATACCGCCGTGCGCGTAGTACTCACGTTCCTTGGGCGTATCGATGCGAACCCGGGCGGAAAATTCGACCGTTTTGCTGTCGGCGCGATGCGCCCGGATTTGCACGCGTGTCGCGGTTACATTCGCCAGTCCGCTGATGTCGAAAGTCTCCCGCCCGGTCAGGCCGAGGGATTGCGGACTTTCCCCATCATTGAATTGCAGCGGGAGGATGCCCATGCCGATCAGATTCGACCGGTGGATGCGCTCATAGCTTTCTGCCAGTACGGCTCTCACGCCGAGCAGCATCGTGCCCTTTGCCGCCCAGTCCCGTGATGATCCGCTGCCGTACTCTTTGCCGGCGAGGATGACCAGAGGAACGCCATCGCGCCGGTAGCGCATGGCGGCATCAAAGATGCTCAGCCTCTCCTCGCTCGGGAGATGAATTGTGACGCCGCCTTCGACGCCGGGCACGAGCTGGTTGCGGAGGCGGATGTTTGCGAACGTTCCGCGCATCATGACCTCGTGGTTGCCGCGTCGCGCGCCATAGGAGTTGAAATCTCGCGGACTCACCCCGTGTTCTACGAGGTAACGCCCGGCGGGGCTGTCCCGGCCGATGGAGCCGGCAGGCGAAATGTGATCCGTCGTGACCGAATCCCCTAAGAGCGCGAGGACCCGGGCTCCCGCGATATCGCTGACTGGTGCCGGCTGGCGTGACATGCCGTCGAAATAGGGTGGGTTCCTGACGTATGTCGAATGCTCATCCCAGGCGTAGATTTGTCCGGTCGGTGTGGGAACTTTCTGCCAGTTGGCATCGCCGGCAAACACGCCAGCATAACTGTCCCGGAACATCTTCGAATTGACGGTTTGTGCCACTACGGCCTGAATTTCCTGCTGTGCCGGCCAGATATCCTTCAGGTACACAGGCTTGCCGTCGCTACCCGTGCCGATCGGCTCCGTCGCCAGATCGACGGTTAGCGATCCGGCGAGTGCGTAAGCGACGACCAACGGCGGGGATGCCAGGTAATTCATCCGGACCAGGGGGTGGATACGGCCCTCGAAGTTCCGGTTGCCTGACAGGACCGCGCAGCCGAGAATCTGATTCTTCGTGACTGCGTTTGCGATATCTTCGTCGAGCGGCCCGGAATTGCCGATGCACGTGGTGCAGCCGTAGCCGACAATGTTGAAGCCGAGTCCGTCGAGGTCGGTCAACAAGCCGGATTTTTCCAGGTAGTTGCTGACCACTCTCGAACCAGGCGCGAGGCTGGTCTTGACCCAAGGCTGCGCCGATAGACCCTTGCGCCGCGCATTTCGTGCCAGGAGCCCGGCGCCAACCATGACATATGGATTGGAAGTGTTGGTGCAACTGGTAATTGCGGCGATCAGTACTGCGCCGTCTGCAAGCTCGAACTCTGTGTTCTTGCGCTGGATCCGGGCTTTTCCGCTCTGCTCACGACCGGCAACGGTTTCGGCCGCCTGCTTTCGGTATGTGGCCGACACCGACCGCAGTGGTACGCGGTCCTGCGGTCGTCGCGGTCCAGCCAGGGTGGGCTCCACGGTTGCGAGATCGAGTTCCACCACGTCGCTGTACAGTGGTGCGGCGGCGCCATCCTCGCGCCACAGGCCCTGCGCGCGGGCATATGCCTCGACCAGCGCGACCCGGGAGGGCTCGCGCCCGGTCAGTTCCAGATAACGGATGGTCTCGCGATCGATCGGGAAGATGGCGCAGGTGCTCCCGAACTCCGGGGCCATGTTCGCCAGCGTGGAGCGGTCAGCCAGCGGCAGGTTAGACAGCCCGTCACCGAAGAACTCCACGAATTTATTGACTACGCCTTTCTTTCGTAGCAGTTCCGTCAGCGTCAGCACGAGATCCGTCGCAGTGGTCCCTTCGCGCAGGCTTCCCGACAAGCGAACGCCGACGACCTGCGGAATGAGCATCGTGACTGGCTGACCGAGCATCGCCGCTTCTGCCTCGATGCCGCCGACACCCCAGCCGAGCACACCGAGGCCGTTGACCATGGTCGTGTGCGAGTCTGTACCAACCACCGTGTCGGGGTAGGCGACCCGCGCACGGTCCGCCTCCTGATCGAAAACTACCCGGGCCAGATGTTCGATATTGACCTGGTGAACGATGCCGGTATTCGGTGGTACGACCTTGAAGTTGCGGAATGCATTCTGTCCCCAGCGCAGAAAGGAATAGCGCTCCATGTTGCGCTCGAACTCAATGGCAATATTGTCTGCGAGAGCGTGATTCGTGCCGTAGTGGTCGACCTGCACCGAATGATCAATGACGAGTTCCGCCGGCGACAGCGGATTGATGGATTCGGCTTTCCCGCCCAGCTTGACGACCGCATCCCGCATCGCGGCGAGATCGACCACGGCGGGCACGCCGGTGAAGTCCTGCAGAATCACGCGTGCCGGCCGGAAAGCAATCTCCTGACAGGGCTCGACCGCCGGATTCCAGTTGGCGAGCGCGCTGATGTCTGCGGCGCTGACGTCGTCGCCTCCCGCATGCCGCAGCAGGTTCTCGAGGAGGATCTTGAGAGAAAAGGGCAGGCGGGCGACATGGCCCTCTCGAACTGCGTCCAGGCGGAATATCTGGAAGTCGGCCGTACCGACTGTCAGAACGGACTTAGCGTCGATTGCGCGGGGCATCACAGGTCTCCATGTCGAATCGGATTCAGGCACTGATCAGATCAGCGCGGAAACAGGCCAACGGACCGCACGGAGCAGGCACAGCAAATGGGCGGACGTCAGCGGCGGCGAATTATAGCGGATAGGCTGCCGCGCCGACCGACGTATCGGCTCCAGCGGGTGCCGGACACGCCGGGAGTGCGCCCGTGCGTGAGGTCTCGGGTGTGAAACTCCGGATCACAGCGCCGCCGAGACACTCATCGCCGTCGTAGAGCACCAGGTACTGGCCGGGTGACGGGGCCCACTGTGGCTGTGCGAACTGCACAATCAACCCGCCATCGGGGCGCGCAGATACCTGGCAGGGAGCCGGAGCATGGCGATGGCGGATGCGTGCTTCACAGTACAGCGGCAAGCCGGTCGTGATGGTGGTCGGCTCCGATACCATCCAGCGGGCGGTTTCCGTTTCCAGTTCGCGTGACCACAACAGCGGATTATCCCGGCCCTGAACGACGATCAGCGTGTTGGTCGCCGGCTCTTTTCCGGCGACGTACCAAGGCAAGCCTGTGGAGCCCGGCCGGCCGCCGATCCCGGTCCCGGAGCGTTGTCCGAGCGTGTAGAACGGCAATCCGTCATGTTGGCCCACGCAGTCGCCGTCAGCGGTCACGACGGGCCCCGGTGCTGTTTCGACATAGCGAGCCAGAAATTCGCGGAACGGTCTCTCGCCGATGAAGCAGATGCCGGTGCTGTCCGGCCGGGCATGGTTGGACAACCCTGCCTGTACGGCAAGCCGGCGAACCTGCGACTTGGTCAAATCACCCAGTGGGAACAAGGTCCGGGAAAGGGCATGCCGGTCGACTGCATGCAGAAAGTAGCTCTGATCCTTCTGCCGGTCCGCAGCGATCAGCAGGCGCTGGCCGTCGGATCCTCCCCGACGCGCGTAGTGTCCCGTGGCGATTTCTCTGGCACCGAGGCGCTCGGCATAGTCAAGAAAGTGGCCGAATTTGATGTGCCGGTTACAGAGGACATCCGGATTGGGAGTTCGTCCCGCACGGTACTCGCGCAGGAAGTCAGCGAATACCTGCTCGCGGTACTCCGCAGAAAAATTGACGCGGTGAAGTGGGATGCCGAGTTCGTCGCAGGCGCGTCGCGCGGCTTGATAATCAGCCGCGGCGGAGCAATAGGAGTCGCCGTCCTCCCAGTTCGTCATGTGCAGGGCATGGACCTCGAATCCGGCGCGCAGCAGGCAAAGAGCAGCGACCGATGAGTCCACGCCACCGGATACACCAACGACTATACGACTGCCCGCCGACATGCGGACATTCTAGCAACCGGAGGCGGGATTCTGGGCGGGGGCAGTTCAGATGCGCAGCGCCTGCTCCAGCAGGCAGGCGGGTGAAAGGTCATTCAGCGCTGCAACAGGCATGCGTGAACCACCAAGATAGTCGTCGACCGCTCGCATCACCATCGGACTGCGCAGGCTCGCGACATGCTGCGCCATCTCGCTCCGGCTGAGCCAGAGTGCCCGGATGATTCCTGTGTCCAGGCGACGGCCAGCGTCGTGGCTCAGAGCGATGCCGGACAAGGCCACACGCAGGAAACCGCGCCGGGTCCCCGGATGGGCCCAGTAATAGACGCCGGAAACCGCCTCCGGCGCGAAAACCCACCCGGACTCTTCCATCGTTTCACGCACGACGGCCTGGACCAGCGACTCACCTGCTTCAACGTGGCCGGCGGGCTGATTCAGCACACGCTGTCCGCGGACCCATTCCTCGATCATGAGGAAGCGCCCGTCGCGTTCGATCACCGCGGCTACCGTGAGTGCCGGCACGGCGGAATCAGATGTCGGACGGGTTTTTATTGCTGAAATAGCAGGCATTGAAACGAACGTTTTTGTTGACCGATTACCAGACCACCTGGGTTCCAGAGGTTTCGTACCAGTGTCCGATCAGAGTCGCACTTCGCGGAACTCGGGTCCCGGCTCGGAAACATTCCAGATATTGTCGAAGAACTCAAGGTAGCGACGTGTCACGACCGGGTCGTAGCTGTCGGCTATGCCCTCCCAGCGGGCTGCATCCACGCGGTAGACCAGCGCATGGTCATCAGCAATGAGAAAGGCTTCTCGATGGTTCCTGAAGTCGGAATGGGCATTGCGGAGGTCGATGTACGTATTGAGTCGGCGCGCGACGCCGACGAACCGGTTGCCATTCCTGATGGCTTTCGCCGGGTCGATGACCAGCACGCGGATCTTCGCGTAGCGCTTCGAGAGCACTAGCCGTTTGGCGACATCGAGAAAGCCGTTGTCGTCGTAGATGCCCGGTTCCAGGTCTGGCGTGAGAATCGCGAGCGAGCGTTTTGCGGTCGAAGCAATCGCGATTACGGCGTCGCGGGCTTCTTCCTGCGACGTCAGAATCCACCTCCGGCCGTTTGTGCGCTCCGCGTGCATATGATGAATGTCTTGTTCTGTGTGCGGCATGAGGTGGCTTCCCCCAGTCCGGTGTCAGCGTGTTCACGTGCCGGCGCAGCACAGTGCCTGACCGCCGACTGCCGAGGCGACTCCTTTCTCTGCAGGACGTCGGAAGCGGGTAGCTCGCCCGCGGTTGCCGTAGCGCTGGATTCTAGGCGTGACCGGGGGCTGGGATTGAGGCGTGCGTCACGCTTTGGCCGGTGGGGGCCACCGGAAAGGACCGGGTCAGGTCCTGCGGAGATGCTGCTCCAGCGTGCCGGCGAGATGCCCGGCCAGACCGGTATAAGTTCCGGGTGACAGCTTCAACAGACTGTCCTTGGCCGCGCGGGGCAAGTCGAGCCCGCTGATGAAGGTGCGAAGATCCTCGGCCGCCAGACGTCTACCGCGCGTCAATGCCTTCAACTGCTCGTAGGCGTCGCTGCTGCCGTGACGCCGCAGGACCATCTGCACGGCTTCACCGAGAATTTCCCAGTTATTGTCGAGATCCGCGAGCATCTGTGCCGGGTCCGGGTCGAGTTTCTCGATCCCTGCCACCATAGACTGATAAGCCACGAGGCTGTGGCTGACGGCTACGCCAACATTGCGCAAAACAGTCGAGTCCGAGAGATCGCGCTGCAGGCGCGAGACGGGAAGCTTTGCGGAAAAATGCCGGAGCAGGGCGTTGGCGACGCCAAGATTGCCCTCGGCGTTCTCGAAGTCAATCGGGTTGACCTTGTGTGGCATGGTGGAGGATCCGACCTCCGCTGCCCGCTTGCGTTGCCTGAAGTAACCGACCGAGATATAGCTCCAGAAGTCCTGCGCTGCATCGAGCAGCACGGTATTGATTCTGGTCATCGCATCGAAATACTCCGCCATCCAGTCATGCGGTTCGATCTGCGTCGTATAGGGATTGCACTCCAGTCCTAGCGACGCCAGGAAGTCGCGCGAGAGCGCGACCCAGTCGACGTCGGGGCAGGCAATCGTGTGCGCGTTGAAGTTGCCCACTGCACCATTGAACTTGGCCACGACCGGCACCGACTCCAGGGTGGCCAACTGGCGATCGAGTCGCCAGGCAACGTTCGCGACTTCCTTGCCGAGGGTGGTGGGGCTGGCCGCCTGGCCGTGGGTGCGCGACATCATGGGCAGGGACGCGGTTGACCGTACGAGGCTGCGCAGTCTGGTGAGAACACCACGCAGCGCCGGCGTCACGTGTTCCTCGCGCGCACTCCGCAGGACCAGCGCGTAGGCCACATTGTTGATGTCTTCCGAGGTGCAGCCGAAATGCACGAACGGACGCAGCCGGGACAATTCAGATCCCTCCGCAAGCTGCTCGGCAATGAAATACTCGACGGCCTTGACGTCGTGGTTCGTCGTCTTCTCGAGTGCCTTGACCCTGCTGGCTTCCTGATAGCCGAAAGAATCGGCCAACCGATCAAGCCAGTCGTGTACCACAGGCGACACCGACGGGAACCCGGTGATCTCTGCACGCTTGGCCAGGAACTGCAGCCAGCGAACTTCGACGAGCACCCGGCGCCGGATCAGACCCTGCTCGCTGAAAAGCTCTCGGTAGGCATCGGTCCTGGCGGCGTAACGACCGTCCAGAGGGGAGATCGCGGTGAGCGCCTGCTGCTCGTCCATGCGTGCCTGTCCCGAAAAGGTCCTATACTTTGCGGCCCGAATCATACACCAAGGCCAACCACCGACGGCCCGCGGGCGGGACGGCGGTATCGCAGGAGCAGGAGATGGCAGAGCAGGGGTTTCGCGTGGAGCGTGACAGCATGGGCGAGCTGCGGGTGCCGGAGCATGCGCTCTGGGGCGCACAGACCCAGCGGGCTGCGGACAACTTTCCGATCAGTGGCCTGCGGATGCCGCGCGGCTTTATCCGCGCATTGGGGCTCATCAAGTGGGCGGCGGCCGGCGCCAATGGCGAACTCGGCTTGCTGCCGACGTCGAAGGCGCGGGTGATCCAGGCGGCAGCCCTCGAGGTAGCCAGGGGCGACCATGACGGGCATTTCCCGGTGGACGTTTTTCAGACCGGATCAGGCACCAGCTCGATCATGAACGCCAACGAGGTCATTGCGCATATTGCCAACAACCGCGGATCCATCAAGGTTCACCCCAATGACGACGTCAACATGGGGCAAAGCAGTAACGATGTCATTCCTACCGCAATCCATGTGAGTGCGGCCCTGGCCGTTGCCGAGGATCTCCTGCCTGCGCTCGCGCATCTGCAGGAGGCACTGGAAGCGAAAGCTCACGAGACCGATCAGATCGTGAAAACGGGGCGTACGCACCTGATGGATGCCATGCCGGTGCGCCTCGGCCAGGAACTGTCAGGATGGGCTGCGCAGATTGCGCACGGCCGCGATCGGTTGCAGGAATGCCTGCCGCGCCTCGGGCGCCTGGCCCAGGGGGGGACCGCGGTGGGCACGGGCATCAACGCGCATCCAAAGTTCGGCACCAAAGTCGCAGTCCTGCTGAGCGAGCAGACCGGGCTCAGGTTCTCCCCCGCGCAGAATTACTTCGAAGCCATGAGCTCGCAGGACACCGCGGTGGAGGTGTCGGGTCAGATGCGCGTCGTAGCGGTTTCACTGATGAAGATTGCGAATGATCTTCGCTGGATGAACAGCGGACCGCTGGCCGGCCTCGGGGAGATACAGTTGCCGGCCTTGCAGCCCGGCAGCAGCATCATGCCGGGCAAGGTAAATCCAGTCATTCCGGAAGCGGTCGCGATGGTGGCAGCCCAGGTCATGGGCAACGACACCACGGTCGGCGTAGCGGGCCAATCGGGCAATTTCCAGCTCAATGTCATGTTACCGCTGGTCGCCTTCAATCTGCTGCAGAGTGCGAGCCTGTTGTCGGCCGCCTGCCGTGTCCTTGCAGACAAGGCAATCGTCGGTTTCAAGGTCAACCGGGACAAACTCGATGAGGCGCTCGATCGCAACCCGATCCTGGTGACTGCAATGAATCCGGTGATCGGTTACGAAAAAGGCGCGGCCATCGCCAAAAAGGCGTACGCGGAAGGTCGGCCGATCCGCGAGGTGGCGCGTGAGAATACGGACCTTACCGAAGCCGAGATCGATCGCCTGCTCGACGCCATGGAACTCACCAAGGGCGGCATAAAGGGCTGATGCCGCCGGTGCCGGAGTGGTGACGAGGGAGCGAATCACCGAATGCCTGCGGAATACGCGGCCAGCGGTGAATGCCGAGGGCGACGCCCGGGCGAAGCTGCCATCGGTGCTGGCTCGCGAGATCTTTTCACAACCGCTGATTCCTGCGGCTGTACTGGTGCCGCTCGTAGAGCGTGACGCGAACCTGATGCTGCTTCTGACCCGGCGCACGGCACAGCTCCGGGTCCATCCCGGTCAGATCAGTTTTCCCGGTGGAAGGGTCGATGCTGAAGATGTGGGCGCTCTGGAATGCGCCTTGCGGGAAACGCACGAAGAACTGGGCGTATCCGCTGACCTGATCGAGGTGGCCGGGTACCTGCCGACTCAGCCGGTGATCACCGGTTACGCCATTACACCGGTAGTCGGCTTCATGTCCGGAAATGTATCGCTGCGGCCCGATCCCACCGAAGTCGCCGAGGTGCTCGAACTACCTTTGCCTTTCTTCCTGGAGCCGGGCAGCGCCAGGCACACTTCGCGCCAGCTCGGGGAGACCACGGTGCCGCTGATCGAGTATTGGTACGAATCCCAGCGGATCTGGGGCGCTACCGCTTCTATCATCGAGTCGCTGGCTAGAATAATCGAATAAACAATATGATATGAACACTATTAATAAATTACTGGAAGTCATGTCCCGGCTTCGTGACCCGGTCGGTGGCTGCCCCTGGGATCGTGAGCAGGACTTCACCAGCATTGCCCCGTACACCATCGAGGAGGCCTACGAGGTAGCCGATGCGATCGATCGGGGCAATCTGGCTGATCTTCGCGACGAACTCGGTGATCTGCTTTTGCAGGTAGTCTTTCACGCCCGCCTCGCCGAGGAGCGCGGTGCGTTCAACTTTGATGACGTGGTCGAGGGCATCGTCGGAAAACTGGTTCGGCGTCATCCGCATGTATTCGGCGATGAGCGCATCGAGAGCGCAGCCGAGCAGCGAGCGGCCTGGGAGTCGGGCAAGGCCATCGAACGCAGCGGTACCGCCCGTCGCCATCACGTTCTCGACGGTGTGGCAGCGGCTTTACCAGCCCTCGCCCGCGCGGCCAAGCTCGGCCGTCGCGCGGCTGCGGTCGGCTTCGACTGGGACGATGCACGCGGGGTGACGACCAAGCTTCGTGAGGAAATGGCCGAACTCGAGGCCAGCACGCAGGCCGGCGACGCGGCCGGGATGCAGGAAGAGGTAGGCGATCTGTTATTCACCACGGCCAACCTTGCCCGTCACCTCGACCTGGACCCGGAAGAAGCCCTGCGCCTGGCGAATCGCAAGTTCGAGCGCCGCTTCGGGATGGTCGAGCAACGGGTTCGCGATTCCGGGAGGACCTGGCAGGAACTCACGTCGGCGGATCTCGATGAATTATGGATTGACGCCAAGAAAGCGGGCTGAAACTTCAGTTCGCGCGGCGACTCCAGTGCTGTCTCAGGGTTCCTTGCGGCCCGTTCTCGTCATGAGGGCTTCGACGATATCGAGCGGTACCGGGAAAATAATGGTATTGGTCCGATCCTTGGCGATTTCCGTCAAGGTCTGCAGGTAGCGCAATTGCAGCGCCTGTTTTTCCGAGGCGAGCATTCTCGCCGCCTGTGCCAACATCTCTGATGCCTGCTTCTCGCCCTCGGCGTGAATGACCTTGGCGCGCCGTGCACGCTCGGCCTCGGCCTGTGCGGCGATGGCGCGCACCATGATCTCGTTGAGATCGATATGCTTGATCTCGACATTTGAAACCTTGATTCCCCATGAGTCGGTCTGGCGATCGAGAATCTCCTGAATGTCGGCGTTCATCTTGTCGCGCTCGGCAAGCATCTCGTCGAGCTCGTGCTGGCCGAGCACGGAGCGCAGCGTTGTCTGCGCCAGTTGGCTGGTGGCTTCAAAG
The DNA here is from genome assembly GCA_021462865.1 of Gammaproteobacteria bacterium. Lineage (GTDB taxonomy): Bacteria > Pseudomonadota > Gammaproteobacteria > Steroidobacterales > QUBU01. Next base: position 176,522 of record JAJTYX010000176.1, on the reverse strand, counting down.
ACGTTGGCGACCTGTATGACCGCTTTTTCCGGGTCGACGATGCGGAAATAGATCACCGCATTGACCTTGACCGAAACGTTGTCGCGGGAAATCACATCCTGGCTCGGTACGTCGAGGACAATGACGCGCAGATCCACGCGTACGATCTGCTGGAGTACGGGTATGACGATGATGACCCCCGGTCCCTTGATGCCGGTGAACCGTCCAAGCGTGAAGGTCACGCCGCGTTCGTACTCCTTCAGGATCTTGATGCTGCTCAGGAGCAGCATCAGCGAGGCGGCAACGACAATTATCAGAATGGTCATATCGACTTCTCTCCCGGTGGTGACATGCCTGGGCGGCTACTCGGATATTCTCTCTGGCGTTACGTCGAGCGTGAGCCCCGCGATGCCGGCGACCCGCCCCCGGTCGCCCCGCCTGACAGGAACCGTTGTTCTCGCCTTCCAGCGTTCGCCATGCACGAAGACCGCACCCTGCGACTCGAAATCCTCCAGCGCTTCCGCGACCTGGCCAATCATGTTCTCGCGACCGGTGACCACTGGGCTGCGCCGCATGCGAATCAGCAGATAAATCATTCCGAGCAGTGCCAGGGCTGCCGTGAACCCGACTCCGCCGATCAGCGTACGGGACAGCGAGAACCCGGGAATATCGGTGTCAAAAAGGAGAATCGAACCGACGACGAAAGCAACGACACCACCTATGCCGAGTGCGCCGAAACTCGGAACGAACACTTCAGCAATCAACAGGATTACGCCGAGCAGAATCAGGCCGAGCCCGGCATAGTTGACCGGCAGTACCTGAAAGGCAAAAAGCGCCAGCAACAGGGATATTGCGCCCACGACTCCTGGCAGGATTGCTCCGGGGTTGTAGCCCTCGAATATCAGGCCGTAGATGCCGATCAACAGCAGGAAGTAGGCCACGTTCGGATTGGTGATGGTCGCCAGCAGGTTCGTCCGCCAGTCGGGCTCATAACGCTCGACGACGAGCCCTGCGGTGGCAAGCTTCACCTCGTGGTTCTGCACTCGAACGGTACGCCCATCTGCGGTCGCGAGCAGCGCGGGCACATCGGCGGCAATGAAATCGACGACATTTCTGCTGACAGCTTCGTTTGCCGTGAGACTGACCGCCTCACGGACGGCGCTTTCCGCCCAGTCGGCATTGCGACCCCGGATTTCGGCCAGCCCGCGAATGTAGGCGGCCGCGTCATTCACCGTCTTGCGTTCCATGGCGCTTCCGCCAGGGTTCGGTGATGGTTCCGTCGGCGCATGCTGGTTCTTGTCGGCGATCGGGGGCTCACGTGTCGGTGTCGGTGGCGGTGCTGGTTCCGTTTCGCCCCCGCCGATCTGCACCGGGGTGGCTGCCCCCAGATTGGTCGCCGGCGCCATGGCGGCGATGTGACTGGCGTAAAGAATATAGGTACCGGCACTGGCGGCGCGCGAACCCGCCGGAGAGACAAAAGCCGCAACCGGCACTTCTGACGCAATAATCGCCTTGTTGATGTCGCGCGTCGCTGCATCGAGGCCGCCCGGCGTATCCATTTCGAGGATGACCAGGCGGGCGCCTGCCTCCTGCGCCTGCTTCAGTCCGCGCTGCACGTAGTCGCTGGTGGCCGGACCGATCGCCCCACGAATCTCCAGCTGCACGGCGATGCCGCTCGTCGGTGGCGGGGGAGTTCGGGCTGCTTCATCGGCCGCCAGAAGCGTCGGTCCGAGGCACAGCAATGCCACCGGCCACCGCAACCAGAAAGATGCTGCTTTAGTCGGCCACATGTTGTCCCGCCCGCATTACCGGACAGAAGCATCCGGTCACCGTATCAGACGCTAGAATAACGCGCACCATGACCACAGAAATCCCTTCCAGTCCCTGGACGCCGGACAGCTGGCAGGCAAAACCGGCGAGCCAGCTGCCACGCTATCACGACCCGCATCGTCTGAACGACGTCATTGCGCGCCTCGGACGGCTTCCGCCCATCGTGACCAGCTGGGAGGTCGAAGCGTTGCGGGGGAAAATCGCTGCCGCCCAGCAAGGCCGGGCCTTTGTCCTGCAGGGCGGCGATTGTGCCGAGACATTCGAGGATTGCACGTCCGAGAACATAGTGCAGAAACTCAAGATCCTGTTGCAGATGAGCGTGGTCATCGTGGCCGGGCTGAAGCGACCGGTCGTGCGACTCGGCCGCATGGCCGGCCAATACGCAAAGCCGCGCAGTGATGATATCGAGACCCGTGAAGGCGTCTCGCTGCCGAGCTACCGGGGCGATCTCGTCAACCGCAACTCGTTCACTGCGACTGATCGGGAACCTGAGCCGGAGTTGATGCTCCGGGGCTATGAGCGGGCCGCCCTCACTCTCAACTTTGTCCGTTCGCTGATCGATGGCGGATTCGCTGACCTGCATCACCCGGAGAACTGGGATCTCGCTTTCGTGCGCCATTCGCCCATGGCCGATCGCTACCACGAGATGGTTCGGCGTGTAGCGGATGGCCTCGACTTCTTCGAGTCGATCACCGGCAACAAGATCCATGAGGCCCGACGTGTCGATTTCTACACGTCACATGAGGGATTGAACCTCTACTACGAACAGGCGCAGACACGACTCCTGCCGCACCGGGGCGCCTGGTACAACCTGACGACACATTGCCCGTGGATTGGTGCCCGTACGGCTGTTCCGGACGGCGCGCACATCGAGTACTTCCGCGGCATCGCGAATCCGCTGGGTGTGAAAATCGGCCCCTCCACCACGGCCCAGACCCTGATCGAGTTGCTCCGGAAGCTTAATCCGGACAACCAGCCGGGTCGATTGACACTGATTCACCGGCTTGGAGCCGACCGCATCGACGGCAAACTTCAGGAGTTCATCGGTGTCGTCAAGGCGGAAGGTGCAACGGTGCTTTGGATGTGCGACCCCATGCACGGTAACACCGAGGTCCTGAAGTCCGGCATCAAGACGCGGCGATTCGATCGCATCCTGAGGGAGCTCGAGGAAGCATTCCGGATTCACCAGGAAAATGGCACCCATCTCGGCGGCGTGCACCTCGAACTCACCGGCGAACACGTGACCGAATGCGTGGGCGGGGCGCGCGGCCTCGGCGAGGCTGACCTTCACCGGGCGTACCGCAGCCAGGTCGATCCACGCCTGAATTATGAGCAGGCCATGGAGGTTGCCATGCGGATCGCCGACCGTGGCAGTCGTGGATTCTGATCAGAGAGGCGGGCCCGGCGGCGGATTTAACAGCGACTGTCGCAAGTGCGCCCGCCTTGCCACGTTCCTCAAAGACATCGGCGAGCAGTACCCGGACTATTTTGCACGCCCGGTGCCATCCTTCGGCGATCCGGGCGCTTCTTTGCTCATTGTCGGGCTCGCGCCCGGCCTGCATGGCGCAAATGCCACGGGGCGGCCTTTCACCGGGGACTTCGCCGGCGTGCTGCTGTACGAGACGTTGTTCAGGTTCGGCTTTGCTGACCGCCCGATCAGCGAAGGAGCGCAGGACGGATTGATCCTGAGCGGATGCCGTATCACCAATGCAGTTCGCTGCGTTCCGCCGCAGAACAAGCCCACGTCGGCGGAGGTCAGAACCTGTAATGGCTACCTGGTCCAGGAGATCAGTGATCTCGCCGACCGTGCGGTGGTGCTCGCCCTCGGTGGAATTGCACACGGAGCGGTGCTGCGAGCGGTCGGGCAACGGCTGGCGCGCCACCCGTTCGGACACGGCAGGGTTCACGAGATCGCGCGGGGCATGCGTCTTGTGGATAGCTACCATTGCAGCCGTTACAACACCCAGACCGGCCGACTGACCCGGCGAATGTTCGACGAGGTGATTACGCTTGCACGGAGCCTGCTCGATGCCCCGGATGCAGCCTGACATGACACCGGATTTCGATGCACTCGACTTCGTCAGAACGCTTACGAGTCGCCCGGGCGTCTATCGCATGCTCGATTCGAAAGGCCGCCTGATATACGTCGGCAAGGCTCGCAATCTGCGCCGTCGCGTCGGCAGCTACTTCGGGCGAAAGGCACTGGATGCAAAGACGCAGTTGATGCTCACGACGCTTGCGCGTATCGAGGTGACCGTCACGGCAACGGAGCAGGAGGCGCTTCTGCTCGAGTACAACCTGATCAAGCAGCACCGGCCAAAGTTCAATGTCGTGCTACGGGATGACAAGAGTTATCCCTACATTCGTGTGTCTACCGATCAGTCTTTCCCGCGATTCGAGTTTCACCGCGGCTCACGCAATGCGCCCGGACGTTTCATCGGGCCGTTTCCGAACGCCGGCGCGGTCCGGCAGGGGCTGCAGCAGCTTCAAAAACTGTTTCGCGTGCGTAACTGTACCGATTCGTTCTTTGCAAATCGCAGCCGACCGTGCCTCCAGCACCAGATCGGGCGCTGTTCGGCGCCCTGCGTCGGGCTGGTGAACGCGGACGAGTACCGTCGCGATGTCGATGACGCGATCCGGTTCATCGAAGGGCGCGACGACGAAGTGGTGGCGGAACTGGCCGCGCGCATGGAGCGCTGTTCGCATGCGATGGAGTTCGAGCGGGCGGCCCGCTATCGTGACCAGATTGCCGATATTCGTGTCCTGCAGGAACAGCAGATCATCGCCTCGGACGCGACAGCCGACACCGACGCGATCGCAGTGGCGCAGAAGGACGGGCAGTGTTGCATTGCCTTGATGATGATTCGCGGCGGCCGCGTGCTCGGCTGCCGGACCTTCCACCCGCTGGTTGCAGCCGCGACAGGCGTGCCGGAGATTCTTCGGGCATTCCTGTTGCAGCATTACCTCGAACACGCAGCCCCGCGGGAGATCCTGATCGGCGAGTCGGTCGAAGGCGCTTCGGCTCTTGAGCAGGGTCTTGCCGCCGTGGCGAGGCATCCTGTCGCGATACGGCAGCGGATCCGCGGAACGCGCCGGCGCTGGCTGGAAATGGCCCTCATGAACGCGCAGCAGGGAGCAGTCGCACGGGCCTGCGCAGCGGTGACGATGGTGGAGCAGTTCCGGCAGCTCGGGGAGGCTCTCGGGCTGGAGAACCCGCCCGAACGGATCGAATGCTTCGATATCAGCCATACGCAGGGTTTCGAGACGGTCGCCGCGTGCATCGTGTTCAAGGCGACCGGGCCACTTAAATCCGAGTATCGGCGTTTCAACATTCGCGGTGTCGCGCCCGGTGACGACTACGGTGCGATTGCCCAGGCAGTTCGACGGCGATACGTGCGCGCCGTGGCTGGTGAAGCGCGCCTCGCTGACCTGTTATTGGTCGATGGTGGACGGGGGCAATTGGCCCGGGTGACAGAGGTTCTGGAGGAACTGGGACTGCCGGGGCTGCCGGCGGTCGCAGTGGCGAAGGGGGCGGGGAGGCGGCCTGGCCATGAGCGCCTGTACAAACCCGGTAGCGCACGCGCGCTGATTCTACCGCCCGAATCCCCTGCGCAGCGGCTGATCCAGCAATTGCGTGATGAGGCACACCGCTTTGCCATCGCTGGCCATCGCCAGCGCCGCGGCAGGGCCAGGGTCGGATCGGTACTGGAGGGCATTCCCGGGCTGGGCCCGCGCCGTCGCAAAGAACTCCTGCAGCACTTCGGCGGTTTGCAGGGCATCAGCCGTGCAGGCATAGCCGACCTGGAGCGAGCCAGCGGGATCAGTCGTAAACTCGCTGAACGAATCTACGGTCAGTTTCACGACGGAACAGTTTCCGGACCTGATGCCTGACAACACGAACGCAACGTGACTCGGCGTTAGAATACCCAGCCCAAGATCGATCGGGACCCTCGTCGCATTCCTGGCTTATGTATCCGGACTTCAACGTCGCAAACATGCTGACCTGGCTGCGGATCGCAGCGATTCCGGCAGTCGTGGTCGTCTTTTACCTTCCAGGCGAGTGGAGTCGCCCCGGGGCCGCCATGATCTTTGCGCTGGCCTGCGTTACGGACTGGCTGGACGGTTACATGGCTCGCCGACTCGGCCAGACATCGCAGTTCGGTGCATTTCTCGATCCTGTCGCCGACAAGCTCATGGTGGCGGTTGCCCTGGTCCTGATCCTGCAGGCCGATCCGCGAGTCTCAATCGCTCTCGTGGCAGCAATCATCATTGGCCGGGAAATAACCGTCTCAGCACTGCGTGAGTGGATGGCCGAACTGGGCGCGCGCAGCCATGTCGCTGTATCCGGAATCGGCAAGGCGAAGACTACGATGCAGATGATCGGGCTCGGCTGCATGCTGTACACCCGACCCGCGCTGGGGGTGCCGATCTACGACGTTGGCCTGGCCCTGTTGATCGTTGCTGCCGGCATCACTCTGTGGTCGATGGTCGGGTACCTGCGAGCAGCGTGGCCGCGGTTACGGGAGCGTGAACGGATTTCTTGACAGACCGGAGTGCCCCGATACCATATACGGCTCTTGCGAGGCGGGAATAGCTCAGTTGGTAGAGCGATACCTTGCCAAGGTATAGGTCGCCGGTTCGAGCCCGGTTTCCCGCTCCAGTTTCTCCCGATGGTTTCCGCGGTCAGTGCCCGGCACGGGCCCGCGCAGGGAATCGGGGGCAAGCTGGGCGTGTCGCAGAAGGTGCCTGTGATACAGTCGCCGCGCAATTCATACCCCTGGGCTAGGTGGCAGAGTGGTCATGCAGCGGCCTGCAAAGCCGTGTACGCCGGTTCGATTCCGACCCTAGCCTCCAATCGAGATGGAGCCGGGCCCGGGTGGCGGAACTGGTAGACGCTGCGGACTTAAAATCCGCTGATCCCTAAAGGATCGTGCCGGTTCGATTCCGGCCCCGGGCAGTCCACCGCGGACGCAACACTGCGGCCGCAAACAGGGCAATAAGTTCCCATCCGAGAGACGAGCCGCCGGTATCGGTGGTGCGTCCCGGAAAAACGTCAACGGCGACGGCACCCTGGGAATCATCCTGGTCCGCAGCGTCACCGACGACCTCATCCGGTTGCCCATCGCCATCAACCAGCTGATACAGGAAGCCGGTGTTGGTCGGCATGCAGTTGATGTTCGGACAGGCCGGCACATACCCGTCGGTGACCACGGCCGTTGCGCCAGAAAACAGGCCCGTCACAGTGCTGCCGGCCGCAATGGTCAGCGGAGTCAAAAACACATCAGAGAACTCGATCAGCAGACGGTCGGCGAGGATGCTGTCAATCAGCGCAGTTGCGTCACCGCGCGGATCACTGATGATGACCAGTTCTTTAGGCTGGAAACTGCCAACGGCGTCCCTGATGGGCAGCACTCCGGGCGATGGATTCCGACCGACAAAATCCGGGGCCGGTGTGAAGGTCACCGTATTATCTGAATTGACGACTGCTGTCCCATTGAATACCAGCGGATTGCCCTCGGCATCCTCTGCAATGCGGACTGTGATCGGTGTGTCGACGAGCCCTTCGTCATTCGCGAGTACATCGATCGTGATGGGTTGATTCCGGATGGTTCGAAACGGAATGGGGAAGGGGATACCGTCGTCACCCGCGATGGGAACACTCACGACGTTGATGGTCACCGTGGCGACGTTGCTGGGATCACGCGGACTGGTGCAGAAACCATCTGCACCAACATCCAGCACGCTGTTGCAGTCGACAATGCGGTAATCGAGCGAATCCGGGCCCGCATAGCCGGTGTTGGGCGTATAACCAATGAATGGAAAGCCGCTGCTCGGGTTGAATACGACCTCGACGGCACCGTGGTCAGGTTGCCGGACAATCTCGATATTGATCGGCGTATCGGTGAGATTCTGATCGTTGAGCCTGACAGCCAGCGCCCAGGGCGTGGACATCGGCACGTCGAACTGATCATCGACCGCGACAGGAAAATCGTTGACCAGGATTGTCGCGGTGCATTCGGCTGTCAGGCTGGCGCCGTCGCTGACCTGGTAGCCGACCGTGAATGCTCCACCGGTTGCGGCGGGTGGCGTGAAGGCAATCGCGTTGCCCGGCGTGACCACGGCACTGCCCTCGGACGGTGGCCGGACGATGGTTACCGTGATGGGCGGCAGGTCCAGCCCGGTATCGTTTGCCAGCACATCGACTGTGGCGGTTACGTCGCGTTCGCCATTGAGCAGATCATTGACGCAGGATGGCGCGGCAGCGACATCCGCGGCACCGATCAGCACAAGCAGATTAAGCAGCCACAGGATAATAGCGCGTCGTTTCATTCCAGCTCCGGGACGCGCATGGTCCGGCAGGCGCCTCTCAGTCGATGTCGTCCCGATTCGAGTCAATCGGGCTGGCGCCAGCCAATCCGTGCTTTGCGTTCGATCTTGACGCCGGCACTCTAGCATAGGGTTCCAGTCAGTCAATTTGACTCGCGCACGGTTTCCTTGCCGCAGCGACACGATGATGGGCGGTGGAACGGCGTTATGTGACAACGGCAGAAACCGCTTCAGGCTTGCATGGGTACGGCGCTTACCCAACCAGTCCAAGCCACCCGGATTCACGGCGTGGGGCGAGGGAACAGTGCGCGGAGACGAACTCCGAGGTCGTCAAGCGACTGCGGTTGGCCCGTATCGATCTCGAGCACCAGGGTTGCTGCCGCGGCGTCGGGCCGCTCAAATCCCGGCCGTTGCCGGCGCACGACGGTCTGGCTCGCTTCTGACGGATCGCGGGCGTCGCTCTGGCGCTGCTTGACGCGCGAATCGATCAACGCCGGGTCGCAATGGCAGACGAGAATGACGGACGGGCAGCCGGTTTCGCGGGCCAATTGCAGGAACGGCTCACGCTGCTCATGGCGCAGATTGGTGGCATCGACGATCACCGGCAGGCGGCTTTCGATAACCGCTGCGGCCAGTTCGTTCAACCGGGCGTAGGTTCGCGCAGAGGCACCCGGCGCATAGATGCCTTGTGCAACACCAGAAGTGGTGCGGGCCCGCGCGTCGAGCCCGAACAGGCGCTTGCGTTCGACATCTGAACGCACATGGATGGCGGGCAACGCCTGAGCCAGTCGCGTTGCGAGGTAACTCTTCCCGGAGCCGCTGATTCCGCACATCAGGACCAGCAGCGGGCCGCTGCCCGCGCGGGGATCCGCTGCATATCTCAGCAGATGTCGGATGCTGAGTTGTCGGCCCGCAAGGCATCGGTCCGGGCTGAGAGCCGCAACTTTCGCCCGGACGATGGCGCGATAGGCGAGATAGAACGGGACGACCGGCAGACCACCATGATCGCCGGTGAGGTCCAGATACCGGTTCAGAAACCTGAAGCCCGTGTGATGCCTGCCGTACACCTCCAGGTCCATAACGAGGAACGCCACTTCGTTCAGCACATCGATCCAGCGCAGCGCCGGGTCGAACTCCAGTGCGTCGAACGGCACGATTCGGCCGTCAATGCGTGCGAGGTTGCCGAGGTGCAGGTCACCATGGCACTCCCGAATGAGGCCGGCCGTCTGTCGCTGGCGCATGAGTGCCGTGGTGCGCTCGAACTCCTGGTCGATGAAGTGCTGCACATGCTGGAGCAGCGACCTGTCCGAATCCTCCTGTAGCAGCTCTCGCAGCTGCGCCAGAGTTGAGTCGACTGGCTCACGAATCTTCTCTGGAGCGTTGCGGGGGTCACCTGCCGGCGCCGGCGGGAGCCCGCGATGAAACTGGCCGATGAGATCGGCGAGGGCGTCTAACTCGTGGTCGGCGATTTGCGGGGCCGTTGCTCCTGACAGTACGGCCCCGGGCGGGAAGCGCCGCATCAGGACGGCATACTCGATAATCGGGCCATCCGGTTCGAGGACGGGCTTGTCCACGCTGCCGTAGATCGCGATTACATCGAGGTAGTACTCCGGCATGAGACGCCGGTTGACGCGCAACTCCTCCATGCAGGCGCGCCGGCGCAGTTCGAGCGTCGAAAAGTCCAGAAACCCGGGATTGACCGGCTTCTTGATCTTGTACGCAAGCGTGTCGGTCAGAAGCACCCAGGAAATGTGGGTTTCAATGACCTCGATACGATCCGGGCGGCCGAACGTGCCGCGCTGGAGCAACGCGTCGATCAGCTGCCGCGGTACGCCATGTGTGTCGTTTTCAATAGCAGGCACCGGTAATTTGCGCTATTGAGCCGGTTGATGGCGCTTGCGCCAGTCCGCCCAGCGCTGGCGCTGTGCGCCGATTTCGTCGCTCAGTTGCTGGCGCTGTTCGGTCGTGAGAATTGCATGGATTTCCGCCCGCATGCTGCTGGCGAGCCTGACTGCATTGGCGGCCACGCCAGCGGCAGCATCTGCGGCCTCGTCGGTGGCCAGCGTGAAGCCGGGGTCGTCGGGCGTGACATCCAGCCATTGCGCGCGCACGCGCGCGGCGGCCTGGACGAGAGCAAGCCCCCGATCGCGGTAAGACTGCACGATCTGCTGAATCGCGGCCTTCTGCTCTGCAGTGATGTTTAGCGCTGCAAGGCGCGAGCTCCAGGCGTCCGACCGGCAATCGAGCCTGGGTTCATCGCTGCCATTTACCGCCGGGCAGCCGTGCCCGTCCGCGCGTGGGTGCATGAACATCATCCCGCCAAGCGGCGAGTCCGCTGCGGCCGGGGAGGGGTCGTCCGCAGCGAAGACCTGGCCGCTGCAGGCGAGCATCGTCACAAGTAGCAGACTTGCGGTTAGGTGATTCTTACGCTCCATGTCCGAATCTCCTGGCTGTGATGGCCGATGACGGCGCTTGATGCAGGCCGGCTGCAAAGGTTCGGGGCGAGATCAGGCCGCCGAAGACTTGTTGCCGGCCTCCCTGGACTGGCGACGCGCATCGTCCGTGACGGGTTCGCGCAGGGCCTTGAGCGACCTCATCACAACGGTCTCGGTCAGCAGGTCCGGATCAGCCATCGGAATCACGGGGCCCGGCTGGCTGCCGGCGGCATCCTCGTACCGCAGCCGGAAGTTTCCGATGCTGATAACGTCACCGGCCCGCAACCGGTGGCGCTCGATGAGAGCGGAGTTCACGATCGTGCCATTAGTGCTTTTCAGGTCGATCAGCCAGTCCCCGTCAGTGTTTCGCAGCAATAATGCGTGCTGCCTGCTCACGAAGCGGCTGGTGAGACGCAGGTCACTGTGCTCACTGCGGCCGATGAGCAAGCGGTCGCGCTCGAGAATGACCCTGGCAATGGTTTGCTGGTCGCGTGATACGACCAGGGACCCGTCCCGATCGGCTCGCCCCTGCGCTTGCCCATCGCCACTGCCAGCGTCGCGGCGCTCGGAGTCGAGGTCGAAACGGACCCGCGTCATCCCGGCCACGCCAGACATGCCGCTCGAGTCGAGGATGCGGTGGAGTGCGGTCGAGCCGCTCAAAATGAACAGGAGGGTCGCATTCCGTTCATCCGCATTTCTGGCCAGTTCCCGAATTGTTTCCCACACGCGTGGGCCGAACAGATGGGCGTCCTCCACGATAATGATGGAGGTACCGGATCGGGCGGCGTCCTGCCGCAGGACGACCGTCAGCAAACGCAGGAGGTCATCGGCGGTGGCATCGAACGGGTCGAACCCGAACTGCGCCAGCGCGGACTCCAGAAAGGCGTGACCGCTGTCGGTCGGCGCCGGCGTTCGGGCAAGCCGGGCCGTCTCAGGCAGGTTGTCCGTGAAATGGCGCAACGCGCGTGAAAGCGCAGAACTCTGTTGCCCGGTCATGACGGCGAAGCGCCGCCTGCTACGCCAGCACTGGTCGAGGTAGGCTGCCGCCTCTACAATTCGCGCCGACTCACCACCAGTGTCGCTTGCGCCAAACGAAGCATTGCGGTTCTGGTTTGGCATGGACAGGGCGAACTCTCCTCGGTCTTGTTGGCCCGGTTGACGGGCAGGCGCCGGTTGGCCGCAAATTCGACGAATTCGCTGTTTGGCGGAAGTCTAGGAGCGGCTGTCTCTCCTGTAAAGGGAAGCGGTGTAACGAGACGTGAGGTGGGGACGCTGAAGCGGCGCCGCCGGGGCCGGAAGCCCGGCAGTCCATTAAGGCGCCGGCGAGAATATCCGCGTGGCACAGTATTTCACGCAAGGGCGGGCACAGGCGATGCTGGAGGCTAGGAATCTGACGCTCTGGCGGGGCGAAACCTGCTTGTTCGATCGCCTGTCGCTGCACGTGCCCGCAGGATCGGCGTTGCTCGTCCGCGGACCCAATGGTGTTGGCAAGACTACGCTGTTGCGGGTGTTGTGCGGACTGACGCGCCCCGAGTCGGGCCAGGTCCTCTGGGAGGGACGCGACGATCCGCTGACTTGCCGCCGCCTGGTCGCATACGGAGGTCACCAATCGGCCCTGAAAGCGGACTTGACGGTGAGGCAGAACCTGCGCTTCTACCGTCGGCTGGTTGGGGATTCGGCCGACGACCCCCAATTGCTCGAACTGCTGAGCCTGAGCCGATGTGCTGATCTGGAAGCGCGTCTTCTGTCGGCCGGGCAGCGACGTCGGGCGGGGCTGGCGCGCATCCTCGTCTCAGGGCGCCCGGCGTGGTTACTGGACGAACCGTTCACCAACATGGACGCTGACGGTCGTCGCCTGCTCGAGGCGCGAATCACCTCGCATGCCGCCGCCGGCGGCATTGCGGTCGTCGTGGCGCACGACGAAGTCCGGTTGTCAGGCATCCGGGTTGAAACACTGAACATGGCGGATAACTGACACCATGATCGAGTTGTTTACTGCGGTTCTGCTTCGCGACATTCAGGTCGCGTTCCGACGACCGGGCGACCTGGTGACGCCGCTCGCATTTTTTGTCATCGTCGCGTCGCTGTTCCCGCTTGCACTGAGTCCGGCGCAGGACATGCTGCAGCGAATCGGTCCGGCGGTGCTCTGGGTAGCTGCGTTGCTCAGTACGCTCATGTCGCTGACTGCGCTTTACCGTACCGATGTCGAAGACGGAACCATGGAACAGTTGCTCCTGCAACCGGAGCCGCTGGCGGTCGCAATGCTCGCGAAAACTGTGGCGCACTGGCTGTTGACTGGCGCACCGCTGGTCATGCTGGCCCCGTTCCTGGGAATCACCTACTATCTTCCCGGCGATGCGATCACGATTCTGTGTGTCACCCTGCTCATCGGGACTCCGACACTGAACCTCCTGGGTTCCGTCGGGGCGGCGCTCACAGCCGGTCTGCGTCAGGCAAGCGGTCTGCTGGCATTGCTGGTACTGCCCCTCATGCTGCCGGTGCTGATGTTTGGCGCGCGGGCCACGGATGTAGCAGCAAACGGGGCTGACCCAGCGGGACTGCTGTATTTGCTGGGCGCTATGATGTTTCTGGCACTCAGCCTCGCTCCGATTGCTGCAGCCGCAGCGATCCGGATTACCCTCGATTGACGAACCGGAGCGACATGGGAACGCGGATAATGCTCAACGGGTCACGGCCGTTACGGATCCGGTTACGGTAAATGGCGATTGGGTTCCCTGCGTGGCTGCATAAGCTGGCGTCACCGCCGCACTTTTATCGCCTGGCCGGCGCGATGCAGCAGTGGCTGCTTTGGCCGTCGCTGCTGTTCATCCTGATCGGCAGTTACGGCGGCTTGGTGGTTGCTCCAGCAGACTACCAGCAGGGCGATGCGTACCGGATCATTTATGTGCATGTGCCGAGCGCCTACCTGTCGATGATGGTCTATATGGTCATGGCAACCGCGTCGGCAATCGGGCTCGTCTGGCGTATCAAACTCGCGCACGCGGTTGCTGCTGCTGCCGCACCGGTAGGCGCTTCGTTCACGTTTCTCGCGCTGGTCACCGGTGCCGTGTGGGGCCAGCCGATGTGGGGTACGTGGTGGGTCTGGGACGCACGGCTGACATCCGAACTCATTCTCCTGTTCCTTTATCTCGGGTACATGGCGCTACGTGCAGCGTTTGACGATGTGGCCCGAGCTGACCGGGCGAGTGCGGTGCTGGCGCTGGTGGGCGTGGTCAATATTCCGATAATCCATTACTCCGTTATCTGGTGGAACACGCTGCATCAGGGCCCGACCATTTCAAAGCTCGATAATCCTTCCATCACGACAGACATGTTGTGGCCGTTGCTGACGATGATCGTAGGGTTTACCGTGTTTTTCCTTGCGGTGCTGACCCGCAGGCTCCAGGGAGAGGTGCTCGAGCGCGAGCAGCATGCCCGATGGGCTCAGGATGTCGTATTGAGCCGGGGGACGGGCGCCAGATGATCGAATTCCTGGCAATGGGTGGTTATGCTGCGTGGGTATGGAGTGCCTTCGGCCTGACGGTGGTCGTGCTGTGGGCGAACATCGTCGCTGCGGGCAGGCGGTATCGTCAGGCGAAAGATAAGCTGCGCCTGCGAACTGCCAGGGACACGAGGAGCGTGCTTCGATGACACCACGACGACAACGCCTGCTGGTAGTTGGCCTGATCCTGGGCGGGGTAGCGCTCGCAGTGGGTCTCGCGCTGCGGGCCTTCGATGAGAATCTTCTCTATTTTTATTCGCCGAGCCAGATTGCGGCAGGCGAGGCACCGTCGGCGAAAAAATTCCGTCTCGGGGGGCTGGTCAGCCAGGGCAGTGTGCGACGCGCTCCCGGTTCCCTCGAGATCCACTTTGAGGTCACGGATACGCAGAAAAGCCTCGATGTGAGTTACACGGGTGTGCTCCCTGATCTGTTCCGCGAAGGGCAAGGAGTGATCGCCTACGGCGTGCTGATGCCCGACGGTACGTTCAAGGCCGACGAGGTGCTGGCCAAGCACGATGAGAACTACATGCCACCCGAAGTCGCAGAATCTTTAAGGGCGCAGGGACACCCGGGGACCGTGCCGCCGCCATCGGATCGGTGAGGTTTCAGGCATGATTCCGGAGTTTGGCCAGGTTTGCCTGATCCTCGCGGTTTGCCTCGCGTCCGCACAGGCCTTTTTCGCGCTCGCCGGGGCTCATCTCGGCAAGCCGGCATGGATGGCGGTCGGAGTGCCGGCCGCGACCGGGCAACTGGTTTTCGTGGCAGGCGCATTCGCTGCACTGGCCTGGTCGTTTGTCAGCAACGATTTCACGGTCAGCTACGTTGCGGCCAATTCCAACACGACCCTACCGTCCATCTACCGCTTTGCCGCAGTATGGGGCGGTCACGAGGGCTCGCTCGTACTGTGGGCGCTGCTGCTCGCGGGGTGGACGACTGCCGTAGCCACGTTCAGCCGAAGCATTCCGCAGGAGATGTCGGCCCGCATCATCGGCGTGATGGGTTTCGTCAGCGTGGGATTCCTGCTGTTCGTGCTGCTGACTTCCAATCCCTTCAGCCGCATCGTGCCCGGCCCAGCCGACGGCAACGATCTCAACCCGCTGTTGCAGGACCCTGCGATGGCGCTGCATCCACCGCTGCTGTACGCGGGCTACGTGGGCTTCTCGGTCGCATTCGCGTTCGCCGTCGCGGCAATGCTGGCTGGCCGAATCGATCAGCAGTGGGCGCGTTGGGCGCGCCCATGGACGACCGTCGCCTGGGTGTTCCTGACCATGGGCATTGCCCTCGGCAGTTGGTGGGCTTACTACGAACTCGGCTGGGGAGGCTGGTGGTTCTGGGATCCGGTCGAAAACGCCTCTTTCATGCCGTGGCTGGTCGGAACGGCCCTGATACACTCCCTGGCGGTCACCGAGAAGCGGGGTCTGTTCAAGGGTTCGACGCTGCTCCTGGCGATCGGTGCGTTTTCGTTGAGCCTGCTCGGCACGTTCCTCGTCCGTTCCGGGGTACTGGTCTCGGTACACGCATTCGCGTCGGATCCCACGCGCGGGTTGTTCATCCTGACCTATCTGTCGGTCGTCATAGGGATCGCGCTTGCGCTGTATGCGTGGCGCGCGCCGCGGCTTGACCGTGCAATCGGTTTCCGGCCGTTTTCCCGCGAGACCTTCCTGCTGGTCAACAACATCCTGCTTTGCGTGGCCGCCGGCCTGATCCTGCTCGGGACGCTGTACCCGCTGATCCTCGATGCGCTCAATCGCGGCAAGATCTCGGTCGGTCCACCGTACTTCGAAGCCGTCTTCCTGGTGCCGATGCTGCCGCTTCTGCTGGCGGTCGGAGCAGGCATGCACACAGCCTGGCGGGCCGCCGATGCCTGGGCCGTCGCACGGCGGCTGCGCTGGCTTGCACTGCTGTCGCTGTTGGTGGCTGTGGGGGTTCCGTGGGCGGTCTACGGCGGCGGCTCGTTGCTTTCGGCTGTCGGCATCGGTACGGCTGCCTGGCTGATACTGACGGCGTTGCTGGATCCCGCGCTACGCCTGGCAGGTTCCGGCGCGCGACTGACCCGCGGTGCCCTGGGCATGCAGATTGCTCACCTGGGGCTTGGCCTGTGCGTTCTTGGCATCACCATTACGTCGAGCTTCAGCATCATTGCCGACAAGCGCATTGCGCCGGGTGAGACCCTGCAGCTCGGCGAGTACCAGCTGCTGTTCCGCGGGATCACCCCTTCGGAAGGCCCGAACTACAAGGGCCTGAGGGGCGAGATGGAGATATCCCGTGGTGGTGAGCGCATCGCGGTCGTTCATCCGGAAAAGCGACTGTACCGCGTTCGCTCCTCGCCCATGACCGAAGCCGGGATCGACGCCGCATGGCATCGGGACCTGTTCGTCGCGCTCGGAGACGACCTGGGGGAGGGCGCCTGGAGCGTCAGGCTCCAGTACAAACCGATGGTCCGCTTCATCTGGTTTGGTGCCCTCGTCATGGCCATTGGCGGCCTGGTGGCCATCACGGACCGGCGCTACCGCGTCGCGCTCCGCCAAAGTGCAACTTCGTCCCGGTCGAGTAGCATCGACGCCGCGACTGTAACCTGAGGGATGGCGGCTGCAAAGCCGGCCTCAAGCCTGATGACACGTTTCCTGCTGCCCGTGCTCGCCCTGGTGGTGCTGGTCGGTTTTCTTGCCGTCGGCCTGAAGCGCGACCCGACATATGTTCCCTCACCCCTGATAGGGAAGCCGGCGCCGGATTTTTCCCTGCCGCGTCTCGACGACCCCGGCCGGACACTGACCAGAAGCGATCTGCTCGGTGATGTCAGCTTGGTCAACGTGTGGGCGACATGGTGTGTCGGATGCCGCCAGGAGCACCCGTTTCTGCTCGAGCTTTCGACCCAAAGCGACGTGCGGATGTTCGGGCTCAACTGGAAAGACGATCCCGATCTGGCCCGCCAGTGGTTACAGCAACTCGGCAATCCCTACACGGCTGTTGGAATGGATCAGGATGGCCGGGTTGCGATCGACTGGGGCGTATATGGAGCACCCGAAACCTTCCTGCTGGATGCGTCCGGGACCATCCTGTACAAGCATATTGCCCCGCTGACGGCCGAGGTGTGGCAGACGGAGTTTCTTCCGCGTATTCGTGCCGCCCGCGCAGCGCGTCGATGAAGCGGGCAGGCATCGTTTCAGCCATGTGCGTGGGGCTGCTTGCCCTTGGCGGCGCGTGGGCGATCGATTCGGAGCCGCCGTTCGACGATCCGGTGCGCGCCGAACTCTACGACAAGCTCATTCATGAGGTTCGCTGCCTGGTTTGTCAGAACCAGACCGTTGGGGACTCGACCGCGCCGCTTGCGGCAGACCTTCGGCGGGAGATCAGGCGGCTGGTCGATGACGGACGCTCCGAGCAGGAGGTCGAAGAGTACCTGCTGGCCCGATACGGCGACTTTGTGCTGTATCGGCCGCGGTTTCAGGCATCCACCGCGATTCTCTGGGCCGCGCCGCTGGTGCTTGTGTTGCTCGGTGCCGTGACGCTTGGCGTGATTTTACGCCGGAGAGCAGCGATGCCGGTCGACATCGATGCTGATGTAAGCCCGAGCAGCGACCGACAGGAACCTTCGTGACAGCGTTTCTGGCATGGTCGATCGTTGCGACACTGGTGGCCATCGCCTGTATCGCGGTGCCGTTGATGCGCCGGAAAGATGGGCGCGCGCCCATTGCAGCACTGGTGGCGGCTCTGTCTCTGCCAGCTGCCGTCGTATTGGGCTATGTCACGGTTTCAGACTACCCCTGGTCGCCTCCGCGAGACGTCAATGGCTGGGCATCGATGGGCGACGCCTATCTTGCACAGGGACACTTTGCAGAAGCCCGTGACGCCTATCGGCAGGCGATGAATCTTGGCGATGCAGGCGACGACGACATCATCATGGCATACGTCGAAGCCGCTGTTCTCGCTGACAGTTCTGCCATTCAGGGGGATCCCGGCAACCTCATCGACGAGGTCCTGAAGCGGAATCCCCGGCAGGCCAAGGCGCTCTGGTACGGCGGCATCAGATCATTGGGCCATGGCGACGTCGAGACAGCGAAGACGCGGTGGAGGCAATTACTCGAGCTTTCACCGCCGCCGGAGGTGCGAAGGATACTCGAGCAGCAACTGGCCGCTCTGGATGCGCCGACTGCACCAGACAGCAACGCCCAAAATCAGGCCGGGGAGGGAGCTATTTCCGTCCGGGTGCGGATTGCGCCGGAGTTGGCGGGCAAGGTAACGCCAGGAGCCACCTTGTTCCTGATCGCGCGGGCCCCAGGCGCTGGCGGGCCGCCCCTGGCGGTCGTCCGGCGGTCCCCGGCGGAGTTGCCGCTGGAGCTTGCGATATCCGACGCCGACCGGATGGCGCCTGGAGAATCGCTCGCAGCGCTCGCGGAGATTCGGTTGACCGCACGCCTGACCAATAGCGGGGACGCCAAGGCTGCAATCGGTGACGTGTTTGGTGAGACAACCTGGCGCAGCGGAGCGCCGTCCGGACAGCCCACCGATATCCTCATCGACAAGCTGGTCCAGTAAAAATCGGCCGCGTTGACGTAGGGCGAACGGAAGTTGGCTTTATCGCTTTTCAGGCGTAACAGGTACAATTTAACATAATATACATTATGCGCAATTGAGCAGATTCGCCCCGAATTTCAGCTCGCCGGGAAGTGCTGATCGATGAACCCCTTCGCCACGTCCGGGAAATCCGTAAACAGGCCGTCGGCATTCAGCCGGAGCAGGAATACGTCGAGGAGTTCCGTGATATCGCGGAAGCCCTCCGGCAAGTCATCACGGCGAAAGGTGTACGGGTGAACCTTCAGGCCGGCTGCATGCGCATCGGCGATCAGCGAGCTGTACGCCAAAGCGCCCGAGCCGGGTTGCTGCCGACGACAGACCAGATCCATGGAGGGGCCAATTGCGTCGGCGTAAGTGGCGATCTGTCTCAGGGCGTCGGGAGACACACTACCCACGCGCTTGTCGATCAGCTGTACCAGCGGGAACGGACAGTGCAATTCCGTGCGCAATCGCTGCAGTTCCAGCGGATCGAAGCACTGCACAAACACCTGGCCTGGTTTTGCCGGGTAGCCATACTTCGCCAGCATATCCACGAGTTTCCGGCTGAGGTCGATCCCCTGCTCCCGGTGCCATTCCGGGTCCTTGACCTCGGGGTATATGCCAATCGGGCGGCCGGTTGAGCGGCTCAAGCCACTGGCGAAACGAACTTCTTCCTCCAGGGTCGGTATTGGGAATTGCCCCGCATCCTCGGGAAATCGATCCGGATATCGCGGCGCGGTTCCGTCCGCAAGGCGTCTTTCACTCACCCGCAGTGAGCGAATCTCTGCCAGCGAAAAGTCCACGCAGTAATAGCGGCCGTCAGCGCGCGCCCGCCCGGGAAACCGCTCTTTGACGTCGGTCATGCATTCGAGCGTGAGGTCGTGGAACACGATCAGTTCGGCGTCGCGCGTCGCCACGACATCCTGCTCGATGAAATCGGCCCCCATGCCCACCGCGAGCGCCTTGCTCACGAGCGTGTGTTCAGGAAGGTAGCCGCTGGCCCCACGATGAGCGATGACGATGGGGCGGGAACGCGGCACGGAATCAGCCTCCCGACGCGCGGCTCAGGCGCCCTCCGCGACCCCGAGGCGCTGTTGCATGATCGGGCTGGTCGTGGTGTATTGCAGATGAACCTTCTTGCCCGGCTCGAGCAGCGCCTTTGCGGCAAATGCGGCAAGCGCAGCCTCGTGAAATCCGCTGAGAATCAGTTTTTTCTTCCCCGGGTAGTCACAGATGTCGCCGATGGCAAACACGCCCGGCATGCTGGTCTGGAAAGTCGCCGTATCGACCTTCAGTGCCTTGCGTTGCATCTCGAGACCCCATTCGGCGATCGGCCCGAGCTTCGGTGACATCCCGAAGAAAGCAAACAGGTGATCGGCGTCGACGGAATGAACCTTGCCGTCGTCCTGCGTCACGGTCACCTGGGTGAGTCGATCACCATCGGCTTTGTAATCGGTCGCATTACCGAACTCGATCAGGTTTGCCTTGCCGGCCGCAACCAGCGAACGGAAGGCTGCCATCGAGGCCGGAGCGGCACGGAACTGATCTGATCGATGGACCAGTGTCAACCGGGCAGCCTGTGGCGCCAGTGCCAGGGCCCAGTCGAGGGCCGAATCTCCACCGCCCAGGATCATCAGGTTCAAGCCCTTGAATCGAGCAGGCTCCCTCACCCGGTAATGCACGGATTTCTCTTCGAGCGCGTCGATTTCTGCAAGCTTCAGTTTGCGCGGCTGAAATGAACCGACCCCACCGGCGATGAACACGGTCCTGGCGATGAACTCGGTGCCAAGACTGGTCCGCACCCTGAACTGCCCGTCTTCGGCTTTCAGGTCGACCACCTCCTGGCCCAGGTGGAATCCGGCATTGAATGGCGCAATTTGCTTCATCAGCAAATCGACGAGTTCCTGGCCGGTGCAGACAGGTACCGCCGGAATGTCGTAGATGGGCTTGTCCGGGTACAGCCATGCACACTGTCCGCCAACTGCCGGCAAGGAATCCACGATTTCGGCACGTATGCCCAGCAGTCCCAGTTCAAAAATCTGGAAAATACCGCAGGGGCCAGCTCCGACGATGAGCGCGTCTGTGTGGATGGTCATGATTCAAAACCAGGCAGTCAGGAATTACGGTCCGGGATGGGAATCTCACAAACGTGGCGCACGCCGGCAGACAGCCACGTGTGGAGCGGCGGATATTACTGCATTGGCAAAGGAGGCGCCAAGCGCGGCACGGTGCCACACCCGCCGCGGTCTGCGTTGCCGCCGTCCCGGTTCAGTCGAGCTTGAACTCGATGGTTTCCCACTCCCCGGAGTTGTCGTGACGTGCCAGGCGTTTGATTGCCTCGGTAATCGCCCGGTTATTCCAGTCGACCGTATCGTCCGCGTTATCCAGCACGGACTTCCTGATGGCAACCGTCTCTCCAAAGGATTTGATTGCCAGAACGGGCTTCTTGAGGCCCTTGGCTGCATCGACCTGGAATGTGATCAGCACCGGGTTCAGGATGAAGAGAGTCACGGGAAGTATGACGATTTCGGCGAGTTGTATCTGCCGCCTCAACTCCTCTTTAACGGGTTCGCTGTCGTTACTGGCTGGTTTGGCATCCGGGCGGCTGCAGTTCCGGTAGAAAAAATTCGGCCGGCTCTCCAGATACTCGAATACCTTCAGGTAGTCGGGGTGCTCCGTGAACAGGTGCGTCACGAAAACGCGAATGGGATTACTCTCGGTCATCTACCCTCTCCTTCCAGCGCCTGCGGAAGATCCCCGGCCAATGGCCCGGTTTGCTGTGACGTGCCCCGCGGCGTTTCCTAACATCGGCGACTAGGAATTAAACTGTCAAGGACATGCGTCTGGTTGTCTACAACATGCGCTACGCCGTCGGTGCCGGATCGCCCTCCCGAATGCCGGTCCCGGGTGCCGGCTATCTTTTCGGCAACCCCGGCACCCTGGAGAACATCATCACCTTCCTGCAGCACGAAGACGCGGACATCATCGGCCTGATCGAGGTCGACATCGGGTCCGTACGTAGCGGTCGCGTCAACCAGGCGGAGGCGATTGCCAAGGCCCTGGGGCGCTATTCGCTTTACGAGTGCAAGTACGGTGAAGATTCGGTCAACCAGTATCTGCCCATCATCCGCAAGCAGGCCAACGCCTTCCTGGCCCGACCAAGCGTCACCGGGGAACGATTTCACTACTTCGACACCGGCATCAAGCGGCTGATTATTGAGCTGGAAACTGACGATATTGCCGTATTCCTGGTGCACCTGTCCTTGAAGTACAGGCACCGACATTTCCAGCTCCGCCATCTCTATGAGCTGGTTAAGCGGTGTACGAAACCGGTGATCGTCGCTGGTGACTTCAATACCTTCTGGGGGGAAAACGAGATATTCCTCTTCAAGGAGGCGCTGGGGCTGCGCAGCGCGAATACGAACCGCCTCCCCTCTTTCCCGAGCCGGGCGCCGCGGATGGAACTGGACTTCATCCTTTGCGGACCTGAAATCGAAGTCACGGATTTTCGTATACCACGTGTGAGTTTCTCGGATCACCTGCCACTTGTCTGCGATTTCGAGGTATCACGTAAATGAGCAGATCCGCGCCGGCGATTCCATCCCTCGACAACTGGTCCCTGGAATTCGACGACGCTGGCATCGGCTGGCTGGCAATCGACAAGCGGGATGCCTCGGCCAATGTGCTCTCCCGTGCGGTAATGGGCGAATTGCAGACGGTGCTGTCGGCGCTCGAGGCAACTCCGTTGCGCGGACTGGTCATACATTCGAAGAAGGAAGAATCGTTCATAGCCGGCGCGGACATCAACGAGTTTCCTGCGATCCGAACCGCCGCGGATGCCTCGAATGTCTCCGCACTCGGCCAGCAGCTGTTGCTCCGGCTGGAGAACCTGCCCTTTCCGACCGTATCTGTCCTTAATGGCGTTACGCTGGGAGGTGGTCTCGAGTTGACTCTCGCCACCACCTGGCGCCTGGCGCTGGCAGGCGAAAAACCATGCCTGGGACTTCCTGAGGTTCAGCTTGGGCTTCACCCCGGATTCGGCGGCACGGTGCGGATCGTGCGCCTGCTCGGCGTGCGCAAGGGCATGGAACTGATGCTGACGGGCCGCTCCATCACGGTTGGCGAAGCGCTCGCCTGTGGCCTCGTGGACCGCGTGGTGCCCGGTAGCGACTGGCGGCAAGCTGCGATTGATCTCATCGCCCGGGAACCATTGCGCAGAAAGGTGCCGCTGGTGGACAGTCTGCTGGCCACGATGCCGGTACGCGGTCTTGTGGCGCGTGGATTGCGCCAGAAAGCGGCCCGTAAGGCCAACCCGCGTCATTACCCGGCACCCTTCGCGATGATCGACCTCTGGTGCGCGCACGGCGGTCGGCGCGGGATGGTCCCCGGGTTCGAGGCGGAGGCGGAATCGTTCGGCAGCCTCGCGGTGACCGCGACCTCGCGCAACCTCGTTCGCGTTTTCTTCCTGCAGGATCGCCTGAAGAAGCTGGCAAGGCGCGCGCTGGCTCCGATCGAGCGGGTCCATGTCGTCGGCGCCGGTGTCATGGGTGGCGATATCGCTGCCTGGTGCGCGCTCCAGGGATTGCAGGTCACGCTGCAGGACCGCGAGGCGAAATTTATCGAACCGGCACTGACGCGTGCGGAGCAACTGTTCCAGCGCAGGCTGGTTTCGCCTGAAGCCCGCCTGGCGGCGCGGCAGCGCCTGAAAGCGGATGTCGCGGGCGATGGAGCGCAATCGGCGGGCATCGTGATCGAAGCCATCTTCGAGGATCTGGCGGCCAAGCAGGACCTTTTGCGTTCGCTGGAGAAGCGGGTGCCGCGCGACTGTGTGCTCGCTACCAATACGAGCAGCATACCTGTGGAGGACCTGGCAGGCGGCCTGCAAAATCCCAGCCGGCTGATTGGCCTGCATTTCTTCAACCCGGTGGCAAAGCTCCCGCTTGTGGAGGTGGTGCAAACGCCTGCCACATCGACCGAGGCCGCAGGGGCCGGCCTGGCGTTCGTCCGACAGCTTGGCAAGCTGCCGCTGCCGTGCCGGAGTCGGCCGGGATTCCTCGTGAACCGCATTCTGGCTCCCTACCTTGCCGAGGCGATGACCCTCGCGCAGGAAGGCGTCCCGATCGCCGACATCGATCGGGCTGCGACCGATTTTGGTATGCCGATGGGCCCGATCGAACTGGCCGATTCGGTCGGTCTCGACATCGCGCTGAAGGTGGCGCACATGCTCGCGCCACTGCTCGGGCGCCCAATCGACCCGGAATTGCAGCGAAAGGTGGCAAGCGGAGAACTGGGAGTCAAAACGGGACAGGGCTTTTATCGCTATCAGGATCGTCGCCCGCTGCGGCCTCCAACGTCAGGCCGGGACCTGGCAGCCGTCCGGGAACGACTCGTCATGGCCCTGTTGAATGAATCAGCCCAATGTCTGCAGGAGAAAATCGTGGATGACGCGGATCTGATCGATGCCGGTGTCATCTTCGGAACTGGTTTCGCGCCGTTTCGCGGCGGGCCGTTGCATTATGCCGTCGGTCAGGGCATCGACGGCATTATCGCCAGCCTGACGGATTTGACTTTGCGACTTGGGCCCCGCTTCAAGCCTTCCGCCGGGTGGCAACTATTCAGGAACAGATGAGAACGCAAGCCTTACCTGAGGTAAACCCTTGTGGTTACAATAGCCGCGCGCTCGATCTGAGCGGGATGTTCGGTTCTCACCAGTAGCGACCGGCTTGTCAGGCATGTCAGAAACCCCAGTCAACATCGAGGTTCTGCGGACCTTTTCCCCACTGGACAGCCTGAAGCGCGAAAACATTGCGGCGTTAGCGAAAAAGATCCAGGTGCTACAGCTGGAGAGCGGCAAAGTGCTGTTCCGGGAGGGCGATGCCGACCGCCATACCTACTACCTCGTGAAGGGCACGCTGCAACTGACGAACCAGGAAGGCGGACTGAAATCAATTCGGTCGGGCAGCGACGAGGCACGCAACCCGCTCGCGCCCACGTTGCCGCGCCGCTGGACGGCCAAGGCAGCTGATTCCGTGGAATATATCCGCGTTGACGCGGAACTCCTGGACGTCATGTTGACCTGGGACCAGACCGGCAGTTACGAGGTCCGGGATCTGAATACCACGCAAACCGCACCGGCCCCCGATGACTGGATGACCACGTTGCTGCAGACGAAAGCGTTTCACCGGGTACCGCCGGCGAATATTCAGGCAGTTTTCATGCGCATGCAGAAAGTGAACTGCAATGCCGGGGAAGTGATCATCAAGCAGGGTGACCACGGCGACTACTTTTACGTGATCACCCAGGGTCGGTGCAGCGTCACACGAGAGACTCCGCTGAACAAGGAAGGCATCAAGCTGGCCGAACTGACGGTCGGCGATACGTTCGGCGAGGAAGCGCTTATTTCCGAAACCCGCCGTAATGCGACTGTCTCCATGCTGACCGACGGCTCCCTGATGCGCCTGGGGAAGGAAGACTTCAGGACGCTGCTCAATGAGCCTATGCTCGACTGGGTCACGCTGCAGGATGCCCGCCAGATCGTTGCCAAAGGCGGGAAATGGCTTGACGTCCGTCTGCCCAGCGAGTTCGAAACCTTTCACGAGCCGGGCGCGATCAATCTTCCGCTGTATTTCATTCGCCTGAAGCTCGGCACACTGGACCCATCCCTGACCTACGTCGTTTGTTGCGACACAGGCAGGCGAAGTTCGGCCGCTGCGTTCATTCTGAACGAACGCGGATTCGATACCCGAGTGTTGAAAAGCGGGCTGAGCGTTTCCGATCGGCGGGCTTGATTCCCGCACGGTGCGCAACTACATCGTGTGCGTCGGCTTGTCGCCGCCGAGGGCGCCCGCGAGGTAGTTTTCAATTTTCTTCTGGGTCGCACCACCATCCTGATCGCTGAACTGGACACCGATCCCCGCCGTCCGCTTGCCCTGGGCGCCTTTGGGCGTGACCCAGATTACCTTGCCGGCTACCGGAATCTTCTCGTCCTCCCCCATAAGATTGAGAAGCATAAAGACTTCGTCGCCGAGCCGATAACTGCTGTTGGTTGGTATGAAAAGTCCGCCGTTGCGAACGAACGGCATATAAGCGAGATACAGCGCGCTCTTGTCCTTGATAGTCAGCGTCAGAAGTCCCGGCTTCGCCATTCGGTTAACCGCCTCGTTTCGCGTCCGTTGTCGTGTCTTGCCAGTCCATCAGCAAGGCCATGAGTTGCAGTTCGTGATTCACGCCGGTATCGCGCGTTCGATAAACTTCCTCGATCAGGCGCAGACGCTGGATCAGCCGACGCATGTATAGCCGATCTGCCACGTTTTGCAAGCGTCTCGTGCCCGCTGTCGCGTCGCATTCGCACGCTTGTCGAACTGACCGCGAAACATGGCCGTACAGCCAGCGAAGCAATATCCCCGAATCTGCCAGAGCCCAGCGTTTGGCGACCATGCGCGCCGCTGTTCGCCCGCGGCTGATTCCGTCGAGATCTTCCTGGTATCGGGCAGCTTGCGCTGCAAATCCGTTCTGTTGCAGTTGAAGCGCTGAAAACGGCGCATCCAGGGCAAACTCGAGCAGCAGGTCCCAGTTCTCGTTGGGGTCACACCGGCGCAGCCATGACAGCGCCTCCGCGCGTCCCGGAATACCGATGGTCAAGCGATGACAACGGCTCAACAGAGTTGCCGGCAGGCGAGCGGCCGATTCCGTGACGAGAATGATCATCGACCCGGCGGGAGGTTCCTCCAGCGTCTTGAGCAGGCTGTTGGCAGCCGAGAGGGTCATTGCGTCGGCGGGCACAATCATCACGACACGATCGCGTCCCTTAAGACCGGTGAGCTGCAGGAAGGAAATGACATCCCGGACCTGATCAACCGAAATACTCCGCTTGTCGACAGCGGGCGTCACCTCGAGAAAGTCAGGATGGCTGAGACCCGACTCGGCGTCCGTGATTCCATGCGCTGCAACTCCGGGCGCCGCGATCCGCAGCAGGCGCGCGGCAATTCCCAACCCGAGGTAACGACGCCCTACCCCCGCGGGCCCTTGCAGCAGCAAAGCCTGCGGTAGCTGTTGCCGCTCCAACATGCCCTGCAATGCCTGTCGGGCCGGTAAAAGCCATGGTGGACAAGCGTTTTCAATATCTGATGTCACAATAAGTTACAGCGTATTCTTATATTTGATTAGCAATAAAATTATCCAGGATCTCCGAGATTTGCCCCTGCACTTCGTGCAATGGCCGGCTGGCGTCAATGACCCGGATGCGAGCGGGCTCGCGGCGTGCCAGTTCCAGGTAGGCCGAGCGCACTCGTTCAAAAAATTCTGAGTTCAGCTGTTCGAAGCGGTCGTTGGCACCACGCTCCTTCCGTCGCATGGCCGTCTCTTGAACGGCCGCGTCGAGCAAGATTGTGAGGTCTGGTTGCAGGTCGCCCAGCACCAGTCTCTCGAGGGTCCGTATCGCCGATGCAGGGAGCCCACGTCCCCCGCTTTGATACGCGTAGCTGGCATCGGTAAACCGGTCACACACCACCCAGTGACCGGCATCGAGCGCCGGGCACACCAATTGCTCCAGGTGAGCGCTGCGAGCTGCAAACAGGAGCAGCAATTCGCACATGGGCGGCGGCCCGTTCGACTCCGTCGCAAGCAGGAGTTCCCGAATCCGTTCGGCGACAGGGACACCACCGGGTTCGCGGGTGATGCGCACGGATCTCCCGCGCTGGCGCAGGTAATCCGCAATGAACGCCACATTCGTGGACTTGCCGACGCCCTCGATACCCTCGATCGTCACCAGACGGCCACGCCGAACTCGCTCGTCGCTACTCATTCCGAAGCGTTCCGGGATACTTCAAGGTATCGGCGCACCGCTGCATTATGTTCTTTCAGTGTTCTCGAGAACACATGCGATCCATCGTCATTGCCACTTGCCACGAAATATAGCGCCTTGGAATCGTCCGGCTGCACCGCCGCCAGGAGCGACGCCGCGCCGGGCAGGGAAATGGGTGACGGCGGCAGACCGGTGCGTGCGTAGGTGTTGTAAGGCCCGTCCTGCGCGAGATGCCGGCGCGTCAGATTGCCGTCGAAATCCTCGCCGAGACCATAGATAACGGTTGGATCGGTCTGGAGCTTCATTCCAGTTGCCAGACGCCGGATGAAAACGCCGGCGATCTGTGTTCTCTCGCGATCGAGCGCGGTCTCTTTCTCGATGATCGATGCGAGAATCAATGCCTCATACGCGGTCTTCAACGGCAGATTGTCGTGCCGTCTCGACCAGGCCTGTTCGAGCATCAGGGCCATGCGCGTATGGGCCCTTGCGAGGACGTCCAGATCGGTCGTGTTTCGTGGGAAATGATAGGTGTCCGGAAAGAACCAGCCTTCGGGACTGCTTGACGGCAGCTTGAGTGCCTCGCGGAGCCCATCGGTGTCGCCTCGCGGAAGTGTCTGCCTGATCGCAGGATGTTTCCGAATAGCGCGCATGAGGTCCCGAACGGTCCACCCTTCGACGATCGTCAGGGCATGCAATCTGACGCGGCCACGAACCAGTTGATCGAGAAGTTGTAACGCGGTCGTGCCCGAAAGCACGTCATACTCTCCCGCCTTGACTTGCGCGGCCTCGCCTGTAATTCGCCCGTACCAGGTTAGCGTTCGTGGACTGGCCAGGATGCCCTCTTCGCTCAGGTGCTCGGCCAGTGACTTAAGCGAGCTTCCGGCCGGCACAGTCATGGTGTACCCCCCGTCCGGCACGCTAAGGGGGGTATTCAGTGCGCGATACCCTGCCCCAATGGCCACCGCAACCAGCAGGACCAACGTCAGGCCAAGGATGGTCCCGATCCGGTTCAGCACGGACACTCACTGACCCCGAGTGCGTTCAATGCCCGGCCGATTTCGCGCGTGAGCGATCCGGTGGCGTACCGGCGCCCGGCATAGTCATGCACGGGGCGGACTCCCCAGAGCGCGTTGCTCAGAAAGATTTCCTCCGCGTGCGCGAAATCTTCCAGCCGCAGGTCCTTCTGCTCCACTGCCATTCCGGATTCGCGTGCCACGGAAAGGATGACGGCGCGCATCACACCCTGGATTCCGCAGTGTTCAATTGAGGGCGTCAGTAGTCTGCGGTCGCGAACGATAAACACATTGGACATTGTGCCACCGATCACGCGCCCTGCAGGGTCGAGCATCAGACCTTCGTTACAGCCCGCCTTACGCCATTCCAGCGATGCCAGCACGTTGTCCAGCCGGTTGAGGGTCTTCAGCCCGGCAAGGTATGGATTCACGCTCGCTGGTGTCCTACAGACGATCACGCGTGCCGCAGGCACTGCACCAGGCGTCGTCGCCGTGATGGAGCCGCTCCATCCCACAATGCGTGTGGGCGTAACTGGTGACGGCGGCGCATAGCCGCGCGGCCCGCTCCCGCGTGTAATGAGAATCTTGACAATCCCCTCCGGGAACCCCAACCCAAGTTGCTCGATTTCACTGCCGATCAGCCCGGAATCCGGTTCTGGCAAGTCGAGCCTCCGACAACCGTCTGTGAGTCGCTCCAGATGGCGATCCAGAAAACGGGCACGCCCATCACGCCAGGCAACAGTCTCGAACAACCCATCCCCGTAGGCTAGCCCACGGTCATCGACGGGTAGGTGATTGCAGGGTGCGCCGTTGACCAGCCAGGCGTCCATTTGCCTCAGGCAGGCTCTTCCAGGGCGAGCAACAGGCCCTTGGCCTTGGCGCGTGTCTCCATCAGCTCGCGATCCGGAATGGAGTCCGCCACGATGCCGCTCCCGGTGGCCAGGCGTAGCCTGTCGTCCTTCAGTGTGATGCTGCGTATCAGGATATTGAAGTCGCCGCTCCCGTCGTGGTTGAGATACCCCATTGACCCCGTATAGGCGCCGCGAGGACGCTGCTCCAACTTGTGAATGATGTCGATACAACGCACCTTCGGACAGCCTGTAATCGTGCCGCCGGGGAACACGGCGCGCAACGCGTCGACGGGCGACGCATCCGGACGTAGCCGGCCAGTGACATTCGAGACGATATGGTGAACGTGGGCGTAGGTTTCTACGGTCATGAATTCACCCACGGCCACGCTGCCAGACGCGCAGACTCGCCCCAGGTCGCTGCGCTCAAGATCGATCAGCATGACGTGCTCGGCGCGTTCCTTCGGACTAGCCAGCAATTCGGCACGATACCGGCGATCCAGGCCGTCATCGGCATTCCTGGGGCGGGTCCCGGCAATAGGACGCGTCTCGATCCGGCCATCTCTCACCCGAAGCAGTCTTTCCGGTGAGGACGACAGGATGGCCAGCCCGTCGAATAACGCCAACCCGCTGAACGGCGCCGGATTCGCACGCCGGAGACGCTGGTAAAGCATCCATGGCCTGGCGCGACTGCTCACCCGGGCGCTCCACTGGCGGCTGATGTTGGCCTGATAGATGTCACCGGCAACGATATGCGCCTGCACTCGCCTGGCCGCGTCCAGGAACAACGCCGGATCGTCTTCGGCAATACTCCCCGCCACGACAATACGCGACTGATCGTCGCCATGTTCCGCACCGGAGCGCAACCGGAGGTTCCTGGTGTCGGCTTGCAGCTCCCTCATCAGGTCGTGCCGGCCATGCTCGGCGACCGCATGGTAGTGGCCGGTATGTCGGTCATGGACGATAGCCGCCGGAATGCGGACCGCCAGACCGACGGGGCAGTCCCCATCAGTATCCAGGCGCAGGGTCGGTTCGATCTGGCGGGCCATCTCGAAAGCCAGAAACACGAACCAGCCACCATGGAACGGTACATCCTGCCGTGGCGGCGAGGTTGCGCCCTCTGCGCACCACCACGCTTCCAGTCGCGCGAGAAAATCGCCTGGTTGCCGTTCGGCATCGTGCGGGGCCGACAGATGCCACTGCTGATCGAGCTTCAGGACGTCGCCAGGGAACGCCATCAATATGTCGAAGCGGCCGGCGTCGGAAGCGGCTCCGCTGCTTTCGAGATATACGGGGTAACGTTCCGGATGCCGCGCGTGTAACGCCAGCAGGTCAGTGACTCCGTGGAGGCGTGCCACCTCGGCAGGACCGACCGGGCGCCTGCCGGCAGCTGTGGCGGCA
The DNA here is from genome assembly GCA_021462865.1 of Gammaproteobacteria bacterium. Classification (GTDB taxonomy): domain Bacteria; phylum Pseudomonadota; class Gammaproteobacteria; order Steroidobacterales; genus QUBU01. Next base: position 145,830 of record JAJTYX010000176.1, on the reverse strand, counting down.
ACTCGCTCCGGATGCACGGCAATGGGCATAGTGCGGTTCGGGCGCGAGCCCTGATGGGAGCAAAGCCTGGTTCAGGCGCGACGGAAGATCACTGTCCCGTTTGTACCGCCGAACCCGAAGGAGTTCGAAATCGCCGCATCAATACGCATCTCTCGCGCCTTGTTCGGCACGTAGTCGAGATCGCACGCCGGATCCGGGTTGTCGAGATTGATCGTGGGCGGGGCTACCTGGTCGCGAATGGCCAGGACCGTAAATACGGCCTCAACAGCGCCGGCCGCCCCGAGCAGGTGCCCCGTCGTGGATTTCGTGGAACTGATCGCCAGCGCATCGGCGTGCTGGCCGAATGCGCTCCGGATTGCCTTCGTCTCGGCGACGTCGCCTAATGGAGTCGATGTTCCGTGAGCATTGACGTACTGGATCGCGGTCGGATCAAGACCGGCATCGGCTAGTGCCGCGCGCATGCAGGCGTAAGCCCCACGGCCGTCGTCGGCCGGCGCCGTAATGTGGTGGGCGTCGCCACTCATGCCAAAGCCGATCAGCTCCGCCAGTATGCTGGCCCCGCGTTGTCGGGCGGACTCATATTCTTCGAGTACCAGTGCCGCGCCACCATTGCTCAATACGAATCCATCGCGATCGCGATCCCAGGGGCGGCTGGCCTGCTGGGGTTCGTCGTTGCGTTGAGAAAGGGCCCTGGCGGCGCAAAAGCCGCCGAGTCCCAGCGGGGTCGTAGCGTATTCAGCACCGCCGGCAATCATGACGTCGGCATCCCCGTACGAAATCAAGCGCCCCGCGAGGCCAATGCAGTGGGTCGAGGTCGTGCAGGCGGTGACCATTGCCAGATTCGGGCCCTGGAAGCCGTACTGGATCGAGACGTGCCCGGAGATCATGTTGATGATGCTGCCCGGCACGAAAAACGGCGAGATCTTGCGCGGAGACGGTCCCTCGGAGTACTTGCGGTAATTTGCCTCGATCGTTCCGATGCCGCCGATGCCGGAACCCATGATCACGCCAACTCGTCCCGGGGCATATCCGGCGTCCACAAGGCCTGCCGCGCTGACGGCCTGTTGTGCGGCCGCGATGCCGTAATGAATAAAAGGATCCATTTTCCGCGCTTCCTTGGCGGAAATATGATCTTCCGGATTGAAGTCCCTTACTTCTCCGCCAAAACGCGTGGAGAAATCCGTCACGTCGAAGCCCTGGATGGGGCCGATGCCGCTGACACCGCCCAGTACGTTCTTCCAGGCGGTATCGATGTCATTTCCGACAGGGGACACGATCCCCATGCCTGTCACGACGACTCGTCGTTTCGACATATCAGGCGCTCAGGGAAAACGGATGAGGCCACGACCTGCGGTACGCTGGACCCGCGGTCCGGTGCGCCCCGGGAACGTTCAGGACTTGCTGCTCTGGCGTGCGGTGATGTAGTCGATGGCTTCCTGGACCGTCGTGATTTTCTCGGCCTCCTCGTCGGGGATCTCGGTCTCGAATTCCTCTTCGAGAGCCATCACCAGCTCGACCGTGTCCAGAGAATCCGCGCCTAGATCCTCGACAAAAGAGGCGTCGTTGGTGACCTCCTCTTCCTTCACACCGAGCTGCTCCGCCACGATGCTCTTAACCTGCTCCGCAATACTGCTCATTGTTCCTCAAACCTCGTGAGATCAACGGAAAAAATGCGCCAATCAGGGCACGGAGGGATCCAGCGCGCGGCGTATTTTACGGAATTAACCATCCTCCGGCTAGGCCAACCCGGCCTGTGTCATTTTCAGCTCAGATCATGTACATACCACCGTTAACGTGCAGCGTCTCGCCGGTAATGTACGACGCTTCCGCCGACGCCAGAAACAGCACCGCATTCGCCACGTCTGACACAGAACCGAGCCGTTGCAGCGGCACCTGCGCCTGCAGCGACTGCCTTTGTTCCGCCGTCATCCCGGCCGTCATGTCCGTGGCAATGAACCCCGGCGCGACGACATTGACCGTGATGCCTCGTGACCCGACCTCACGCGCCAGTGATTTTGTCAGGCCCAGGAGCCCGGCCTTGGCCGCCGCGTAATTCGCCTGGCCCGGATTGCCCATCGCGCCCACGACCGACGCGATGTTGATCACCCTGCCGCGTCGTTGTTTCAACATCCCCCGCAGGAATGCGCGACTGAGTTGGAAAGTTGCGGTCAGGTTGGTGGTGATTACCGCGTTCCACTCGTCGTCCTTCATGCGCAAGACCAGGTTGTCGCGGGTAATCCCCGCGTTGTTTACCAGGATGCTGACGATCCCTTCAGCCTGTTCGATATCCTGCCGGACGGCTTCAATGGCCTCCGGTTGGCACACGTCGAGCACCAGTCCTCGACCTCGATGGCCGTCCGCGGTAATCCGCTGAGTAATACCCGTGGCGCCCGCCTCGGTGGTTGCCGTCCCGATTACGGTCGCCCCCGCGTGCGCAAGCCGGTCCGCAATGGCTGCGCCAATGCCGCGCGAAGCACCGGTCACCAGCGCTACTTCGCCTGAGAGACTGAATGAGCGGGTCATACGCGGCCGGATCCCCAGGTTGCCCGTCGCAATGCAGCGCCGCGAATTATACCCATGCCCGAAAATGACGCCACGCGGCTTCGACTCCAAGAAACAGGGCGCCGCCGGCGGCGCCCCACAGGTGGGCATCAGTCACGACGCGACCTCCGGCCATTGTATTCGCCCAAGGCATATCGCCACCCGCCTGTTCCCACCAGAGCTTGGCCAGGACTACTCCGAGAAAAGCCCAGGCGCGCCTGTCGCCGCCAATTATCCAGCCACCAAAGCCAACGATCATCAGGCCATGGAGGACGCCGGAAAGACCGACACACCAACCCACGTCGGGGCTGAACCACCAAAGCCCGAGACCGCAGGCCAGCGCCGAGACCAGGGTTGCCAGCAGCCACTGCAGCGGACTGCGGTCCGGCCCGAATAACCACGCGCCCAAACCGAGGCCAGTCAGATTAAGTACGAGGTGTCGCCAGCTCAGGTGCACGAAGTGGCCGCTGAGAATGCGCCAGTACTCCCCTGCGCCGATCCCGGCCCGGTCGTACCGCAAGGCAACGCGAAACGTCTCGGGCATGGCCTGCAGGATCGCCATCACGAGCATGGAGCCCACCACGACCTGTGCAATGGGTCGCATTGAATAAGGCTGGCGAACGGCGGCAGACGGCATATTGCTATAATGCCCGGCGTTGTGGCGGATTTCTTCAGCATCGACGCGTCGTGCGACAGCGCGCCGTCGCGGTCTGTTCAATTGATCCTGGCGTCCCGACGTCATCGGGCGTGCCTGACAAGGCGGATTGGCAAATGACCTTTCGACGATTCCGGCGTACGTCGCGCATGGCGCGTGGCTTCACCCTGATCGAGATCATGGTGGTAGTGGTCATCCTCGGCATTCTCGCCGCGCTGATTGCGCCAAATGTCATCAGCCGGATCGACGAGGCCCAGGTCACCAAGGTCAAGCAGGACTTACGGGCTATCGAGAGCGCGCTGAAACTCTATCGACTCGATCGCTTTCGATATCCGAGCACCGAAGAGGGGCTGGCCGCTCTGACAACGCCGCCGAACGATCCCGGGGTTCCTTGGCCCGAAGGAGGGTATCTGGATCGCGTGCCGAAGGATCCATGGGACCGACCATACCTGTATCTGTATCCTGGCAGTCGGGGTGAGATCGACCTGTACACGCTGGGACGCGATGGCGTTGAGGGAGGCGAAGGGGTCGATGCCGACATAGGCAACTGGGAGAAGGAGTAGCCCGCAGCCGGACCCCCGATGCTGCTCGCGTTCAGGGATTCGGGATGCGACGGTGAAGCGATTTCTCGACTCTGGATTTACCTTGCTGGAGTTGCTGGTGGTGATGTTCATCATTGGCATCGTCGCCGCAATGGCGACCCTGTCCGTCGGAGTAGCGACCAGTGACCGGACTGCCGACAGGGAACTTCAGCGGATTGCGGACCTGCTGCATCTGGCAGGCGAGGAAGCAGTGCTGCAGGGCCGGGAGTTTGGCGTAACTTTCTATTCGCAGGAATACGAGTTCAGCACCTACGACATCGCGGCCAATCGCTGGTCGCCCTTCGGCAAGGGCAATGAGCCCTTTTCCCCTCGCCGTTTCCCGCCGGAGGCGCTGGTGGATCTCGAAATCGAAGGCCGGATCGTACGCCTTGACGAAATGATTCCTCCCGCCAAGTCGCCCCCGCAGGCCGACGACCGCAAGGACAGTTCGGTGCCAGACCCACGAGAGCCGCAGGTGCTCATTCTTTCCAGCGGGGAGTTCACGCCATTCCAGCTGAGACTGCAACAATCGGTTGGCGCCCGTGGAGCAACCCTGCGGGTGACAGAGAGCGGCACGACGGAGTTGATCCGGGATGAACGTTGACTCCGGTCACACCGCCCGCGGGTTCACGCTGATCGAGGTGCTGATCGCACTCGCGATCATTGCGTTCGGCCTCATTGCCGTGTTCGGCCAACTCAACCAGTCGGCGCTCGCCGCAACCCGTCTGCGGGACAAGACGGTGGCCAACTGGGTCGCCATGAACGTTCTGACGGAACGACGGTTGAGCGGGCAATTCCCGGGCTCCGGAACCGAGTCTGACGAAGTCGAGATGGCGAGGACACGCTGGCGCTACGAAGTCGCTTTCTCGGAGACCGCCGTGACGAACATGAGGCGGGCCGATGTTTCGGTCGCATTCGCGAGCGACCCGGAGCGGCCCGTTGCCAGGGCCACCGGCTTTTTCATGGAGACCCCGGCCGGGTCCGGCGCGGCTGGCCCGGGAACGGGCTGGCCGGTGGCGGTCCCGAAGGATACAGCCGCCGGAATCAGCGGCGAAAACCCCGCGCCGCCTCCCACCGCGAACAGCCCCGGGGAAGCGCGAAAGTGATTTCTCGCAGCGGCGCCGCGAAAGAAGGCATTCGTGGCTTCACGCTGCTTGAGTTACTGGTCGCCATGGCCATTTTCGGCATCATCGGTGTAATGGCACTGGGGGGGCTCAACGCCGTGCTGGGGCAACAGGAGATTTCCCGCCGCCAGTTGCAACGGCTGCAACAGGTTCAGCACGCCGTTCGAATCATCTCGGGCGATTTCACGCAGATCAACCCGCGCATCGTGCGCGACCCACTGGGAACAGAATCCGAGCCTCCACTGATGGCGGAGTGCCGGCCGGAAGGCATGGTCTGCCTGAGTCGCGATGGCTGGCGTAATCCTTTCTGGAGGCAGCCGCGAGGAACACTGCAACGCGTGCGGTACCGGCTCGAGGATGAAACCATAGTTCGCGAGTACTGGACCGCAATGGACGTAACGCTGAGCAACGAGCCCCGGCGCGAGACGCTGCTGGACGGAGTTACCGAGTTTCGCGTCGAGTACCTCGACAGCCAGGGCGAGGTGCAGAGTTCATGGCCTCCGGGAGCAGCCGGTCTCACCGACGGACAGCTTCCCCGCGGGGTTTCGATCACCATCGAACTGGCGGATTGGGGCGAAATCGTGCGCACACTCGAGGTGGCGGGATAGGCGCCATGCGAACAACGCGCAGCCACCAGAAGGGAATCGCAGCAATCACGGCCATGCTGGTCGTTACGATCGCGGCGGTCCTCGCGGTCGAACTCGCATGGCAGACGAATCTCGATCTGCGGCGCACCGAGGGACTCATCGCCTGGGAACAGGCGCATCAGTTTGCCCTGGGCGCGGAGGCGCTGGCTGCAAAGGTGCTGCGTGAGGATCTGGAGCGCTCAACGGCCGAACCGGTGGACTGGCTCGGCGAAGACTGGGCGAGACCCACGGCGTTCAATCTGGACCAGGGTGGAATGACGGGCGGCCTCGTCGATCTGCAGGGTCGCTTCAATCTCAACAACCTTGTTCGACAGGACGGTTCGCGGGACGACCTGGTGTATCAGCAGTTTCAGCGACTGCTGGCGGCTCTCGATCTCGACCCCGCGCTGGCCGACGCTGTCGTCGACTGGATAGATCCGGACACGACCGCCGAGTTCAGTGGTGCCGAGGATGATGCCTATACGGGTCTCGATCCACCCTACCGGGCCGCCAACTTCTGGTTCACCAGCGTGTCCGAATTGCGGGCGGTGCGTGGGGTCGAGCGCGAGGTATTCGAGATCCTCGCACCCAATCTCGCAGCCCTGCCGGTTGGCACAAAACCCACCACCATCAATGTCAACACGGCAACACCCGCCGTTCTGCAATCGCTTGGCGACAATGTCAGCCTGTCCAATGTCGAGCAGTGGGTCACAGACCGGGGCAACGAGCCGTTTGAAGATCTGACATTCTTCCAGGAGTATATCGACGCGGCCATGCAGCCTTATCTCGGCGTGACGAGCAGCTACTTCGGGCTGCAGGGGACGATCGTCATTGGCAGTCACCAACTCGCCATGTACAGTCTCCTGGAACGGGCGGGACTGGGCGTCGCCGTGCGTCTCAGAAGCTTTGATGCAGTCGAAATCGTCCTGCCTGGCGATCGCTCGGACACGCCGGCGAAAGATACGGAGGCCGCCGACCAGCATGGCTGAGTTCCTTGTCCTGCGAATGGGCACCCAGCCGGACCACGCGGCCAGCTGGGTAGCCGTAGACCAGACGGGCGCACTCCTCGGCAAGCCGGCATGCGGCTCGCCGGAGGACGCAAGGCATGCTGCCGAAGGGCGGCAGCTCATCGTGCTCGTTCCCTCGCTGGACGTCGTGCGCATGACAGCAGAGGCGCCGGTCAGGAGTGGCGCCCGGTTACTCCAGGCGCTGCCGTACGCGCTCGAGGAACAGGTGGCCGACGATGTCGATACGCTGCATTTTGCGGCTGGCCCACGCCTGGAGAGTGGCAAGGTCGCTGTCGCGGTAGTGCGTCGCGAGACGATGGATGCCTGGGTGCAGCGGTTGGCTGGGGCCGCGCTGCGGGCGGATCGCCTGTACGGCGATGCTGATGCGATCGGCTGCACGCCAAACACGGTGACGCTGCTGCTGGAGGATCGCGGCGCAATTCTGTCCGACCCCGAAGGCGGCATTACTGCCATGGATCCCGACTCATGGGAGGCCATTCTCGGTGTCTGGATCGCCCGCCGGTCCACCACGGATGCCGAAGGCCACGGCCCGCTCCATCTTGTCGTGTACGCAACGCCGGAGATGCTTGACCACCACGGCGAAGTTTTCGAGCGCCTGCGATCGCAGCTTGAGTCCGTTGATCTGCGCAGCCTGACCGACGGCGCGTTGCCGCGTCTCGCGGCCCAGATCGTGACGACACCGGGGATCAACCTGCGCCAGGGCGATTACGCCGAACGCTCCGCTTTCTCCTCTTACTGGCCTGCCTGGCGCCTGGCGGCGGGACTCCTGCTCTTGCTTACGGCTGTAGCAACCGCACAGCAGCTCGCAGGGATCAGCCGGCTTCGGCAGCAGGTCGGCGCGCTCGACGCCATGATCGACAAGGCCTTTCACTACGTGTTTCCGGACGCGGGCCCGATCCAGGATGCCAGGGCGCAGTTGTCGAGCCGCCTTCGCCAGCTCGGCGACCGGGATACCGGAGCATCGCACGAGTTCCTCGATGCGCTCGACGTGGTGGCCCGTGCGATGAAAGGCGGGGGCGACAGTCGCATCGAGGCAATCAGCTACCGTGCGGGTACAGTCGAGTTGCGCGTTCGGGCTCCCACGGTTGAAGTTCTCGATCGAATTCAGCAGGCAATTACTGCAGCGGGTGGTCTGAAGGCCGAGATCCAGTCGGCAAATGCCTCGGGCAGCGAGGTCGTCGGCCGGTTGCAGATCTCGCGGCCCGGAGGCTGACGAATGGCGATTGCACGATGGTTCGAAGCACTTGCGCCGCGGGAGAAGCTCCTGGTTGCGCTGGCCGGAGCCCTGGCATGCATCGCCCTCCTCACAGTGGGCGTGCTGCGTCCCATTTCGGCCAGCCAACGCCGGCTCAGTGAGCAGCTAACCGACAAACAGTCGGTCCTCGGGGATATCGAGCGCGTTGCCGCCCGTTTCGGAACGGTGAGCGCCGGCACGGTTTCCGCCGACCGTTCGAACGGGGAGTCTTTGGTCGTGCTGATCGATCGCACATTGCGCGGACGCGGACTGGGCGGCTACCTCAAGCGCAACGAGCCCGACGGTCCGGCGAGCATACGCCTGCGGTTCGAGAATGTTCCCTTTGACGACCTGGTTGGCTGGCTGGTCGAAATGCAGGCCGGCCATGGGGTCGGCGTGACATCGCTGAGCGCCGATCCTGCCGCAGCGGCCGGTCGCGTGAACGCCTCCCTCCAGCTGGCCCGGACGGGCGCCGGTTGACTGGCGTGCGGCCCGGTGCCCGATTGGCCGCTGTCGGCCTGACGGTCTTTCTCGTCACGCTCGTGGCTGGAGTTCCTGCCTCCGTGGCCGTGGGCTGGTTCGCGCCGGACGCCGCAGGATTCAGTGGCACTGCGGGCACCATCTGGCGGGGCTCTGCGCACAGCATCGCGATTGGCGACGCCCGCCTGGGTGAGACCAGCTGGAAGTTGTCGCCGCTGGCCCTGTTGGGTGGCCGGCTGGCAGCAAAGGTCCGCACGTCTCTCGGTGACGGTGTCGCCGAAGGGAATCTCGCCGTTGCGGTCACGGGATCGATTGCATGCAGCGCATGCCGCTATCAGGGACGTATCAGGAACCTCCAGACTCTGCTGCCGGCACTTGCTGCATTGGACGGTCACGCAGATATTCAGGTCGGGAGCTTCGAGATGCGCGACGCATGGCCGTCACGCGTTGTCGCTACCGTCACTGTTCGCGATGTCGCGCTGGGTCCTCCTGGCGACAGCACGACTGAATCGGCACTGGCCGCATTCGAGGCAAAAGTCGATGCTGATCCGGTCGAAGACGACGCCCCGATCGAGGCGACTATCGCGGATGTCGGCGGTCCGGTCGAGGTTGTCGGGCGCCTGGTTCTTCAGCCACCCGGCTCTTTCACATTTTCGGGTCGCGCAAAGAGCCGACCAGGCGCGCCGCCTGCCGTAGTCAGCGCCCTTGGTGTACTCGGCCCGAGAGGGAGCGACGGCAGTACCGAACTGTCATTCTCGGGATCCCTGTGAGGCATCCTCAGCGCCTTGCTTGGTGCTGAACCTCAACCAGTTGCCGAAGTACGGGGAAGTACAACGCCGACCTGATCGGCTCATCCCAGATTGCAGCCAGCGCCTCGCGATACCGCTCCAGCTGCTCGCGGTGCCGGGCCACCTCAGCCCGCAGAAAGGCACCGAGATCGCCGCCCTCGTGAGAACTTGTCTTGAACTCGATCAGCCATCGGGTCCCGTTCTGATCGACGAACGTCCGATCGATCACGAGGTTTGTGAACTGCGACCGATCGCAAACGGTCACCGCCAGTTCGCTTTCCGCCCGCGCGTGCCCTGCCGAGAGCAGCCAACGGCCCCGCTCGTCGCCGAGCGCTCCGCTGAGCGCCTCGACTACACGGTCCGTAGCACGCTGGAGTGCGTCAGAGGCTGTGCCGAGACTCCTCAGCTGGGAGCGGAACACCGGGCGAAGGTTTTCAACCGTCACGCCGTCGTACTGCTCAACGCCCTGCTCTGCCATGTATTTGAGCCACCTGTGCACCACGGAACCGGCGCACATCGCCCAGTTGCTGGCCCAGTGGTAGTCAACACCGGCTGACTCCGGTGGTGACGAGGCCCGGATACCCGCCAGACCGGCAGGTACCGTCGGTGAGCGCCAGTCGGCGGGAAGACGACGCAACGGTGGCTGTATCCAGCTTCGCGATTCCTCGCCCGGGTCCCGATCTGCCGTGAGCACGTTCGTCTGGCTGATCGCTTCATCTGCCAAAACCGGCCAGAGCCGCTCCAGCAGGGAGCCGCCAGCGGGCTTCCGGATTCGGGGTTTCCTGCCCCCATCGTCCGGTACGGCCCGGACCCCGGCCACGAGGTGCAGGCGCTTGCGTGCCCGAGTGCAGGCGACGTAGAGCAGGCGGGCTGTTTCCGCCGCCTGCTTGCGCCGCTCGATTTTCAACAGGTACCGATACAACGGATCGTCGTCTGCGCCGTTCGCGGGGATTGGCGCGAGCACGGCGGCCGGAAGCCCACCCCCGGAGATCACATCCTGCCAGGCGAGCAGCGGCGGATCGTCATTGCGCGTCGCGTACGCGAGGCCAGGCAGTATCACGGTATCGAACTCCAGGCCCTTTGCCTTGTGCATGGTCATCACCTGCACGCCGGGATGTCCACTGCCGAGCGAACCCCGGTGTCGTTTCATCTGCCGGCTGAGGGCCAGCACGTCGCGGCAGTCGCCACCGGCATCCGCGGACTCGAGGATCCGCAGGAACGATTCGGCGGACTCCATCTCCGCGGCGTCCCTGATGGTCGCCACCCCCGCCAGATCCAGCCAGGCTCCTTCGACAAGATCTCGCAACGAGCGGCGACCACGCAGTTCATCGGCGCGCTCGATGACCGGGCGCAGGCGTTCCAGCGCGGTACGTCCCACCGGGCTGAGACGACTCCAATCCCCGCTGGCATCGCAGAGGATGCCAGGCACAGACCGCGAGCGGTCGTCACCGAGCAGCTCATCGAGATCCCGCAGAGACAGGCCGCACCATGGCGCACGCAGAACGCCGATCCAGGCGAGGCGGTCAGCCGGGTGCAACAGCGCACGGGTCAGCGCCAACAGGTCCTGCGCGACGCTCGATTGCTCGAGATCTTCAATTTCCGGAGCGATGAACGCCAGACCGGTGCATCGCAATCTCGCGATGATGCGTCGCGCGTGTGTCCTGCTCCGAACCAGGATGCAGATATCCTCCGACGGCCATCGGGCCAGGGTCCTTTCCACGATATCGACGACGGAGTCCGCTTCCGGCGCATCGCGCGCCGCTGGCAGCCAGTGCACCATCACTCCGGCCGACTCGTCATCCGCCGTAGCGCGCGTGGCCAGGCTCGGCGCAAACCGGACACTGCCAATATCCGGATCGTCGTGCGACGGGAGTACGCGATCGAAGACGCGGTTCACCCAGGCGACGATCCCCGGATCGCAGCGGAAGTTGGCCGCCAGTTGCAAGAACGTCGGTTGCAGGTCACCGATGCCGTGATCCCGCACTTGCATGAAAAGCCCGACTTCGGCCTCCCTGAATCGGTAAATGGACTGCATCGGGTCGCCAACCAGGAAGATCGTGCGTCCGTCACCGGGCACCCACCCCGCGGTGAGTTGTTGCAGCAACTGGAACTGTGACACCGAAGTATCCTGAAACTCATCCACCAGGATATGTGTGACGCGGTGGTCGAGTGCCAGGCCGAGCTCTGTCGGCCCGGTTGTGTTCCCCAACGCGCCCAAGGCGTCGGCTGCGACTTCGGCGAAATCGGTTTCGCCACGTGCCGCGAATACCAGCTTGAGTTCTGCAGCCGCCAGCTTCAGTACCGCAAGAAGAGCTTGCAGCACCGCCCATTGTTCATCGGTATAGCCGGAGGCTGGCAGACGCAACACGTCGGTGAGGGCGTCCAGCAAGCCGCTGCGCCTGGAGCAGCGCTCCAGAACCTCCTCCATGCGTGCCTTCGCGGGGCTCCGCGGCGGAAAGCCGAGTCGTACATCCGCTCTGCGTCGCCAATCTTCACCACTTGCGGTCAGAAGCGCTCCGCACAGCGATTGCCACAGGTGAATTTCCTGAACTTCCGGGCGGGGAAACTCCCGCTGCCCGGCCCAGACGCTCAATGCCGACTTGCGACCATCGAGCCGCAGCTGTCTGGCCGCAAAAGACAGCAGTGCAGCGATTTCCGCCTGAAGATCCTGGTCCATACAGCCCGCTGCCTGCTGCAGGACCGCGCGGGTCAGATGGCGCAGCGGTTCCTCCATCATGAGCCGGTCGCCGCTGGCGGCCAGGACCTGCCGGAGCCATTGGTCGCGCTGCGGCAGCATGGCGATGACCAGTCGTTCGAATCGCTCCGTGTCGTTGTCGAAGTGTCGAAGCACGCGGGCCAGGTTGCTGGCATCCTCCCCGCCGTAGACGAGATGACCCAACGTTGCCCGGGCCGCTTCCTCGTAGAGGATCTCTGGCGTTTCGCTGATTCTCCGCGTCGTACCCGCGCCGCTCCCTAACGGCGCCCGGCCAGCAAGCCAGGCGCTGACCGCGTCAATCGTGCTGATGCGGAGCCGCGCCGGATGGCGGCGCAGTTGCCAGCCCTGGCGATCGTCAGCCAGCAGAGCATCCCGTGCCAGTTCGCGTGTACGGCGCAGAGGCGACGATACGCTCACGGACCGATCCGCGGCCTCATCCAGCGCGGCGATGACGCGATTACGCATCTCGGCGGCAGCCTTGCGCGTGAACGTGACAGCCAGTACCTCCTCCGGTTCATCCACACGGGCGAGCAGACGCAGATAGCGTTGGACCAGCAATCCGGTTTTCCCGGAACCGGCTGGCGCCTGCACGATGAAGGAACGCGACGGGTCCAGCGCCTCGTTCCTTTGCGGCTGATCCGGTGGGGCTTGTTCCGGCATCACCGGGGACCTGGATCGATGTCGTCGACCTCGTGAATCCTGATGGCCATGGCCCACTGGCCAAGAGCGTCATCGAGGTGCCGGCGGTCAACGCGAAAATCTCCGCCGAGGAACTCTCCGGCCAGGCGGTCGATTGCGCGTCGCCAGGTGGCCCGCAGCGCCTCCCACTCCTGGTCGGGATCTTTGGTCAGCGCCGCCGCGTTGAGAATGCCGTCGATCCCCCACTCCCCCTGACCCACGCCACGCCAGCCGATGTTCCCCTGGCTGACCTGCAGGAAGGCCACCGCATCACATGCAGTGGCCACCGCATAGGTCGGCAGCTGCGGCGAACGCAACCGATCGCCATGGAGCTCTCCCAGCGAGGCCAGTCGGCGGCCGGTTTTATAGTCGATCAGGAGTCGTCGACCGTCAGCGGATTCATCGACACGGTCGATCCGTAGCGTGAGCTGCAAGGCCCGCAAGGACTCAGGCGCGTCGAAATCTGACAGCACCTGCTCTGTTGCGATGACCCTGAATGGCTGCCTCTCCCGCTCCAGTCGCAACAGCGCGGACATCAAGGCAGTCAGACGTGCATGCTCCTCGTTCAGGAGTGCCCGAACAAAGGGACCGGCGTTCAACGCGAACTTTGCGAGCTCCTGACGGATCAGCTCGTCCAGGATCCTGGCTTGCTCGCCTTCGCCCAGTTGCCGCAATTGTTGCTGGTCACTGATGCGGCCGAACAATCGCTGCAGTATGGAGTGAACCATCGTGCCGCGTGTCGCCGCATCGAGGCCCGTCACCGGCGCGCGAAGGTCTCGGGCTCCGAGCCGGAACTCCAGGAACGCCCGCGCGGGACAGCGCGACTGCCGTTCGAGCAGGCTGACGCCTCCTCTCCGAAGCGGCAACCGACGCGGATCAAGCGCCGGTGGAACGTCATCGACGACCAGCTCGGTTCGCCGCGCCCGCAACAGCGCTTCGCGTTGTGTCTCCCCGTCCCAGCGGCGCAGTAATCCGGTATCGATGCGGGGCAGTTGGCCAATGAGCGGGCTTGGCGCAACGGGTTCATCTCCGCGAAACCCGGGCCAGCTGAGCACAACCTCAGGCGCGCTCGACTCGATACAGCGCAGCAACCGCTCGGCTCGCTCGCGGGCCACCGCCGATGACGCAGCTGGCATCTGCAGGCGACGCTGCAGCGCGAGTGGAAGCAGCGGATCCGGGCTGCTGGCGGGAGGCCAGGAATCACTGCTCAGACCGCAAACCCACAACGCGTCGAACTGCTGTCCGACAGCTTCCAGCGTGCCCATTACCTGCACGGCAGCGTCATCGCCGCTGGGCTGGAAGATTACCCGACCGGCTGCACCACTCAGCAGATCCAGGCAGGCATCGCACGCGATTTCACCGCTGATCCGGTCACAGCTCCGCAGTTGACTGAGTTGCTCCCGCCACGCCATGAGCGCCTGGTATTCATCGCTGCCGAGCGTCCGATCCCCCGGCCAGCCGCAGGCCCGGAGCGCCGCCTCGAAGGTCTCTGCCCAGCGGCTCGGGGGCTGCGTCCGTGGCAGCGAAGATACGATACCGTTGATTTGCTGCAGACTACTCGCGAGCAGCGGCGTCGCAACGCTGCCGGCCCCAACCGCGAAATCGGCCACCCGGCACTGTGTGCCTTGCCGCTCACGGCTCACGAGGTCCAGGCCGGCTCTTGCACCACGTTCTATCCGGTATCCTCCGAGGTAAGGGCTGCGCAGTAGTTGCCCGAAATCGCGATAGTCGAGACTGCCACTCAACATGCGCAGGATCAGCAGTGCCGCATGCACCAATCCCACAGCCGTCAACGGCTGGCCGAGTGAGAAACTGACCGGCATCACATCGCCAGGCCTGCTGCGCCAATCCGGAGCAAACACGTCGAGGACGACGCGACGAACCTGCGAACGCCGGGCAGCGAGGTCCGGCACGATGACGGCAATCGCGGCTTGCGATTCCTGCTCACGTTTCAGCCGCGCCCAGCGGGCAGCCAGCGCGAGTTCCTCGGCTTCGTCATGACAGGCAACGCTGCGCACCTGTCTGCTACTGACGCGCGGAACGGGTTCTTCCCTGACCTCGCAGCCCAGGCTCGCAAGCACGCGCACGATCTCCCGCTGGGCCGGCGTCCATTCCACGAAACCGACGAACTGGATCGCGCCCGGTTTCCTGATCGTCCCTCGCTGCAGACCCGCAGCGACTGTCGCAGACAGCATGTCCGGGTCGAGCAAACCCAGTTGCGCGCATCGCTTGCGATATTCACCAGCCCACCGCGCGAATGTGAGCGTCTCCACAGAATCTGCCGAGCGCTCGAGCTCCTCATCGCTCACGCGCCAGTCCTGACACCTGCCCCAGGTATCCATGGCCAGTTCGGCGAGCGACGCATTGTCACCAGGCAGTGGTGCAATGGCGTTCTCCGTTGCGATCCTGCGCCACAACGCCGTCTTCTGGGCCGGCGTGATCAGGTCGTGAGTGGCGACGGCGTCAGCTGCGTGAATCGCTTCCGCCCAGAGCTTTTCCAGCCACGCATGCCAAGCCAGCACCGGCGGGGGGCGCCAGGCGCGGGCTCCACGGGCCAGTTGGGCGCGGTTGAAAGCCAGCAGGAGAGTTCGGGCGAGGCGCTTGTTGGCCGTTACCGCCGTCACCCCTTGCTCGAGGGCGGGCAGAACGTTGGTCATCGGCCGGATTCGCGCCGATTCAAGCGCTGCTTTTTGCCGGCCCGGCAGCTCGCCTCATGGACAGCCCGTCCAGCACTTCTTCCATGCGGCGGAAAACCTCGGCGAGCGTCGCCGCGTCCGGCAGGTTGGTGACCCGGAAGTGATTGTTGTACGAGGTGTTGAAACTGGTCCCCGGCGCGACCAGCACGTGACGTTTCTCGAGCAACTCCAGGGCAAATTCCTGGTCGTCGAAATCAGGCAGCGCTTCCGGATCCACACCGATAAAGGCGTACATCGCTCCTTCCGGTGGCACCATGCGCAAATAGCGGCTGGCACCGGCACCATCGATGAGCGCCTGGCGTGAGTCGAACAGGCGCCCGCCCGGCGATACCAGCTCCCGGACACTCTGGAAGCCCCCGAGCGCCGTCTGCACTGCCCATTGGCCAGGAACGTTACTGCAAAGACGAAGAGACGCCAGCAGATCGAGCGCATCAAGGTATGGCTGCGCGTCCGCCCGGTTGCCGCTGAAGACCACCCATCCCACCCGAAACCCGCAAGCCCGGTATACCTTCGATAACCCGCTGAAAGTAGCGCACAAGGTGTCGTTCACGAGCGTCGCCATGGGAATCGAAACGGCATTGCCGTATGTCATCTGGTCGTAGATCTCGTCGCTGAAGACCAGCAGACCGTGCTTCTCCGCCAGCCGGGCAATCGCCTCCAGTGTCGCGCGGGGGTATACGGCTCCCGTGGGGTTGTTCGGATTGATCACCACGATGGCGCGGGTACGCGGGGTGATCAGGCGAGCCATCGCGTCCAGGTCCGGCTGGAACGCGAGCTCCGGTGGGCAGGGGTAGTGCACCGGCTTGCCGCAATTCAGAGTTACGCTGGCAGTCCAGAGCGGGTAATCAGGGCTCGGGATCAGCACCTCATCGCCCGGATCCAGCAATCCGCGCAGGGTCAGGTCGATCAGCTCGCTCACGCCATTGCCCATGAATACGTGCTCGGCGGAGACTCCCGCGACACCCCGCTCCTGTTGTTGCAGGACAACGGCCTCACGGGCAGGGAAAATCCCCTTCTGATGACAGTAGCCTTCGCTCGCCTGCAGGTTCTCGATCATCGCCAGGCGCATCGTCTCCGGCGTCCGGAACCCGAACAGCCCGGGATTGCCGATGTTGAGGGCGATGATCTCATGCCCGCGACGTTGCATTTCGTGGGCCCGATTGGCGAGCTTGCCGCGGATCTCGTAGCGGACCCCGCGGAGCGAGTTGCTGGGCTTAAGGCGTCGGTTCATTTCAGGTCACTACCAATGTTTCCAGTTCGTCCGGTCCGGTTCGGACCCCTGAGGCGTGGACATCAGCATCACGCCGCTTCGGGACGTGCCCGGTACAGTGTTGACAGCAACAGCGCAACAGTTACCAGCACCGCGATCATCGTGAAGGGGACTGTATAAGAGCCAAAGCGATCGTACAGGACCCCGGTCACGAACGGTCCCATGCCACCGCCGAACGTATCGAGAACCGTAATCGTGCCGAGGATCTTGCCAAGATGTCTGACGCCAAAGTAGTCCGCGGCCAGCAGTTGCAGCAGCGTATACAAGCCGCCCCATCCGAGTCCAAACAGGAACAACGCCATCCACACCATATTTTCGCTTGCGCCCGTAATGAGCCAGGCCCCGCCGCACATGAACGCAAGGGTTCCCGTGAAGATCGGTTTGCGACCGAACCGGTCCGCCAGCAGACCGCTGCCGACCTTGGCAGCCAGGCCGGTCGCAAACATGACAGTCTGGCCGAATGCTGCCACCTGCGGCTGAAAGCCCTCATCCCGCATGTGCAGGTAGACGTGTGCGCTCATTGCCAGGATCGAATAGAAGGTGCACATGGCAATCAGGGCCAGTATCCAGAAATTCGCCGTCCCCAGCGCAGCCCAATAGGTCATGTCCCCGGCTGGAGCCGCCGCGGCGGAGTGCCTGCTGCCGCTGACCCCCTCGCTCCCCATGTCGGCCGGACGTTCACGAAGAATGAACAGGACCAGCGGAATCATCAGCAACGGGATGACGGCAGTCCACTGGAATGCGGTCCGCCAACCGACCTGCTCGATCAGCCAGGCATTTGCCGGCGCAAGAATCGCATTGCCGAGACTCGTGCCAGCCAACGCGATGCCGATTGCAAAACCGCGGTTCCGCACGAACCATTTCGACACGAGCATGACGTTGACCACCAGTCCGCAGGTGGCCAGCGACAACGCAAATGCGGCATGAATTGTGTAGATCTCCCCAAGGCTCTGAATCATGCCGTAGAAGAAGTATCCGCCTGCCAGCAGCGCAAGCCCCACTACCATCAGCGGGCGCACGCCGATCCGATCGGCAATCGCACCGGCAAGCGGCGCAAGTGCGCCGCTGCCCCAGAAAGTGATCAGCGCCCGCAGGTTCAGGTCACCTCTCATCGACGGTTGACCGGTCGACTCCTGGAGCGTGCCCAGAATGGCTTCATCGAAGACAGACAGGCCGCCGAGAACCATGCCGTTCGTGACGAGGAGCAGGAGCGCCGCACCAAGCGCTATGACCCACCCGTAGTAGAACCCCTGCCTGGTTTGCGTCACCGACATTCCTCGCACAATGTTCCGTGGCCCGGGCACGATACCGAAATACGAAATGACGCCCAACCGCCCGCACGTACTGCCGAAATCAATTGGCAGCCACTGGGCACGGAGTACCCGCAGCAGATCACTGTCGCGAATCAATGGCCCCGCAGCGGCCCCTATAACGATAATTTACGTGAATAATTGACAATTAATTATTGATAACGAAACTATTTTTCCGTTCTTTGTTCTGAAAAACCTGCGATGGATGTCGCGCTGACATCAGTCGGCAGCCTGTCGCTGCCGTGACCGCATGCCTGCCACCTCGGAACGCCGCGCCGGCGGCGTCGATCCAGCTGCTGCGCTATCGGCCAGCACTGCAATCAGTGATCCCAGGCCACCTCTGCGCTCCTGTGGTCTGAGCGGCAGGCACAAGCCCTCAATCCTTGCTGTGCGCCAGCTCGATCAGCTCATACTGCGTCTGCATGTAGCCGCCGATGACGCCCTTCAGGAAAACGAACTCTTCGTCTGCAGTGCACCAGATGTCGTACGGTGGATGCTCCACCGGCAACCCGGGCGCCGACACGAACCTGAAATGGAATGCATCGAAGGAGCCAGCCGCCACTTTCAGCGACTCTTCGCCGACAAATTCGATGCAAAGTCCGGCGCGAAACAGCAACGGACCAGTTGCACCACGATGATCCGGCGACGACAGGAGAAGTTCGTCGACGGTCTGGACACCCCGGGGCCGTCTCCGGTCATACAGGCGAAGGTGCCATGCGTCGCACTGGATGGCGTGATTCTGGAAGCTGCGCAGGCGTCCATTCGTCTGCATACGCTGCGTGACCCGACCCTCAATGGCCGTCCAGGTTTCGCATTCTGCGAGATCCTTTTCGAATCGAAACCAGCCGCTGCCCATGAACCGGTCGTTGACGGCGAGGCGCACGAAGCAATCGGTCGGGTACCAGTCTTCGTCGAGGCTGTAGGTGATATCGCGCATCACGCTCGGGCGATCATCGATCTCACAATGAGCGATGCAGGTGCGCCTGCCATCGCTGTGAGTATTGATCATGAAATATTCGCGTCCGCGTTCCTGCCCGAGACGGTCGGGCTTGTTGCTCGTATACCGAATGGTTCCGCGAACGGAACGATGATCGCGTTGCAATGTGCTGCTCATCCTGTGGCACCTTTGTCCTGAAACTTCGTTTCCGGCTGGCTACGAGTCAACCCTGCGAAACAGGCCGCCGTGGGTCGGCGATCCATTCGCTCCACGGACCCGGATACAGGCAGGCGCCGGAGAGCCCTGCCAGTTCCATTGAAAAAAGATTATGGCATGCGGTGACTCCGGAACCACACATCACGACGGTGTCACTGGCCGTACGATGGCCGATGATCGCATCGATGTTTTGCCGGAGGATGGTGCGATCACGAAAACGGCCCGATTCAGTCAGATTGTCCTGATACGGCAAATTCACCGCTCCTGGAATATGGCCGGCTACAGGATCGATGGGCTCGACCTGACCCAGATACCGGGCAGGTGCCCGCGCATCGATGATCAGCAGATTCTCATCCGTGAGACGGGACGCAATTTCTTCCGTCTCCATGACGGGCATCTGACCCGCGCGTCCCTGGAATTCTCGCTGCCGGGCGTCGGGAGTTGCTGTGCTGACGGGCATGCCGGTTTCGGTCCATGCGTTCCAGCCACCATCGAGCAATGCGACCTGCGGGTGACCCATCCAGCGCAGCAACCACCACAGACGCGCCGCGATAGCGCCGCCTGCATCGTCATAGGCCACCACCCTGACTGACCTGTCGATGCCCCAGCTGGAAAAGATCCTGGAGAGCCCGGCCGGACCAGGTAATGGATGCCGCCCGCTGCCGGGACCGCGCGGTGACGCCAGGTCGCGATCGAGATGCGCATAAGCTGC
Source organism: Gammaproteobacteria bacterium (assembly GCA_021462865.1). Classification (GTDB taxonomy): domain Bacteria; phylum Pseudomonadota; class Gammaproteobacteria; order Steroidobacterales; genus QUBU01. Next base: position 126,238 of record JAJTYX010000176.1, on the reverse strand, counting down.
CCCGGGTATATGGGCCGACTGGAACGCTGCTTCGCCGGCCTCAGGTTTCGCGAGATTGAACCGGCAGTCCAGCACGACGCTCTCGCCGGACCGAACGAGCTCGGCCAGTTCGTCGGGTGAAATCAGCGCCGGAAATTCACCGGAGGTGGTCATGGTTGACTCCGCCAAAAAGCTCCATGGTCCTTGTAAGCGGTGCGCGCACCGGACGACAATACCCGCTTTTGCCGGGCGCCGCCCCACCTGCGGAACCCGAGCCCCGGTGCTGAGGATCCACCGTTACGGGCGCCGGATCATCGTCTGGCCGGTCGCGTCGGCGGATTAGGAGGATGAAGTGCGAAGGATCATGGTATGCCTGAAGCGGGTCGTTGACTACAACGTCCGCATTCGAGTCAAGGACGACGGATCGGGAGTGGTCACCGACGGCGTAAAGATGAGCATCAATCCGTTCGATGAGATCGCACTCGAGGAAGCGCTGCGAATTCGCGAGGCCGGTCAACCGGTCGAGGTCATTGCTGTCTCCATCGGCCCGGATGATTGTCAACAGCAGCTGCGCACCGGGCTCGCAATGGGGGCGGATCGTGCCATCCTGCTGGAGACGGACACTGAGGTTGAACCGCTGGCGGCGGCCAGGGCGTTGCTGAAGCTCGTGGAACGCGAGCAACCCGATCTTGTCCTCATGGGCAAGCAGGCGATCGACGACGACAACAATCAAACCGGTCAGATGCTTGCGGCTCTCTGGAACCGACCCCAGGCAACGTTTGCATCGCGCCTGGAAATTGCCGACGGGCGGGCAACCGTCACGCGGGAGGTCGATAACGGGCTGGAGGTGATCAGTATCGAATTGCCAGCCGTGGTCACTGCAGATCTGCGTCTCAACGAGCCCCGCTACGTCAAACTGCCGGACATCATGAAAGCGAAGAAAAAGCCGCTGGAACGTCAGAACCTCGCGGCGCTCGGCACCGACATGACTCCCCGGCTCAGGCTGTCGAAATACGAAGCGCCGCTGCCGCGCCAGAAAGGCAGGATGGTCGCCAATGTCGACGAACTGGTTTCGGCTCTGCGCGATAAAGGCTTCTTCAACTGACCCGGGCCCGCTTCAGGATCGCAATGATGACAACATCGGGAATACTTATCGTCGCCGAGCACAACGGCAGGAATCTCAACCAGAGCACGGCGAGATGCGTAACCTGCGCCACCAGCATCGCTGGAGCGGGCATTGACGTTCTGGTGCTCGGACATGAGTGCAATACGGTTGCGGCCCAGGCAGCTGCACTTTCTGGAGTTCACCGGGTGCTGACCGTGGATCGCCCGGAAAATGCAGCGCCATTGGCCGCAGTCCTAGCGCCACAGGTGGCGGAACTCGCGGCCGGGTATGGCTGCATACTCGGGCCCTCCACCACGTTCGGCAAAGACCTGATGCCTCGTGTCGCTGCATTACTCGGCGTGGGCCAGATCAGCGACCTCATGGCGATCGTCGGCCCACGCGCTTTTCAGCGGCCCGTGTACGCCGGCAATGCCATCGTCACCGTGGAGGTACCCGATGGCCTGACGATTGTCGCAACCGTCCGGACTGCATCATTCAAACCGACGCCAGACGGTGGCACCGCGAAGATCACGCAAGCGAGGATCGATGCGGCCCTGCCCTCCCACACGAGTTTTGTCGAACTGCGCGCAGGCGGGGGCGGCGCCCGCCCGGATCTGCAAACCGCGCGGATGGTTTTCTCGGGTGGACGTGGAGTCGGCAGTGAAGGCAATTTTGCGTTGCTGTATTCACTGGCCGACAGGCTTGGAGTCGCCGTGGGAGCCTCGCGCGCGGCCGTGGACGCGGGATTCGTCCCCAATGACATGCAAATCGGCCAGACCGGAAAGATCATCGCACCGGATCTATACATCGCTTTCGGCATATCAGGTGCAATTCAGCACCTGACCGGCATAAAGGATGCGGGCTTGATAGTGGCGGTCAACAAAGACGCCGAAGCCCCGATTTTCCAGGTCGCCGACATCGGACTTGTTGCCGACCTCTTCCAGGTCATACCGGAACTTGAAAAGAAGCTGGGCTGAGATCTCCGCGGCAGATCTGTGCACACAGCGGACCTTACACCCGGAGCAGTAGCCGAGCCCGGCGGTCCGGCGGCACCGTCTTTGATCCTGCTTGCCTTCGCCAGCTCGCTGTCACCGTTCGGGATGAGCGTGATCTTCCCGGTGCTGCCGGACATCGCCGGGAGTTTCAATGTCAGCACCGCGGATGCGCAGTTCCTGATTGCGGTTTACCTGTTCGGACTCGCGGTCGGCCAGCCAGTAGCCGGAATCGCGGCCGACCGATTCGGCCGCCGCGTCGTGATGCTCAGCGGTTTTGTGCTTTTTACGCTCAGCAGCGTCGCATGCCTGTTCATGCCCGACTTCGCGATGCTCGTCGCACTGCGTTTCGTACAAGCGCTCGGGGTAAGTGTCGGGACGATAGTGTCCCGCGCCGTCATCAGTGACAGTTTCGATGCACTGGCTGCGGCGCGCGCCTTGTCCTGGATTGGCGCAGCGATGGGCGTTGCACCGATGCTCGGACCGGTCATCGGCGGCGGCCTTGCTGCCTGGGCGAACCCGCTCGCGGTCTTTGCGGTCAGCGCCGGAATGGGTCTCGGACTGACGGGTGCATTATTCATCTGGCTGCGCGAACCGAGCCGGCCAGCCCCGATTGCCGACGACCACCCCGGCCTTTGGCCTGGGGTTCTCCTGCAACTGGTCCAATCTCGCGCCTTCGTCGGGCACACGCTGCTGTTCGCATTCACTCAAGGCAGCTTCTTTGCATTCCTTGCGGTTGGCGCCGCGGTGTTCGACCAACACCTGCAAATCGGCCCGCAGACGTTTGGTGTCATCTGGGGCGGTATGAGCGTGATTTACGTGGTCGGCGCGATCATCTCGGCGCGCCTCGCTCGCCGCGCTGGAACGGATGGAGCATTGCGGACGAGCACCCGGCTGTCGGCGGCTGCGGGCGGCCTGCTGCTTCTCGCAACGGTTTTCACCGGGGTCACATTGCCCGGACTACTCCTGCCCATTGCGATACTCATGATTGCCGCAGGCATTCAGACGCCCTTATCGATGGCCGGGGTTCTGAACTCCACACCCGCACTTTCCGGAACGGCGGCCGGGCTGTCGAGTTCCATGGCACTCGGTCTGGGCGGCGCCTTCAGTATCGTATCCGGGCAGTTGTACGAAGGGTCATTCGTCCCGATCGCGATGTTGATGGCATCCGCCGCAATCATGACTCTTCTGGCACGCCGGATCGCCCTGCAGTCCGCACGGCTGCCGTTGCGGTAACTCCAGGCGGCGACACTGCACCGTCTGTTGCCTGGAATCAGGCGCCGGGTTTCCAGACGCCAAGGAAGGCTGACAGTGCTACACCACCCCAGATCGCCCAGACGTATGGCCTGCAGGCCATGATGCCATCATGCATCTTGCGGTCACTGACCGGGCTTGCGCCCTGCGAAGCCAGCATACGGAAACCCTCGATGAACGGCGGCAGATTCCGCCGAATCATGAACCCGCAGAAAATCAGGAATGCGAATACGAGAAGTTTCGCTGCCAGCCACGGGAATGGTTTCAATTCGCCGCTCGTCCAGTGCCACACCACCGAACCGACGAGCGCGAAGATCATGACGAACCTGAAATAGTAGTCGCCCTTGGCCAGCATCCGGCCAAAGTCTGTCCCTTCCCTCGTGTGGACTGCATGCACGACCCACACCCAGACGGGGCCGAGAGCCACAATGCCGGCCATTTGCCACGTCGGGTGCTGGTAGCCCACGAACTCAGAAAGAATACCGCCGACGGTGAGCATCAGTGCCAGACAGTAGCGCGGCAGCATGTCCAGATTGATGAAAATCTTGAACGCCGTCAGGCGGGCATCACGGGACAGCTTGTCATTTATGACGAAAGTGCTCGAATAAAAGACGCCTGCATCGCCGCCCAGCCAATAGACGAACAGCAGGACGTGAACATACTTCACGATTGCGTAGCTGATAGGCAGTGTCTGGACGACGTCTTCCATGGTGACCCCGCAGCGGTTCGCCGCCATGCGACCGTTCCCGGCTGCCGACCGCGGGCAACCACCGAACGGACGCGGGACGACGACTGATCAGAGATTGTTCAGCACGTTTTCCGCAGCGCTGACCTTGAACTCGCGCGGCGCTTCTACGAAGAGCTTCTTGACGGTCCCATCCTCGACAACGACCGCAAAGCGCTGGCTGCGCTTGCCCATGCCGAAACCGGTCGCATCGAGTTCGAGGCCGAGTGCGCGCGTGTAGGCGCCGTTCCCATCGGCGAGCATCAGGACTTTGTCGCCGACCCGTCGATCTTTGCCCCAGGCATCCATGACAAAGGCGTCATTGACGGACATGCACGCGACTGTGTCGACGCCACGAGCACGCAGTTCCGCCGCGCGCTCCACGTAGCCCGGCAGATGGTTCATGGAGCAGGTCGGCGTGAACGCGCCTGGTACGGCGAACAAGACGACCTTCTTGCCCTTGAAGAGTTCGGACGAGGAGATGCTGCCAGGGCCGTCCTTCGTCATTATGCCAAAGCTGCCTTCAGGCATGCGGTCGCCGAGCTTGATGGTCATGTTGCTACTCCGTACGGTCGTTCCTGATATTGCGGAATTGGCCGCTCGTGATCGATGCAGCGGAGCAGTCGCTCCGCAGGAATCCTGCGTACCGGCCAGGCGCTATCGTAGCAGAAACAGGCTCAGATCCGGCCATAGGCTGACTATCGTCAACGCGCACAGCATCAGCGCAACAAATGGCACGGCCGCGCGACACACACTCAGGAAGTCCACTCCGAAGGTGGTCGTTGCGACGATCAGGTTCATTCCCACCGGCGGAGTCAGGTAGCCGATTTCGAGATTCATGACCATGATGATTCCGAAATGGACGGGATCTATGCCCTGGGCGATGGCGAGAGGCGTCAGGATCGGCGAAAGAATGAGAATCGCCGACCCGATGTCCATCACCGCTCCGACCAGGAGAAGGAAGAGATTGACGGCAACCAGGAAGGCAAGCGGGCTGGATACCTGTGCCTTGAGCCACTCGACCGCCATGTCAGGAACCTGCTGGTAGGTCAGGAATATGTTCAGACTCAGCGCAAACATCAGCACAGGAAACAACGATCCCAGCAGCCTCGTGGTGCCCGTAGCGACCTCGAAGAGACCGGCAAGGTTCAGTTCCCGATACACGAGCATCTCGACGAACAGGGCATAAATGACTGCCACTGCCGCCGACTCTGTCGCGGTGAAGTAGCCGCTGTAGATTCCGCCCAGGATGATCACGGGCATCACCAGCGCCCAGGTACCCGACCGCACTGCCTCGCGAATTTCGTGCGGGTTCCATGCACCTTCCCGTATGCCACGATTGCGGAGCGTGGCATAGGCGGCAAACGTCAGCGTAAGCAGGATTCCCGGACCGACACCGGCCAGGAACAGGTCCGCAATCGATGTCTGGGTCATGACTCCAAACAGGATGAGGGGAATGCTCGGAGGAATGATGATTCCAAGCGTGCCGGCCGAACACAGCGCGCCAATGGAGAAGCTCCGCGAATACCCCGCTTCCAGGAGAGCCGGGTACATGATGGCCCCGATGGCCAGCATCGTCACGGTGCCCGAGCCGGACACTGCGGCGAACAGCGCACAGGAAAGCACGGTGGCCATGGCCAGCCCGCCGGGAATGGGTCCGGCCACTGCCCGCATGAGCCGGATCAGGCGTGTAGCCATCACTCCGCGAGCCATGATGTTGCCTGCCAGGATGTACAGCGGTATCGAGAGCAGCACCTCCTTGTTGGCCGCGTCCCATACGTCCGCGACGATGTCGGTCAGCCGTCCATCGCCGAATACGAGATTTGCATATGCGATCACGACACCGAGCAGCACGAGCAGATTCTGCCGGAGCAGCAGCAGGAGCACTGTCAGTGCGAACAGCCCGAGCCAGTCCATCACTCCTGCTCCACCCGCTTCTGCCTGTTTCGAAGCTCCGGAAACATCGCGATCAGGCCATGGCGGAAGGCAGCAATGGAGAACACGATCGGGATCACCAACTGAAATGGCCACACCGGCCAGCGCAGAACAGGCAACTGCTCGCCGAGCATGGCAGTTTCGACAACGGCCGTGGCAGCAACGGTTGCGAACGCCAGGCAAAAGAGCGCCATCAACCCATCCTGCAGAACATCGAGCACCGGCGACCAGTTGGCGGGCAGCCAGCGATCGGCAAACCGTGGCCGCAGGTGAGCGCCCTCGGACGAGGCAATTCCAATTCCAACCATGGTCAGCAAGAGATTCGCGAGAACCCCCGCGTCACGGGCCCAGGGGAGCCCGGCGCCGGTCAGCTCCCGGCTCAGCACATCGCTGAACAGGACGGCAACCAGCACCATGAACGCGGAAAAGGCCACGGCGCGCTCGATCCGCTCGATGCCCGAGAGCATCACGGCGCTGACGCGGCGGGCCGGAGTCATCGCGCCGTGCTCCGCTGCATGCCGCTATTGCGGTCGAGTGGCGCAATTGTCGGGATCAGCAGACTGACGAATACCGCGGACAGGAGCTGCGTCACGCCGACAGCCCAGAAAACCGGATCGTAGGCGTAGTGTTCCGACACCCACCCGGCTGCTGCCACAAAGGCCATTCCTCCAAGGCTGCCGATGGCACCGAACAGACCCCAGACGGCACCGACTTCCTGCGGTGGGAAAAGATCCACCGGCAAGGCGAACAGGTTCGCAGCCTTGAACTGAATGGCGAACATCGCCAGGCCAACTGCTGTAATCGCGATCCATGCAGACCCGGTTATCAGCGGGAACAGCGACACCACCACCAACAACGCGCCGATCCAGATCAAGCGCTTGCGGGCGGCGTCGAGACTGGCGCCCCGCCTGATCATGCTCTGAGCGGACCAACCTCCAGCGAGGCTGCCGATGTCAGCGGCCAGAAATGGAATCCAGGCGAAAGCGGCGATCTTTCGCAGGTCGAAGCCTTGCACCTGGGCCAGGTAGGTCGGCAGCCAGGTCACAAAGAAATAGAAGGCGCCATCGTTCGAAAAGCGGCTGAGGACGAGACCCCACACCTCACGGTGGCGGAAATAGCCGAGTAACACGCCCCAACGGATCGCCTCTTTCCCCGCCTGCAGAGGACCCCGCTCGGCCAGGATCAAGTCACGCTCGCTGGCACTGATACGGGCATGCTGTTCCGGCAGCTCATACCACGCAAGCCAGATCCATAGCCAGAGAAAACCAGCCAGGCCGGGAACAAGAAATGCTGCCTGCCAGCCGAAAACCAGCGCGAGCGAGCCGAGCACGGGCGGTGCAATGATCGCCCCCAGGCCCGGCCCCATGGTGACGATTCCCACCGCGAGTGACCGGTCGGCCTTCGGAAACCATTCGGCAACGGATTTGAGAGCCGCAGGAAAATTGGCCGCTTCGGTCAATCCGAGAACTCCTCGCAACAGCAGCAAGCTGACGAATCCCCGCCCGGCCGCGTGCATGATCCCGGCAATGCTCCAGGCGACGACTGCGAACTTGAACGCCCGCCTTGTGCCGAGCCGGTCGATGATGAGACCAACCAGCAGGTGCCCAAAGGCATAAGCAAACAGGAACGCAGAATTGATCAGGCCGAATTGCGTATTGGTCAGACCGAATTCGCGAATCAGGACCGGGCCGGTGATCGCGAGTGCCTGCCGATCGAGATAATTGATCGTGGTGATCAGGCATAGCAGGGCCGCAATTCGCCAGCGCCACGCCCCCAGCATTCCGCGCCAGGCCCGCGCCTTTTGAATCAAGCTGCCTCCATCAGTGGACACCGGTTATGGCGCGCGGCCCTACTGTTTCAGGTCCCCGGGTTAGCAGCCTCACGACGGCCGGGCCTCACCGGCCCGACGTCGAACAACTCCGACCCATCCGCCTCCCCCAGGGACCACCAGACACAACCTCTGGCGACCACATCGCCTGATTACTGGTCTCCCGCCCCCCCGGAGAGTGTTCATTCGCCATTGCCACCGAATGGATAGCCCGGCTCCACGACCGCGCGTTTCGAATGACGCGCCCGTGTCACGACCGCCATGAACCTGGCTGATTTCGGCGGGGTACATTCTCACCTTGATTACAGCTTCGCAGCCCAATTATGCTGCCTGTCCGCCGTATTCCGCCAAGGATTTCCTCATGAGCGTCGCTGTGCAGAGTGTTGGCCCCTCCCCTCGTGCAAAAGAGTTCCTGGCCCGCCGCCATCAATTGATGATCGGGGGGCAGTGGGTCGAGGCTGCCGGGCGCAGCGACGTGCCTGTCTTTGATCCGGCGAGCGAAGAACTCCTGACACGCGTAGCGTGCGCTTCGGAGTCCGACGTTGACCGCGCGGTGGCGGCGGCCCGCAAGGCCTTCGAGGGCGAGTGGGCGCGCATCAACTCCCACCAGCGATCGCGCCTGATCTGGCGCCTGGCTGATGAACTCGAAGCCAATCTCGATCTTGCCGTTGAGATCGAGGTCCTCGACAACGGGATGCCACGGCCCGTGGCACATTATTCGATCGCTAAATTCGGCTGCGACTTTCTGCGCTACTACGCCGGATGGTGCACCAAGATCCTGGGTGAGACCATCCCCGTTTCGCCGCAGGATGCGCCAAACGGAGAGTCGCTGACCTACACCCGTCGCGAACCGATCGGGGTCGTCGGCGCGATCATCCCATGGAACTCACCCCTGGTAATGGCGGCCCTGAAGTTAGGTCCGGCACTCGCGGCCGGCTGCACGGTGGTGCTGAAACCAGCCGAACTGACTCCGCTGACCGCGCTGTTGCTCGGGGACCTCGTGAAGAAGGCGGGTATACCCGATGGCGTGGTGAACATCATTCCCGGCCACGGACATGTGGCCGGAGCAGCCCTCGCGGCGCACGAGGGCGTGGACAAGATCGCTTTCACGGGATCCACCGAAGTGGGCAAGAAGATCCTGCAGGCCGCCGCGGGCAATCTCAAGCGTGTCACGCTCGAACTCGGGGGCAAGTCCCCGATGGTCGTGTTCCCCGATGCGAACCTGGAACGCGTAGTGCCTGGTGCAGCCAGGGGCGCATTTTTCCTCCAGGGGCAAAACTGCATGGCCAGTACGCGGTTGTTCGTCCACGATGACGTCTTCGACCAGGTCGTCGAAGGTATTGCCCGAATGGCCAAGGGGTTTCGCCTGGGGCACGGCCTCTCCCCGGGCTCGGATCTCGGGCCGCTGATTTCCGCGGAACAACGCCAGCGCGTGCTCGAGTATGTCGATTCGGGCAGGAACTCCGGGGCGGAACTGGTATGCGGCGGAGAGGCCCCTCCCGGCAAGGGCTATTTTCTGCAGCCCACGCTCTTCAGCCACACCAACATGGACATGAAGATCGCCCGTGAGGAGATTTTTGGACCGGTGCTGTGCGTGCAGTCATTCAGTGACAGCGATCTGAAAGCCGTGGCCAGAGAGGCCAACAGCACAATTTACGGGTTGTCCGGAAGCGTCTGGACACGTGATGTCTCGGTTGCGCACAAAATGGTGAACCTGATCGATTCGGGGCAGGTGAGCATCAATTGTCACGCGGCGGTTGACCCCGCCATCCCTTTCGGCGGGAACCGCCAGTCTGGATGGGGGCGCGAGTTCGGGCGCGAGGGCCTGGAACCGTATCTCAAGACCAAAGCGACCACGGTCATGTTCTGAGCCCGAGCGGGTCGCCAGAGCGGTCACCCAACACGCCTTGCCTGGCGCCGCTGGAACGAAGCGTGGCCCCGATCGGGCATGCCGCGCCATTTGCGGTGATCCGGGCGGTTTGACCTTTTCCCCAATCGCTACGGGCGATTACAAGACGACTTCCGGCGATGCCTGACATCGCCATGCAGCATCCGCTGAAAAGAGTCGCTTCCGAGCAGCGACTGAGGGTATTCAGGAACCGGGGCCGAAACCGCATCAAGCTGCTGCAACTGCTCAGCGGTCAACAATATCTGCGCGCCGCCGAGATTCTCATCGAGCTGCAACCGGCTTCGCGCCCCGATGATCGGCACGACGACTGCAGTGCTGCGCTGAATGAGCCAGGCCAATGCAAGCTGCGCCGGCCGGCAACCGACACCTCGTGCCATCACCGACAGAGCCTCCGCTACCTGGATGTTGCGCTCCTGACGGGTTCGCGCGCTGAGTGGACCGCTCGCCAGCCGCGCCCCGGCGCGAGCCGCCTCCGGGGCGTCGCGATCAAACTTGCCGGTAAGCAACCCTCCTGCGAGCGGACTCCAGGGCGTAATGGCCATGTTCTGCGCCAGGGCCAGATCAAAAAAATCCCTTTCGATGCTGCGTTCGATCAGGTTGTAGTGCAGCTGCATTGCGGTGAATGGCGTCCAGCCGCGCTCGCGCGCGAGCACATTGGCGGCAGATGCCACCCATGCCGGAACATTGGAGATGCCAAGGTGCAGGACCTTGCCCGCACGGACCTGGTCGTCGAGCGCTCGCATGAGATCGGTCAGCGAGGTCTCCGTGTCCCAGCCATGAACCCAGTACAGATCGAGGTACGGGGTTTCCAGACGCCGCAGGCTCGCTTCGAGAGACTGAACCAGGTTCTTGCGGTGATTGCCGCCCGCGTTGGGATCATCGGCGCGGGTGCTCAGGCTGTACTTGCTCGCGACGACCAGGTAGTCGCGCTCGGACCGTATGAAGCATCCGAGCATCCGCTCGCTGGTGCCGCGGTTGTAGATGTCCGCGGTATCAACGAAGTTGCCACCCGCGCGCAGGAAACCCTCGAATATGGCTCCGGCTTCTTTTTCCCCGGTGCCGATTCCCATCTCCTCTCCGAATGTCATCGTGCCCAGGCAAAGCTCGGAGACGCGCAGTTGACTATGCCCTAAATTAATATATTTCAGCATCTTATTAACCATATCAAGAACGGTCATCGATCAGGCTGCCCGGGCAAACAGCAACGCCCAGCTCATTTCCCGACAGCCGCCTCGTCAGGACATTGGTGCAACACGAAAGCGATGACCGCTTTGCTCCAGTTCGAGCATATGCGACCTGGTTCCCGCGAGCGGCGCAGCGCGTCAGCAGAGTGTACTTGCTGATCCACCACGGCCACACGCCGAACCCGGCTTTCGGCCAGCCCGCAGGCCCGAGATTCGTGTGTGCCGGACACCGACCCGCCGCAACACCGATGCGCACCGGAGAGCAACGGTGGTGCGGACATGAAGCTGTCTTGCGGTCGCCTCGAATCCCGGTCGATGTCAGCCTGAACCGCACGGCCGGTCACTTGGCAATCGATGTTCCGGCCATTAACATGGCCCGCGCACCGGACAGCTTTGTGTTTCCAAGTTCCTTTTGTAGTGACTTCAACTCGCCCAATTCGTGCGCTGCAACGCGGTCTCGAGGTTCTTCATGTCCTGAACCTCCACAATGGCGCAACGGTTTCCGAAGTAGCTGCAGCCATTGATCTGCCGCGAACGACAACGTACAGAATCCTTGAAACCCTGTGTATTGTCGGCTATGCGTACCGCGCAGCGAGTGACGAGCGCTATCGCCTCACGATACTGGTGCGCGGCCTGAGCGACGGTTTCGACGATGAGGCATGGGTGACGCAAATCGCCCGTCCATATGTCTACGAGCTCTGCAACGAACTGGTATGGCCCATCGCCGTAGCGACGGTCTCGGGATCGAACATGCTGGTTCGACAAACCACGGATCACCGCAGTCCGCTGGCCATTGAAAAGCGCGGTCCGGGATTCCGCGTACCGATACTTGCCTCTGCATCCGGGCTTGCTTATCTCGCTTTCTGCCCGGAGGAGCAACGGGAGGCCATCATCGACATTCTGGCCAAATCCAAGCGGGAAGAAGACAAGCCTGCGCAGAATCGCCGCAAACTCATGGACGTGCTGGCCGAGGTTCGCAAACGCGGATTCTCGACCAGTCACCGCCCCCGGCGTGTATCGGACGAGATCAGTCTTTCCGTTCCAGTCATGGCCGCATCGCGACTGGTCGCCGCGCTCACCATTCGTTTCTCGGGAACCGCCGTGCCGGAAACCCAGGGCATCCAGCGCTTCATTCCCCGGTTGCGTGCCACGGCGGTGCGCATCGGCGAGGAATTTGATGCCCAGGCCGAGCAGGACGCGCGCGCAGCGGCAGGAGAGCCTCCGCAACTCTCCGATGAGACGCCGTCTTCGCGCAGCGTCGTGCGCTGAAGCGTCAGCCCACGGCGCTACGCGACCCGTCGATCGTTACGACGACTTGCGCCGACGTGCGGTTTTTGCAGCCTGCGGCCTTTCGGCCTCCACCCAACGCGGGAACTCAGGTTGCCGGGGCGGAGGCAGGCCAGTCTCGGCCTTGCAACGCTTCTTGAGTTCAGTTACAGAACCACCGAAGTTGAAGATCTTCGTCTTACCGCGTTTCTTTCTTGCCTTGGCACGCAGGGCGGCCGTCGCCTTTTCATCGACGGTAAAGTCCTTGCGAAGGGCGACACCGTAATTGTCCCGGGCCCCCGCCATAGTGGCGAGTCCTGCTTCCACGTCGAATGCGACCTTGTCGGGCGCGCGCTCATAGGGATCTCCCCAGCCGCCACCGCCCCAGGTGTCGAAATACAGCAGGTCACCCTCTTTGACCGGGATGCGATCGCACTTGGACGGCAGGATGGATTTGCTGCCATCTTTCCTGCGAAGTTCCTTGCGACTGCGCTTGCCCGGGGTTCCCCCGTTGACACCCCACGGGTATGTCAGCCAGCGGTCGTCGTGAATCGAGATCTCGCCATCCTCCAGAAAGCGATAGGCCACCCGCAGCGCGTTGCCGCCGCGATGTTTGCCTGCACCGCCGCTATCGGCGATCGTCTCGTAGGTCTCGATCCGCAGCGGAAAATAGCTCTCCACGAACTCGTTTGGCACGTTGGTAAAGTTGGGCCACATCGAGTGTCCGTCCGGCCCGTCTCCGAACGGCCGACCGGGAACGCCACCAAAGCCAATCTGGAAAAGCTGGTACCACACGCCCTTCTTGTCGTAACCGGAGTACATGAAATGCGGGCTGTCCGAAAACCCGGCCGCATTCAGAAATGCCGGATTCCCCTGGCCCAGCAGTCCGCCAATGACGTCGAAAAGCCGACCGAGCGCGTGGGTTCGACAGGACAGTGCCGCTGGTGCTCGCGGCTTCAGCAGGGTGCCCTCGGGAATGCGAACCTCCATCAAATCGTAGAAACCGTCGTTGAACATGATCTTGGGGTCGAAGACCATGATCATGTAGACGCCGCAGAACATCTTGAACATCTCTTCGTTCAGATAGAAGTTCACGGAACTGATGGACTGCGGATCCGTCCCCTCGAAGTCAAAAACGACCTTCTCACCCTGCCGCCACATGGCGCAGCGGATCTTGTACGGCCCCATTCCCATGCCGTCGTCGCAGATATAGTCCTCGAAGAACTGTTTCTTCGTCGGGACGGTGGTCTTGATCAGGTGGGCCATGGCGCGTCGATTTCGGTCCAGCAGTTCCTCCAGCGCCGAATAGTAGATATCGTCGCCGAAACGCTTGGCCATCTCGATTACCCGTTTTTCGGCCGTGCGGATTGCCGCGACGATGGCGTTGAAATCGCTGCGGTTCCAGTGCGGCAGACGGCAGTTGTGCAGGATCAGGTTAAGCACATCCTCCTGAAGCACATCCTTCTTGAAGATCTTTATGGGTGGTACACGGATCCCTTCCTCGAAGATCTGTCGCGCATCGGTGGGCAGACTGCCGGGCACTTTGCCGCCGACATCGGTCATGTGGCCGAACATGGCCGCATATGCCAGCAGTCGGCCATCCTTGAAAATAGGCCGCAGGAGCAGCCAGTCGTTGATGTGACTGACGGCACCGTTGCAAGCGTACGGGTCAGTCGTAAGAAACATGTCGCCCTCTTCGATGGTTCCGTCATAGGCTGCCTTGAAGCCGTAGATGAAACTGCCGAACTGGCCGACGACCATCTTGCCGTCCACGTTGGCAATCATCGGGAACTCATCGTGCTGTTCGCGGATGCCCGGTGACATGGCGGTGCGAAACAAAACCGCATCCATCTCGAAGCGTGCGTTCAGCATCGCGTTCTCGATGATATCGAGAGTAATCGGGTCAATACTGACTTTGCTGAAGGCTTTTGGCCTTGTCTCAACAATCTTAGCTGGCATCGTTATCTCTCCCTGTGCTCCGGGCAGTGCTATTCCGGAGTAATCAGAATATTACCGAAGTCATCGACGCGGCCAATGTATCCGGGGAGGATCAGCGTGGTCGTATCCATCTGCAGGATGACTGCGGGCCCCTTCACCACGTTGCCGGCCTTCAATTTCTGCCGGTCGTACAAGGTGCCCTTCTGGTCGCGACCGTCCACGTAGATCGTATGGCTGCCAAGCGCAGCGCCGGACGCGTCGCTGTCGCCAGTCTCCACCCGCAGGGCCCGCACGGCGGCCGGTTTGCCCTGGGCGACGGCACGGATATTCACCAGCTCTTTTTCTTCCGGCAGCGCGAACGTGAACAGCTGCCGGTGCATCTCGTCAAAACGCACCCCGATAGCATCGAGTCCCTGTCGTTCAACTTCCTCGAGATCGCAGTCAATGGTCAGCAGAAGACCCTGGCCGTGATAGCGAATATCGACCTGGTAACTGCAGGTCTGCTCGGCGGCGGGAACCCCCTCCTGATCGAGCGCCTTCGCGGCCTGTACGGCCAGCTGTCTGAAAATTCGGCTGATCTCCCTGGCGTTAGTCTGACTGAAGGAGCGGATAAACGTCCGCGATGCTTCGTCACGCACGCTGGTTGTCGCATCACCCTGCGCGCACAGCACACCGGGTCCAGGCGGAATGATGACCGGCCATGCGCTGGTCAATCGCCCAAGAGCATTGGCGTGCAGCGGCCCCGCACCACCGAAGGCCATGAGGGCGAAATCGCGCGGATCGAAACCTTTCTCCACGGAGACCAGGCGAAGCGCTCCGTACATGTTCTCGTTCACGATATCGATGATTCCGGCCGCCGCCTGCTTGATGGAGAGCTTCAGCGCGTCCGCGACAGTCTTTACGGCCCGCTCGGCGAGATCGCGCCGGATCACCATGTCACCGCCAAGACGCACCTCGCCGCTCGGCAGGTAACCGAGCACGACGTTGGCGTCGGTGACCGTTGGATTCGTGCCACCCTTGTCGTAAGCGGCCGGTCCCGGCGCGGCGCCGGCGCTGTCCGGTCCGACACGCAAAGCGCCGGTGATCTCCGGCACATGAGCGATCGAGCCGCCACCGGCGCCTACGGTACGCACGTCTATGGACGAGGCGCGGACGGTGACGTCGTGGACGCTTGTCTCGCGTCGCAGTTGCGCCTTTCCGTCCTGCACCAGCGCAACGTCGGTCGACGTTCCGCCCATGTCGAAGGTTAGAAGATTCCTGAACCCGGCCTGGGACGCCACCCAGATAGCCCCCGACACGCCACCGGCGGGACCGCTCATCAGCAGGTTGACCGGATACGCTTCGGCCGCCTTGGCCGAAGCGAGTCCACCGTCCGAGCGCAGCACGTGCAGTTGCGGTTCATTCATGCGCTTCTTCAGTTCGCGCTGCAGATTGCGTACATACTTCGATACCCGGGGACGAACGTAGGAATTGGCTACGGTGGTTACCGTGCGTTCGTATTCCTGCATTTCCGGCACCACCTCGGACGACAGCGACACCGGGATGCCGGGCAGCTCCTTCGCCGCGACCCGGGCAATTTCCTTTTCGTGCTCGGGGTTTGCAAAGGAATTGACCAGGGATACGGTAAGCGCCTCGATGTTCTTCTTGCCGAGTGCCCGCAGGTCTTTCGCAAGCTTGCTCTTGTTCAGCTTCCTGACAACCTCGCCCTTGGCACCAATGCGCTCTTCGGCTTCAATCGTCAGCGCGAGTGGCGCAAGCGGTGGCGTTTTGTTGTAAATGACCCAGCCGCCGAGACCTCCCGGCACGAACGATCGGGCGATCTGCAGCACCTGCCGATAGCCCTCCGTGGTCACCAGGCCCACCCTGGCACCGCTGTGCGTCAGGATGGTATTTGTGGCCACGGTGGTCCCGTGCATTACATGCCGGATCAGCCCCGGATTGATTCCGGCAATCTTGCACACCCTCTCGATGCCGTTGAGGACACCGATGGATGAGTCGTGGGGCGTGCTGGGAACTTTCGCAGAATGGAAATCCCCGGTCTCCTCATTAACCAGGATGAGATCGGTAAATGTGCCGCCGACGTCGACCCCGAGACGGTAACTCATACGTGATCCTCAACGAGCTGTTAGTCAGTTTTTCGCTAACGATCCGCCGGCAGGCGAATCGTGCCTGCGGGCAGGGGTTAATACGCTGCTGCTTTCTTGATCAGTTCCGGATGGCTGGCAGTACGGCCTGGCAGGTCGCCATCATGCCGTGCCCGGCGCGCGCGCTGCCGTAGCAGTCTTCGGAAAGATTCCCGCCTTGGGCAGCATCGCCGGAGTGTCGCGTCCGAGTTGTTGTTGCAGCCATTTGCTCACTTCCAGAATTTTTTCCAGAGAAATGCCGGTATGCAATCCTGATCGATCCAGCATGTATAGCAGATCGTCGGTCGGGATGTTTCCCGTCGCCGCTGGCGCAAACGGACAGCCGCCAATTCCACCGATGCTCGCATCGAGCGTAGTAGCTCCGGCATCGATTGCTGCCTGGGCGTTGGCGAGACCGGTGTTCCTGGTGTTGTGGAAATGGCAGCGAATGGGTATTCCGCACGCCCGCTCGCGGACGGCACCGACCATCTCGGTAACCTGGGCGGGGACACCGACTCCGATACTGTCAGCCAGCCCCAGTTCTACCGGTTCGCCCTCGAGCACCTGGTCGACGAGATCGAGTACCCGGCGCAATGGCACTTCCCCTTCGAAGGGACAGCCAAATGCAGACGAGATCATTACATTCGCGCGCATTCCCGCTGCCCGGGCTTCCCGCGCGATTCCAACCCACGCCTTGACTGACTCGCTTGTCGGGACACCTTGATTGCGTTGGTTATAGGTGTCACTCGCGACCACAGCCATTCCAATCTCGCCCAGCCGCGCATCCCGGGCCCGCTCGAAACCCTTCGGGTTCAGCACAAGGCCAATGTACCGAACATCACTTCGTTTCGGCAGGCCCGCGATGACTGCCTCCGCATCGGCCATCTGTGGCACCCGCTTCGGGTGGACGAAGCTCGCGACCTCCAGGGCCCGCACACCTGCGTCAATGGCACGGCGAATGAACTCGATCTTGGCCTCCGTCGAGAAGATCTCCGGTTCGCTCTGCAGACCGTCGCGGGGACCAACTTCTATGACGGAAATGCGGCGGGGAGATTCGTTCATCGTCGTCTTGCGAGTCACTTATAATCAAGTATTGTTATATAAGGTCTTAGGCTATACAACCCGTAACGGCAAGTCCCGACGAGCATCGCGCCTGCGGATGAATTCTACCGCGCTGCCCGCCCGAACGGGCGGAATTCCGAAGGAAGAGCGCCCGGATGACGACCGCCCCGTCGTCGTGTGTCCCGTACCGCGTTGCAGATCGACCTTCTGAGAGGATAAACAGATGAGCAGGAAGAGCAGCAGTACGCCGGGCCCTCTGGCCGGGCTCCGCGTAATCGAAATGGGAACGCTGTTGGCCGGGCCGTTTTGTGGCCAGTTGCTCGGCGACTTTGGGGCGGAGGTCATCAAGATCGAGCCCCCCGGCCAAGGAGATCCGATGCGCGAATGGGGACAGGAGAAGGCGCATGGCATGTCGCTGTGGTGGCCGGTGGTCGCACGCAACAAAAAGTCCGTGACGCTGAACCTGCGTCAGGCGGAGGGTCAGGCCATCGCCCGTGACTTGATTGCGAAGTCCGACATCCTGATCGAGAACTTCCGTCCGGGGACCATGGAGAAGTGGGGTCTGGGCTACGAAGAACTGCGAAAACTGAATCCTGGCCTGATCATGGTACGGGTATCGGGTTTTGGCCAGACTGGGCCGTATGCGAAACGAGCAGGCTTTGGCGCCGTTGGCGAGGCCATGGGCGGATTGCGCTATGTCTGTGGGGACCCTTCGACACCGCCTAGCCGCATGGGGATCAGCATCGGTGATTCGCTCGCGGCGACTTTCGCCTGTCTCGGAGCGCTGTCCGCCCTGCAACACCGCGAACGGACCGGCCAGGGCCAGGTGGTGGACTCCGCAATCTATGAAGCGGTGCTGAACATGATGGAGTCGCTGATCACTGAGTACGATCAAGCGGACTACATCAGGGAACGCCAGGGAGCGATTCTTCCGAATGTTGCTCCGTCCAACGTTTACCCTACAAGCGACGGGAAACTGATCCTAATTGCCGCGAACCAGGATACCGTGTTCCGACGACTCACCGAAGCCATGGGACAGGCGGACCTTGCGAGTGATCCTCGCTACGCAACGCATTCATCACGGGGCGCCAATCAGGCGCAGCTGGACTCCATAATTTCGGACTGGACTCGCACCATTCCCGCCGAACGCCTGGAGGGCCTCATGGATGAATTCGGAATACCATCCGGAAAAATCTATCGAGCACCTGAGATGCTCGCGGATCCGCACTTCCAGGCGCGGGAAGCAATTGTCACCACTGAACACCCGCGCTTCGGTTCGTTACGCATGCAGAATGTCGCACCGAAGTTGAGTCTGACCCCGGGTGCGGTGCGCAGCCCTGCCCCGGATCTCGGACAACACACCAAGGATGTGTATCGCGAGCTGCTGGGGTATAGCGATGCGAAACTGGCCCAGTTGCAATCCGCAGGCACCATTTAGACAGCATCCTGTCGTGGCGAATCACAGCACATACATCATTCCGGAGACACGATGACCGGGCTGTCCG
The DNA here is from genome assembly GCA_021462865.1 of Gammaproteobacteria bacterium. Taxonomy (GTDB): domain Bacteria; phylum Pseudomonadota; class Gammaproteobacteria; order Steroidobacterales; genus QUBU01. The sequence continues at coordinate 107,434 of JAJTYX010000176.1, read as the reverse complement.
GACTAGGTCCGATCACCAGTGTCACGATATCAACACCCGACCTGCAATCGAGCGAGGCGGCCTACGTTGAACACCTCGGGTATCGGGTCGAGGCGCGCGGAACGATATCGCCGGATCTGGCCCAGCGCATGCAGTGCCCGTCGGTCGCGGGCGCAAGATACAGCGTAGTTCTTCCCGCTGCCGGCGATGGATTTACTTTTCGATTCATCGAAGGGCCCGCCACGGCCCGATACAAGGCCTTCTCATGTTTCGGGTGGAACGCCGCTGAATTGATCGTTCGCGATGTGGACGAAATGGCCGCCAGGCTGGCCACGTCGCCCTTCGAGGCTCTCGGGCCGCCGCAGGACCTGTCGTTCACCGACGCCATTCGCGCAATGCAGCTGCGTGGCCCTGCCGGCGAGATTCTCTACCTCACCCAGTTCAAGCGGGCTCTGGACGTCTTGCCAGCACCCCCCGCGCGCTGTGACGTCGACCGGGTATTCATCGTGATTGTCGGTGGGCCGTCCCTGGACGCGCTGGTGGAATTTTATTGCAGCAATTTCTCGCTTCCCGCGCCACAGCGCATGGAGTCACGGGTCAAAGCGATGTCTGCAGTCTTCGGACTGTCGCCGGAACACCGCTACAGCATCGCGGCACTGCCATTGCACGGCGCGTGCTACATCGAGGCCGACGAGATGCCGCAAGCAGCAACTGCACCCACGTCGGCGACCGGTCGGTTACCGCCGGGTATCGCGGTGGTCAGCTTTTCTTCACCGTCGGTTGCAACCCCGCGCTTCCTGACGGGCGCCGCCGGAGAAATTCTGGAGCTCGTGCCCGCTTGAAGCCGCCGCTGACGGGCCAGTGCAGGCGTCGTCTCAGCTCTCGTTGTTGGCTACGCGGAGTTCGAGCCCGTCCAGGTCTCTGGTGACCTCGATCTGGCAGGTCAGTCGGCTATTGCGCTGCCTGTCGGCCGCGGAATCGAGCATCGCATTTTCCATGTCGCTTACCGGCCCGAGCCGCGAGATCCACGCTTCGTCGATATATGCATGGCAGGTGGCGCAGGCGCAGGCACCGCCGCATTCCGCCACGATTCCTTCCACCTCGTTATCCATGGCACCCTCCATGAGGGTCGAGCCGACGGGGACCTCGACTTCGCGCCGAACGCCGTGAATGTCATGGTAGATGATGGTTGGCATGGCTGACCCGGTGAACCCGCAACACGCGGGACGGAGCGGTTTGACAAACTGTTGCGAGCTGCGTTGAGGCCCAGCGCATCGACCACCATGGCGCAGCCATGGTGGTCTCGCCGATTTCCCTTCTTTTAGGGGCGTCAGGCCCGCGTGGGCTCAGCTAGCGCTGCTGCGAGCGACTATCGCCCAGAGGCGGGCGACTTCGCTCAGTTCCTTGTCAGCCGATTTGGCCTGTTCGAATGCCTTCAGGGCTTCGTCGTTCTTGCCCAGCTTGAGATTGGCGATACCCAGCATGATGCTGGCCTGCGCCGGATCACGAACGCCGCCCTTCTGGAGGCCGCGTGACAGAGCGTCCACGGCCTTCTGATACTGCCCGAAACTGGAATAGGCCATGCCGAGCGCAACGTCACCCTGGCCCGTAGGAGCCTTTTTCGCGTCGCTCTCGAATGTGGGCAGCGACTGCTCGTCTTTGGCGGCCCGGGCCTTGGCGTCATTCAAGCGGCGAGTATAGCGATCCGCATTGCTCTGGTCCGCGGTCTCGAATATCTTGGCCTTGTACCCCGCTTCCATCACGCTCCGGGCCTCGCCAGGCAGACCGGCATCAAGCAGCATCTCGGTCATTTCCACGTACTCGTCCGGAGAGTCCATGACGCCGACCTGACCTGCAAGACGATACAGGTTCAGCGTGACCCGATCGGGGTTTTTCTGGCGCATCCTGGTGCTTAGCAGGTAGTCCCAGTATTCCTTCTTCGGATACAGGCGCACCAGTTTTTCCAGCGTAGCTGTTGCGCCGCTTTCGTCACCGACGTTCTGCTGGGAACTACGCACGAGTTGCAGCCAGTTCTCATCGACCTGCTTGCCCGCCTGCTCTGCTGCATGGATGGCAGCCTGCATGATGGAGATCGCGTTCTTGTAGTCCTTCTGCAGATAGTGCGCCTGCGCGACGAGCACCTGGGTGTCTACATCCTTGCCACCGCTCTTGAGCCAGCGAGTGCCGAGCTCGATCACCTTCGGATAATTGCGAGTCGCGGTGTTGAGCTGTATCAGGGCTTTCAGGCGGTCATCGACCTGCTCCGGCGGCATCTTGGGCGAGTTCAGGTTCTGCTCGTAAATCCGTGCGACGTCCGCATACTTCTTCTGCTGCAGCAGAACGTAACCCTTGAACTCATTGATCTGGTACTGCTCGAAGGCACTCTTTTGCGAGACAGCATCGGCCTCGGCAATCTTTGCCATGGCCTTATCCCATTCCTTTTTCTGGATGGCTTCCTGCGCCGCCTTCATGGGCTTGCCAACCTTGGCGCCGATTTTGTCATCGGCAGCGGAGGCTTGAACGGCGGCTCCGAGCAGGCTCGCTGTCACGAGCACCAGACCGAAAAACCGAATCAGACTATTTACCCTCATCATGCGCCTGCCCTGCAATTGTCCTGTCACGAATTCGACCAGCCTGGCCGCGAAGGGTTGCGGCAATTGCTGCTATTCAGCGAACTGTTCCATGCCGACAAAGCCGATCTTGCTCATTCCCTGGCGTTGCGCGAGAGCAAGTGCTTTGGCCACGTTGTCGTATTTCGCCCTCTTGTTCGCTCGAACATGAAGTTCGGGCTGGGGCACCTTACCCGCCTCGATACTGAAATATCGCTCGAGTGTTGCAAAGTCCGGCACGGTCGTCCCATTCCAGAGGACAGTGCCGTCGAAATCGATTTCGAGTTCGATCACTTCCGGCGGAGCGGGTGGTTCCACGGCATTGGGATTTGGACGCGGCATATCCAGTTTGACAGCGTGCGTCATGATGGGAATCGTAATAATGAACATGATCAGCAACACCAGCATGACGTCGATCAACGGCGTCATGTTGATGTCCATCACAGGTTCGTCATCGCCACCACCAGCGCCCATGGCCATATCGTCAACCCTCGCAACAAGCGGTGTTGTGCTGCCGTACCATTGCCCGCGACCGTCTAGCGGAAGCCCCGGTCTGGTTCGGTGATGAAACCGACCTTGGCGATGCCGCCTCGCTGAATCAGATAGATCGTCCGCCCGACTGCTTCGAAACGGGCCTGACTGTCGCCGCGAATATGGATTTCCGGTTGTGGATCCTTCACGGCCACCGACTTCACCAGATCAAGCAATGCCTGGTCATTCGGAACCTGCGACTGATTCCAGAAGACTTCACCCGCCGCGTCGATCGCGACCGTAATGTTCTCCGGTTTCGTCTGGGTGGGCAGATTGGCGACTTTTGGCAGATCCACCTTCACCGTCTGGGTGATGACCGGGATCGTGATCAGGAAGATGATCAGCAACACCAACATCACGTCCACCATGGGCGTGACGTTGATGTCGGACATTGCCGAGCCGCCCTCCCCTCCGTCCGATACCGACATACCCACGTTACTTGCTCCGCGGACCTGCGGACGCGCTGGCCGGACGGCCGCCACCCTCGACACGCGCACCACTGATCAGGTACGCCTGCACGTCGGTCGCGAAGTAGCGCACTTCCTCGAGCAGCGCCTTGTTGCGGCGCAGAAGCCAGTTGTAGCCCAGCACGGCCGGCACGGCCACAGCAAGACCGATGGCCGTCATGATGAGCGCCTCACCGACCGGACCCGCCACCTTGTCGATGCTGGCCTGGCCTGCGATCCCGATGTTGATCAGCGCGTGATAAATGCCCCACACCGTGCCAAACAGCCCAATGAAGGGCGCGGTCGATCCGGTGGTGGCAAGAAACGACAGACCGCCCTGCAGATCGTTGCTGACCCTGTCGACCGCCCGTTGTAGTGACTGCGTAACCCACTCGTGCAACGGAATCTGATCCGTGAGTCGGCCTTCATGGTGCTGCGCGGCCTTGACGCCCTGCTCGGCGATCATCCGGAAGGCGTTATCCGAGTCCTTCAGCGTCGCAATTCCGTCCTGCAGGCTGCGGCCCGACCAGAATCCTTTTTCCGTCTGCACAAACTGGCGCCTCAGGCGGCTCTGGTCCCACAGCTTGGTCAGGATGATGAACCAGGACGCTAGAGACATAACGACCAGAATGATCAGCGTTCCCTTGGCGACGAAATCGCCCTGTGCCCACAGCGCAGGCAGGCCGTAGGGATTGTCTACGGGCGGCGGCACCTCCGGGGTGGAGACGTCCGGCGGCGGTTCGAGTGCGGGCGCCGTTTCGGTCGCCGGCAACCCGCCGCTGGTGTCAACGGGCGGGAGGTCCCCCTGGCTCAGGGTCAGTCCCGGATCGCCGCCGGATGTGGCTGGTTCAGCCGGCGGCGCTGGAGGAACTGGCTGCTGCTGCGCGGCCAGCGCGATAGTCAAAGCGAGTGCTGCTAGGTCAACCATGATCTTTTCTTCCCCTCAACGCGCGAGCAACAAAAAAAACATCGACAGTTGCAACGGCAGCTGCCGACCCGACGGCGGTCTTACGGGTCTACTTCTCGATTTTCCAGACCACCCTGAATTCGTACCACATGGCAACCGGCTTCCCATCCTCGGTGCCGGGCAGGAACCGCCATGATCGCATCGCGTGTTTCACCGCGGCCTCATCCAGCCTGGGAAACCCGCTGCTTTGTGCAACCTGCGCATCGGTGACTTTGCCCTCTGCGTCAATATGCAGGCGCAGAACAGTCGCCCCTTCTTCACCGAGGCGCTTGGATTGCGGCGGGTAGGCTGGTTCGACCAGCGCCCGACGTGGATTCTGGCGCGGAGGTACGCGCTTGACAGCCGGTGGCGGCGGTGGCGGCTTTGCGACCGGCTTCTTCGTGGTCGCGGTGATTGCCGTGGTCTTGGCGGCCTCCACCGGCAGGTCAATGGCGATGTCCGGTGGCGGCACAAAAGGTGGCGGTGCTGTTTCGATCTTGGGTGGCGGTGGGGGTGGCTTGTCGTCCTCCTCGACAACCTCCTCGATCATTTCCACCTTTGCCGGGCCGATGATCATCTCGCCGATGGTTGGAACGAGGCCTTTGCTCAATACCCATACAAAGCCGACGTGAATGGCCACAATGCACAGAAACACCAGAGCCCTGCGGGAGAGCATGGGGGTGCTGATTGCGTATGCCATAGTCGACAATCTGAATCGTGTTATTTCAGTTGTTGTGCGCAGCGCAGCGCAGTGCCCGGGGCGCGTATGTTGCCACAAGCCCGCGGCAAATAACCACAATATTATCGCAACGCGGCTGAGCGCTACCGCGATCGCAAAACCGCACAGCCACAAAGCGGGTTACCGGGATGGACGACAGAGTTATTGTCGAAGCGAGGCGCACATCAGGTGCCCTGCACGCAGATGCCATGCTGCGAATATCGTACCGCCCGCCTGACCTTTCCTCCCTGGTAACGTGGCCCGGTATCCGGTGGCCGAAAGGCCAGGTCCCCCAAATACACTGCGGAGTTTCACCCTCCACGGCTTCGCCAGCGCACGCACTACGCAAGCCAGCAGGCGAACCGGCGATGCGGCGTGTCCGCCGTTTCGCGTACGGCCGCTCTGAAGCCTGCAGCACCGGTTGACATTGGCTCCGCCTTCGTCGAACATCGGCCAAATGTGTGAATTCTCGATAATTGAACGCGTCCTGCCTGTCCGCCGGCCGGTTGCCGCCTGCGGTCTGGCAGGCGTATTGCTGCTGGAGCTTACACTCCAGCGGTGCGAGCGTTCGACCGGCTAAGGAATTCATTAGTCCCCAGAACCCCGCCCCCCACAAGGTCGCGGGGTTTTTTTTTGCGCCGACAACCACCAGAAGCCAATTGGAACAGCAAGGCAAGTCCAGGACGATACAACTGGTGCGGGACGTGCGGACAGACTGACGACCAGCAGCGCTCAGGAGACCAGCCATGGACAAACTCTCTGAAAATCGTGTGTTGATTTTCGACACCACGCTTCGCGATGGCGAACAGGCGCCAGGCTGCAGCATGGCGCTGAATGAAAAACTGCGCGTCGCCGCCGCACTGCGTGATCTCCAGGTCGATATCATCGAAGCTGGTTTTCCGGCTGCGTCGCCCGGCGATTTTGATGCGGTCCAGGCCATTGCGGCTGAAATCCGCGGGCCGGTGATCTGCGGACTGGCACGCTGCCACGCCGGCGATATCGATCGTGCTTGGCACGCCGTGCGAGCGGCTGCCAGATCGCGCATTCACGTCTTCATCGCCACCAGCGAAATCCATCGAAACTACAAGCTGCAGATGGCCAAAGAAGAAATCATCCGGCGTGCGGTCGAGTCAGTCCGTATGGCAAAGAGTTTTTGCGAAGATGTGGAGTTTTCGGCGGAAGACGCCTCACGAACCGAACCGGCCTACCTCGCCGACGTCGTGACAGCGGTCATCGAAGCCGGAGCCACCACGATCAACATCCCCGACACTCTCGGGTATACGGTCCCCGACGAGTTCGCCGAGCTTTTTGCCTACCTGCGGGCCCATGTACAGGGCGTCGAGAAGGTCACGTTGAGTGTGCATTGCCATGATGATCTCGGCATGGCGGTCGCCAACAGTCTGGCGGCGGTCCGGGCCGGTGCCCGCCAGGTGGAATGCACGATCAACGGCATCGGCGAGCGTGCGGGAAACTGTTCTCTGGAGGAGGTCGTCATGGCCCTGCGCACGCGCGCAGCCCATTTCGGGGCAGAGTGCGGCGTGGAGACACGACGCCTCTACCCGACCAGTCGGCTGGTTTCCAGTATCACGGGCATGCATGTGCCGAGAAACAAGGCGGTCGTGGGCGAGAATGCGTTCGCGCATGAATCGGGAATCCACCAGGACGGCATGCTGAAGCACGCCTCGACCTACGAGATCATGCGACCTGAAGATGTCGGAATCAGCCGGTCCAACCTCGTACTCGGCAAGCACAGTGGCAGGCATGCTTTTCGCGAGCGCGTCCAGCAGCTCGGATTCATCCTCGCCGATGACGAACTGAACCGGGCCTTTGCCGAGTTCAAGAAACTCGCCGACCGCAAGAAAGAGATGTTCGACGCGGATATCGAGGCGATCGTGATGAACAGCGAAACCGGAGCCGGGCCCTGGTCGCTCGAGGAGTTGCACATCACGGCCGGAACGGGCGTTATTGCCGCTGGCGCCGTACGCCTGCGTCACATGGATGGCCGTGTGGTGAACGAAGCGGCGGTGGGCGACGGTCCGATAGAGGCCTCGTTCAAGGCGCTCGATCGCGCGACGGAAATCGCGCTGGAACTTCGAAACTTCGAGGTTCGTAGTGTCACGATGGGCGAGGATGCCCAGGGTGAGGTCACAGTGACCGTCGAATATAATGGCGCCAGTCACCGTGGGCATGGCATCAGCACGGACATCGTAGAGGCCGGCGCCCTCGCCTATCTGGACGTCATCAACCGTATCTGTCGGCAAGCAGGCATTCGAACCGGCGGCGCAAACAGGCCAGTCGAGGCGGCACGGATCTGATTGCAAAGAGATGGAACTATTCGGGATACCAACATGCCCATAAAAGCAAGTGAATGGATTTGGCATAACGGCAAACTGGTCCCGTGGGCTGATGCCCGGACACATGTGCTGACTCATGCCCTGCACTACGGCTCCTCGGTGTTCGAGGGAATTCGTGTCTACTCGACCAGGCACAAGGGACCCTCGGTATTTCGACTGCAGGCCCACACGCGCAGGCTGCTGGAGTCCGCCAAGATCCACCGGATCGACGTTCCATGGTCGTCGGCCACCATCGATTCCGCGTGCAAAGAGGTCGTCCGCCGCAACAACCTGCTCCAGGGTGCCTATATCCGGCCTATCATCTACCGGGGCTACGGCGAGGTGGGCCTGGCGCCCCCGCCCGGGCACCCGGTCGAGATGGCGATTGCGGCCTGGGAGTGGGGTGCCTATCTCGGTGCCGGGGCCCTGGAGAACGGCGTGGATGTCTGCGTCTCCTCCTGGCAGCGCGTTGCGCCCAACACGATTCCGGCACTCGCCAAGGCAGGCGGCAACTACCTGTCCAGCACGCTGGTCAGCCTGGAAGCGCGACAACGCGGATTCGCCGAAGGCATCGCGCTTGCCACCGACGGCACAGTCAGCGAAGGCGCAGGCGAGAACATTTTCCTGGTGAGAGACGGAACGTTGCTCACGCCCCCGGTTACCGCCTCGATTCTGACCGGCATTACGCGTGACAGCGTAATAACGCTCGCCGGAACGCTCGGTATTCCGGTCGTGGAACGCTCGGTGCCTCGTGAGCTGCTGTATGTCGCGGACGAAATTTTCCTGACCGGGACAGCGGCCGAAGTCACCCCCGTCAGATCTGTTGACCGCATCGCTGTCGGTAGCGGTCAACGCGGTCCCATGACGAAACGCCTGCAGGATGCATTCTTCGGCTTGTTCAGCGGCCAGACCGTCGATCAGTGGGGTTGGCTCGAGCCGGTTGATGCTGGCGCGGAACAACACCCGTCCGCAGCGGCTCACTGAGCCGTCCGGACGGCGACAACTATCCGACGTGCCCGCCGCTGGCGGGATGCGAACTCAATCCAGATGCGGAGGCCGTTACCCATGGCAGCTCAGTCGCTTTTCCAGAAGGTTTGGGACGACCACGTGGTCGTGGCGGAAACGACGGATGCTCCCGCGGTTCTCTACATCGACCTGCATCTGACCCACGAGGTCACTTCACCGGAAGCCTTCAATGTCCTGCAGGCGCGCGGCCTGCAGGTGCGCCGCCCGGATCTCACGCTGGCAACACTGGACCATTCGACGCCGACCGTGCCGATCCGATCCCTGAAAGCCCTCGACATCGTCGCCGAACCCTCCGCCGCAACCCAGATTCGGGTCATGATCGAGAACTGCCGCGAGCGCGGCATACAGTTGCTCGGGTTTGATTCGGACCAGCGCGGCATCGTCCACATCATCGGCCCGGAACTGGGCATCACCCAGCCCGGCAAGACAATCGTGTGCGGCGACAGCCATACCAGTACGCATGGCGCTTTCGGGGCCCTGGCCTTCGGAATTGGCACGACCGAGGTCGGGCACGTTCTGGCGACCCAATGCCTCCTGCAACGCCAACCCAAGACTCTCGCCATCAATGTATCCGGGCGGCTTTCACCGGGAGTAACTGCCAAGGACCTGATCCTCTCGATCATCGGCAAAATTGGCGTTGGCGGCGGTACCGGGCACGTCATCGAGTATCGCGGTGATGCGATCACGTCCCTCACCATGGATGAGCGCATGACCGTCTGCAACATGAGCATCGAGGCGGGAGCACGCGCTGGGATGATCGGGCCGGACGACGTCACCTTCGAGTATCTGTCCGGGCGACCGATGACCCCGCAGGGATCCGCCTGGGATCTTGCGGTGCGCCGCTGGCGCTCGTTGCCATCGGACCCGGACGCCGTGTTCGACCGCGAGGTAGCGCTGGACGTGTCCGCTCTGGCGCCCATGATCACCTTCGGCACCAATCCGGGCATGGTCGTGCCGGTGAATGAACCCATCCCCGACCCGGGCCCCGACCCGAGTTTGCGCAAAGCGCTGGCCTATATGGGAGTTGAGCCGGGCCGTCCAATGCTCGGACGCGCCGTCGACGTTGTATTCATCGGTAGCTGTACCAACTCCCGCCTCTCCGACCTGCGCCAGGCGGCGGCGCTGTTTGAGGGGCGAAAGGTTCCGGCATCGACCAGGGTCCTCGTCGTGCCCGGATCACAGAGCGTCAAGAAACAGGCCGAATCGGAGGGGCTGGACCGGGTGTTCCTCGCCGCGGGTGCCGAGTGGCGTGAAGCGGGTTGCTCGATGTGTCTCGGCATGAACGGCGACACCGTTGGGCGCGGCCAGCTCTGCGTAAGCACCAGCAATCGCAATTTCGAGGGCCGCCAGGGAATCGGCGCCCGCACCGTGCTGGCGAGTCCGCTGACAGCTGCGGCCGCGGCTGTCACCGGCAAGATCACTGATCCGAGAACGCTGACGAACCGCTGATCCAGGACATCGCTGCAGGATACCCTTCATGGACAAGATCACCCGTTTTTCCTCTTGCACGGTCGTGCTCCCCGGCACCGACATCGACACGGACCAGATCGTTCCGGCCCGGTTTCTGACCACTACCACGCGGAAGGGACTCGGGAAGGCGCTGTTTGCGGATTGGCGTTTCGATAAATCCGGGGCGTTGATTCCGGAGTTTCCACTAAACGCGGCTACCGCGGCGGGATGTGAGATTCTCGTTGCCGGCAACAATTTCGGTTGCGGCTCATCGCGTGAACATGCGCCCTGGGCACTGATCGATTTCGGAATCCGGGCGGTCATCAGCACCGGCATTGCCGACATCTTCCGCAACAACTCGCTGAAAAACGGCCTGGTACCGGTCATCGTGGACGGGGCCACGCATCGCTGGCTGCTGGAACATCCCGGAGCCGAGGTGGTCGTTGATGTGGGCGAACGCCGGATCGAGTTGCCAGACGGGCGCGCTGCAACGTTCCCGCTCGACGCGTTCGCGCGGTACTGCCTGATGAACGGTGTGGACCAGCTCGGCTACCTGCTGCAGCAGACAGGCGCCATTACGGAGTTCGAGCGAAATCGCCCATGGAAGCCCTGATCGGAGTGCTGCCGGGCGACGGGATTGGCGGCGAAGTCGTCGCCGAGGCCGTGCGCGCTCTCGAGGCGATTGCCAGCCGTGGAAACCATCGTTTCATTTTCCGCCATGGTCTCATCGGCGGCGCCGCCATCGACGCGACCGGGCGTGCATTCCCGGCGGAAACACGTCAGCTCAGCCAGGAAGCCGATGCAGTGCTGCTCGGCGCCGTCGGTGGGCCGAAATGGAGCGGCCCCACGGCGAGAGAACGCCCTGAGCAAGGCCTCCTCGACCTGCGCGCGGCGATGGGTGTTTACGCCAACGTACGCCCGGTCAGGACGCACCCGTGTCTTTATGCTTCGTCACCCCTGAAGGCTGCTCGCCTCGAGGGCGTCGACCTGGTGGTGATCCGGGAACTGACCGGTGGCATTTATTTCGGCGAAAAGTCCCGGACGGGCGATCACGCATCGGACCTGTGCGCATACCAGCGCATGGAAATCGAGCGGTTATTGCGCGTGGGCGCACGGATGGCGCGCTCCCGGCGGAGGAATGTGACGTCGGTAGACAAAGCCAACGTACTCGAGACCTCCCGCCTGTGGCGACAGGTCGCAACCGAGTTGTTTGCCCGCGAATTTCCGGACATCACCCTGGAGCACCTGCTGGTCGACGCAGCCGCCATGCATTTGTTGTCACGTCCGGCAGATTTCGACGTCATCGTCACCGAAAACATGTTCGGCGACATCCTGACCGACGAGGCCTCCATGCTGGTGGGCTCACTGGGAATGCTGCCCTCCGCTTCACTGAACGACCAGGGCCGGGGCCTGTACGAGCCGATCCACGGTTCCGCGCCCGACATTGCCGGCCAGGGCATCGCGAATCCCTGCGGCACGATACTGAGCGCAGCGCTCCTGCTGCGGCATTCTCTCGGCATGCCTGCCGAGGCGGACCTGCTCGAGCACTCGGTGCTGGCCGTACTGGAATCAGGCATACGGACTCCGGATATGGCCGAGCGCGGCGCCCAACCGGTCTCGACGAAACAAATGGGCGCGGCCGTCGTCGAGCGCGTGCTCACGCGGCAATAACGTCCTACCGACCGGCACCGGCCCGCTTCTGACGGCATCGGTATTGGCGACTGTGCCTTGCTAATGCATTAGCGCGCTAGTACGATCTGACACATGAAAACCCACCGTGTGCTGAACCCACGGGAAGAATCGGTCGCCGAAGACCGGCTGTTGCGCGCGATTTTGGCCATGCGAACCCTGCAGGAATGCCGGGCGTTCTTCCATGACCTGTGTACGCCGGCCGAATTGCAGGCGTTGAAAGACCGCTGGGCGGTGGTAGAGCTGCTGGCCGAAGGCAGGCTCAGCTACCGGCAGATCCACGATCGCACTGGGGTCAGCATCACAACCATCGGGCGGGTGGCACGCTATCTCGTTTCCGGTGAAGGCGGTTACAGCAAGGCACTCGAGCGCCTCACCCGCTGACGTTTCCGGAGACACATCAAATGAACGCATTGGCTGCGCCGTCACCGCGAATCAAGGTTGCCATTCAGAAATCTGGCCGGTTGACGGATCGCTCCCTTGATCTGCTGGAGCGATGCGGATTGAAGTACACGCGGGGCCGCGATCAGCTCATCGGTTTCGGGGAGAACATGCCTGTCGATGTGCTGCTCGTGCGTGATGACGATATTCCCGGGCTGGTGAGGGACGACGTTTGCGATCTCGGAATCGTCGGAATGAATGTCCTTGAGGAGCGCCGCCTGCAGTTCCTGGCCGATGGCTGCGCTGCGCCATTCAGGGTCGTTCGTCCCCTGGACTACGGCCGCTGTCACCTGGCCTTTGCATACCCGGAGGACGGTGGCTTGAACTGTATCGACGATCTCCGGGACCGACGGATCGCCACGAGCTATCCGCGAATAGTCCAGGATTTCCTGGTCAGAAACCGCATCAATGCCCAGGTGGTCGAGTTTTCGGGGGCCGTGGAGATTGCGCCCAGTCTTGGCCGTGCCGATGCAATCTGCGATCTGGTCTCAACCGGGGCCACGCTGGCGGCGAATCGCCTCAGGGAGGGAGAGACGATTCTCGACAGTCAGGCGATTCTCATTCAGGCACCGATGGATGTTCCGCCCGAGAAGAGCGAGTGGATCGCACGTCTCCTGCAGCGCGTGGATGGTGTGATGCAGGTGCGGGAAAGCAAGTACGTGATGATGAATGCGCCAAAATCGGCGCTGCCGGAGATTGCCCGGCTTCTGCCCGGCGCCGAAGCCCCCACCGTGATTCCGCTGGATGGCCGTGGCGACAAGGTCGCCATTCATGTCGTCTGCCGGGAGAACGTCTTCTGGGAGACCCTCGAGAATCTGAAGAAGGCCGGCGCGAGTTCCCTGCTGGTACTGCCCGTCGAAAAGATGCTGCCATGACCAGGCCCTGTCTCACGCGAGTGGTTTGGGCCCGCCTGAGCGCCGGGCAGCAAGCGGCCGTGCTCCAGCGTCCGGCGACTCACGACAGCAAGGCCATCGCAGAATCGGTGGCCAGCCTGATCGAGCAGGTCCGGATGGAAGGTGATCCGGCGATACGGCGTCTGGCCCGGGAGTTTGACCACGTCGATGTCGAGCACTTGCGGGTCACCCCGGACGAGGTCGAGAGCGCCAGGGAGTCACTGGACCCGGCGGCCCGGGCAGCCATCGACGTCGCCATCGCGAATGTGTCGCGTTTTCACGCTGCCCAGGTTGCAGCCCCGTTGCGCGTGGAAACCGCCCCGGGCGTGGTGTGCGAGCGCGTTTCCCGACCGATCCGGGCAGTTGGCCTTTACGTGCCCGCGGGGACCGCCCCCCTGCCCTCGACCGCCATCATGCTGGCCGTGCCAGCACAAATCGCCGGTTGTGCCGTTCGCGTGGTCTGCACTCCTCCGCGTCGCGACGGTTGCGCTGATCCCGCCGTCGTCGCGGCAGCCATGGCCTGCGGGGTTACCGATATCTTCAAGATCGGTGGCGCTCAGGCGATTGCCGCCATGGCCTTCGGCACCCAGTCGGTTCCGAAGGTCGACAAGATCTTTGGCCCCGGCAACATCTGGGTGACCGCTGCCAAGCAGGCCGTGTCCCAGGATCCGGCAGGCGCCGCCTTCGACATGCCGGCGGGCCCCTCTGAGGTCATGGTGATTGCTGCAGAGGGTGCAAACCCGTGTTTCGTGGCGCTTGATCTGCTCTCGCAGGCCGAGCATGGCCCCGACTCACAGGTCATCCTGGTTACGACGCATGAACCGCTGCTCGATGAGGTCCAGCAGCAGTTCGACGCATTGCTGCCGCAGCTTTCCCGGCGCGGCATCATCGAGCGGTCGTTGACTCACGGGGCCGCAATCGTGGCCGAAGATCTGCCGCAGGCCTTCGACATCGCCAATCGTTATGCGCCCGAGCACCTGATCCTGCAGGTACCCGAACCCCGCCGCTGGATCGATCGCGTACAGCAAGCGGGCTCGGTGTTTCTCGGCCCGTGGACACCCGAATCGGTTGGAGATTATTGCAGCGGTACCAACCACGTCCTCCCGACCTATGGCCACGCACGTGCCTACAGCGGGCTGTCCGTCGGTGACTTTCAGCGCCGAATGACCTTGCAGGAACTCACCCGTGAGGGATTGCTCAGCCTGGCGCCGACGGTGATGGCCCTGGCGCATCTGGAAGGCCTCGACGCCCACGGAGAGGCGGTACGTTCACGCGTCATGGCGGTTCGCCCATGAACAGTATCGTCAGCCTGCTGCGGCCGGAGATTCGTCGCCTGCGCCCATATAGAAATGCAGTTTTTGAACCTGGCCTGGCGCGCCTCAACGCCAACGAGAATCCATGGCCCCCACCGGGGGACAGCAGCGACCCGGGGCTCAATTGGTACCCGGAGGCAGTGCCAGTCTCCCTGCAGAACCGGCTCGCCATGCATTACGGCGTTGCACAGGAACAACTCCTGGTCACCCGGGGTTCGAGCGAGGCAATCGACCTGCTGGTGCGCGGTTTCTGTCGTGCGGGGCAGGATACGGTGGTCATCTGTCCGCCGACTTTTGGCATGTACGAGGTCTACGCCCAGGTCCAGGGGGCCGCGGTTCGTGTCGTGCCGTTGCGACGGGAGCAGGACTACACCCTGGACGTCGACGGGATCGTGGGAGACTGGGCGGAAACGGACCGGCTGGTGTTCGTCTGCTCGCCGAACAATCCCACCGGAAACCTCATCGCCCTGGCTGACATTGCGCGCCTGGCGGAGCAACTGCGCGGGCGCGGCTGTCTGGTGCTTGACGCGGCCTACGCCGAGTTCAGCGGGAGCCGGCAGAGCATCGATCTGATTGCTGACTTCGACAATGTCGTGGTCCTGCGTACCCTGTCGAAGGCGATGGCTCTTGCCGGAGTACGTTGCGGTGCCCTCATCGGCGCCCGGGAGGTCGTGGACCTGATCGGCCGTATACTTCCGCCCTACGCATTCCCGACCCCCTGCGCAAGGGCGGCGGAGGCCTGCATCGAACCAGGCAATGCGGCCGAGTGGCGCAGACGCGTCGATCTTCTCGTGCGCGAACGAGCCCGGATGAGCGACGCGCTCGCCGCGTTGCCGGCCATCACGAGAGTCTGGCCGAGCAGTGCCAACTTCATTCTTGTGGAGACGCGAGATCCGCGCGACTTTGCGGCGGCGGCAAAAAGGGGCCGCGTACTGGTGCGCGATTTCAGCTGGGATCCCTATCTCCCGCGTTGTGTGCGAATCACCATCGGGACACCGGCAGAGAACGACCAGCTTCTGGCCGCATTAGGCTGAACGATGACTCCAGCAAAAATCGCATTTCTCGACCGTGACGGCACCATCATTCGCGAGCCGGCCGACGAGCAGGTGGACCGGCTCGACAAGATCGAGTTGGTGCCTGGGGTTATTCCGGCCCTTCTGCGCCTGCGCAACGCAGGCTATCAGTTCGTGATGGTCAGCAACCAGGACGGCCGGGGCACGCCCGCCTTTCCAGAGGAAGACTTTCAACGGGTACAACAGTTCGTCCTTGCCCTATTCCGTTCCCAGGGAATCGAGTTCCGCGACGTATTCATCTGTCCGCACACGGCGGGCGACGGCTGCGAGTGCCGCAAGCCACGAACCGGGCTGCTGACCGGCTTTCTCAGCACCACGCCGCTCGACCGAAGCGCCAGCGTGGTCATCGGTGACAGAGAAAGCGACTTGCAGCTCGCTGCCAACCTGGGACTACGGGGCCTGTTGCTCGATCCTGACGACTCAGGCGCGTGGGCCAGAACAGCCCACGACCTCGTCGATTTGCCGCGCAGCACGCGAATACAGCGCGTGACACGTGAAACCCGCATTGATTGCGGTATCGACCTCGATGCGGAGGACCCGGTACAGGTCAACACCGGCATCGGCTTCTTCGATCATATGCTGGAGCAACTCGCCAGACATGGGGGGTTCTCAATGACCCTCTCATGCAGTGGCGACCTTCAGGTGGACGAGCACCACACCGTGGAGGACGTTGCACTCACCATCGGCGAAGCCTTGCGCAAGGCACTGGGCGACAAGCGCGGCATCGGCCGCTACGGATTTCTGCTGCCCATGGACGAAGCTCTCGCGCAAATCGCCATCGACCTGTCCGGGCGCAGCAGTTTCGAGTTCACCGGCCAGTTTCCGCGCCCCGAGGTTGGTCGTCTGCCCACTGAACTGGTGCCGCATTTCTTCCGCTCACTGGCAGACAGCCTTGGGGCCGCGCTGCACATCAGTGTTTCCGGTGACAACACCCATCACATGATCGAGGCTTGTTTCAAGGGTGTGGGAAGGGCCCTGCGCCAGGCGCTTGCCAGGCAAGGGCACACCCTGCCGAGCACGAAAGGCGTGCTGTGACAGACCACCCGCCCGTGGCGATCCTCGATGGAGGCGGTGCCAACATCGCATCCCTGCGCTTCGCGCTGGAACGCCTCGGTCGCCCCTCCCGCCTGACCACCGATGAGACCATCATCCGTGACGCGAGCCATGTCATCCTGCCCGGCGTGGGCGCGGCCCGACCCGCGATGGAACGCCTGAGCGCGAACGGGCTCGACAGGGTGATACCCGCACTGACGCAGCCTGTGCTCGGCATCTGCCTGGGAATGCAACTGCTCTTCGAAGCATCCGAGGAGGATGAGACAGACTGCCTCGGCATCATCCCGGGAACCGTTCGCCGGTTTGATCCTGCCCCGGGACGTCCCGTACCACACATGGGCTGGAACCAGACCCGATTGCTTCATGACAGCCCGCTGCTCGAAGACCTGCCGGTCCGCTGTCATTTCTATTTCGTTCACAGCTATGCCGTTCCGGTTGGCCAGCATACGCTGGCGAGCTGTGATTACGGCTGGGAGTTTGCGGCGGTCGTTGGCAATCGCAACTTCCTCGCCACGCAGTTTCATCCGGAGCGATCCGGAGTCGCCGGCGCGCGACTGCTGCAGAATTTCCTGACACGGTACTGAACCGATGGAGATCATTCCCGCAATTGACCTCCTTGGAGGGCGCTGCGTTCGCCTTTTCCAGGGTGACTTCGCCCGCGTCACGTCCTATGCGGCCGACCCGCTCGTGTTGGCCGCGCAATACCTTGCGGCTGGCGCCAGGACGCTGCACGTGGTCGATCTGGACGGTGCCCGCAGCGGCGTGGCGGTCAATCAGGCTGCCATCCACCGGCTCGCGGACGAATCGGGGCTGGTGCTGCAAGCGGGCGGCGGCATACGCAGCCCGGAAAGCCTGAAGGATCTTCTGGCGGCCGGCGTGTCGCGGGTTGTGATCGGCTCTGTTGCCATTACCGATCCGGACACTGCGTGCCGGTGGCTCGATCAGGTCGGCCCGGAGCGACTCGTCATCGGGCTCGATGTGCGTTGCGGCCAGGACCACGGATCTTTCGAAGCGCTGGCCCATGGCTGGCAGCAAGGTAGCGGCCGCAGTCTCTGGGCGCTGGGGGATCACTACGCCAAAGCCGGTGCCCGGTATGTGCTTTGCACGGACGTTGGGCGCGACGGTACCCTGTCCGGACCGAACTGCGATCTGTACACGGAATGTGTCCGACGCTTTCCGGACTTCCGCTGGATTGCATCCGGTGGCGTGAGTTCGGCGGCCGATCTGCCGACGCTTGCCGCGACCGGCGTTTCGGCCGTCGTTACCGGCAAGGCACTGCTCGACGGACAAATCACCATGCAGGAGTTAAGCCAATTCTTGCGCGCCGGATAATTCCCTGCCTGGACGTCCGCAACGGCCAGGTCGTCAAGGGCGTTCGTTTCCGTGATCACCAGGTCATGGGCGCGATCCTCGATCTGGCCTGCCGTTACCGCGATGAAGGGGCCGACGAACTGGTCTTTTACGATATTACGGCCAGCCCTGAAGCGCGATCGGTGGATCGCAGCTGGATCAACCGTGTGGCCGCCGTGCTCGATATTCCGTTCTGCGTCGCAGGCGGCATTCGCAGCGTGCGCGATGCCGAGGAGGTGCTTCAGCACGGCGCCGACAAGATCTCGATCAACACCCCGGCCCTGGCGGATCCGCCGCTCATCACGGACCTTGCACGTCGATTCGGCAGCCAGTGCGTGGTGGTCGGTATTGACAGCTCCGAACAGAATGGCAGTTATCTGGTCTACCGCGACACTGGCGATCCGCAGAAATCACGTCCGGCAGAGCGAACCACCCTGGACTGGGCCCGTGAAGTTCAGGAACGGGGTGCGGGCGAAATAGTCCTCAACTGCATGAATCAGGACGGCGTGCGCAGCGGCTATGATACGACCCAGCTGCAGATGCTGCGTGAGGTCTGCCTGGTGCCACTGATTGCCTCGGGCGGTGCGGGTGCCATGGCCCACTTCGCCGATGTCTTCAGGCAGGCCGGTGTAGACGGAGCGCTGGCGGCATCCGTGTTTCACTCCGGCGCAATTCATATAGGCGCACTCAAGGATTTTCTTCGTGGCCAGGGGATCGAGGTAAGGGCATGAGCGACCGGGGCATCGAGTACATTTCGGAGCTGGAGTCCCTGCTCGAGCAACGCAAAGCGGCCGCGCCCGGCGAGAGCTACACCGCAAGACTCTATGCAGCCGGACGCTCCAGGATTGCCCAGAAAGTCGGCGAAGAAGCCGTCGAACTGGCCATCGCTGGCGTGCAGGACGACCGCCGACGAATCGTTACGGAGGCGGCTGATCTCGTCTATCACCTGCTGGTGTTGCTGCGGCATCACGACATCGGCTTTGCCGACGTTGTGCAGGAGCTGAGGCAACGGCAACGCTAGCCCGTCAGATGGCGATCTCCCTCGCCGGCTCTCTGAGGTTGTAGCTGGAACTCATGGCGTAGCCGTACGCACCCGCATTGGCTATGACCAGTACGTCGCCTTCCCGGCAGGGCGGCAGCAGACGGTCCGTACCAAGCCGGTCACCCGTCTCGCATATCGGGCCAACGACACTCACCGTCTCCCCAGCCTGCTCTCCCCAGCGACTCAGGTTGGCTATCTCATGGTAAGCGCCGTATAGCGCCGGACGAATCAGGGAGTTCATGCCGGTCGAGATGCCGACGTACTGCACGCTCCCCTTCCCCTTGGTCTGGGTGACAGTTGCCACCAGGGCCCCCGCCTCGGCAACCACGTAGCGACCGGGCTCCAGCCAGATCTGGTAGTTCGGCCATGCGGCGCGAATGTCCCCAAGTCCCGCGCCAAGTTTTTCGAGATCCAGCGCCGTCCGACCGCGGCGTTCCGGGATTCCCAGCCCGCCACCCAGGTCGAGTATGCGCAGCTGCGGGAAATCTCGCGCGGCATCGGCGAGTATTCCGGCCACGTCCCGCCAGTTCTGCGGATCCAGGATTCCGCTTCCCGTATGCGCATGTAATCCGACGATGCGCGCACCATGCTGGTCGGCCAGCTCACGGGCCTCCTGCAACTCGAATATTGGAATGCCGAACTTCGAATGGACGCCGGCAGTCTTGACATGCTCGTGGTGCCCATGGCCGTGGCCGGTGTCAACGCGCAGGAAAATCTCCCGACCTGCAAACAGCCGGCCCCACTCCCGCAGCGGAAACAGGTTGTCCAGTGTCACCCAGACATCCTGGGCCAGGCCGTACTCATATTCGTGGCGTGGAGCGAAATTCGGCGTAAACAGGATGCGGCGCCGCTCGAGCGCCGGAAACAGCTTGATCAGCCGTTCGATCTCACCGGGCGACACGCATTCGAAGCCCAACCCGGCATCGTGGACAACCCGCAGCACCTCCGGGTTGGCATTCGCCTTCATCGCATAGAGAATCCGGTCGACACCGCGAATACCCTGGAGTCGCGTTACGGCTTCCCGAACGGTGGCGAGATCATAGACGTAGGCGCAGCCATGGGTCCGACCCAGGTCCACCAGGGTGTCTCGACGCTTTACCCACCACGGCTCAGGCAATGATGCACTGCCGACCGTGCCCTGCCGCAGTTCCTCCCAGGTTGGCCCGAAAACGCCGTCCTTGCCGACAGGATGCACCAACAAGGTGTGCAGGGACTGGATGATTCGCCGCGACTGGTCCTGCTCGACGACGATACTGAGATTGAGATCGCTCGCGGCCTGGCTCAGCAGGTGCACCGGCAACTCCTCGAACACGTCGAATGCCGGCCCAATCTCATGCAAGACGGAGCGAATCCTGCGTCCTACCAGGCTAACGACTTCCACGTTCTCGATGATCTGTACCCGACAAAGGCGTTCCAACGCGATGCGAAGACTCGCGAGAAGATCGGCATCGATCGTGTTGACGCCTGGATCCAGGGTTACCGTGACGTTGCTCTCTGAGGTCGAAACGAGGTCGACTGAGAGCCCGAGATCACTGAAGCAGCCGAAGGCGCTGGCAAGAAAGCCAACCTCATGCCACATGCCCAGCGTCTCCATGGAAACGAGCGTTACGCCCGTTCGGCCGAGGATCGCTTTGACCCGCGGTGCATCGGAGCCGGCGTCACTCGTAACCAGCGTTCCGGGAGACTCCGGTCGCGTGGTGTCCCTGATCCGCAATGGAATACCGTGCTTGCGGACCGGCGCTATGCAGCGCGGATGCAGAACAGAGCCGCCGGTCGAAGCGATTTCCTGTGCCTCGGCGTACGTCAAGGTGCGCAGCAGCCTGGCGCCGTCGACAATTCGCGGATTGGCGCTGAAAATTCCGGGGACGTCGGTCCAGATCTCCAGGCCGGCTGCCTGGAGCCTGGCGGCGAAGTATGCGCCCGATATGTCCGATCCGCCCCGCCCGAGAATGACCGTCTCCCCGGAAACATTACTCGCGATGAATCCCTGGGTGAGGACGATTCCCCCAAGATCGCGCCACTGCTGCTGCAGCTGTTCATCAGCGTCGAACCGGCAGCTGGCGTTCAGGTAACGGGTGCGCTCACTGCTGTTGGGTGGATCGATGCTGTGCAGTACCTGCCGGGCATCGAGCCAGTGCACCTTGAGCCCGCGACTGCCGAGGTAGGCGGCGCCGAGCGCGGTTGCCATGAGTTCCCCACAAGCCATGGCCCTGGCCCGCACCCGGCTGCTCACTTCACCCAGCAGCTGGACCCCTGCCAGGATCTGTTCCAGCTCGCGCATGTATCCGCCGACGAGCGTCGGCGCATCCACCGCAAGTTGCCTGCCAAGTTCGAAATGCGCCGCTTCGATAGCCGTGACGTCGTCCCGGTAGTTTCCGGACACTGCCCGGCCGAGGGCCGTCTGGATCCGGTTGGAGACCCCGGCCAACGCAGAATGAACAACGACCGGGCAATAGCCTGACGCGACATGCCCCTGCAGCAACTCGCCGATGATTTGCCAGTTGCGCAGGGTGGATACGCTGGTACCCCCGAACTTCAGCACCAGCCATGGCTGGCCACCAGCCGGGCCCGGCAACGGCTGCAGCGGAATCATGTCGGCGTTGTTCGTGCTCATGGCAGTATCCTAAGCCGCCCGTCAGGCTGCGGACGGGACGGACCAAAAAAAGCCCGCTTCGGCCAGGCCGTCGCGGGCTCCATCGAATACGCATTCCCGGTTAGCCGCTTACTACCCGTTACTCCATCCGCTACAGCCCGGCCCGACGCTGTGACCCTCTGGCCCGACCGCGACTCTCGGGCATGACCGGACAGCGCGCGCGGCGAAGTTAAGCCGATGCCATAGCCGGGGTCAAGGTCAGTCTCCAGCGGTCGTAATCGCTCCGAGAGAAGCCGAGCTGACAAGCCGGGCGTACTTGGAGAGCACCCCTTTTGGTGGCTTGTCCGTCGGAGGTGACCACCGCTTTCTCCGCTGATCGAGCACATCGGACGAAACGGCAAGATCGATCGTGCGGGCCACTGCATCGATCAAGATCTGGTCTCCATCCTCGATCAGGGCGATCGGGCCAGCGCATGCGGCCTCCGGAGTCACGTGTCCGACGACGAACCCGTGGCTGCCGCCCGAGAACCGCCCGTCGGTAATCAGCGCCACCTTGTCGCCAAGCCCCCGACCCATGATCGCCGATGTCGGGCTGAGCATCTCGCGCATGCCGGGGCCGCCGCGAGGCCCTTCGTAGCGAATGACCACCACGTCGCCAGCGACTACATCTCCGGCGAGAATTGCCCGGGACGCCGCTTCCTCGGAACCGAAAGCACGTGCCCGGCCGCGGAACGAGAGGCCTTCCTTGCCGCTGATCTTTGCGACGGCTCCCTCGGGTGCGAGATTGCCGTAGAGCACGACCAGGTGGCTGTCCTTCTTGACCGGGTTGTCGAACGACCGGATGATCTTCTGGCCGACCGGGTATTGCCCTGCAGTCGCAAGGTTTTCCGCCAGCGTCTTTCCCGTGACAGTCATGCACTTGCCGTGCAGCAAACCCGCGTCCAGCAGCATCCTGAGCAAGGGCTGAATTCCGCCGACAGCCACGAGCTCCGACATTGCGTAACAACCGCTCGGGCGGAGATCCGCCAGTACAGGCACCTTCGCGCCGATGCGGGTGAAGTCATCGAGCGACAACGGGATGCCCGCCTCGTGCGCCATGGCGATAAGATGCAGTACGGCATTGGTGGATCCGCCAACAGCGATGACGGTCGTGATGGCGTTTTCGAACGCCTCACGGCAGAGAATGTCGGATGGGCGGATTCCACGCCGCAGAAGGTCCACGACAGCCGCTCCGGCCCTGCGGCAATCCTCGTCCTTCTTTCCTGAAACTGCGTCTTGAGCCGAGCTGTCCGGGAGCGACAGGCCGAGCGCCTCGATCGCCGATGCCATGGTGTTGGCGGTGTACATTCCGCCGCAGGAACCCGGGCCCGGAATCGCCGTTCGCTCAACCTCGAGCAGTTGCGCACTCGTCATGCGGCCGCTTGACGCTGCGCCGACGGCCTCGAATACCGAAACAATGTCGCGCCGCTCTGCACCAGGCTGGATCGTACCGCCGTAGACAAAGACCGATGGACGGTCCAGGCGGGCCATGGCCATCACGCAGGCCGGCATATTTTTGTCGCAGCCGCCAATCGCCACGAAACCGTCGAACCCTTCGGCCCCGACCACCGTTTCGATCGAGTCGGCAATCACCTCGCGGGACACGAGGGAATAACGCATGCCAGGCGTGCCCATCGAAATCCCGTCTGAAACGGTGATCGTGTTGAAGATGACGGCCTTGCCACCGGCTGCGTCAACCCCCGCGGCCGCCTCGCCCGCCAGCCGGTCGATGTGCATATTGCATGGCGTCACCATGCTCCACGTCGAGGCGATACCGATCTGGCTTTTGCTGAAATCCGCCTCGCTGAATCCGACCGCCCGTAGCATTGCCCGGCTGGGCGCCTGGGCAACTCCGTCCACAACACGGCTGGAAAAACGCCGTTGGCTGTCGCGAGAACCCGACTTCTCGTCCGTCATGCCCGCACCCTGGAGTCACACTGTCAGTTTCGCACTCCCGGCAAATGCGGGGTGCGGCCAGAAAGCCTGCCCAGTGTAGCATCCGCAGCCCACCATCGGCCGCAGCTTCATTCAATCGCCGAGTATCTTGCCGGGATTCATGATCGAGTTCGGATCGAGCGCGCGCTTGATCGTGTGCATCAGATCCAGCTCGACCGCGGAGCGTAACCGCCGGAGCTCAGGTGCCTTGAGCAGTCCAATGCCATGTTCCGCACTGAAGCTGCCTCCAAGCCGTACCGCGATCGAATTGACCTCGCCGCACAGGTTCGCCCACATTCCGAGGAACTCGGCAGGTGGCATGCCCTCGGGCTGTGTAAGGTTGAAATGGATATTGCCATCGCCGACGTGTCCGAATGCCAGCACCCGGACACCAGGCAACAAAGTGCAGACGCGCTTCTCCGCTTCCCTGATGAAGGCGCCAACCCTCGATACCGGCACCGAGATGTCGTTCTTGACGCTGGCCCCGCCGATCTTCTGCGCGTCGGAAATATTGTGCCGCAAGGCCCAAAGATCATCCCTCTGCGTACCGCTGCGAGCCACGACGCCATCCAGGATCAGGCCCGACTCGAGGCAATCCGCCAGAAACGTATCCAGCTCCTCTTCGGCGGAAGCCTGGTCGCGGGCGGTCGCGATCTCAAGGAGTACGTACCATTGAGCGGGTTGCGCCAGAGGATCCCGGGCAGCCGGGAGATACTGCAGAACGAACGACAATGCCATGCGGCTGATCAGCTCGAACGCGATCAGCTCGTCGCCAAGCGCGAGTCTTGCCCGGCTATGGCACGCAATGGCGGCTTGCGGATCCGGCACCGCCACCAGCGCTGTCGCGATACCGCGCGGCCGCGGATACAGCTTGCAGGTCGCGGCCGTGATGAAGCCGAGCGTACCTTCGGCGCCGATGAAGAGCTGTTTCAGGTCGTAGCCGCTGTTGTCCTTGCGTAAGGCTCGCAGGCCGTCGAACACTCGTCCGTCCGGCAGCACGACCTCGAGCCCAAGAACGAGTTCGCGCGCGGTCCCAAAACGCAGAACGTTCGTTCCGCCTGCATTCGTGGAAAGATTCCCGCCCAGCTGACAACTGCCCTCGGACGCCAGGCTCAACGGAAAGAACCGGTCCGCCTCAGCAGCGGCCGACTGGAGTGACGCCAGCACGCAGCCGGCCTCCGCCGTTATGGTGTAGTTGTCCGGATCGAGATCCCGAATAGCAGCCATCCGGCGCGCCGACACTACAACCTGCGGCCGCTCAGGCGTGGAACACGCCACGGCTCCACCGACGAGCCCGGTGTTTCCTCCCTGTGGCACGACCCCGATCCCGCGCTGGTAGCACAGCCCCAGAATCGCCGATGCTTCTTCAACGCTCGCAGGCAGGAGCACCAGGTCTGCCACACCGCGATACAGGCCACGCCATTCCGTCAGAAAGGGGGCCAGATCCCCGGGTGACTCCAGAAACCCCGCCGGTCCGACGATGTCCTGCAGCTCGCGGATCACATTCGAGTGGGTCACTGAACGCATCTTCCTCCGCCGCACGCTCTGTAAGGCAGCAAATACCCTTGCGTGCCCACGTTACAATCAATTAGGTTCAACCAAGGCCTTCATGGTATCAGGGTGATCGTCCGGTGACGCGAGTCGTGGCCGGCCGGATTGCGATCGAGGCAACCGATGGAACAGACCGCACGCCAGTCCAATGCAGCAATCGCACCGGATGTCGCATTGGACATCTCTGGCCTGACTGGCGGCCTCGATCTGCGCACGCGCGGCACACTGCTCGATCTCGATCGCCAGCTTTGCCGGCTCTGGAACCTCGGTCGCAACCTGTTGCTGGCGTGGTGCCCGCACGATGATGGTCTGCTGGTGCTGGTCGTGCCCCATTACGCGATCGCGGAATATACCGCCCGTGCGGCGGCAAGCCGCGGTGACGCAAGTCCGCATACCCAGGGGTTTCTTGAGCGATTGTTGACAGGCACACGGCGTTTTTCCATGCGCCAGTTGGTCAATACCGCACGCCTTCTGGAGGTTGAACCTGTATCGATCAGCCCGCGCCATCCGATTTCCGGAACCCGGGAAGAGTCCGACTTGCTTGACCGGATGATCCGCCGCTTCGGTGTCAGCTATATCCCGAATCGCGCCGTGGCCCTGTTCGATATCGTCGGTTTCGGCCTCCTGCGCCCATTCGAGCAGATGACGCAGCTGAACAGCCTCGCCTACTCCCTCAATTCCGCTCACAGCAAAATGCTCGCAAGCCAGTGGCGCGTGAATTTTGCCCGCTCCAGCGCCGGTGATGGCTTCTATATCTGGAACCGCGATTCCGGCATGGACGCCAACACGAGCCTTTATCATTTCATGCATCTCGTGCTTGCCGACAACGCCATCGCACGGAGGAAAGCGCACGCGAGAACGGTGCCGCTGCTCCGCGCCTGTTTTCATATCGGCGGCTGCTATGAGTTTCATCACGCCGAAGGGCTCAGTCCCACCCTTTGCACACAGATCGTCGGCGACGTCACCATCGAACTGGCGCGAATGATCGAACGCGCCATGCCAGGCCAGATTCTGCTGGGCGCCTTTGAAGCAGACCTGCCGATGTCGTCAGACTCGACGGCCGCCATCCAACACGTGACCGCCGTTGATTTCGTCGATCAGGCCCAGGGGCACCTGGCCCGCCTCAGCGGATTGGAACTGTCCGGCGACTCGATTGAATCGATCAAGTGTTACCTGACCGGATGCGCCCAGGCAGATGGCACCTTCACGGTTCGGAAGCTTGCGATCAACGACAAGCACGGAATCACCCACAATGTGTTCAATGCCAAGGTCAACATCTACCGGCGCGCCGCCGAGCCGATTCTGCTGGGCATCGAAGACCGTCATCTGCGTGGCGATGAACTGCCGATCCTGACCGTCGGCCACATCACCCGGCCCGGCGAGTAGCGTGATCCCGGGTCGCTCGCGGGGGAACCTGCACGGAAGTCATTCCAGAGCCGTCCGATCGACTAATGTTTACGCAAAATATGACTTACATCATATTGTTTTTACGGGATTACCAATTCATCCCGGCGATTCGCGGCGGGGATGACCCGCCCGGCCTCCGGCATACCCGCCGCACGCGTCCACCATGATCGGCGAGAACACTGACGTGGTTCTCTATCTGGCGCTCGCGTTACAAGTCACAACGCGATCAGTGGCACCCATTGCAGGCACAGAGGGGGCCCGCAAGGCGATCCGCCAGAATATCGCTCGAATCGACAGCCTGTTAGGCCCGAGCATCGATCTGCTGACGCAGACCCATGGATTGGGCGTTCGCCTGGTTGTCCTGCCCGAGTACAGCCTCACCGGAGCGCCGCCCGCACGAGAATTCGCCGAGTGGCGTCGAAAAGCCGCGCTTGAGATCGACGGCCGGGAGTACCGTGACCTGGGAGCAATTGCTTCCCGATATGGCATCTTTCTGGCTGGCAACGCCTATGAAGCCGACGGAAATTTTCCCGATCTCTATTTCCAGACCAGTTTCGTCATCGCTCCGTCTGGTGAAGTCGCACTGCGTTACCGGCGCTTGATTTCGCTTTTTAGCCCGTCGCCGTATGACGTGCTGGACCGCTATGTTTCGCTCTACGGAAGCGACTCGCTCTTTCCAGTCCTCGATTCGCCGATCGGTCGTCTCTCGGCAATCGCCTCGGAGGAGATTCTTTATCCCGAGATTGCTCGCTGTCACGTAATGCGCGGCGCCGAGATCCTGCTGCACTCCACGAGTGAAATGGGAAGCCCCCGTAGCACCGCCAAGGACATGGCAAAGCGTGCCAGGGCAATGGAGAACCTTGCCTATGTGGTCTCGGCCAATGCGTCGGCCGTGACAGGGACCGCGTTGCCTGCCGGTTCAACGACGGGAATGGCCAAGGTGGTCGACTACGACGGGCGTGTCATGGCCGAGGCCGGCCCGGGCGGAGACAGCATCGCCGCACATGCCGCAATCGACCTGAATGCCCTTCACTACCGCCGAAACCAGACAGGCCTTACCAACGTGCTTGCCAGGCAGCCATTTCAGGCCTTTGCCGACAGTTATCGAACGACACTATTTCATGAAGCCCGCCAGCTCGAACGGCGTGGCGCCAATGATGTCGAGATCCTGCGTGCGACCCAAAGCCTCACGATTCAACGACTGGCAGAACTCGGCCTGATCTGAGCGCCCAATCAGCGGGCGGATCGCGCCTTCCTGCGACGTTTAGCTTCGTGGTGATGCCCTGCTGAATCGTGCGCCCCGTGGGCGTGCTCATGGCCGTCATCACCCCCGCTCTGCGGCTCCTCGCCGGCATAATCGTAATCGGGGTATTCGAAGTCGTGCGGATGATTATGGCCATCCGGTGAGCGAATCCACTTGTACAGGTTCGGCTTGTTTCGCCGCAGCTGGGCTGCTGCACGTTCCCGGTTCTCGTCGGGAGTGCTCCATGGGTTGAAGTGGAAATAGTTGTGCAGCGTGCTGTCGGTCCGGCCGAAACCAAGAACGCCCAGCTCGCTCGCAAAGGCGCCATGGTTGATCCACGCGGGTCGCCAGAAGTAGCCGCCCGTCGGCAGGTCGCCGAACTGCATCATCGAGGAGGTTCCGTAAATGTGATAACTCTCCTCGGCGCAATCGTGATAGGAAATGTTGTCCTGCCAATAATTCGGCGTCATGCAATAAAGCAAGGAATGCGCATGGGTCAACGGGTCCGATCGAAGCAATTTGACCATGCACCCCGGAGCGACGGAGGGCCGCACGAAGTCGGCTACCTTCCATTGCAGCCCTTCGTAGGCGTCGACGATGATCAACTGGTCGCGCTGGGCGCGTGGATGATCCTCGTCGGACTCGAGGAAACTCGGTTCGCCATAGTTGTAGAAAAGCAGCCCTTCGGCGCCTTTCGGCGACGACATAGCCGGCATCGACACCCCGGCGGGGACGAAAAAGTAATTGCCTCGGCCATAGGTTTTATCGCCATATCGGACCGAGCCACTCGTGATGAAAAGCTCCATTTCCGAGTAACTCATGCCGGGTGGCTGGCGGAAGCCGGCATCGAAGCGAACGGTGAGCGAGCAGGCACCGGTGTCGGTATCGAGGCTCAGAACCTTGTAGTGCATGCCACGCGAGAAGCCCGGCAGCGTCATCGGTTTGAAGTCGACATCGCGATCGACGAACGGCTCAATATGTGGACGTGCCATTTCCTTCAACTGCTCCCGGTAGATTGAAAACCCGAACCGCAAAGCTGGCCGCGGGCATCTTGTGATGCCCGCGGCCACCATCGTCGCACACAGTCTACCCCAGTCCGGGGCCAGCGCTACTCCGCTGGGCGCGAACCGGCGGGCTTCAACGGCACCGCCTTGTGTACCCAGTTCTTTGGATCGCTGCGCCGCTCCGGCGAGGGAATCACCAGGACCTGGGTCTTGCTCAATTCCTCGAACCTGGGCATGTCGATTTCCCAGCCCTTGTTCGCCCACTTCCAGCATGACTTGCGGAAAGCGACCTCCATGCTGTCGGATTCGATCAGGAATTCGTCGGTCAGGGAAGGCGGTGTAAGCGGCGGGACAACAGTCTCGACCACCGACAGATCCTCTTCCACCGCCAGGAGAATCCCGGCGATGCGCTCGGCATCGTACTCAGGCTCCTTCAGATAGTTACGGGCCTGCCAGCCGACCGCCCGGCTCAGCTTCTGATCGATGGGCGTACGGGCGCTGAAATTGATCTGGGTCATCCCTTCCTTGAAGGTTGGCTGGATTCGATGACACAGTCCCACGACGCTGAACTCCAGGGACACGTTCGTCGTGCGCCGCTCTACCGAGAGAAGCTCGGCAACCTTCCCGTACTTCTGGTCGGGCTTTGGCGCAGGCTTCGTGCGCGAAACCCGCGCACCCCATTCCGTCAGCTCGATGGGCGTGGGCTGCAATTTCGGCGTTCGCTTGCTGCCGAACACGCGGTGCACGAACTGGGTGTGCGCCGTGTCGAGAGAGTTCTCTTCGAACCGCATCCAGTTGGCTTTTGCTTCGAAGCCGTACGGTATGCGCTTCCATCCCTCGTTGTCATCGTATTCCGGGAACAGGTCGGGAATCTTTGGCCGCTCGTTCTCGGCAAGATCGCCCAGAAACACCCAGACCCACCCGTACTTTTCCTGCGTCGGGTAGCTGTCAACCCGCACGCGCTTCGGAATGGCGCCTTCCGGGCCCTGGGAGGGTATCAGCGTACATTTGCCGGAACCGCTGAACTCCCAGCCGTGATACGGGCAAACCACATTGTGATTGTTGATCTCGCCTCCGGAGAGGATCGCGCCGCGATGACAGCAGACGCCGCTCAGGCAGACCGCCTTGCCTTTGTCGTCGCGAAACAGGACAAAATCGCAACAGAGCATTCGGACCCCGATCGGCTTCTTCGCAGTCACCTCGTGGGATCCGGCAGCTACGTACCAGTTATTGATCAGCATAAATGGCCTCCAGGCTGTTGTTCGTCACCGCTCGCCCGTCCGGTCGGCAACAATGTCATATTATAATGACAATATGATCAGACGCAACGCTTTCGGGACAAATGGCAGAACCTGACAAAAGGCCGGGCTGCCTCCTGGCCGGATCGGCCATTCCATAGCCCTCAAAAGAGTTTCTCGCCCGATGCAGCCACGGCGGAAGGTGGCCGGATGCCGGATGGTTACGCGGGCCACTGTCCCCTTTGTTGCACCCGAAACCTGCAACCGGCAGGATTCGTTGGTGCCATGAATTCATTGGTCGGGGCGACTGGATTCGAACCAGCGACCCCCTGCACCCCATGCAGGTGCGCTACCAGGCTGCGCCACGCCCCGACCGACAAACAACAAGCCGAGTGAAAAGTGCGAGTTGCGGCTCAGCCGGCAAGCGCCGGCGTGTCCTTCCCCGATTCACCCGATCAGCAGACCGTTGCGAGAACGTCGTTCTTGCAACGCTCCGCCATTGCAGATCTTAACGCGAGCAGAAGCCCGCGAAAACCATGCGGCCCGGCTAGCGCCGGAGCAGCCTCAGAACCTCTTCGAGTTCAGCCCGCAACTGCCGGATGATCTGCTGACTCTGGCAAAGATCGCTTTTGGCTTCCTCGCCGGTCAGTCGCTGACGTGCGCCGCCGATGGTAAACCCTTCGTCATAGAGAAGGCTGCGGATCTGGCGGATGATAAGGACATCCTGGCGCTGGTAGTAGCGACGATTGCCGCGTCGCTTGACCGGTTTCAGCTGCGGAAATTCCTGTTCCCAGTAGCGAAGCACATGCGGCTTCACCGCGCACAGCTCGCTGACCTCGCCGATGGTGAAATATCGCTTTCCTGGGATGGGCGGTAGTTCGTCGTTATTTCCCGGTTCCAGCATAGGCTTCCACTCGGGCCTTTAATTTTTGTCCAGGGCGGAAGGTCACTACCCGCCGCGCAGTGATCGGAATTTCTTCGCCCGTCTTCGGGTTTCGACCCGGCCGTGTATTTTTGTCGCGCAAATCGAAGTTGCCGAATCCGGACAGCTTGACCTGCTCTCCGCTCGCCAGGGCGGTTCGCAGATCCTCGAAAAAAAGATCCACGAGTTCACGCGCCTCGCGTTTGTTCAGGCCCAGCTCGTTGAACAGGGATTCTGCCATATCGGCTTTTGTCAGGGCCATGTTATTTCGTCTCGGTCTTATTCTCGGAATCGGGCCCGCAATTCCTGCGTCAGGGCCAGTCGCAGCTGTTGCATGGTCGATTCGGCGTCTTGGTCTGTAAGGGTGCGGGATGTATCCTGTAAAATCAACCCTATAGCCACGCTTTTTTCTGTCTCGCCAACCTGCGGACCCGTGTATATGTCAAAAACCGTGGCTTCCCTGACGACCGCAGGAGCCGCAGTCAGCAGCACTTCCATGAGCCGGGCCGTCTGCACCTCGCGGGGCACGACGACGGCAATATCCCGACGTACAGCCGGAAACCTGGAGATCGCGTCATACCGGGGACGTGGCTTGTGAGCATGCCGGTCCACCACGAATTCGAACAGCACGGCATTGGGAATACCCAGCTCCGCCGCAAGCGACGGATGAATCTCTCCCAGCCAGCCCACCATGCGATCCCCGCACCGGATGGACGCAGACCGGCCCGGGTGCAGGGCCGGATGGACCGCGGTGTCAAAGCGAACTCGCGAAAGTTCACCGGAAAGACCTAGCAGTGCCTCGACCTCGGCCTTCAGATCGAAGACGTCCAGAGCGAGCGGCGGCGTGCCCCATTGTTCCGGGAGACGCTGGCCAATGATGACACCCGCGATCGCCAGTTCCTCCGTCCGGGCTGATCCAGCAGCGGAAAAGCGTGGCCCGATCTCGAAGAGCCGCAAGCGGGACTGCTGCCGGTTCAGATTCTCTCGCGCAACCGTTACAAGCCCGGGCCAGAGGGACTGCCGCATCACCGCCATATCGGCCGAAATGGGATTGCTTAACACCAGTTGCTCTGACTCGGCAGCACCGAAAAGGCGAGCGATGGCAGGCGCAATGAAACTGTAGGTAACGACCTCCTGAAATCCTCGTGCGACGAGCGTCGCCCTTAGCGTAGCGAGACCGTCAGGATCCTCCCTCGTGCTGGCAAGGTGGACCTCGTGTCTTCCAGCGGTCTCCGGAATTCGTTCATAACCGAACATCCGGGCGACTTCCTCGATAAAGTCCTCCTCGCATTCCAGATCGAAGCGTGCAGCGGGCGCAGAAATCAGCCAGTCCGTGCCCTGT
Organism: Gammaproteobacteria bacterium; assembly: GCA_021462865.1. Classification (GTDB taxonomy): domain Bacteria; phylum Pseudomonadota; class Gammaproteobacteria; order Steroidobacterales; genus QUBU01. The sequence goes on along the minus strand of JAJTYX010000176.1, from coordinate 75,269 downwards.
TCGTCGACCCGCATGTCGAGTCGGCGCAGGATCCCGGTGACATCGGCGACTGGCGCCTCTGTCCCCAGAACTCGCGTGAGTCGCGACCGACGCAACCGGACCGGCGTTCGTGAGGGCACGTGCTCTGAATGAATGATGTCGGTCAATGGTCCCGCCCGGCCACCAGCCACGGCGAGAATGAGTTCAGTTGCTCGCTCAATGGCACGCGCCTGGCCCGAAGGGTCCACTCCGCGCTCGAATCGCTGCGAGGCGTCGGTGTGCAGGCCTGCGCGCCGTGCTCTGCCGGCGATGGCCGCAGGCGCAAAGAAAGCAGATTCCAGAAAAACATTGCTGGTCGTCGCTGTCACAGCGGTCGACTGACCACCCATGATTCCCGCCAGCGCAATAGGACCGCTCGCATCAGCAATAACGAGCATGTCGGAATCGGCATCAACGACGCGTCCATCCAGCAGGACGATCTTCTCCGCTTTTCCGGAACGCCGCACCTGGATCCCGCTCGGAGGCAGCCGGTCCAGGTCATACACATGCATTGGCTGGCCAAGTTCCAGCATGACATAGTTGCCGACATCGACGACTGGGTGTATCGGGCGAATTCCGCATCGTCGTAATCGCTCGCTCATCCACACCGGCGTTCTCGCGTCCCTGGACAGGCCGCGAATCACCCTTCCGGAAAAGCGTGGACAATCCACCGGGCTCGACACGGTGACGGCAACCTGGTCATCGATCGCCACGGCAGCCCGGTAGTCCGTCCGGGACAGGAAGCTGGCGCCTGAGGCAGCAGACACCTCCCGCGCAATCCCGATCACACTGAAACAATCCGCGCGATTCGGCGTAATGTTGAGATCAAGCACGAAGTCGCCAAGCTCCAGAAGGGCTCGGGCATCCGTCCCGGGAGACGTGTCACGGTCGAGCTCGAGCAGTCCCTCATGGAGGTCGCCAAGACCCAGTTCAGTCGCGGAACAGAGCATTCCACCGGATGCTTGTCCGCGGATCGTGCTGGCCTCGATGAGGCGGCCATTCGCCAGCCGCGCGCCCGGCAGTGCCGCGACGTAGACACCGCCTTGCCGTACGTTTCTCGCACCGCAGACGATGCCGATCGGCTGGCCGCGGCCAATATCGACGTCACAGACCGTGAGGCGATCCGCATTCGGGTGGCGCCGGGTCTCGATCACCCGCGCTGCAACCAGCGCATCCGACCGCTCCCCCACCACGGTGACGGATTCGACTTCGAGACCGAGCATTGTCAGCTGCTCTGCCAACTGGGCCGAGTCGATCTCAGCATCCACCCACTCGCGTAACCATGACCGGCAGATCTTCATCTCTCGCTTCTCATCGGAACTGCCTCAGGAAGAGAAGATCGTTCTCGAAAAAGAGGCGAATGTCGTCGACACCATATCGAAGCATCGTCAGGCGTTCGACGCCCATGCCGAAGGCGAGGCCGGTGTAGATCTCCGGATCCACTCCTGCCGTACGCAACACCGATGGGTGCACCATCCCGCAGCCCAGGATCTCCAGCCACCGCCCGGATTCGGAGCGGACATCCACCTCGGCCGACGGCTCGGTGAACGGAAAGTACGAAGGACGGAAACGCAAGACCACTTTTCGCTCGAAGAAGCACTCGACGAACTCGTGCAGAAGCGTCTTCAGGTTTGCAAAGCTGACATCACGATCGACCACCAGGCCCTCCACCTGGTGAAACATCGGGGTATGAGTCATGTCCGAATCACACCGATAGACACGCCCCGGGGCGATCAGCCGAATCGGAGCGCCTTTTTCCCGCATTGCACGTATCTGAACCGGAGAGGTATGAGTGCGCAAAAGTCGCCCGTCGGGAAAATAGAACGTATCGTGCATCGCACGGGCCGGGTGATTTGCCGGGATGTTCAACGCGGTGAAGTTGTGGAAATCGTCCTCGATTTCCGGGCCCTCCCGCACCTCGAAGCCGGCGCCCCGAAATATGGCAGTGATCCGCGCAAGTGAACGCGTGACCGGATGCAAACCACCGGTACCCTCACCCCGGCCGGGCAAACTCATGTCGACGCGGTCAGATACCAGCAACGCGTCAATTCGCTGCTGGTCCAGCTTCAGTCGGCGCTGTTCAATGGCATCGAGAAGCGTGTCGCGCGCAAGGTTGATGGCTTCTCCCGCGGCGGGACGCTCCGCGGGCGGCAGGGAACCGAGCTGTCGAAGCAGCCCAGTGAGTTCGCCCTTCTTGCCGAGATACCGGACGCGAGTCGCATCCAGACTCGCCAGGTCCGACGCTCCGGCCACTGCAGCCTGCGCCTGTTCCAGCAGCTCTTGCAGTCGGTCCATAAACTTCCGGATGAAACGCGGCCCGGCCCGAAACGGGCCGGTGCCACTTGCCGATAACGAGCAATGCGCCGGCTAAGCCTTTGTCAGGCAGCGCGGCCCCTGGACTGCTCGACCAGTACGGCGAAAGCCTCAGCGTCGTGCACAGCCAGATCCGCCAGCACTTTGCGGTCTATTTCGATTCCAGCCTGCCGGAGTCCGTTGATGAAGCGGCTGTACGACAAGCCGTGCATACGAACACCTGCGTTGATGCGGGCGATCCACAGGGCGCGGAATTCCCGCTTCTTGACGCGCCGGTCACGGAAGGCATATTGGCCCGCCTTGATTACCGCCTGTTTCGCAGCGCGGTAAACTTTGCGCCGGCCGTTGTAGTAGCCCTTCGCTTTCTTGAGAACCTTCCTGTGACGCGCACCGGCGGTAACGCCTCGTTTGACTCTGGCCATTTCCTCGATCTCCCGTTAGGCGTACGGAATCAGTTTCCTGATGCCGGGCACATCACATTCGTCAACCTGGCGCATCGGGCCAAGTTGCCGTTTTCGCTTTGACCTCTTCTTGGTCAGAATATGATTCAAATGGGACTGGGCTCGCTTGATTCCCCCATTCCCGGTGACGCGAAAGCGTTTCGCAGCCCCGCGCTTGGTTTTCATCTTCGGCATTGCTCAACTCCTTGGTGCCCGGACCGAACCGCGCGGGTCGGGACAGGCGGGCCTGGACGGTCCGGAGGGCGAAGCGATTGCCCTCTTCGGCATCCAGAACTCACTTTCTCTTCGGCGAAATCACCATCACAAGTTGCCGGCCTTCCAGCTTCGGCATCTGCTCGACAGCCCCGAAGTCCTGCAAATCCTGCTGCACACGCTGCAGGAGCCGGAATCCGAGTTCCTGGTGCGCCATCTCGCGCCCCCGGTATCTCAGGGTGACCTTTGCTTTGTCTCCTTCTGTGAGGAACCGTATCAGGTTTCGCAGCTTGACCTGATAGTCACCCTCCTCGGTACCCGGCCTGAACTTTACTTCCTTGACCTGTATCTGCTTCTGCTTGCGTTTAGCCGCATGGGCCTTCTTGTTCTGTTCGAACAGGAACTTCCCAAAATCGAGAATTCGGCATACCGGCGGCTCGGCATTCGGGGACACCTCGACCAGATCGAGTGCCTGCGAGGACGCCATGTCGAGCGCCTGCTCGCGAGTCATCACCCCGATCATCTGACCATCTGCCCCAATCACCCGTAACTGACGGGAGTCGATCTCCTCGTTCCTCCGGACCCTCTTGTTTGCGACGATGCTTTAACCCTCCATAACAACGCGGCCGCGGCTCGCGACCTCGGCTTTCAGACCTTGAATGAGCGTGTCGAGTGACATGCTTCCAAGGTCCTTGCCGCTTCGCGTGCGCACGGCCACGGACTGTGACTCTGCTTCCCGGTCTCCTGCCACGAGGAGATACGGGACGCGCTGCAACGTGTGCTCGCGGATTTTAAAGCCGATCTTCTCGTTTCTCAAGTCGGCCTCCGCTCGAACGCCCTGATTTTTCAGAGTTTCCTGAATACCGCGGGCGTAATCGGCCTGTCGATCGGTTATGGCCATGACAACGGCCTGTACAGGCGCGAGCCACAACGGCAGACGTCCGGCGTGATGCTCGAGCAGAATGCCGCAAAAACGCTCCAGCGACCCGAATATCGCCCGGTGCAGCATGACCGGAACCCGACGCTGGCTGTCCTCCGCGACAAAGCTGGCTCCCAGGCGACCGGGCAGGTTGAAGTCCACCTGCAAGGTTCCGCACTGCCAGTCGCGCCCGATCGCGTCCCGAAGGACAAACTCGAGCTTCGGGCCGTAGAAGGCTCCCTCCCCCGGATTGTGGCTCATCTGCAGACCCGCAGCGGCTGCGGCGGTCTTCAGTGCCGATTCGGCCCGGTCCCAGATCGCATCGCTGCCGACACGTTTCGCCGGCCGGTCGGAGAACTTGATCTGTATATCCTCGAATCCGAAATCCCGGTATATGCCCAGGATCAGTTCGGTCACCGCGACCGATTCCCGGGTGATCTGGTCCTCCGTGCAGAAAACGTGCGCGTCGTCCTGGGTGAAGGCACGCACCCTCATCAGTCCATGCAACGCACCGGAGGGTTCGTAGCGATGCACCTTGCCGAACTCCGACAGGCGCAATGGCAGCTCGCGATAGCTCTTCAGGCCCTGGTTGAAGACCTGGACATGGCCCGGGCAGTTCATCGGCTTGATTGCGTACACGCGCTCATCAGGCGTCTGTGTCAGGAACATGTTCTCGCCGAATTTCTCGATATGCCCCGACTGTACCCAGAGGTTGCGGTCGAGGATCTCCGGGGTGTTGACCTCCAGGTAACCGGCCTCCCGTTGCCGTTCCCGCATGTAGTCGATCAATTGCCGGAACAGCATCCAGCCTTTCGGATGCCAGAATACCGCCCCGGGTGACTCCTCCTGGAAATGAAACAGGTCCAGTTCCCGGCCAATGCGTCGATGGTCGCGTTTCTCTGCCTCCTCCAGCCGATGCAGGTACTGTTTGAGTGACTTTTCGTCGGGCCAGGCGGTACCGTAGATCCGCTGCAGCATCTGGTTGCGTGAGTCACCGCGCCAATACGCCCCGGCCAGCTTCGTCAGCTTGAATGCCTTCAACCGCCCGGTGGACGGCACATGCGGCCCGCGGCAAAGATCGAACCAGTCGCCCTGGCTGTAAATGCCGATTTCCTCGCCAGCCGGGATATCACGAATGATCTCGGCCTTGTAATGCTCTCCCGCGTTTTCGAACACCCGTACCGCTTCGGCACGATCCAGCGCCTTGCGAGTGACGGCGCGGTCGGCCCGCGAGATTTCCCTCATCCGGTCCTCTATCGCAACGAGGTCCTCGGGAGTAAACGGCCTTTCAAACGCAAAATCGTAGTAAAAACCGTTCTCGATGACAGGGCCGATGGTGACCTGCGCCTGCGGGAACAGTTCTTTGACCGCCTGCGCCAGCAGGTGGGCAGTCGAGTGCCGAATGACCTCCAAGCCTTCCGGATCCATGTCCGTGACGATCGAGACCGCCGCATCCTCCGCGATCCGATAGGAGGTATCCACCAGCCTGTCATTCACGCGTCCAGCGAGCGCTGCTTTGGCCAGACCCGGCCCCACGGAAGCGGCCACATCCGCGACGGATACCGGCTGTGGAAAAGTACGGCGGCTGCCATCGGGTAACGTTATGACGGGCATCAGAGACTCTGGAACGGCTGGTTGAAGAAGTCGTGAGGCAATTGCCCGCACGCACGCGAAACCGGGCGCGAATTCTAACAGAGAGCGCGCTGCGGCAGCGCAGGCCAATAAGCGCGGGCCGGTTCAGGGTCTCGGCAATTCTGTCGCTCCCGGACCGGGAGCAGGTCACATCCGGCGGACTGGTAGGCGCGAGTGGAATCGAACCACCGACCCCTTGCATGTCAAGCAAGTGCTCTAACCGCTGAGCTACGCGCCTGCCGGAAAAGACCGATTTCTGGCGTCGGCGGGACGAACGATACCGAAGGTCGCAGGCCGGCCGCAAGTTGAGCTTCAGGCGCTCTGCCGGGAGCGTCCTGGCAGGCCGAGACTGCGCTCCCGCAATGCCTGAATCTCATCGCGCAGCTTTGCGGCCTCCTCGAACTCCAGGTTTCTCGCATGTTCGCGCATGCGTTTTTCCAGTCGGCGCAGTTGAACCGCCGCTTTCTCGACGTCAATTTCCGCGTAGGCCGGCCCCGCCTCCGCTACGCGCCGTCTCTCCCGGGGACGGGCATCGGCCCGCGCACCATCGAGGATGTCCCGGACCTCCTTGCGGACCGTTCGCGGCTCGATCCCGTGAGCCGTGTTGTAGGCGATCTGCTTCGCCCGCCGCCGGTCGGTCTCGGCGATGGCGCGCTGCATCGAGCCGGTGACACGATCCGCGTACATGATGGCAAGCCCGTTCACATTACGTGCGGCTCTGCCGATCGTCTGGATCAGTGACCCTTCGGAACGGAGAAAGCCCTCCTTGTCTGCATCGAGAATGGCAACCAGCGACACCTCGGGTATATCGAGCCCCTCGCGCAGCAGGTTGATTCCCACCACCACATCGAAGACGCCGAGTCGCAGATCACGAATGATTTCGGTTCGTTCAACGGTCTCGATGTCGGAGTGCAGGTATCGAACCCTGACCCCGTGCTCATGGAGGAAATCTGTCAGGTCCTCGGCCATGCGTTTGGTCAGCGTGGTGATCAGTACCCGCTCCCCGACCCGGGCACGGGCATTGATCTCCGACAGCACGTCGTCCACCTGCCCCCCAGCCACTCGCACGATTACCTGCGGGTCCACGAGCCCCGTGGGTCGAACAACCTGTTCGACTACGGCACCGGAGTGGCCCAGTTCATAGGGCCCCGGTGTGGCGGACACGAAAATCGTCTGCGGCGAAATCCGCTCGAACTCGTCGAAGCGCAGTGGTCGATTGTCAAGCGCCGACGGCAGACGAAACCCGTGTTCGACGAGTGTCTCCTTGCGCGACCGGTCACCGCGATACATGCCTCCGAGCTGGGGCACGGTGACGTGGCTTTCGTCGATGAACAGCAGAGCGTTCTCCGGCAGATAGTCGAACAGGCACGGAGGCGGTTCACCTTCCCGCCGACCAGACAGGTACCGACTGTAGTTCTCGATCCCGGAGCAATAGCCCACCTCGACGATCATTTCGATGTCGAACATGGTGCGTTGTTCCAGGCGTTGCGCCTCCAGTTGCCTGCCGGCCGCACGCAGCGCTGCCAGCCGATCCCGAAGCTCTTCGCGGATCTGGTCGACCGCGCGAAGCATCACCTCGCGAGGAGTGACGTAGTGTGTCTTCGGGAAAACAGTCAGCCTCTGGACGGAGTCGCCCTGCTCGCCGGTCAGGGGGTCGAACCAGGTCAGCGATTCGATTTCATCATCGAACAGGCTGACTCGAACTGCCTCGCGCTCGGAATCCGCCGGAAATATATCCACGACCTCGCCCCTCACGCGGTACGTGCCCTGCGACAGGTCGATGTCGTTGCGCGTGTATTGCATCTCGGCCAGGCGGCGCAACAGATCACGCTGCCCGAGCCGGTGGCCGCGCGACAGGTGTAACACCATGCTGAAATAGGCCTGCGGATCGCCAAGCCCGTAGATCGACGACACAGTGGCGACGATGATCGAATCCTTGCGTTCGAGCAGCGCTTTGGTCGCCGAGAGCCGCATCTGCTCGATGTGCGCGTTGATGGAGGCGTCCTTCTCGATATAGGTGTCAGTCGAAGGCACATACGCTTCCGGCTGGTAGTAGTCGTAATAGGAGACGAAATACTCCACGCGGTTCCGCGGAAAAAATTCCCGCATTTCGCCGTACAACTGGGCCGCCAGCGTCTTGTTGGGGGCAAGGATCATTGCGGGGCGCTGCACCGCATTGATGACGCTGGCCATGTTGAATGTCTTGCCCGACCCGGTGACCCCGAGAAGAGTCTGATGCGCCAGCCCGGCCTCGAGTCCAGCCACCAGCGCGTCAATCGCAGCGGGCTGGTCGCCGGCGGGTTCGAATGGGGTCGAAAGCTGGAACGAGTTCATGATTTTCTATTGGTTGGACAAGGCCGATCACGTAGTATGTGCAGCCGCCCGCGTAAGCAGTTTTTTCGAGGATGCGTCAGTGAGTCTTACAGTCGCCCAGCGCCTACAGCGCGTCAAGCCGTCACCGACAATGGCCGTGAGCGCACTTGCCAGCGAAATGCGTGCCAAAGGCCGCCCGGTCATCGACCTTGGGGCCGGCGAGCCGGATTTCGACACCCCCGAGCACATCAAGAGTGCCGCGATCGAAGCCATTCGAAAAGGCCAGACGAAATACACGCCCGTCGAGGGCACCGCAGCGCTGAAGACTGCGATCATCGAGAAATTCCGACGGGACAACGGGCTGGAGTACGGTCCTGACCAGATCGTGGTATCGAGTGGCGCAAAACAGACGTGTTACAACGTGGCGATGGCCGTACTGAACCCCGGTGACGAGGCCATCGTGCCTGCGCCGTACTGGGTTTCCTACCCGGACATGGTCAAGCTGGCCGATGCGGAACCGGTGATCGTCACCGCCACAATCGAGCAGCGATTCAAGATCACACCGAAAGCGCTGCAGGCCGCAATCACGGACAAGACGCGTCTGTTGTTCCTCAACAGCCCGTCGAACCCGACGGGAACGGCGTACACACGAGCCGAATGGCGCGCGCTTGGAGATGTCCTCCAGCACTACCCGAACGTGGTCATTGCAGCCGATGACATGTACGAGCACATCTTCTGGGGCAAAGAGCCGTTTTGCAGCATTGCCGCTGCCTGCCCTGAACTCTACGACCGGGTCGTGACCATCAACGGCGTCTCCAAGTGCTACGCGATGACGGGCTGGCGAATCGGCTACGCCGGCGGCCCCAAGACCATCGTAGCCGCAATGAAAAAACTTCAGGGACAAAGCACCTCAAACCCCTGCAGCATCTCGCAAGCCGCAAGCGTGGCCGCCCTGGCCGGTGACCAGGCCTGTGTAAGCGAAATGAATGAGGCGTTCAGGCAGCGTCATGAATTCATAACCAACGCCTTGAACGGGTTGCCCGGGTTCCAATGCATCCGCGCCGACGGTGCGTTCTATGCCTTCCCCGACGTCAGCGAGGCGATCCGCAAACTGGGCGTAGCGGACGATATCGCCTTTGCCGAGTTGTTGCTGAAGAAAGCCGATGTGGCGGTAGTGCCGGGATCCGCCTTCGGCGCTCCGGGTTTCATTCGCTTGTCTTTCGCCTGCAGCACCGACACACTCAAAGAGGCAGTGGCGCGTATCGGCCGCATCTTAAGTTGATTTCTGACGTCGGTACGCGAACCAGTACCTTGACTTGCACAGGAGCTTCCAAGAGAATTGCGATGCTTCTCAAGGGGTTAACCCTGCTTACAGACGTAACCTCCACTCCCCGGTAGCTCAGTGGTAGAGCGATCGGCTGTTAACCGATTGGTCGCTGGTTCGAGTCCGGCCCGGGGAGCCAGTTCTTGCGTGGCGCTGCCACCGAAATCCGGGCCGTAGTGTCAACGCTGTAACTTCAGCGACCCGCGCAATGCGGGGTCGTCCATCGCAAAGTCCAGAATAGCCTGAATATAGCCGCGTTTGCTGCCACAGTCGTAACGCAGGCCGGCAAACCGGAAGGCAAACACCGGTTCCTCGCGGAGCAGGGCGGCGATTCCATCGGTCAGCTGAATCTCACCACCAGCGCCGCGCCCGGTCCGCTCGAGGAGCTCAAAGACCCTGGGAGTCAGAAGGTATCGTCCGACGACAGCGAGGGTGGACGGTGCCGCATCCGGAAGCGGCTTTTCAACGATCTGCCGCAGGCGGAGATCAGGATCGACATCTACGATTCCGTAACTGCTCGTCCTCTCCCGGGGTACGTCCTCGACGGCGAGAACACTGGCGCCGTGCCGGTCGTAATGCTCACGCATCTGTTCGAGGCAGCCGCGCGGCGCCCTGATTAAATCATCCGGCAAGTGCACGAAAAAAGGCTCGTCACCAACCGCAGGCCTTGCGCACAAGACGGCATGCCCCAGCCCAAGCGGCTCGCCCTGGCGAATGTAAACACACGACACCCCATTCGGCAGAATATTACGTACGACCTGCAGGAGATCGGCCTTCCCGGTGGCGTCGAGGGCCCGTTCGAGCTCCGGATCCCGGTCGAAGTGATCCTCAATCGAACGCTTCGTGCTGCCGGTGATGAACACCAGGCGCGTTACGCCGGCGGCAATCGCCTCTTCCACTGCGTACTGGATCAGCGGCTTGTCGACGATCGGCAGCATCTCCTTGGGCATCGCCTTCGTAGCGGGCAGGAAGCGTGTACCCCTGCCCGCGACCGGGAAAACGGCCGTACGAACCGGTTTTGACATGGAGAAACGTCCTTGGCGAAACGCTGGCAACAGCGTGGAATATTAATCAATTGAGGGATGGATTGTCGGGAAGGAGAATGCCGTGGACGCGGCACTATTCCGCGATGCCCCGTCCACGGCAGGCGATCATCAGCGCTTTTCCGGTGTGCCGACCTGCAGGTTCCCCCGGTTTTTCTCCAGCACCTGCGGTCCGATACCCTTCACGTTGAGCAGCTGGTCGACTGAGTGGAACCGGCCGTTCTTTTCGCGGTATTCGATGATTGCCTGCGCCCGGGCCAGGCCGATTCCGTCGAGTTCCCTGGCCAGGGTCGCAGCGTCTGCGCTGTTCAGATCGACCGATCCCGCCAGCGCCCAGGCTGGACTCAACATCCCCATCATCATCAGCATCCAGGTTTTCATGTGGCACTCCTGTTCGGTTACGTTGTCGTCGCTGACTCGGGTTGCAATCAGCGAGGCGATCGTAAAGCGCGCCCGGTGATGTACCCAGTCGCCATTCCGCCGCAAACACCTGGAATTGTGGGTTACGAGGCTACACTTGCGATCAGCGGTCGCCTGATTCGAATGCAAGGCGGATTCGCGGCCTGACCGTGTCCCATGCTCCGCACCCCGGACATTGCCACTGCATGCTGCTGCTGGTGTAGCCGCACTCCACGCAGCGGTAGCTGCGCCCCGCCCCTGCCGTGGCCCTCAGCGCATCGCGGACCCGCAGCAGCACCGGTGCGCGGTCGGCAGCCGGCACGGAACGTAAGCGTTCGACATCGATGAGCGCCGACAGCATCGGGTCAGCCGCGACAAAATCCCACAGGCAGCGAACCGCCAGTGCATCGTTGATGTCCGGGTCAAGCATGGTTGCGTGCGCAACTGCACGGGTTGAAGCCGGATTATTCCGAATCGTCTCGACGAGGAACTCCGATAGTTCCTCCGGGCAACTACCCGCCCGGCAGGATGCGGCAAGCCTTGGCAACACCTCGACCAGGAGTGAGGGTTCGCGCTCGGCCACACGCTTGTACCAGCTTACCGCCGCTCGCTCATCGCCGGCATCGCTCGCCAGGCCGGCACGAATCAGCATGATGCGTGCCGATTCATTGCGGTTCTCGCCAGCGCGGTCGAGCCAGGCCGTCGCCCGTTGCGGATCGCCAGTGCGGCGGGCCTGATCCGCTAGCTCACAGAAGTAGTGCGCAATTGTGCCCGAACGCCCTGTCGCACGATCGCGCTTCTCGAGATCCCTGCGCAGCTCGATGGCCCGCTCCCACTCCCGCGTCAGCTCGCTCAGCCGGATAAGGCAGTGCAAAGCCGCCAGCCCGCGCCTGGGCGAGTCGCGCAGTTCGCCGAGAAGTGCCTCGGCCCGATCGAACAGGCCGGCACTCATATAATCCTGGGCGAGTTCGAACTGTGCCTGCTCGCGGGCGTCGCGTTTCAGATTTGGGCGGTCAATCAGGTCGCGGTGCACACGGATTGCGCGCTCCATCTCGCCCCGCTTTCGAAACAGCTGGCCGAGCGCAAAATGCGTCTCCAGTGTGTCTTCGTCGAGTTCAGCGGGACCCGTCAGCTCCTCCAGCGCCCGGTCCGGCTGTTCCTTCAAGAGGAACTTCAGCCCCCTGACATAGTCGAGGCCAATCGGCCCCCGATCAGCCTCGTCCAGTTGACCGAGGCGCGCAAACACGTAACCGAGCGCCGCAGCCACAAAAAGCAGACCGGCGAACAGGAAAGCGGATTCAGTCGGCATTTGCCGTCGGAACGCTGCGCAGCGTGTTGACTTCAGCTTCTGCGAGGCGCAGCGCCCGGCGCAGACGTCGTCGCTCCAGGGCCAGACGGAGCATGACCAGCCCGAGACAGAGCACGCCGAACAACCAGCCCATCGCAAAAACGACGGTGAGGAGCAGGGGCTTCTGCATGGTGGTCTCGACCCATCCGAGATTCACCGTCACGGGACCCGAATTCAAGGCGGCAAACGCGAGAGCGACGACCAACAGGACGCAGAGAAGGATCAGAAAGACGATTCTTCGCGCCATCTCTTGCCTGGTTCATTCCCTGCCCTGAGCCGCAGGGGGTTGATTGTAATGCAAAGCGGCGGGCAGACGGCTCGCATTCCGGATGCGGGTGTCGCTGCGCTGAGAGCGCGTTCCTGGCCGGTATTGGCCCGGCGCCGGCCGTCAGTTCTTGATCGGGAGATGCTTGTTCTGATTGACGCGGTCGCGCAGATCCTTGCCGGGCTTGAAATGCGGCACGTACTTGCCTGATAGCGCGACTGCATCACCGGTCTTCGGATTGCGGCCGAGGCGCGGCGGGCGGTAATGAAGCGAAAAACTGCCGAAACCCCGGATCTCGATGCGCTCTCCCGACGCGAGCGCATTGCTCATGAGCTCAAGCAGATGCTTGACAGCAAGCTCGACATCTTTCGCGGGCAGGTGCTTCTGCTTCCGCGAGAGAATTTCGATGAGCTCGGACTTCGTCATGGCCAAGGCCGTACTCCTCATGATGCTTGCTGCCGGACCGGAGCCCGAGCAGCCGGACACCCCCCAGACTCCCGTCGACCTGCAATGCCTCAGCTATCGCCGCCGGCGATCCGTTCCTTCAGAAGGTCGCCCAGCGTCGTGCCCGAGGTCGCATCGGAGGAGCGATAATTTTCCATGGCCTCAGCTTCTTCGTGCGCCTCCTTGGCCTTGATGGAAAGTGAAACAACCCGGTTCTTCCGGTCGAGCCCGGTGAATTTGGCTTCCACGACATCGCCGACCTTCAGCACCGTGCGCGCATCCTCGACCCGGTCACGGGAAAGCTCGCTTGCGCGCAACTGGCCCTGTATGCCTCCCTCGAGATCCACGACTGCGCCGCGCGCATCCACTTCGCTGACGGTTCCCGTGACAATGCTGCCCTTCGGATGCACAGACATGAAACTCGACAACGGATCGTGATCCATCTGCTTGATGCCGAGCGAAATACGCTCCCGTTCCGGGTCTATGCTCAACACGACGGTCTCGACATCCTCGCCTTTCTTGTAATTGCGCACGACTTCCTCGCCAGGCGCATCCCAGGAAATATCCGAGAGGTGGACCAGTCCGTCGATGTTGCCGGGCAGACCGACGAAAATACCGAAATCGGTGATGGACTTGATCTTTCCGCTGACCCGGTCGCCCTTATTGAAGTTGGCGCCGAACTCAGCCCATGGATTGGGTTTGCACTGCTTGATGCCAAGGGAGATCCGGCGCCGGTCTTCGTCGATATCGAGCACCATCACCTCGATCTCGTCGCCGATCTGCACCACCTTGGACGGATTGACGTTCTTGTTCGTCCAGTCCATCTCGGAAACGTGGACGAGCCCCTCCACGCCCTCTTCGATCTCCACGAAGCAACCGTAATCGGCGATATTCGTGACTTTGCCGAACAGGCGGGTATTGGACGGATAGCGACGTGAAATAGCTTCCCAGGGATCCGAGCCGAGCTGCTTGACGCCGAGGGACACGCGGTTTTTCTCGCGATCGAACCGCAGGATTTTTACGTTGATTTCATCACCGACGTTGACGACTTCGGATGGATGCTTGACCCGCTTCCACGCCATGTCGGTGATGTGCAGCAAGCCATCGATGCCGCCGAGATCGACGAATGCTCCGTAGTCGGTGAGATTCTTGACGATCCCCTTGACGGTCGCGCCCTCCTGCAAGGTCGCAAGCATGGCTTCGCGTTCCGAGCTCGATTCCTGCTCAACGACCGCACGTCGCGAAACAACCACGTTGTTACGCCGGCGGTCGAGCTTGATCACCTTGAACTCGAGTTCTTTGCCTTCCAGGTAAGACGGGTCGCGTACCGGACGCACGTCCACCAGCGAGCCCGGCAAGAAGGCCCGCACATAATCGACGTCGACCGTAAAGCCGCCTTTTACCCGGCCGCTGATCAGGCCTTTTACGATTTTGCTGTTCTCGAATGCGTCTTCCAGTTGCTCCCAGGTACGCGCCCGTTTCGCGCGCTCGCGCGACAGCCTTGTCTCGCCCTGTCCGTCCTCGACGGAATCAAGGGCAACCTCGACGTCGTCGCCGATCTGTACCTCGATCTCACCACGCTCGTTGCGAAACTGGCTCGCCGGAATCACCGCTTCGGATTTCAATCCGGCGCTGACGACGACAACCTCTGACGACACCTCGACCACGCGGCCCTTGAGAATGGTGCCGGGGCGGATCCGATTGCTGGCAAGACTCTGTTCGAAGAGTTCGGCGAAAGATTCAGTCATGTAAGTTGCATCCAGCCGCCTTGCATACCGCGGCGTTCACGTTTGTGCGCAACGTCCTGTCGGGATCGTTGCGGTTACTACTCCGGCCGACAACCTGTGTCGGACGGTCCGATCCGGTGCGCTACGTCCGGCAAAACCTCGGCTGCCCAGCGCAGTACCTGCGACACCACGTCGTCCACCGAGACGCCTGTGGAATCGAGGACGCGTGCACCCGGACAGACGCGAAGCGGCGCGACGGAGCGTTCCGCATCTCTGCGATCACGCTCTGCCATGTCTCTCGAAAGGGCGGCAAGGCTAACATCAATACCCTTTTGCTTCAACTGGTTATATCGCCTGCGGGCCCTCTCGCCGACCTCCGCCGTCAGAAAGACCTTCAGCGCTGCATCGGGAAATATCGCCTCGCCCATATCGCGGCCATCCGCCACCAGCCCCGGCGGCTGGCGGAAACCACGTTGGCGGATGACCAGGGCGGCTCTTACCGCCGGTACGGCCGCCACCCGCGAGGCCGCCGCACCGGCCGTTTCATGGCGGATCTCCTCGGTAACATCCCTCCCGGCCATCACCACCCGACCCTCAGGGCTGCCGTTCGCCTCGAAACGGATGTCCAGGCTCCCGGCCAAGGCCGCCAGGGCCGGACCGTCATCGAGCGCAATGTTTCGCGCTAGCGCGGCGATGCCGACCAGGCGATACAAGGCTCCGCTGTCGAGCAGATGCCAGCCAAGCCGCCCGGCCACCGCCCGGGCGACGGTTCCCTTGCCGGACCCGCCGGGCCCGTCGATCGCAATCACCGGAACGTCAGAGCACGAGCTTGCCATCAGCGCCGTACTCGTCGATCTGCAGTCCAATTTGCCGGCACAGCGGTACGAATCCCGGGAACGAGGTGGCTACGTTCGCCGTATCGAGTATCCGCAGCGGACCCCGGGCGGCGATCCCGGCCACTGCGAACGCCATGGCCACGCGATGGTCGCCTTTGCTGTCGATCTCCCCCGCCTGCAAAGCGCCACCACGGATACGGGCTCCATCCGGGGTTTCGGTCACCTTGGCGCCCAGGGCGCGCAGTCCGGCCGCCATTACCGCAATACGATCACTTTCCTTGTGGCGCAATTCCTGGGCGCCGCTGATGCCGGTTTCGCCCTCCGCCAGCGCAGCCGCAACGAAGATCGCCGGAAACTCGTCGATCGCCAGGGGCACGAGGTGGGGCGGGATCTGCGCTCCGCGCAGTCGCGCCGGGCGTACCCGAATCCTGCCGGCCGGCTCGGTTCCCGGGGCCCCGGCTCTCGGCTCCAGGTCGAAATCAGCCCCCATCAGCCGGAACACGTCAAGGATACCCGTGCGGCTGGGGTTCAACCCGACGTTGTCGATGACAAGTTCACCGGAACCGGCCAGCGTAGCGGCCAGCATCAGGAATGCGGCTAAGGACAGATCTCCCGGCACGTCGACCGTCGCCGCCTGCAGACGGCCTCGGCCCGCGAGTCTCACCTGCAGAGGCTCGCGCTCGAGCGGCTGGCCGAAGGCCACCAACATGCGCTCCGTATGGTCACGGCTGGTGGCCGGCTCGACCACGGTGGTATCACCTTTTGCATAAAGGCCGGCGAGCAGCAGCGCCGACTTGACCTGGGCGCTGGCCACCGGCATCCGGTAACTGATTCCTGACAGCCTCTGCCCGCCCCTGATCCGCAACGGCGGCCGCCCGCCCAAGGTCTCGATCCGGGCGCCCATCTGGCGCAACGGCTCGGCGACCCGCTCCATCGGTCGCCGTGACAACGACGCGTCGCCACACAACTCGGAGTCAAACGCCTGTCCGGCCAGCAGCCCCGCGAACAATCTCATGGCAGTACCGGAATTGCCCATATCCAGCGCGCGGTCCGGCGCATGCAGCCCATGCAGGCCCACTCCGTCGATGCTGAGGCGGGTCGATTCGTGCCGCACCACCCCGACGCCCATCGCTTCGACGGCCGCCAGAGTGGCCAGGCAATCCTCCCCCGGGAGGAAACCCGCCACTTCGCTACGCCCCTCGGCGATGGCACCGAGCATGATCGCCCGATGGGACACGGACTTGTCGCCCGGAACGCGAACCTCACCCTCGATGCGCGTTACCGGCCCTGTTACGTAATGCATAAGTCACGCTCGCTGCCGGCGGCGCCGAGCGCGTCCCCGAGCGCTTCCAGCACACGGACATTTTGTTCGGGCAACCCGACCGTGATGCGCAGATGCTGCGGAAGGCCGTAATTGGTAACCGGGCGCACGATCACGCCGGAGCGCAGGAGAAACTCGTAGACCGGAGCCGCCGGCCGTCCGAGGTCGGTGAGCAGGAAATTGGCTGCCGAGGGACTGAATCGAAGGCCGAGTTTCGCAAGCCCTTCGCCAAGCTGCCGGAGTCCCTGGAAGTTGACTTCGCGAGACCGCTCGACGTGGCCCGCATCCTCGATCGCGGCCAGCGCCGCAGCCTGGGCGAGCGCATTCACGTTGAAGGGCTGACGTACCCGGTTCAGCAACTCAGCGATCCTCGGATGACTGACTGCGTATCCTATCCTGAGGCCGGCGAGCCCGTGGATCTTGGAAAAAGTGCGGGTCACAACGAGGTTGGGAAACGTTCCGATCCACGGCAGCGTCTGCGGATAATCCGCTTCGCCAACATATTCGCAATAGGCTTCATCGAGCACGACGATGGCAGTCCGCGGCACGCACTCCATGAACTCCCGCAGGGGCCCGGCCCCCAGCCAGGTTCCTGTCGGGTTGTTCGGGTTGGCGATGTAGACGAGGCGCGTACGCGGACCGACCAGGGCCAGCATGGCTGCGAGGTCGTGCCCACGAGGCTGGGCGCCGTGCGGCGCGATTGCCGGCGCAACCCGCGCCGTCGCGCCAGTCGCCTGAGTCGCCAGTGCATAGACGAGGAACGAAAACTGCGAATACACCGCCTCCGTCCGTGACGTCAGGAATGCCTCGGCAAGAAGGACCAGGATATCGTTGGAGCCGTTACCGAGCGTCAGCTGCCCGGGCGCAACGCCGAGCCGCGCGGCCAGCGTGTGGCGCAGCCGGTAACCGGCGCTGTCCGGATAGAGCGCGACATCCGCGAGCGCAGCCCGGATCGCCTCGATCGCGCGCGGCGATGCCCCGATCGGGTTCTCGTTGGACGCGAGCTTTACGACATTCCGGAGCCCAAACTCCCGCTCGAGGTCCTCGATCGGCTTGCCGGGCACATAAGGCTCCAACCCGCGCACTCCCCGGGCGGCGAGGCGCACGAAGTTGGGCGCCGCGGTCATGAGGTCCCTAAAGGACGGCCTTCGGGTACGAGCCTAGCACCCGGAAGAGGTCAGCCTGTCGTTGCAGGCTCGCGAGAGCCTTGGCAACCGCCGGATCCTCGGCGTGCCCGTCCACATCGAGGAAGAACAGGTAGTGCCACTTCCGCTGGCGCGACGGCCGCGATTCGATGCGCGTCATGTTGACCTTGTGCTCGGCGAGCGGCGCCAGGAGACGGTGCAGCGCGCCCGCATCCTCCGTCTTGCTGCTCGACATCAGCAGGGTTGTCTTGTCGTGCCCGCTAGGCGGGAAGAGCTTGCGGCCAACCACCAGAAAACGCGTGGTGTTGTCAGGGCGGTCCTCGATATCCGCGACCAGCTTCTTCAGTCCGTAAACTTCCGCAGCAGCATCCCCGGCAATGGCCGCGGTGCCCGCCTCATCGCGGGCACGCCTTGCGCCTTCGGCATTGCTGCTCACCTCGACCAGTGCCACACCCGGCAAATACTCCTTCAACCAGCCGCGACACTGCGCCAGCGACTGCGGGTGCGCGCAGACACGCGCGATCTGGTCGAGCGACTTCACGCCGCCCAGCAGGTGCTGGCGAATCCGCAGTTCGACTTCACCACAGATCTTCAGCGGTGAACCGATGAACATGTCGAGCGTGTGATTGACCGTCCCCTCCGTGGAGTTCTCGATCGGCACGATGCCGAAATCCGCCGAGCCGGATTCGACCTCGTGAAACACCTCGTCGATCGTGCCGAGCGGCAGGGCCCGGACCGAGTGCCCGAAATGTTTGTATACCGCCGTCTGGCTGAAGGTGCCTTCGGGCCCCAGGTAGCCGACCTTCAGCGGTTCTTCCTGGGCGAGGCAGGCCGACATGATTTCGCGGAACAGACGGACCATTTCCTCGTTGGTCAGTGGTCCCTTGTTGCGCGCAACGATGCCGCGCAAGACCTGCGCTTCGCGTTCCGGCCGGTAGTACTCGACCGCGCTGGCGTGACGACCCTTCGTGACCGCCACCTGTTGCGCCCAGCGCGCCCTTTCGCTGATCAGTGCGGCGATCTGAAGATCCAGCGCATCAATGCGCGAGCGGATCTTCATGAGCGCTGCGTCGCCCGCCGAAGCCTTTGCCCGCGCCTGTTTCCTGGTTTTCTTTGGCACGACGGATCCGGTGCGCGTCAGGCTGCCGGCGGCCGGCCGAGGTTGCGTACGCCGAGCACTCCTTCGATGCTGCGGATCCGGTCGATCACGGCCTCGGAGGGCGCTCCATCGAGGTCGACAATCGTGTACGCGAGATCGCCCCGCGACTTGTTGAGCAGATCGGCAATGTTGAGCCCTGCATCACCCAGATAGCCGGAAATCTGCCCGATGATCTTCGGCACGTTCGCATTTGCGATCGTGACCCGGTGTGCATCCAGACGCGGCATGTCCACGTCAGGGAAATTCACGGAATGCCGGATCAGCCCGTTCTCCAGGAAATTTCGCAGGGTATCCGCAACCAGGACCGCGCAATTGACCTCCGCCTCCTGCGTCGAGGCACCAAGATGCGGAAGCGCAATCACCTTGTCGTGGCCGATCAGTCGACGGGTCGGAAAGTCGCAGACGTAAGCGGCCAGCTTGCCCGAATCGAGCGCCGCAACGACAGCCGCCTCGTCCGCGACATCGCCGCGGGCAAAGTTCAGCACGACACCCCCGGCCGGCATCAGCCGGATACGGGATTCATTGATGAGCTGACGGGTGGCATCCACCAGCGGAACGTGGACAGTGACCGTGTCTGCCCGACTGAACAGCTCGTCGATGCTGCGGGCCTTCTCGACGCCGGAGGAAAGCTCCCAGGCGCGGTCCACCGTGATCTGCGGATCGAAGCCGATGACCCGCATGCCGAGCGCGAGCGCTGCGTTCGCTACCCGAACACCGATCGCGCCGAGCCCGATCACCCCCAGCGTGCGGCTCGGCAACTCGAAGCCGGCAAATTTCTTCTTGCCTGCCTCGACCGCCTTGTCGAGATCCGCACCCTCGCCATTGAGCTGCCGGACGAACTGCCAGGCCGGACACAGATTGCGGGCCGCCAGCAGCATTCCCGCGATGACCAGCTCTTTGACGGCGTTCGCATTCGCGCCCGGAGCATTGAACACCGGGATACCGCGTTTCGATAACTTCTCGACGGGTATGTTGTTGACGCCCGCCCCCGCCCGCCCCACGGCCAGCACGGACTGCGGAATCTCCATGTCGTGCATTTTGGCCGAGCGCACCATGATCGCGTCCGGCCGCCCGATTTCGGAAGCCACCTCATAGCGATCCCGCGGCAACCGGCTCAGGCCTTCCACCGCGATATTGTTCAGCGTGAGCACCTTGTACATGTCTTTCCCGTCCTGTTTCGGCCGCTTCCCGCTCAGCCGTGCCGCCGGGCGAAATCATTCATGAACGAAATCAGCGCATCGACGCCCTGCTCGGGCATCGCATTGTAAATGCTGGCGCGCATCCCGCCGACGGAGCGGTGGCCCTTGAGTTCGGCCAGTCCCGCTTTGGCGGCTTCCTCGAGGAACGTCGCATCGAGCGCGGCATCCGGCAGGGTGAACGGCACGTTCATCCATGACCGGTACGCGGGCGCGACCGGGTTGCGGTAATAACCGGACCCGTCGATCGCGCGATAGAGCTTTTCCGCCTTGCGTTTGTTCACGTCCGCCATGTGGCGCAGGCCACCCTGGCGCTTGAGCCATGCGAACACGAGCCCTGCGACATACCAGGCAAACGTCGGGGGCGTGTTGAGCATTGAACCCTCCTTCGCCTGGGCCGAGTAGCGCAGGATATTCGGCACGGACTCCTGCACACGCTCCAGCAGATCCCGGCGGACCACCATGAGCACCAGGCCCGCAGGGCCGATGTTCTTCTGGGCGCCTGCATAGATCAGCCCGAACTTGCGTACGTCCACCGGTCGCGACAGGATCGTCGATGACATGTCCGCGACCAGCGGCGCAGCGCCGGTGTCCGGCACCTCGTGGAACTCGAGTCCTCCGATGGTTTCGTTGGGGCAGTAGTGCACGTACGCCGCCCCGGGCGTGAGCTTCCAGGAGGCTCGGGCCGGCACATCGGTGAAGTTGGTCGGTGCGCCATCGGCGACGATGTTCACCTTGCGCAGCGTTTTGGCCTCGGCTGCGGCCTTCTTCGACCATTGGCCCGTCACGAGATAGTCGACGGGCTGATCGGGCGCAGAAAGATTCATCGGGATGAGCGCGAACTGCTGCGTGGCCCCGCCCTGCAGAAACAGCACGGCGTAGTCCTCCGGCACTGCCAGGAGTTCCCTGACATCTGCCTCCGCCTGCTCGGCGACACGGATGAACGCCTTGCCGCGGTGGCTGACTTCCATGACCGAGGTGCCACGGCCGTTCCAGTCGAGCAGTTCATCCCGGACCTGCTCGAGGACCTCTACCGGCAGGACTGCCGGACCTGCGCTGAAATTGAAAACGCGTCCCATGTTCCTGTCACCCGCCTCCGTCATCAAATGGGCGTCTCGGGCCGGCACTTGCCGGCCCCGGACAATGAAGTCGCTCAGTTTATTCCTCGTCGTCCGACAGGGCGATGATGCGATCAAGCCCGACGAGCCGCTCCCCGTCGTCCAGTCGAATCAGGCGGACGCCCTGGGTGTTACGTCCCTGCTCGGAAATGCCTTCGACCGGCGTGCGAACGAGCGTGCCGACCGAACTGATGAGCACCACCTCGTCGTCCTGATCAACCTGAATCGCACCGACCATGCGCCCGTTCCTTTCGGACGTCTGAATGGCGATCACGCCCTGCCCACCGCGGTTCTGGGTTGGAAACTCCTCGACCCGGGTGCGCTTGCCGAAACCGTTCTCGGTCGCAGTCAAAATGGTGCCGCTGCGCACGATCAGCAGTGCTATCACCACGTGGTCGTCGGCCAGACGGATGCCCCTGACCCCGGCGGCCGTGCGGCCCATCGGCCGGACGTCGTTTTCGTGGAAGCGAATCGCCTTGCCCGAGCTCGCGCACAGGATGATGTCGCAATTCCCGTCGGTAATCGCGACATCGACCAGGCGATCGTTTTCGCGCAACTCCACTGCGCGTATGCCTGCGTTGCGCGGCCTCGAGAACGCCTCCAGGCTGGTCTTCTTCACCACGCCGTGGCTGGTAGCCATGAATACGTGCTTGTCAGGCTGGAAATCGCGAATTGGCAGCACCGCGTTGACGCGCTCTCCCTCGTCGAGCGGCAGCAGGTTCACGATCGGCCTGCCGCGTGCGCCACGGCTTGCCCGCGGCACCTGGTAGACCTTCAGCCAGAACAATCGGCCGAGACTCGTGAAACACAGCAGCGTGTCGTGGGTATTGGCCACGAACAGCTTGTCGATGAAATCCTCGTCCTTCACCTTGGCGGCCGCCCGGCCACGCCCGCCGCGGCGTTGCACCTGGTAGTCCGCCAGGCTCTGCGCCTTGGCGTAGCCGCCGTGGGAGAGAGTCACCACGACGTCTTCCTCGGGGATGAGGTCCTCGGTCGAGAACTCGGTGTGGCTCTGGAGGATCTCCGTCCGGCGACGGTCCGCATAGCGCTCGCGGATCTCGGTGAGTTCGGCACGGATGACCGCGAGCAGCCGGTCAGGATCGCGCAGGATTTCCGTGTAGTTCCGGATGTTCTCGAGCAACTCGCGATACTCCGCGATGATCTTGTCCTGCTCGAGGGCAGTCAGGCGATGCAGTCGCAGATCGAGGATGGCCTGGGCCTGGACTGGCGACAACCGGTATCCGTCTTCGGTGAGCCCGCACTCGCCGCCGATATCGGCCGGTCGCGTCGTCACCTCGCCAGCCCGGGCCAGCATCTCCGTCACGGCTCCTGGCTGCCACGGGCGGGTAACCAGCGCTTCACGTGCAGCGGCTGGTGACGCCGACGCCTTGATGACGGCGATGACCTCGTCGATGTTCGCCAGCGCGACCGCCTGGCCTTCGAGGATGTGGGCCCTCTCGCGGGTCTTGCGCAGATCGAAGATGGTACGTCGCGTCACCACCTCGCGGCGGTGGCGCAGAAACGCCTCCAGCATTTCGCGCAGCGTGAGCAGTCGCGGGCGGCCATCCCGCAGCGCGACCATGTTGATGCCGAACACCGTCTCGAGCGGGGTCTGCGCGTACAGGTTGTTCAGCACGACGTCGGACACCTGCCCGCGCCGCAATTCGATCACGATCCGCATGCCGTCCTTGTCGGACTCGTCACGCAGCTCGCTGATACCCTCGATTCTCTTGTCCCGGACCAGCTCCGCAATCTTCTCGATCAGGCGGGCCTTGTTGACCTGGTAGGGCAACTCCGTGACGACGATGGCTTCGCGCCCCTTGTCGTCGATGGGTTCGATCTGCGTCCGGGCGCGCACATGGCAGCGGCCGCGACCGCGCGCGTAGGCCTCGTACACGCCGCTCGTGCCATTGATCATGCCGGCCGTGGGGAAGTCCGGGCCCGGAATGAGCTTGATCAGGTCGGCGAGCGTAATCTCGGGGTTGTCCATCAAGGCAAGCACGCCGTCGATCACCTCGCCGAGGTTATGCGGCGGGATGTTGGTCGCCATGCCGACGGCGATGCCCGATGAGCCGTTGACGAGCAGGTGCGGAATCCTGGTCGGCAGGACGGTCGGTTCCTTTTCGGAGCCGTCGTAGTTCGGCGCGAAATCGACCGTTTCCTTGTCGATGTCGGCGAGCAGCTCGCCCGCGATGCGGGCCATGCGCACTTCCGTATAGCGCATGGCGGCAGGCGCATCGCCATCGACCGAGCCGAAATTGCCCTGGCCGTCCACCAGCAGGTAGCGCATCGAAAACGGCTGCGCGAGACGCACGATCGTGTCATAGACCGCAACGTCGCCGTGGGGGTGGTATTTGCCGATCACGTCGCCGACGACACGCGCCGACTTCTTGTAGGGCTTCGTGTGGTCGTTGCCGAGTTCACGCATCGCGTAGAGAACCCGACGGTGTACCGGCTTGAGGCCGTCGCGAACGTCCGGCAGGGCCCTGCCCACGATGACGCTCATGGCGTAGTCCAGGTAGGACTGGCGCATCTCGTCTTCGAGATTGACCGGCAGAATTTCCAGCGCTACATCAGCCATCGCGGCGTAAGCTCGTCGGAATCCGGCCCGGCGGCTCAAATCGGCCGCGGACCGACCCGGAAACCGGACAAATGTTCTATTAAAAGAGTCTGCAGAACCCGCCCGACAGGGCATCTCAACGGGTCAAATGCAGGCGCGCAGTTTAGCACAGCCCTTTGATGGGTCGCAGCGCCCGGTTCGGGTGGCGATCGTGCCCCTGGCGCTGTTTTAACGCGAACGGCGATCAGGCAATATGCCACCGCAGATGTCCGAACAGTCGCCCGTCAACGCCGATCTCCTCATTGCCGCGCGTTGGGTGGTCCCGGTGGAACCCGCTGGGGTGGTCCTCGAAAACCACGCGGTCGTAGTTGCCGCTGGCCGTATCGTCGCCGTGCTGCCGGATGCCGAAGCCCGGCATCGTTTCGACGCCGCGACGACGCTCTCGCGCCCGGGTCACGTCCTCCTGCCGGGCCTGGTCAACACGCACGTCCACGCCGCCATGACACTGTTCCGCGGCCTGGCCGATGATCTGCCTCTCGACCGTTGGCTGGAGCAGCATATCTGGCCGGCCGAGGAACGCTGGGCAGGACCGGAGTTCGTGCGCGACGGCACCCGGCTTGCCATGCTCGAGATGATCCGGGGTGGCACTACCTGCTTCAACGACATGTATTACTTCCCCGATGTGGTGGCCGACCTGGCCGTCGAGCATCATGTCCGGGCGGCCGTCGGCATGATCGTCATTGAACAGCCGACGCCATGGGCACGATCTGTCGAGGAGTATTTCAGCAAGGGGCTGGCGGTGCATGACCAGTACCGCGGCCACCCGCTGGTACGCACCACGTTCGCGCCACATGCGCCCTACACCGTCAGCGACCAGACCCTGCAGCGCGTGCGCCTGCTCGCCGACGAACTCGACGTGCCCGTGCACATGCACGTGCATGAAGGCCGGAGAGAGGTTGAACTGGGCATCAAGGTGCACGGGCGACGGCCGCTCGCGCGACTCGACGAACTCGCCCTGCTCTCTTCACTGTTCATGGCCGTGCACCTGACCGAGCTCTCTGCCTCTGAAATCGAATTGCTCGCCAGCCGGAATGTCACGGCGGTGCACTGCCCCGAGTCGAACCTGAAGCTGGGCAGCGGTTTCTGCCCGGTGAACCGCCTTGCTGCTGCCGGCGTCAACGTCGCGCTTGGCACCGATGGCGCCGCCAGCAACAACAACCTCGACATGCTGGGGGAAATGCGCACGGCGGCCCTGCTGGCCAAGGGGGTCAGCGGCGATGCCAGCGCGCTGCCGGCGCATGAGGCGCTGGCCATGGCGACACTGAACGGCGCGCGGGCGCTCGGCCTGGGAGAGGAAATCGGCTCACTCCGACCCGGCAAATGGGCCGACCTCATCAGCGTGGACCTGCGGCACCCGGCTACGCAGCCTGCTCACCATGTCATATCCCAGCTGGTCTATTCGGCGGGTACGGCGCAGGTTCGTGACGCATGGATCGGCGGCCGGCAGGTACTCGACGACGGGTGCGCCACCCTGTTCGATGAGACGGCGATCCTCGCTCGGGCCGAGGCGTGGCGGGAACGGTTCGCCAGCGCATGAACGCCGCTTCCCGCAACGCCGATCCGGCAGAACTCGCCCGTTTCAACCGCATGGCGAGCCGGTGGTGGGACGAAAACGGCGAAATGCGCCTGCTGCACCGGATGAACCCGGTGCGCCTTGGTTTCATTCGCGAACGAACCCGGCTCGCCGGCGCGCGTTGTCTCGACGTCGGCTGCGGCGCCGGCATCCTGTGCGAAGGCTTGGCGCGCGACGGGGCTGAGGTGACCGGCATCGACCTCGCGGCCGATTCACTGGCGGTCGCCCGGCTGCACCAGTCCGAGAGCGGTCTCACTCATATTAACTACCAGGCGGCAACGGCCGAAGAACTGGCAACAGCGGAGCCTGGCTGCTACGACGTCGTGACCTGCCTGGAAATGCTCGAGCACGTCCCGGAGCCGGCGTCGGTCGTCGCATCCTGCGCACGTCTCGTACGCCCCGGCGGAGACCTCTTTTTTTCGACCATCAACCGTACGCCGAAGGGATACCTGCTCGCCATAGTCGCCGCCGAGCACCTGCTAGGCCTGCTGCCGCGTGGCACGCACGAATTCGACCGGTTCATACGCCCGTCCGAACTCGATGCCTGGGCCCGTCATGCGGGGCTCTCGCTCGCCGACCTGGCTGGCTTCGCGTTTCAGCCCGGCGAGCAGACCTTTACCCTCAGCCCCGACGTCAGCGCCAATTACATCGCGCACTTCCGCCGCCCGGGCCCATGACACGCGCCGCGCGTCCCAGTGCCGTGCTCTTTGATCTCGATGGCACATTGCTCGACACCGCGCCGGACATGGTTCCCGCCCTGAACGAACTGCTGGCCGAGGAGTCGCGCGCTCCGCTCGCCTACGACGGTGCGCGATCCCAGGTCTCCAATGGTGTGCCGGGACTGTTGCGCCTGGCGTTCGGCGAATTGGCCGAGGAACCACACGAGCGACTGCGCACGCGCTACCTGCAGCTGTATGGTCGCCGGCTGGCAGACGAGACTCGTCTGTTCGCCGGCATGGCGCAGGTGCTGCAATGGATCGAGGCGCGACAGATCCCCTGGGGCGTAGTCACCAACAAGCCCGCGGCGCTGACCGAGCCGCTGCTCGGGCAACTGGATCTGCACGCGCGCTGCGCCTGTGTGGTGAGCGGCGATACCGTGGCGCGACGCAAACCCGACCCGCTGCCGCTGATGCACGCGCTGAACATCATCGGGGCGCCGCCGTCCACCGCGATCTATGTCGGCGATGCCGCTCGCGACATCACGGCCGGGCGGGCGGCCGGGATGCGCACCGTCGCGGCCCTCTACGGCTACATCCCTGCCAGCGAGGACACGCAGGCCTGGGGCGCGGATCACGACATCCGCCATCCGCTCGAGTTGCTGGAACTCCTCGATGCAGCACCGGACGCGAGCGGCAACTCATGAACATCAGCATCCAGACGCTCGTCGGCCTCGGTGCGCTGATCCTCATCGCCGGGGCAGCGCTCGGAGCGGCGCTCGTTGCCCTCGTCGGTCGTCGGCGCAATGCGCAATTGCTGGCCGATATCGCGCGGCTCGACGGCGAACTGCGCACGAAGGATGCGCTTGCCGGCGAGCGGGCAGCCACGCTTGCACAAGCCGAGGAACGCCTTGGCGCGGCATTCGGCCGCCTCGCCGGCGAATCGCTGTCCCGCAACAGCGAAATTTTCCTGCGACTTGCACAGGAGAACCTGGCGCGTCATCAGCAAACGGCCCGGACGGAACTCGGCGACCGGGAAAAAGCCGTCGCCGCCATGATCGCACCGATACGCGAGGCGCTCGACAGGACCACGAGCCAGATTGCCGAGATCGAGAAAGAGCGGGCTGCTGCTTTCGGCGGCATCCGGGCCCAACTGGCCGCGATGAATGCCGACCAGAAGACGCTGCAGGCCGAGACACGCAACCTGGTGAACGCACTGCGCCGCCCCGAGGTGCGAGGCCGCTGGGGCGAGTTGACCCTGCGCCGGGTAGCTGAACTGGCCGGCATGGTGGAGCACTGCGACTTTCAGGAGCAGGCGACCGCCGGTGGCGCGGACGCCCTGATCCGTCCCGACATGGTGGTGCGCCTGCCCGACCGCGGCGAACTGGTCGTGGACGTGAAGACCCCGCTGGACGCTTATATCGAGGCCATCGAAGCGGCGAGCGACCAGGACCGCAAGACCGCCCTGCAGCGCCACGCGCGCAACGTCGCCGAGCGAGTGCGCGAGTTGTCCGCCAAGAGTTACTGGTCGCAGTTCGCGGCCAGCCCGGAGTTCGTGATCCTGTTCATCCCGGGCGACCAGTTCCTCTCGGCGGCGCTCGGTGAGAACCCGGGATTGCTGGACGAGGCACTGCGCAACAAGGTCGTGCTCGCTACGCCGTCGAGCCTGGTGGCTTTGCTCAAGGCCATCGCCTACGGCTGGCGCCAGCTGTCACTGGCCCGGAACGCCGAGGAGATACGCCGGCTCGGCCAGGATCTGTACGAACGCCTGGCGCCATTCACCGCACACCTGGCCCGCCTCGGGCGCCAGCTCGAGGGCACCGTCCGGGCCTTCAACGAATCGGTCGGCTCCCTGGAGCGCAAAGTACTGCCGGGCGCACGCCGGCTGGCGGAGCTCGGTATCCTTGGCCGGCAGGAGCTGGAGTCCCCGGCCATGATCGACACCACACCACGTGAGCCCATCAGCGCAACGCCCGGTAGTGACATCGCCGTGGCGAATCCGGTGATGGGCGATGCGCCGCAGGATCACGGGACGTCGTCGACTGCACGATGACCACGATGGCCGCACCACCGTCGATTGATCCTCGCGGCTATGCCGCCCGGCCTGATCTGCTGAAAGACCGCGTCATCCTCGTGACGGGCGCCGGCGACGGTATCGGCAAGGCAGCCGCCATGGCATTCGCCGCACATGGCGCAACGCTGGTACTGCTCGGGCGCAAGGCGGCCGGCCTCGAGCGCCTCCACGACCACATCGTCGCTGCCGGGCAGCCGGAACCTGCAATCGCGGTGCTCGATCTCGCCCGCGCCCAGGGGCCGGCCTACTTTGACCTGGTCGAGCGGCTCCGGGAACGCTATGGGCGACTCGACGGACTGCTCCACAACGCAGCCATGCTCGGCGACCGTACGCCAATCGAGCAGTACGACGTGGCCCGCTGGCACGAAGTACTGCATGTCAACCTGACCGCACCCTTCATCCTGACTCGCTTGCTGCTACCCCTGTTGCGCGAGGCGCCAGATGCCTCGGTGGTCTTCACGACGAGCGGTGTCGGTCGCAGAGGCAAAGCATACTGGGGCGCTTACGCCGTTTCGAAGTTTGGCGTTGAAGGCCTCGCGCAGGTCCTCGCCGAAGAACTGCAGAACGTCTCGCGGATCCGTGTCAACTGCATCAACCCCGGCGCGACCCGCACGCGCATGCGCCGCGCCGCCTATCCCGGCGAGGATCCCGAACGGCGCCCGCCACCAGAGCAGATCATGGGCCCTTATCTCTATCTGATGGGACCGGACAGCCGCGACCTCACGGGTCAGAGTCTCGACTGCCAGTAACACAGACCTTAAGAAGACATTGTTATCTACTGATTAATATATCTTTTTACAATGCTCTGCGATGACACAGGTGCTGCAGTCGGGACGCGCGCGGCACACCGCCTGGCTGATGCGCACGATCGCTGCATGCAACTTCTGCAGGCGCCGGGATGACCAGTCGAGCCGGGCCTGCATCTCAGCGCGACAGCGCTCATAGTCGTTCGTGACCCCAGGGTCGAACACCCCAAGCCGCCCCAGAAGTCGTCGGGCGTAATGATCGGCCACGAACTGCGCACGATCGAAGGCGTAGCACAGGATCGCATCCGCTGTCTCGAAACCAACCCCGGAGAGCGACAGCAGGCCGGCGCGAAGGCGCATCGTGTGCTGGCGCTTGAGCGTTTCGATACCACCCCCGGCCTCGACCCACGCCGCAAGACCGCGCAAACGCGCCGACTTCACCGACTGGCATCCTGCCGGCCGCAACAGTGCGACGAGTCGATCCTCCGGCAACGACAGCAGTGCCGTCGGCAGCAGGCAGCCTTCATCCCGTAGCCTGGTGATCGCGCGCTCGGCGTTCGCCCAGCGTGTGTTCTGCACCAATACCGCACCAACCATGACCTCGAAGGGATGTTCGGCGGGCCACCAGCCCGCACTGCCAAACCGGGTGACCAGGAGTCCGCAAACCTGCTGAAGGCGTTCGATGGGCGGCTCGCGTCGCGCCACGGCAGCGGTCGGCCAGCTCAGCGCCCAGGTTCGGACTCTGGCGTCGGGAGGCCTGCCGCCGCATACACTTCGGCGAGCGAACCACCCTTCAGCTCGCGAAACCGGCCGCGTGGCAGGTGGCGCGGCAAAGCCACCGGGCCGAAGCGCACTCGGATCAGTCGGCTGACCTGACAACCAATCGCTTCCCAGAGGCGGCGCACCAGCCGATTGCGACCCTCCGCTACGCTCACGCGAAACCACCGGTTTGCGCCATCCCCGCCTTCAGAGTGGACTTCCACGAAGCGGGCCGGACCATCCTCGAGCGTAATGCCGGCACACATGCGACGCAGTCCCTCGGCAGTCGGGTCGCCGCGAACCCGCACCGCGTACTCCCGCGTCATTTCGCCGGACGGATGCATGAGCGCATGGGCGAGCGCACCATCCGTCGTAAACAACAGCAGACCGGAAGTATCGATATCCAGCCGGCCGACGAGCACCCAACGTGCTCCGTGCAGGGCCGGCAAGGACTCGAAGACGGTCTGCCGTCCCTGGGGATCGCTGCGTGTGCAGACCTCGCCCACCGGCTTGTGGTACACGAGGACACGCGGCTTCGCACGCGCTCGCGGCGCAGGAGCCCGGATCGCACGGCCATCCACCGATACGCGTTCGGTGCCGGTGATTTTCTGGCCCAGCGTCGCAGGCGAGCCGTCGACGGTGATGCGCCCGGCCCTGATCCATCCCTCGATCTGCCGCCGCGAGCCGACGCCCGCCGCCGCCAGCCATTTCTGCAGCCGTTGCGGCACAGGGCTGGTGCGGCCCGCGGTCCGCCCACGTGCACCCTGGCGCCCGGTCATCCCAGCCGGACCGCGTATCCCCCTGGACGTTGGCGGCACACGATCACCGGATGTTCAGCGGCACGACCGTAGCGCCGACGGAATCTTCAACCACCGCTTCGTCCGCCGGCGAGCGCTGGGCTGCGGCCCGCGCCTCGTCGAGCGAGGTAACGGTCGCCGGCTCATCCGGCAACCCGGCGGCAGGGGCCCGCACCAGCGGTGTCGGGCTGCCGGGCGGTGCATCCGCGTCGGCAAACCCGGAGTCCGGCAACTGCAGCTGCGCGGTCATCCGGTCGAAGTCGCGAATCTCGGCGAGCGGCGGCAGATCCTCCAGCTGTCGGAGCCCGAAGTAATCGAGGCACTCGCGCGTCGTGCCATACATGGCCGGCTTGCCCGGCACGTCACGATAGCCGACGACTTTGATCCAGCCACGCTCGAGCAGAGTGCGGGTGATGTTGGTCGTGACGGCAACGCCCCGGATCTCCTCGACATCGCCGCGGGTGACCGGCTGGCGGTACGCAATGATCGACAGCGTCTCCATCAGCGCGCGCGAATAGCGCGGCGGCCGCTCCTCCCACAATGACGTCAGCCACGGGCTCATCGCACTGCGCACCTCGATGCGAAAACCGCTCGCCACTTCCCCGAGGGCGATACCACGCCCTTCGTAGTCCTGGCGCAGCGCGTCGAGTGCCGCGCGCACTTCATTTCTCGACAGCGGTTGCTCGTCGCCGAACAGACCCCGCAACTGCTCCAGGCTCAACGGCCGGCCCGCCGCCAGGAGCGCGGCTTCGACGATGTGCTTGATCTGGTCCTGATCCATTGCAGTTTATTCCTCGTTGTCCAGTGCGGCGCGCGCGATGCCGGCTGGCCCGGCGGTAGTAGCCACACGCACATGTATCGGGGCGAACGGCTCGGCTTGCACGATATCGATCAGCGAGTCCTTGAGCAGCTCGAGCAGCGCCAGGAAGGTCACCGTGACTCCCATTCGGCCCTCCGTCGGATCGAACAGGCGATGAAACTCCTCGAAGCCACCCTCACCGAGCCGGGCCAGCACCTCCGACATCCTCTGCCGGACCGAGAGCGGCTCGCGCTGGATGTGATGATGCGCGAACATTTCCGCACGCCGGATGACCTCGTGGAATGCGAGCAGCATCTCCTTCAGTGTGACGTCGGGCAGCCTGGCCACCACCGGTCGCTCCACCACGTCGGCCGCCGTCTGGTGAATGTCACGCTCCAGGCGCGGCAGCCGTTCCAGGTCTTCTGCCGCGCGCTTGAAGCGCTCGTACTCCTGCAGGCGCCGGACGAGTTCGGCGCGCGGATCGGCCTCCTCGTCCTCCTCCGAGGCCGGCCGGGGCAGCAGCATGCGCGACTTGATCTCGGCGAGCATCGCGGCCATCAGCAGGTACTCGCCAGCCAGCTCGAGCTGCAGCTCTTTCATCACCTCGATGTAGTTGACGTACTGGCGCGTGATCTCGGCAATCGGGATATCGAGGATGTCGAGGTTCTGCCGCCGGATCAGGTACAGCAGCAGGTCGAGCGGACCTTCGAACGCCTCGAGGAACACCTCGAGCGCGTGCGGCGGGATGTAGAGATCCCGCGGCAGCTCCGTGACCGGTTGTCCTTCCACGACGGCGAACGGCATTTCGCCCTGGGCCGGGTTGCCACCCATGGACTCCTCCGTCGGGAACGAGTCAGCCGGCCGGTCTTCGACCACCGTAAGGAGTGTCTCTCCGGTTGCCTGGTCCATGCTCATCCCGATCCGACTCTCAGCCCAGCCGCCCACAACACGAGATCCTGGGCTGTGTTAAACAGCGGCCCGAGGATGTACTCCAATGCGCCGATCGCCAGCAACGCGACCACGATTATAAGGCCGTAAGGTTCGAGTGCATCCAGCCATCGCCCTCGCGGCTCGTCCAGCACGCCACGCAGCATCCGCCCACCGTCGAGCGGCGGTATGGGCAACAGATTAAAAACTGCCAGCAAGATATTGAAAAAAAGCCCTTGCGCGCACATCTCGCGCAGGAAAACCGCGGCTGTCGCCGGCCCAGGAGCGAACGTCTCGACGGCACGGAACAGCAGCACCCAGCCGAATGCCATGACGAGATTCGCGCCCGGGCCTGCAGCCGCGACGAAGATCATGTCGCGACGCGGATTGCGCAGCGCGCGGGCATTCACCGGCACCGGTTTCGCCCAGCCGAAGATGAAACCACCCATGAAGAGCATCGCCAGCGGCACGATGACGGTCCCGACCGGGTCGATGTGCCGCAGCGGATTCAGGCTGAGGCGCCCGAGCATCTCCGCCGTGCGATCGCCGAAACGCCGCGCCATCCAGCCGTGTGCCGCCTCGTGCAACGTGATGGCGAAAACCAGCGGGATGGCCGCCACGGAGAGCGTGCGAATCAATGCGTACGGGTCTTCCGGCATCGACGCATTATACGGACGCGGGTGCGGCCGGGCTCGCGTCGTTCACGCGAAGGCGCCGACCTCACCCCTGCCGACGCGCACCACGACCGGAGCTGCGCCGGTCAGGTCGATCACCGAAGTCGGCTCGACTCCGCAGCTTCCCGCAACGATCACCATCTCCACGCGGCCCTCGAGCCGCTCGCAGACTTCGTCCGGATCCGTGATCGGCGCAGGTTCATCCGGCAGCAACAACGTGGAACTCATGATCGGCTCGCCGAGTTCGGTCAGGATCGCGCGCGGGACCGGATGATCCGGCACCCGGATCCCGATCGTTCGCCGCTTCGGGTTCTGCAACCGGCGCGGCACCTCGCGCGTAGCCGGCAAGATGAACGTGTAGGGGCCCGGCGTGTGGGCGCGCAGCAGCCGATAAACCCAGTTCTCCACGCGGGCGTAGCTCGCGATCTCGGCAAGGTCGCGACAGACCAGCGTGAAATTATGGTGGCGGTCGGTGCGCCGGATTCGCTCGATGCGCACGACTGCATCCCGCGCGCCCATCTGGCAGCCGAAGGCGTAGCAGGAATCGGTCGGATACACGATCAGGCCGCCCTGCCGCAGCATGTCGACCGCCTGCGACACGAGTCGCCGCTGTGGGTTGACCGGGTGAACGTCGAGGCGCAGCGTCATGACCGCATTGTAATTGCCGGGCGCATCCCCACCAGCCCCGACCGGTGAAATTGAGTATCATCCCGGCCAACGCAGCGGACCGTGACATGCAGGCCTTCCTCGACTTCCTTCCCGTCGTCGCATTTGTCGTCGCTTACTGGCTGAGCGACTTCAAGACTGCCGTGGCCGTGATCATGGTCGCGATGGTTCTGCAGATTGCGGTCCTCTGGCTCCTGAAGCGCCCCATCAGCCGCATGACGCTCGCGTCCGCCGCGCTCGTGGTGGTGCTCGGCAGCGTCAGCCTGCTGCTCCAGAACGACCTGATTTTCAAATGGAAGCCCACGATCCTCAACTGGGCATTTGCGGCAGTATTCCTCGCCAGCCGGTTCATCGGACAGAAGACCGCGATCCAGCGCCTGCTGCAGTCGGTATCGCCCGAGCAGGTCACCCTGAGCGAACGCGACTGGCGCAGGCTCAACCTGATGTGGGTGGTGTTCTTCGTGGTCAGTGGCGCAGCCAACCTGTACGTAGCCTACAACTTCCCCGAAACGACCTGGGTCAATTTCAAGCTCTTCGGCCTGCTCGGCCTGACGGTCGTGTTCGTGTTCATCCAGGCCGCCTGGCTCGCGCGCCGCGACGGCGCCGCAGCGTCGGATTCCACAGCAAGCAAGTAAATCATGCTCTACGCAATCATCGCGGAAGACGTTCCGAACAGTCTCGAGAAGCGGCGGCGCGTGCGGCCCGCCCACCTGCAGCGCGTGGAGCAACTGCAGAACGAAGGGCGACTGATCATCGCCGGTCCGCATCCGGCCATTGATGCGTCCGACCCCGGGCCGGCGGGCTTCACCGGCAGCCTGATCATCGCAGAGTTCGAGTCGCTGGAAGCGGCGGAACGCTGGGCCGCGGCCGATCCCTACACCACCGAGGGCGTGTTCGCCCGCGTCTCGGTCAAACCGTTTCGCCAGGTCCTGCCGTGACCGCGACGCGCTCCGCAGCCATCCGCGCGCGACTGCAGGCCGCGCTGACACCGATCGACGTCGAGGTGACCGACGAGAGCCACCTGCACCGGGGCCACGCTGGAGCCCGGGACGGCCGCGGACACTTCCGTGTCCGGCTGATCTGCGAATGTTTCAGCGGCCTGAGTCGGATCGAGCGTCACCGCCTGGTTTACGATGCGCTCGGCGCCCTCATGCAGACCGACATCCATGCGCTCACGGTATCCGCGCTGACCAGGGAGGAAGCGGCGCGGGAAGGCTGACCGTGAGCCAGCCGCATGTCGGTCACGTTGGGTGCATGCTTCGACGGTATGCCCGCGAAGCAACGCCATCAGCGCTGCGGCATGTTCAGTGCTACCGGCTCCGATTGAGACGGCCTCGTAATCAGATAATCAAATGCTCCGGCACCGGATACGCCCAGAGGCGTTGGCGGCTTGATCACGGGAGCGCCCGGCTTGGCGATGCCGAGCAATGCAGCGATGGCGAGTCCCGTCCAGATGGCGAGCACCAGCGGCACCGTGCGCCGATGCACCCGCAGCAGTTCAGGTCCGCTCCGCTCCAGACCGGGCGCACCCACCCAGCGCCGGCGCAGCAGCAGCCCGACCAGCATCACCAGCGCAAACAACAGCAGCTTGGCGGCGACATACGGCGCTCCCGCCAGCCGGCCGGTCGACCAGGACCAGTACACGGATACCGGCACCGCAATCACGAGCAGCGCGCGAATGCCTTCGTCGAGCCGCAGCATCGCCAGGCCGACGGATGTGCCCTGCCGGAAATGACCCAGCAGCACCACCGTCAGCCAGACGGGTGCGAGCAGGACGATACCGCCGAGCTGCCACCACGGATGCGGGATGCCGACGTACTCAGTCAGGATGCCGCCGACCGTGAGCATGAGGCTGGCAGCAATGCGTGGCGCAAGGTCGATGCTGCGCATCAGGTCGAGTGTGCGCGTGCGCTGGTCCGGCGTAAGCGACGGATTGGTCGCCGCACGCGCACACAGGAAGGTCCCGAGATCGGCGCCGAGCCAGAACACGAAAACCAGCAGGTGCGCGTAGACCCACAACCGATGGGCGTCGATGCCGGGCGCATCACCCACCGCCGCGAACGCCGTGCCCGCGACTCCGGCCAGGCCGAGCGTAAACCACCTGGAATGCATGCCGGTACTCAATCCTTTGGTTGTAGTGCGCAACTGGTTCAACGCAGCGCCGGCAATACGCGCTCGCCGAGCAGCTGAATGGTCCATTGCGGGTTCTCGTAGATACGCAACGAGATTTCCGTCAGGCCAGCCGCCTGGAAACGCCGCAGGCGCTCGATCTCGAAATCCAGCCGGTCGAGCCCGGAGGCCGAGGTCGCCTTGTCCACGAAGCGCGCCATGATGTCGGCTGGAATTCCCTCGATGACGTCGCTGCCGGCATTGAACGCCCGGATGATCGCCTGGCGATTCTTCCAGATGATCTGCATTTCGTCCTCCGGCAGGATATCCCGATAGTAGTACTCGGGATAGGGTGTGGCACGGATCGCCAGCCAGCGCCGGGCCTCGCGGTGCGCCGCTTCGCGCGTTTCCTTGACGTGCCAGGCCCAGAAGTTGTTGAACCGCAATGGTGTCGACGCTCGCCCGGAGTCGGCGCGCTGCGCGTCGACGATGGCACGCATGCGGCCGACATCCTCAGGGGTGTGATCACCGACAAAGATGCCGTCGGCGTATCTGGCCGCCGAGCGCAGCATCTGCGGGCCGTTCGCGCATACCCAGATCATCGGCGGTGAGCTGAGCGCAAACGACGGGTGGTAATAGAGCACCTTGTAGATCTCGCCCTTGTACCTCAGAGGCTTGCCGCTGCTGGCGAGCTTCAGAATCTCGACACATTCGCGCCCCGCGCGCAGCCGCCGTTGTGGTGTCACTCCCATCGCTGTGGGAGCGCCTCCTCCGCCGGCGGCGATGCCGATCTGCGCGCGGCCGCCGGAGACCTCGTTCAGCGTGAGCAGCGCGGCGGCCATTTTCATCGGGTGCAGCTCGTAGGGCGACACCGCTACCGGCCCGATCGTGATGCGCTGCGTGGCCAGCGCGGTCTGCACGAAGTTGATGAACGGATCGCGCGCGTCGTGCATGTTCGAGACCCACACCCCGCCAAACCCGTAGCGCTCCGCGAGCCGGGCCAGCTCGGCGAGCTTCGTGCCCGGATGGCTGGCCTCGAAGATCAGGTCGATACGCATGCGCTACGCTCCTGGAAGGACGGCCCGGCCGTCATCCCGGCCCGCGGTCAGTTTCTCGAAATCGCAGGTGAAGTCCTGGAAGGTGTGATTGGGTTCGAAGGCCAGCGCCCGGTAGGTGACCTGGCCGTAACCGCTCACGACGGACGTCGGCTTGATGAGGCCGGCGGTCGGGATCACGGCCCCGAAATTCTGCCGGTTCGGAAACATCAGCGGATCCCAGCCGTGGTACATGAACATCATGCCCGGCTGCATGGCCGCACTGACGTTGGCCATGGCGCTGAATTCCCCGAAGCCGTTGAACACGCGGATCGTGTCGCCATCGACCACATCGCGTGACCGGGCATCGTCCGGATTGACGTAGACGTCCGGCGCGCCACGGCGCAGGTTGAGCAGGAAGGCGTCGTCGGTCCACATGCTGTGGATTCCGTGGCGAACGTGGCCCATGGTGAACTGCAGCGGAAATCCCGCGATACGCAGCGGCTTTTTGTAACTGGGCAGCGCTTCGTCCTCGGCCATGAACCACTCGTGGTCGATGTAGTACTGCTGGCGTCCGGTCAGGGTGGGATAAGGCTCCTTGTTTTCCACGGCACGCAGCATGACGGATCCGTACGGTGACTGCGGCCCGTAGACGACACGGGTGGTGTCGCCGTTGCGCATGAGGCCCGCGGCCGCCAGTTCCTCGAAGGGCACCTTCGGCACGCCTTCGTCCCGGTCCAGCAGGAACTGGATCACGTCCAGGGTCGAGCGGATCTTCCCGCCGTGGCGGTACAGATCGTGCACCTGGCCGAGGTCGCGCGGCAGCGGCTGGCCGAAGAAATCGTCCATGACCGGCGCGAGACCGCGTTCGCGAGCGCGCCGGCTGATCGCTGCCGCAATCCGGTCGAGTGCCGCCCAGTCGTCTACCGCCTCGCCGAGTGGCGGTACCGCGGTATCGAGGACCTGCACGTACGGAGTGCGCGCCTCGAGCATGTAGTCCTGCCGCTCGTAATGGTGCGCGATCGGCAGGACGTAGTCGGCGTACATCGCGGTCACGCCCATGTCGGGCGCCATCGCGACGATCGAGGCGAGCTGCTCGAAGGCTCGCTCCCGCCAGCGTCCGCCCGAGGCACGCCAGTTCGCGGTGTTGCTGCCGGCGAAGAAGCCCATGCGCCAGGGGGTCTGCCGGTAGTCCGGAAACCAGCCCCGTCGCACGGACTCCTGGAAGTAACGATCGAAGTGCGCAGCGACCTCACCACCGTACACCTGCTCGTTCAGCGCGCGGCCGTCGGTGTGCGTGTAGTCCCAGCGCGACAGCGTGGCCACGCGGAACGTGGGTGGCACGTCCGCCAGCATGAAGGCGAGTTGGCTGTCGACACGCGCGAGATTCTCCAGTTGCAGGCCGCCACCGGCCTTGCCGAGGTTGCCGGTGAGCGAGAGCAGCAACATGAAGGCGCGCTGCAGCAGGTCGCCGTGCAGCCATTTGCAGACGCGATAGCCGGTGAAAATCATGGCAGGTTTCGCTCGCGCGAAACTCAGTGCAACCTGCCGGATGTTGGCGGAATTCACGCCGGTGATGGCGGCCGCCTTCTCCGGGGTGTAATCCGCGAGACGCTGCTTGAGCAACTCGAATACCGTGGTCACCTCGACGGGCCCGGCGCGGGTCGCTATCGTCCAACGGCCTTCGAGGGCCGGGCTGAGCCCGCCGAGCGCCAGGCTGCCGGCGGGCACCACGGGCACCGGCGAGCCGGGCGGCGGCGGCGGATTGCCGGTGGCCGGCGCGGGCACCGGCCCGGCGGACTGCGCATCCCAGATGTAGAAAAGATTGTCGCGCCCACCCTCTGCGCCGCCGAAGTCGGCTTCCCGCAGGAAGCGCCGGTTGTCTGTGCGCACCAGGAACGGCAGGTCGGTCTGTTCGCGCAGATACGGCTCGTCGAAGCGGCGCTCCTCGACGATTACCTGTGCCATGGCCAGCGCGAGCGCGGCATCCGTCCCCGGCCGCGGGTTGAGCCAGCGGCTGGCGTGCATGGCGGTCGGGGTGAACTCCGGGGAGATCGCAATCACCTCGGTACCGTTGTAGCGCGCTTCCCAGAAAAAATGCGCGTCCGGAATACGGGTCACGGCCGGATTGCAGAACCACACCAGGCAACAGCGTGACTTGAATACCGCGGCCATGGTGTCACCGAGCAGCGGTTCGCCCACGGTCATCGTGACGCCGGTGGGCAGGTCGCCCACGCCGGCAAACGCCTCCGGCATCTCGATGCCGGTGATCGTGGCAAAGCGCCCCAGCGCCGCGAACGAAGCGCGCTTGAGCACCATCTGTGTGCCGAGGTCGAAGCTGATCGAACGCGGCCCGTCGGCAACATAGTGATCGATGAAGTGATCCGCGATTTCGTCGGTCGCCTGTCGCCAGCTGATCCGTTCCCAGCGGCCTTCACCGCGTGCGCCGAGGCGTTTCATCGGATACAGCACGCGCTGCTTGCCGTACATGTACTTCGCGTGCCGCAGCCCCTTCTGGCAGCCCCGCAGGCCGTAGTCCGGCGCATCCTCCGAGCGTCCGTACTCGCCCTGTTGTTCCTCCCGCCAGACAATGCCGTTCTTGACGTAGACGTTGAAGGCGCAATTTCCCGTGCAGTTCGTGCCGTGCGTACCGCGCACGACCCGATCCCAGGTCCATTTGCGCCGCATGAGATCCTCCCAGCGGCCGTACGGCGCGGCGAGGATGTCCTGCGCCTGCGTATTGCCCGCATAACGCAGCGTCAGCGCCGCCGCGGAGCCCGCCATGAACTCGCGCCTGCTGCTGCCCTGCGGTGATGCCATGTTCGTTGTCCCTCCGGTGACCCGCGGATGCCCGCGCGAGGACGACTCTATTGCTGACCGTGCGCGCCCGGGACGATCAGGGGCCGCTCGCCCCTGCGGGTCAGCGCGAACTCGACCAGCGGCATGCGGTCGTTGCCAAAATACATATCGTCACCGACGAACAGGGTCGGCGAACCGAATCCGCCGCGCGCAACAAGCTCTCGTGAGTTGTCTTCGATCACCTCACGGGTACGCGGCTCCTGCACACGCCGCCTGAAGGCGGCCGCATCCAGCCCGGCGGCCGCGGCCTGGTCTGTAACGACGTCGAGCGAGTCGATGTCTGCCATCCCTGCAAAACAGCCCTGGAAGACATGCTCGCTGTACGGCGCGACACGGCCGTCCTCCAGCGCGATGACGGCACCACGCAGCGCCCAGGTGGCGGGCCGGGGAAACGGCCCGGGGTGGCGGATGCGAACCCCGCAGAACTCCGCCCAGTCGCCCAGATCCTTGGCGGCGTAACGCGCCCGCGCCGGGTTCTGTGGCGCGTGCCCGGCCGAACCTGCTGCCTGCGCCACCTGGTCGAGCAGGATCGGCTTCCAGGCGATGCGGGCGGACGTCCTCATCGCCACCTCGGCGAGCCGCGTGCTCGCGAGAAACGTCCAGGGGCAGCCGTAATAAAAGTAAAAGGAGACTTCCAGCATGGCGCGTCGATGCCCTCGTCAGTGACCTGCGCGCAGCGCCGTCTTGAGCACCTTGCCGTTGGCGTTGCGCGGTATACGCTCGATGAACGCGAACTCCCTGGGTGTCTTGATGCCGGACAGGCGCCCTGCACAGAACGCGGGCAGGGCTTCTGCGTCGAGGCACTCGCCTGGCCGAAGGACAACGAAGGCTTTCAGCCGCTCACCCCATTTCTCGTCGGCCACGCCGACCACTGCGACCTCCGCGATCGCCGGGTGCTGCGCGAGCACGTCTTCGATCTCACGCGGGTAGATGTTGATGCCGCCGGAAATGACCATGTCCGTCTTGCGATCCACAATGTAGATGTGGCCTTCGGCGTCGCGCCGGGCAAGGTCCCCGACGGTCACCCAGCCGTTCTGCCAGGCCCCTTGGGTCGCATCGGGCTTTTGCCAGTAACCATTGAATAAATAAGGACTTGTCGAGAATAGTTCGCCTACTTCATCTATCCCGCAGGGTTGCCCGTCGTCGCGGCGGATTTCCACGCGCGTTGCCGGAAACGGCAGGCCGACACAGTTGCGCTTGCGCAGCTGGTCGGCGGGACGCAGGTTGGTCACGATCCCGGCCTCGGTGGAGCCGTATGTTTCGTGCAGCACGCCGGCGCCGAAATAGTCCACGAGTCGCTCCTTCATCGGCTGTGGCAGCGCCGCCGCGTTGGAAATCACGGTCCGCAACCGTCCCGGCCGCAACTGCCCGAGCAACGCGCCCTCGAGCGCCAGCAGGGCGTGAAAATGCGTGGGTACGCCGAAGAAGCCGGTCATGCCGCCGTCTTTCAGCCGGCGCAACACCTCCTCGGGATCGAATCGATCCAGGATCTCGCAGTGCCCCCCGGCCAACACGGGTGCCAGCGCGAAGACCATGCCGGCTCCGTGGCACATCGGCGCTAACGCAAGGAAGCGATCGTCCGGGCCGTAGCAGCCGTACTCCATCGCCATCGCAAAGATGCTCAACACGCGCGAGCGCTGGCTCACCAGGACACCCTTCGGCCGGCCGGTCGTGCCGGACGTGTATGGAATGGTGAACACGCTCCACTCCGCCACCTGCGGGAGCACCGCTGGCGGCCGCGCCGCCGCGATCCAGTCCTCGAACCCGGGCCCGATCTCGATGATGCGCTCCACGCTGGCGAAGCGGGCATCCCTCAGCGCAGCCGCCGTGCCGGCTTGCGCAAACAGCACCCGCGCATGAGCATCATCGCAGATAGCCACCATCTCGCGCGGCGTCAGCCGCGGATTGATGGTGGCAAGCGGCACCCCCGCCTGCGAGGCCCCAAACGCGATCTCCAGGTATTCGATTGAGTTTGGCGCAATGATGGCGGCATGGGTGCCCGGCCCGAACCCGGGCACGGCGAGCAATGCCGCGGTCACCCGGTCCATGCGCGCCACGAGTTCACCGTAACTGCGGGTCCGCCCGCGATGCTCCAGGGCGATCTTGTCCGGCGCGCGCTGCATGGCTGCGCGCAACCCGGCCGCCATGTTCAGGTGCTGGAAGGAGAATGGCAGCCTGGTGCTTTGTGTCCCCATCGACGCCTCGCAGTTCAGCCCGGCAGCCTGAAGACCCGCAATGCGTTGTCCCGCATCATCAGTCGCAGGGAGTCATCCCGCATCCCGAGGCCGTTGATCTCGGCCACAGCGCGTTCCGGGTCGATCACGGGCCAGTCCGTACCAAACAGCACTTTTTCGCGACCGTAGGTGTCGGCGTAGCGAACGAAGGCCGGTGGCCAGTGTTTCGGCGCGTAGGCGTCGCCCGCCATGAACACGTTCTCGTGCTTCCAGCACATGGCGATCATCTCGTCCGTCCATGGCACGCCGAGGTGGATGCCGATCACGCGCAATTCCGGAAAGTCGATCGCGACGCGGTCGAGGCAGATCGGCCGGCCCACGCTAGGTAGCCGCCGCTGCCGCGAGTACACGAGGTTCTGGCCCACCTGCATCATGATGGGTATGTCGAGCTCGCAGCACTTGGCGTAGTACGGGTAGTACTTCGCATGATCAGGCGCCAGTTCACACCAGTGCGGATACAGGTGCGCGCCGACGAAGCCAAGTTCCCGCACTGCGCGTTCGAGGTCCCGCAGCCCCTGCATGCCGCGAAACGGATCGATACCGGCCAGGCCGGCAAAACGTCCGCGGTAGCGGACACAAATCTCGTGCACCCGTTCATACGGAATCTCGAAGGACCCGCGCACGTTGATGTCCCCGGCGCGCACCGCAATCAGCAGCGAGCGCTCGATGCCGGCCCGATCCATCTTCTCGAGGTAATGCTCCATGGTGACGCCGCCGCGGATTTCCTCTGGCATGCGCACCTGCGCCTTGAAGGTCTCGTCGAGCCCGGTCCGGCCGCCGGACACCTCCTCGGGCGTAAAGAGGTTGCAGACGATGTCGATGGCGCCCGGCATCACCAGCCATCCAGATCCCATGGACCAGTGGATCGCGAACGAACCGGGATACCGGCGATCAACGGCGCCTGCGTAACCGGGTCGTAATTGAGCGCCTTGCCTTCGACGACGACCCGCTCCTCGACGGTGATCCAGTTCACGAGACTGCCATCCAGCCGGAAAATACCCATGTAGCCCTTCTCCTCGCCGGCGGTGAAATGGCCATGCTTGACCTTTGCCGGCCGGAAGAAATAAGTGCCCTCGCCGAGCCTGCCGAAGTTATAGTCGAGATGGCCCTCGATGCTGTAGGCCTCTTCGAATACCGGGTGATGGACCATGCGCGAGTCCGACCAGCCCGGCGGAGCCCAGCAGAGCATCGTCATGAAGCCCTTGCGCGGATCGTCGCTTGGCGCCGGATCGTGATAGAGCATCTTGAGCTTCAGGTAGCGCTGCGTGTCGCCCTCGTAGATGTTCGGCATCCACTCCAGGCGCGCTGCATCGAGCACCGTGAGCTGCCCGGCTTCGCGCGATGACGTATTGAGGCCACGTGGCACGAATGTCGAGCGGTTCTTCGCCGACACGGTGAACGCCCAGTC
This sequence comes from Gammaproteobacteria bacterium, assembly GCA_021462865.1. Lineage (GTDB taxonomy): Bacteria > Pseudomonadota > Gammaproteobacteria > Steroidobacterales > QUBU01. The sequence goes on along the minus strand of JAJTYX010000176.1, from coordinate 32,161 downwards.
ACCATACTCGCGGAACAACAGCACTTCCGTCCCGGCCCTGACCGACATGGGCGGCACTCGCAGGCCGGCCGGCGCCCGGAAGTAGTGTCCCCTGCCGAGGCGACGCTCGCCGAGACGCACCTCACCGCCCAGCACGTACCATTCCGTGTCGGCGTGGTGATAGCCGCCAGGCCGCTGCCAGGCGGAATCGAAGCAGACTCTGGTCGAGGCGCTGCCGTCTTCTTCGTCGTAGGACATGTTGCGCTGCCGGGCCCGGCCCTCGCCGCGCGGCAATTCGGCGTCGTGCCAGCACAGATCGGCCTGCTGGATCAGTTCCACGTGGGGTCTCATCAGCCCTCCTCGCCCCGGCCCACTGCGGACCGGGCCCGCGTCATCCGCTCTGCTCTGCCACGAATATTAAGAGTGCCAACCGGTGTCGTCACCCGAATTCACGACAGACCCGCTACGTGGTCGTTGCCGCGGCCATCAGGCATGTCCCGCTCGTGCCGACGGCTGCCCCTGCTAGCATGGACTCCCCGCACCCGGAGGGCCGCGCATGTCGTCCATGGAGACCTGGAGATACCTTCACATCCTGATGTTCGTCTTCTGGGTCGGCACCGACATGGGCGTGATGCTGGCGGCGCGCAAGTCCACCGACAGCCGGCTCACCCTCGAGACCCGTCTCACGCTCGTCAGGATGGCATTGCTGATCGAACTGCTGCCACGAGCGATGTGGGCACTGGCGCTGCCCACCGGTGTCGCCTTGTCGCGGCAGGCGAACCTGCTGGAGATATCCGACGCCGGCTACGCCAGCGTATGGCTCTTCACGTTCGCCTGGTTGTCGATCAGCCTCGGTGGGGCACACTTCGCCGACCGGCCTTTCGGCCGGAACCTCGCCGCGGCGAACCGCGGGATCATCGGCGTGCTCGGCGGTGCGCTGCTGCTGATCGGCGCCTGGTCGTATTTCGGCGCCGGTCCGTTCGAATCGCGCTGGCTCGCGTCCAAGGTTGCCATCTACGGGCTGATCAACCTGACGGTGCTCGGCATCGAAGCGGCCTTCGTCCCGGTCGGAGTCGCCTTCGGGCGACTGGTCGTCGAGGGTTCCACGGCGCCCGTCGAAACCGCGATCTCCGGCGGCATGCGTACCACCATGTTCTGGGTGTTTACCAGTTACACGCTGATCCTGATCGTCGGTTGCATCGGCATCGTGCGACCCGAAGTGATCGGGCCGGCGTTTCTCGCCGTACTTGCGGCCGTCGCGCTCGCCGCAAACATGTGTTTCGCCGCCATGGGCAGGATGCTGCGTACCGCCTGACCGGCCCTTGCGCTGGCGAAGACCGGTCAATGACTGCGTCGCGTCGCCTGTTCGCAGATCTCCCGCAGTGCGTCCGCCTCCGCCCCGAACTGTGCCAGTGCGGCCAGAGCCTGATCCCGCAGCGTGTGCAGTCGCTGCCGGCTGGCCTCCACACCGAGCAATGCCGGTACCGTTGCCTTGCCGTGGCGCAGGTCGGATCCTTGCGGCTTCCCGCTCACCGCAGCCGGGCTCTCGATGTCGAGCAGATCATCGGCGACCTGGTAGGCGAGTCCGAGTGAACGCGCAAACGTCTCGAGGGCCGCCATGCTGGTTACGCCCAGGTCCGGGCGCAGGCGCGAGGGCATGATGACGGCGGCGCGCAGCAGCGCACCGGTCTTGCGGGCGTAGATCTCATCGAGCTGCGCTGCCGGGATGCCGGTCGCCCCAGTCGTCTCCACGTCCATCATCTGCCCGCCCACCATCCCTTCCGATCCGCTGGCGCGGGCCAGGTCCAGAACCAGCTGGCGACGCACGGCGGGCGCAGCGTCCATGGCCGGGTGATCTGCCAGGATGCTGTACGCATGGGCCTGCAGGGCATCGCCCACGAGGATCGCCGTGGCTTCGTCGAAAGCCACATGCACGGTTGGCCGTCCACGGCGCAGCGCGTCATCGTCCATGGCCGGCAAGTCATCGTGCGCCAGCGAATAGGCGTGCACGAATTCCACGGCAACGGCTATCGCATCGAGCCGCTGTGGCTCGATCCCGATGCACTCCCCGGTCGCGTACACCAGTGCGGGGCGCAAGCGCTTGCCGCCGCCAAGCACCGCGTAGCGCAACGCGGTGTGGAATCGCACCGGGTGCGTGCTTCCCGCCGGCAGGCTCCGCTCGAGCGCCAGCTCGACGCGTGTCCTGTAGCGGCGGCTCCGTTCTGTCACTGTCACCCTCATGGCCGTGGCCGGCTGACGGCTGCACCGCACGACATCCACGGCGAGGCGAACACCGCCATGACCCTGCGAAGAACGACGATCGCTGCCCGCCCGCGGGTCACCCTGCAAATGCGTTGGCGCCGAACGTCTGCCGCTCCGGCTACCTGACGTAGCGGTAGAACTCGATGCCCTCGTCCGCATATTCGGGTGCAGTGCTGCTACCCACCCGCTCGATCACGAACTCCTCGTGTCCGGCCACCGGGACCGGCCCGCGGCCGGTGCGATGCAGGCCTTCGTACTCCTCGCGGGTGAGGTTTACGCTCGGCTGGAGCGCTCCGGCAAAGCCAATACGCGCGGCGGCATCCGTCCAGTGCGGCACCGTGCGCATCGGGATGGCCTCAGCGGCATCGCCGCTGCCGTAGCCGAGCGCCAGCACCTCCTGGTCAGCAAGATCGAGCTGCTTGCCGGCGGCTTCTTCCAGTCCGGCGGCCATCCAGGCAAAAAGCGAAGCGGAGTACAGGTTGCCGAGTTCGCGCATCGGCAGCGCCCCGAGTTCCAGCTTGGCGGCGACCACGTCCCGATACACCGGCTGGGCGCGGAATTCGCGCAGCAGGCGCATCGTCAGCGGCCACGGATCCCGTTCCAGTTCGCCCTCCATGGCAAAACCGAGAATGTCGGGTGTCGAGCGCAGTTCGTCGACCACATCATCGACGCGCAGCCCGGCTGCCTCGCAATAGCCAGCCAGCTCGGCACGCCCGGCGCCGTCGTTCTTCGCGAGCCCGGAGAGATAACTGAAGCACAAGGCGTTCAATGGCATGCGCTCGTAGGGGCGGTGCATGAATACCGCCCGCACCGAGCGGAAATACTCGCGCGGATCGCGCTTCATGCGCGACAGCATGTCACGCAGCGCCTGCAAGGCCTCGTCGAGGTAGCAGGTGGTCGAGTATTTGCCGTTGAACACCGGGGTTTCCCGGAAGTAGGTGCCGTTGCCGTTGATGCGCATCATCGGCTTGCGGAAGTCCACGGCTCGATAGGCCGATGCGCTGCCGCAGGCGCCGAGATCCACCGCCAGGAGCCGCGGCGATTTCTCGATCAGCATCGCCACCGCGCCTGCGCCCTGGGTGGGCTCACCCGAGCTGCCAAGGTCGTACTTGGCCACGTCGGCGCTGACAACAATGGCGGCTGCATCGCCGGGTTCGGTGGCGAGGAAACGCAGGGCGCTCTTCATGGCATACACGCCGCCCAGGCAGGCGTGCTTGAACTCCGGTACCTCACAGTGACGGTTCAGCGGCGCGAGGCCGCGTTCGCGCAGCGCCGCATCCAGCATGCCCCGCACGATGACCGCACCGGCCGAGTTATCCGTGCTCGATTCAGTGCCGAGCGCGAGGTAGCGAACCCGCTGCGGGTCTACGTCGTACTGGTCCAGCAAACGCAGGGCTGCGGTTGCCGCCATCGTATAGACGCTCTGGTCGGCACCCGGCATGCGGAAACCGGTACCCACGACCGTGCGCACCTTGTCCCATGACGCGCCCGTCCACTCGCACCAGCGCCGCAGATCCACGCGGTACGGCGGCAAATACGCCGCAAAGCCGGAAATCCCGACTGATACAGGGTTGTGTTGCAAAGAAGCCAAGCGGGCTCCCCGGTGGACGTTACAGCGGCGCCATCTTAACCGAACCTAGTGCGCGCCAAACCGGTAGGTAGCCCGTACGCCGAAGATCCGGGGGTCCGGCAAGGTACCGAAGAAATGGCTTACGCCGAGACCGGCCGTGAAGGCAGTCTCGGCCACCTGCCGCCCGAAATCCGGCCCCGAACCGCCGCTGCGGATCGTGTCGTCATCGAATACGTTGTCCACGTAGGCGAGGATTTCGTACCTCGGTCCCGTGAGCCCGGCGCGCAGGTCCACGAGCCAGTACGACTCAAAATATGCGCCGTTATCCTGGTCCGAGTACCGGTCATCCGTCCAGTTCGCATTCGTCTGCAGCAGCAGGTCGAGACCCGTATCGAGCAACGGCCGCGTGTAACTGGCGGACAACGCCACGGCATGCTCCGGAGTGCGTTCCAGCTTGTTCCCGCTGAGGTCCGCGCGACAGAACGCCGAGGTGATCCCCGGATCGCCTGCGGACAGTTCCACGCCGTTCGCGCCCTTGTACACCAGCGTGCAATCGCCCAGGTAGGCCATGCGCTGCACGCTCGTCACGTCGTCGATGAACTCGGTGTACTCCGCATCGAGGTAGGTATATGCCGCATCCAGGACCAGGCCCTCGATGAGGTCGGGTTGCCAGGTGAACTCGAATTCCGCGCCCCAGATCTCCGCGCCCGATGCGTTGAGCACCTTGGGTGCCGCCACTCCGGATGCATCGATCACCTGCGTATTGGTCTGTTTGTCGGTGTAGTCCTGGAAAAAGAGCGTGACGTTCGCGAGCAGCGAACCGCCGACATCGAACATGTTCTTGGTCCCGAGTTCCCAGGCCTCGAGCTTTTCCGGCTCGAACGACTCGTCTTTCCGGGTCACCGGCGATCCGCCGCCCGTCAGGGTATTGATGCCGCCCGGTTTCTGCGCGCGGGCCCATGAGAAAAAGACCAGCGAATCGGGGGCCGCTTTCCAGTTCAGTGTCGCCTTCGGTGTGTTGAAGTGTGAACTGGTGGATGCCTCGAGCGTACGGATACTGTCGGCATTGGTGATGATGCCATCGTTGTAACCGGCACCCGGGTCGGTGATCTCCTGCCACGGGCAGACCGCGTCGAAGGGGTCGCCCGGCCGTTCCTGCCGCAGGGACGAGCCGATGACCGAGATGTAACCGAGCGTGGTGCAGGTGCTCTGGTTGGGCTTCAGCAGACGAAAGCGCTCGGATACGAAACGCTCCTCGAACTCGAACGTCCAGTCGTCGGCAATCGCCCATTCCAGCTTGCCGTAGAAGGACCAGTGACGGGTATCGGCGCGCCAGTACGTCGGTGCCTGCGGCTGCTGTTGGCGGTAGTACTCCTGCCAGCCGATCACGGTCGGGTTACCGTTAAAGGTGCCACCGTCGCAGACGCTGCCGGTGGTATTGCCCTGCGACGGATTGGCCTGGAAGAAGAACTCCGGGAAGTTGAAGCTCCCATCCGGGTTCACCGACAGCACGCCGACCTTGTCGAGCGGCATGCACGCGATGATCGCGTTGCGGTCGTACAGGCTGCGGGTTTCGTCCCAGAACAACCCTCCGACCGTGTACTGCAGCGGGCCATCGAGCCGGGAGGCGAAGCGCAGCTCCTGGCTGAACTGGTCCACCTCCGACGTGGTGTTGGCGATCTGGCTCGCGGTGAGTTGATCGGCGATGCGGCCGTTGTAGAAACCAGGCGAGGGTGTTGCCGGATAGTCGGCCGGTGTGCCGCCCGGCGGCGTATAGCGGTAGTCGAGCCCCTCCGCCTGCCAGTCCTGATCGTACGCGTCGTCCGCATCGAAATTGGTCCAGCCGGTGTACGACGTCAGCGTGCCACCGTCCATATCGAAGCTTACGATCGAGCTGAGCCGGAAGGTTTCGAGGTCCGTGCCGTCGAAATCCTGCCCTGTCAGCGGGTTCTCGCTGTGCTTCACGACGGCGCCGTCCACATCGCCGAAACTCGACGGCAGGCACAGTCCGGGCCCCTTGCCCGGATCCTTCAACCGCTCTGGACAATACTGGTTGAAGTCGAGGAAGCCGGTGCTCTCGGTCGAACCGCTCGCGCCGAGGGCATTGATGTCCACCAGGGACGGAGTACCGACACGATTGCGGGCGTTCTGGAGCATCGCCTCGGGGTACTCGTACAGGCGCGCACCCGGAAAGTCCTGCCAGCCGCCGCCGACACGGATATTGGGCAGCGGGTCGTAGTCTTCCTGGCTGTACTCGGCACGCAGCTTGATCTTGGTGATGTCGTTCGGCCGCACCACCGTCGTCAGCGCCGCGCCGGAGCCGTCACTCCCGCCCACGTCATCGCCGGACATCATATTCACGTAGTGGCCGTCCTGGTTGTACCAGAACCCGGTGACACGCATACCGATGGCATCGGTGACCGGCCCGCCGAACGCGCCATCGACCTGCTGGAATCCATCGTCCGCGAAATCCACGCGGGTGTTGCCTTCGAAGGCGTCTCCCGGTTCCTTGGTGATGTAGTTGATGGCACCGGCGAACGCGGCCCGACCGTACAGCGCGCTCTGCGGCCCCTTGACGATCTCGATGCGCTCGACGTCAGTCAACAGGCGCCGGTTCGCGAGCAGACCGGAGCCGGCGACGATGAGGTTCTCCGTGGTAACGTCGATGTTGTCCACCAGGAAGGCTACGTTCGAACGACCTCGCGTATTCGACAGGCCGCGAATCGTGATGCGGGTATCCGAAGGGCCGAAACTGCGATCGAACTGCACGCTGGGTGAAGCCTTCACCACATCGCCGAGGTCCGCGACGCCCTGGCGTGCGATCTGATCGGCGGTGATGGCGGTGACGGCGATCGGGACATCCTGCAGCCGCTCTTCCTTCTTGCGGGTCGTGACCACGATCTCCGCAATCTGCGATGCCGCGACGACCGGCCACGCGCCGGCCACAGCGACGATGAGCATCGCCAAATTCTGCCATCTGGACATATCGGTTCCCCTGCTAGACTGTCCAGCCACGGCCCGCTCTGCCGCAGCCGATCCCCGCGCCTTGGGCAGCGTCTGTCACCACGATCACCGCGCTGTCCGAGATGCCGATCCCGGAGCAGATCCTACCGCGCCAGGATGTCGCCGATGATCGATTCTGATCGCCCTGCCCGCCACGCGGCGATAGCCTAAACCATGCGCTTCGGGATGTCCTGCCCGCCCCTTGGAGGCGCCAGTTGACGTTGTGGTAAGCCCAAAACCGATTCGCTATAGTCCCGCCCCTGTTGGCCGCACGAACAATCCGCGGCCATTGCTCCCGGGGGGATGTCATGAGTTTTTTCGCGAGACACCTCGCCCGAACGGCGGGTGGGCTGATTGGCAGCATACTGCTGCTGTCCGCCGCGGCGCTCGCCGACGACGTGCCCGTGCCGCGCTACACCTATGCCGGCGCCGGCTACGAGTGGGCCGACGCGAAATGCGCCATTCAACCCGACCCGGAGGGCATTTCCGGCTACACCGCCGAGGGTTCGCTCGGTATCGTGGATTTCCTGCATCTCACCGGGGCCTACTTCGACGGCGACACGGACAGTGACGATCTCGACGTCACCTGCTACGAACTCGGCGCCGGCCTGAGCTACCGCTTCGCCGGGAGCAGCGACGTCATCCTGCGTGGTCACTGGGTCCACCAGGAAATCGACGACGAGGACGACGACGGATTCGCGCCGGAGTTGGCGGTCCGCCACATGCTCTCCGACCGGGCCGAGATCCAGGTTGGCGTGATGCGCTACGACATCGGCGACGACACCAACACCGAAGTGCGAGCCAGCATCGTTTACGACCTCACACCGTGGGTGGCCGTGCGCGCCGGCGGCGTGGTGTTCGATACGGACACCAGCCTCTTTGCCGGGGTTCGTTTCATCCTGGGCGACAACCTTTTCTGACGCGGGGACTACCGACATGACGATTCACAAATTGCTCCTGGCAATGGCCGCAGCCGTGACCCCGCTGACGGCAATGGCCGATATCGGCTGGTACGCGGGAGTCGGCGCCGGCGGCACCCGCCTGGAGGAGGATCTCGACGTAACCTTCAGCGCCGCCGATTGTGACGCCGGCGGCTCATCCTGCACGACGCTCGCAAGCCAACGACTCGACAAGTTCGAAGGCACAGACCTCGGCTTCCGCGTCTTCGGCGGACTGCGTGTCGGCCGGTTCTTCGGCATCGAGGCCGGTTACGTCGACCTCGGCGAACCGGAGGACGAAGTCTCGTTGAACGTTCCTGCTTACGGCGTCGCGCCCGAGACGGATATTCAACTCGTGATGACGGACGAGATCGATGGCTGGGAAGTCTACGGCCTCGCCGGCTTTCCGCTTTCCGACACGTGGGAGGTGTTCGGCAAGCTTGGCGTCATCTCATGGGACAGCGATTTCAGGTTCAAGAACTCCTTTTCGGAGAACTTCCCGCCGACACCCGGCGCCATCCCCACGGTCGAGCCGCAGACCTCCGCAGTCAGCGACGACGGCACCGACCTTGCCGGTGGCATCGGCTTCAATTACCGGGCAACAGAGCACATGATCCTGCGCGGCGAAGGCACCTGGTACGACATCGAGAACGTCGAACAGGCCTGGCTGCTCGGCTTCAGCGTCATCATCAGCTACTGACGGAACGCCAGCAGCCACCCTCCCGACCTGCCATGGGCGGATCGGGGGAGAAAATTCCTGATCTGCAGCCAGCGGCAGGCAGGTTGCCGACACCGGCCACTCTTCCCGCGCAATGCGGACGGATCAGCCTGGGCCCGACCGGGCCCTAGACGTTGGCAAGCGCTTCAAGTTCCGGCACCACCGGTGGCGGCAACGCAACGCGGTTGTCCACGTTGAACTGGTAGTCCCGGAATACGTGCTCGGCGGTCAGTACCTGGTAGCGACCGTCCGGCAGGCGGTGCGTGGTGTCCTTCAGCCGATACACGTACTGCCCGCAGGTGAAGCAATTGAACTTGCTGAAGTGATAACAGAGGCAGACCTTGTCCTTCACGATGAGCTTGTTGCCCTTCTGGTCGAGGCCGGTCGCTTCATAGGCGTCGATGTAGGCGCAGGTTCCCTCCCGGCTCAGCAGATAGCCGAAAGCCTCACACTGCGGCTTGATGTTGGAGGTGAAGCACGGGCTGTAGGACAGCAGCCGGATCGGGTAGCCGGTCGGCGAAACGTTGGAAACCACCAGATCGGTCTCCTCGGCCCGGAAATAATCCTGCTTGATTCGCGCCGGCAGGCCGCATTCCTCCGTGACCGTGAAGCGGGTTGCGACCTGCACAGCGGCAGCTCCCATGCGCAGATAGGACACCGCATCGGTGCCGGTGAAGATACCGCCGGCCGGAATGACCGGAATGGCAAGATTCTCCTCGCGCAGGAAGGCAAGCACTTCCGCGACGATGTCGCGCAGGTTGTATTCCCTCCAGTCTTCGCCGAAGCCGAGATGGCCACCGGCAAGTGGCCCCTCCACGATCACGTAGTCGGGCAGGCGTTTCAGCCGCGCGGCGCCCTTGAGGAAGATCTTCAGGGCACGGACGCTCGACACGATGGGCCCGATCTTCACGTCACGGAACCGCGGATGGTCCTCGATCAGCTTGAGGCTGCCGATGTGCAATCCGGCCGACAGGGTGATGCCGTCGATACCGCCGTCCAGCGCGCCGGTCAGCCGCGTACGCAGCGTGTCGCCAGGAGCGCCCATGGTGAGCTTCTCCATGACGTTGATGAACACCGCGCCGGGCCCACGCTTGCGCTCCATCGTATGGCGCACATGGTTGAGCTGGGCCTGGTGGAGATGGTCGAGGTCGAACTTGACGGTGGTCTTGTCGAACCCGTCACGGGTCGCGCGATGTTTTTCCGACTTGGCCTTCGTGAAATGCGTTTCGTACTTGCGGTCCGAAACGTGCTGAACCATGGCATCAGAGATATGGCCGATGCCGCCCAGCCGCGATACTGCCAGTGCAAGCTCCGCCGTGGAGATGTCGACACCCATTCCACCGATGATGATGGGGACGAATTCGGCAGCACCGAGACGAAAGCGGTAATTATCGACCTGGTCCGCGGACAAGGGCAGGGACTGCATCTTCACCAACTGCAACGCGCCAAGAAGGCCGTGATATTAAAGGAGGAGTCGCCCGCGGAACAGGCCGCAGTTGCCGAAATCCCATGTGCTGCACGGGCTGTGGCCACAACACCACGCGAAATACCCGCGAACCATGCGACCAGATGACAAGACACAACAAGACAACGGAGCCCGTCGGCACGCCCACAGACACACGGTGTAACAGTATTCGAGCAAGGCACCTGAACCCGGAGAGTGACCGCCATGCAAGGACTGATGATGGATGTCCCGCTGAGCATCACATCGGTGATGCGCCATGCAGAGCGCAATCATGCTGAACGCGAGGTCATTGCGCTCACTGCCGATGGCGGGCTGAAGCGACAGACGTATACGGAAACGTTCCGGCGCGCGCGCCGCCTGGCCAATGCGCTGGCCCGGCTTGGGCTCGCGCCCGGCGACCGGGGCGCGACCCTGGCCTGGAACGACTCGCGGCACATGGAGCTCTACTACGCCGTGTCCTGCGCAGGCTACGTCCTGCACACCCTGAATCCGCGGCTTCCACCCCGGCAGATCGCCTGGATCGCGCATCATGCCGGTGACCGCTGTCTCTTTGCCGATCCGGAGTTCGCCCCGCTGGTGGCGGCAATCACACCGCAACTGCCGGAACTGCGTACCGTCATCTTCCTCGCCGACCCGCGGGGTATGCCGGTCAGCGGTCCGGAGAATGCGCTTTGCTACGAGCAACTGCTCGAGCCGGAAAGCGAGCACTTCGACTGGCCTGCGCTCGACGAGCGCAGCGCGAGCTCGCTCTGCTACACCTCCGGCACCACGGGCGACCCGAAAGGCGTGCTGTACAGTCATCGGTCCACAGTGCTCCATGCCATGGCGGCCAACATGGCCGACGTCATGGGCACACGCTCCACCGATTGCGTGCTGCCGGTGGTGCCGATGTTTCATGTCAACGCCTGGGGCACGCCGTACTTCGCGCCCATGGCGGGCGCAAAACTCGTGCTGCCTGGGCGCCGGGCCGGCGATCCGGCCACGCTGTGCGATCTCATTGACGGCGAACAGGTCACGCTGTCGCTCGGCGTACCCACGGTATGGCTCGCCCTACTGCAGTATCTTGAGCAGACCGGGCGGCGCTTGCCTGGCCTGGCGCGGGTAGTGGTGGGTGGCTCGGCCTGCCCCGAGGCGATCATCGACGCGTTCCGCGACCGGCACGGGATCGAGGTCCACCATGCCTGGGGCATGACTGAAACTTCGCCACTGGGCAGCTTCAACACCCCGAGGGCCGGCGACGAACGGCTGCCCGAAACCGACCGCCGGCAACGGCGCGCCAGCCAGGGGCGGGCCGTGTTCGGCATCGAACTGCGCATCGTCGGGGATGACGGCCGTGAGCAAGCCCGCGATGGCCGAAGTTGTGGCGCACTGCAGGCCCGCGGGCCCTTCGTCGCGAGCGCCTACTACGCACCGGATGGCCTGGTGACCGCACAGCACCGCGAGTGGTTCGATACCGGCGACGTCGCGGCGATCGATGCAGCCGGTTACATGCGTATCACGGACCGGACCAAGGACGTCATCAAGTCAGGCGGGGAATGGATCAGCTCCATCGAACTCGAGAATCTTGCCGTGGCGCATCCGGCCATCGCCGAAGCTGCCGTGATTGCCGCGCAGCACGAGCGCTGGGGTGAGCGGCCGTTGCTGATCGTGGTGCGGGAACGCGGCTGCACGGCCCAACGCGACGAGATCCTGCAGTTTCTGGCCGGACGTGTACCGGGCTGGTGGCTGCCCGACGACGTGATCTTCGTCGAAGGGATACCGCATACGGCAACCGGCAAGATCGACAAGCGCGCCCTGCGCCGGGAATACGCGGAGGTCCTGCGCCAGCGTCCCTCTGCCGATCCGCTCCTGTCGATGCGTTGATCCTGCGCAGTGGCTGCCGGGCGCAGATTGGCGATGACCCATAAAAAAAGATGCCGGCCAGAGGCCGGCATCTGTAGTCGCTCGCTCGGAAGCTCTTAGAAGATGTCTTCGGCGAACTGGTAACGCACGTCGATCGTCGCGGAATCACCAAAGAGCACTGCGTCGTTGGTGACGACCCGCACGCCAGCCGAGAAGTTATCGGTGAACAGATAACGGCCGCCGAACTCGAGTTCGATGTCGGAGAAATCCTCGTCGTTCCCGAAGCCGTTGAAATCGTGCTCGCCTTCGTTCCACCAGGCCATCGTGTTCAGCTCGACATTCGGAACGAGCATGTGGCGCAGACCGACGCCGACGCCCATGCCGTCCGCATCAACGTCATACGTGCTCGAGCCGCTGGGAAGATCGTTGTAGCTGTAGTCGAAGAACTTGAAGGCCGCAACCGCATCCGTGTTGGCACCGATGCTCGGATGGACGCCGAAGGCGATCTCGTAGCCGTCGAAATCGACGTCCTCATCCACACCGGAGAGCTCCAGACCACGCACGTCACCATCGGTGAACTGGGCCTGGATGTGGAACATGTCGGCGATGCCCAGGCTGAGCTGGGTATGGAAGGCGTCGGTCGAGTCGTTGCCGGCATCGGCGCGGACATAGCCGAGCTCGCCATACGTCCAGGCCGGATTGTCGGCGAGCGTCACCCCTGGGATGGCCACCGCGGCGGCGACCAACAAGGTCTTGCTGATGGTTCTCATTCAAAACTCCTTTACGTGCACGTTCGAAAATTTCCAAGCGAAGCCGGTTGGATGTGATCGTGGCAATAACCCTGTATGACCCCAACGACCCTTCCGGCGAGCGGCATCTTACATCACTTTTTGAAAAGAATGTGCAATAGCAACAGGAAGACCCGCGCCAGCGGCGGTATGTAGTGATTTCGCAACAACAAGCGCGGGGTTTTTATGATTTATGTCAAGCGCTTCGTGGCGCCCACTACCCCAGGAATTGGTGGGCCGTGCTGGAATCGAACCAGCGACCAACTGGTTAAAAGCCAGCTGCTCTACCGACTGAGCTAACGGCCCCGCGAGGCAACGACGCATGGCGGACGCCAGGGTCGTGATGGCAGGCGCACCTGCCGCGGGAGGGTATCACCCCCGGAAATCCCGGGTCGGGACGGAAGTCCCTCCTGGATTGGCCCGCCTGCAGGCGCCCTTCGGCGCGGCGCGCATCATAGCCGATCGGCGCCTGATCCACTATTCGGCGCCCGCACGGCCACTTTGATAGCGGGTCGGGTCGGGGACAGCGGCCGCCGTGAAGCCGGCACGGCGCAACCGACAGGCGTCGCAACTGCCACAGGCTGCACCAGTCTCGTCCGCCTGGTAGCACGATACGGTCAGCCCGTAATCGATGCCGAGCGTGCAGCCTTCCCGAATGATCTCCGCCTTGCTCAAGGCGATGAGCGGTACGCAAAGGTTGATCGGCCGGCCCTCCACACCACGCCTGGTAGCCACATCGGCCATGGCCTGCCAGGCCGCAACGTACTCCGGGCGACAGTCCGGATAGCCGGAATAGTCCACGGCGTTGAGTCCCGCATAAATGAAATCCGCATCGAGCACTTCGGCCCAGCCAAGCGCCAGCGACAGGAACACGGTGTTGCGAGCTGGCACATAGGTCACGGGGATGCCCACCGACGGCTCCGCTGGCACTGCGATCGTGCGGTCCGTCAAGGCCGACCCCCCTATGGCACCCAGCCCGATCTCGAGGACTCGATGCTGCCGCACCGGCAATGCCGCGGCGATGTGCTGCGCGGCCGCGAGTTCTGCGCGATGGCGCTGCCCGTAATCGAAGCTCAGTGCAAAACAGTCCAGGTGCTCGCGCCGGGCGGCAATTGCGAGGCAAGTGGCCGAATCCATGCCACCGGAAAGCAAGACGACCGCGCGCGAGGCCACGCTTCAACGCCCCGCCGACATGCTGCGGCCTGCGTCGCGTTGGGCCATGTCAGTGGCCCCGTTCCTCGCCCCACAGATACTTGTGCAACTGCACCTGGAAGCAGACGGACAGGCGATCGGCAAGGATCCACTCGGCGAGCACCCGCGGCTCGAGCTGGCCCCACGCCGGTGAAAACAACAACGCACAGCGTTCACCGAGGCGTTCTTCCTGCACGAACGCCCTGGCCCAGTCGTAATCAGCCCGGTCGCCGATCACGAACTTGGCCTGATCGGTGCTTTTCAGCAGTGCGCAGTTCTCCCTGCGATTGCGCACGGCCTCCCCCGAGGACGGCGTCTTGACGTCCATCACCACGACCACGCGGGAGTCGACTCCGCCGATGTCGAGTGCGCCGCTGGTCTCGAGCGAGACCGCATGACCGGCATCGCAGAGTGCCGCGAGCAGCGCCCGGCAGGCAGGCTGCGCCAGCGGCTCGCCGCCGGTCACGCACACGTGCCGTGTCTGGAAGGAGACCACTTCCCGCAGAATCGCGGCAAGATCGGTCAGGCGGCCGCCGCTGAACGCGTAGCTCGTGTCGCAGTAGTGGCAGCGCAGGGGGCAGCCGGTCAGGCGCACAAAAACGGTCGGCTGGCCCACCGTACTCGCTTCGCCCTGGATGGAATGGAAGATCTCGGTCACCCGCAGTTGCAGGCTGCGGCTGCCAGTCTTCTCCTCGTGGTCGTTCATTCGGCGATGCGGCCGACGCCCGCAGGGCGTCTGATCAATGCCCTTCGCTCGCCATCGCCTCGAGTCGTTGCCCGGCCAGACGCGCGGCGGTGGTCTCCTTGTACTCCTGCACCACGGACGAAAGCGCCTTGCGCGCGGCATCGTAGCGCTTCAGCTCGTAATTGATGTAGCCGATCTTCAGCAGCGCATCCGGAATCTTGCGTGACTGGGGAAACTTGCTGACGACCTTTTCGAATTCAGGCAGTGCCTCTTTGTACTTCTGCCGGACGTAGTAACTCTCGGCCAGCCAGTATTGCGCGTTGTCCGAGAGGTTGCTGTCCGGGAAAGCCGCCAGGAACTGGCGGAATGCGAGCGAAGCCTGGTCGTAGCGGCCCTGCTTCAGCAACTCGAAGGCTGCCTGGTAGTTGGCGCGCGCACCGCCGCCCGGAACCGGCAATTCGCCCGGGCTGAGCGAACCGCCATCGAGCACAGGCTTTTCGGCGTCCGCCCGGGCTATCGCCGTGGTGCGCTGCTCGATACCCTGCAGCCGCTGGTCCACGTCGAGGTAGAGCTGGCGTTGGCGCTCGCCGCCCTGCTCGACGGTGTTGCGCAGCGTTTCCACCTCGTTGCGCAACGCCTGGTTGTCCTTGCGCAGGGTTTCCAGCTCCGCCAGGAGATTCATCAGGCCCTGGTTGTCCACCACGCGCTCGACGCGAGCCAGGCGATTGTCGATCTCCACCTGTTTCAGGTAGGTCGGGTCCTCCTCCGGCGGCGTCAGCGTGCAGCCCGCAGCCGCCAGCGGTAGCAGCACGGCGACGACGAGTCGTGGGCGTAACGCGATCATGGGGTGTGTTCGCTACTGCGCGTAAACGATTTCGACGCGCCGGTTGAGCGACCAGGACTCCTCGTCGCTGCTGGTTACGGCCGGCCGTTCTTCGCCGTAGCTCACGGTCGCAACCTGGCTGGCCGCCGCGCCCTGCAACAGCAGCGCCTGGAGCACCGCCTGCGCACGCCGTTCTCCGAGGCCGATGTTGTACTCGCGGCTGCCGCGCTCATCGGCGTGCCCCTCGAGACGGACCCGGGCGGCCGGGTTCGCGGCGAGATACCGGCCGTGGTCGGCGATGAGCTGGCGGAACTCCTGCTTGACCTCGTCGCGGTCGTAGTCGAAATACACCGTGCGGTTCTTCATCGAGGCACGCGGCCCCGCGGCCGCCGAATCGTCGAATGCAGCGCCGGCGCCGAGACCACCCTCGCCCACTCCACCGGCCTGTGCGCCGGCGGCGGTACCCGGCTGGCCCGAATAGGTGCCGTAGCCCAGGTCTTCCTGCTCCTTGGCCCCCTTGCCGGCACAGCCCGCCAGCGCGGCGATCACCAGGACCAGGACGATGTTTCTCAGGTTCATGCGTCAGAACTCCTCGACAAGATGCTCAAGACCGGGACTCGAAAACGAAAAATCAATTTACCCTGAACGGCGACCATGCAGGCTCACGCACATCGCCGACCGCGGCGGGAATCCGCTGCCGCACCCGCCCGTCAGCCGACACGGTCGCCAGTACGCCGCGCCCGCCATCGCGCGTGGCATAGATCAGCGTTTCTCCGTTCGGCGCGAAGCTCGGTGACTCGTCGAGCCGGCCGTCCGTCAGCACCTGGGTATAGCCGCGCTCCAGATCGATGAGCGCAATTCTATAGTTACCCCGGTCATTGGTCACCACGGCGAGCCGCTTGCCATCGGGCGACACGCGCGGCCGGGCATTGTAGTTACCCTCGAAACTGACCCGCTGCGCCGGTCCGCCGCCAGCCGGCACACGGTACACCTGGGGAGCGCCGGCCCGATCCGAGGTGAAATAGATCGTACGCCCGTCAGGCGCCCAGCATGCCTCGGTCTCGATCGAGCGCTCCTCGGTCAACCTTGTCAGCACCTGCCCGGCCAGTTCGAGCGTAAAGATGTCGAGATTGCCCGCGCCACGCGACAGCGTGAGGGCCAGCTTTCTCCCGTCCGGCGACCACGCCGGCGCGCCGTTGACACCGGCCCGGGCCGAGACCTTCTGGCGTGCTCCCGAACGCAGCGTCTGCACGTAGATCTCCGCCTGCTTGTTCTCGAAGGAGACATAGGCGAGCTTGCGCCCGTCCGGCGACCAGGACGGTGACATGATGGGCTCGTCGGACTCCACCATCCCCTGCTCATTGGCGCCGTCGGCATCCGCGACGATGAGCCGGTAGCGATTTGCGCCGCCGGCGCGCCCACTGACGGCGACATAGGCGATGCGCGTCGTGAATACTCCGGCGATGCCGGTCAGCTTCTCGTACACCATGTCGGCAACGCGATGGCTGGCGAGGCGCAGTCCTGCTGCGTTCGACGGCAGCCGGTAGCTGAGCAATTGCGTGCCACGCAGGGTGTCGAGCAGCTGGAACTGAATATCAAACTGGTCGGTGCCGGTCTGCAGCAGTTGCCCGACGACGACTGCTTCGACGCCAAGCATCTTCCAGTCCGGGATATCCACCTCGGCAGCGGCCGTGGGACGCTGCGGCATGTCAGCGACCGGCAGCGGTGCAAAGCGGCCGGTACTGGAGAGATCGCGCGCCACCAGCCCCGCCACGTCGAACGGCGCAGCGGCACCGCCCTGCCCCCCGAGCGGCACGATCGCCACCGGCAGCGGCCGTTCAGCGCCGCGACTGATCTCTACGCGCAGCTCTCCGCGCGCAGCGGTCGCGAGCGCGAGCAGCAGCGCAACACCTGGCAGGAAAAATGCTCTGCGACGCATGCCGAATCCCCGTTGCCCCGAGCGAGGGCCGCTATTGTTCCGTTTTGCCACAATTGTGCAAGCACGGCGCCCGAATGCGCCGGCCGAACGTTCAGTCCTGCGGCCGAAACTCGAACCGCAGGCTGCGATCGAACAGGGCCGGGTTCGGCGGCGCCGGCAGCGGTGAGGAACGCAGCACGGCGGCCTCGATGGAGCGCACCACGGCCGCGTCGCCGTTGCACTCGGTCACCCGCACCTCGACCACCTCGCCGCCCGGGATCTGCCGCACCAGCACCACGCAGTTGAGTCCCTGGCGCGCACTGGCCGGGCGAATCCAGTTGCGTTCCACTTTCTGCCGGATGATCTCGGCATACTGATCGAGTTGACCCGAATCCGCCGCTGCGAGCAGTTCCTCTTCGGCCGCGAGCTGCTTGGCGAGATCCGCCTCGCGCTGCGTCTGCCGGCGTTGTGCCTCGGCTTTGCGGGCTGCCTCGGCGGCTGCCTGCTTTTGCTGCTCCGCCTTGCGGGCTGCCTCGGCCGCTGCCTGCTTTTTCTGCTGCTCGGCCTTGCGGGCCGCTTCTGCCGCCGCCTGCTTCTGCTGTTCGGCCTTGCGGGCCTCCTCAGCGGCCGCCTGCTTCTTCTGCTCCGCCTTGCGGCGCTCCGTGGCGAGCTGCGCCTGCTCCGCTTCCTGACGGCGGCGCTCTTCCTGCGCCTGGCGCTGCTCCTCACGTTCGGCTTGCGCCCGGCGCTCCTCTTCGATGCGCCGCTCCCGCGCCCGCTCCTCCTGGCGGCGGCGATCGGCCGCTGCCGCCGCTGCCTGCTGCTGGCGTTCCTTTTCAAGATCCCGGCGGCGAATGGCCGCCTGATCCACGACCGTCGCCTGGATCGCCAGGCGCTGTGGCTGCGGCTTGCGCAGCGGCATCAGATTGAGATTTACGGCCAGCAGGGCCAGCAGCGCAAGATGCAACAGCACCGAGAACACGAGCACCGTGGAGTGCTCGCGGATGAACTCTTGCTCCGGCAGCAGGATGCGCGCCATCGGACGATGGCCGGCTCAGGTCACGCCGCGCCCCGACGGACGCCGGCGGCTGTCCGGCGGATCGGTCAGGAAGCCGACCTTGGCGGCGCCCGCTTCCTGCAGCAGGACCATGGCTTCCACCACGCGCCCGTAAGCGACCTTCTGGTCGGCCTTCACGAGCACCGGTGTCGCCGGCTTGCGCCGCAACACCGCCGAGGCAAGGCTGACGACACGCTCGGCGTCTATCGGTGCATCCTCGTCATCGCCGATATTGAGGAAGAACCGGCCCGCCGCGTCCACCGACAGGACCAGCGGCTCGTCGTCCTTGCCGGCATCAAGGGGCTCGGCCGCCGCCTTCGGCAGCTCCACCTCGATGCCCTGGGTGAGCAGCGGCGCCGTCACCATGAAAATGATCAGCAGCACCAGCATGACGTCGATGTAGGGAACGACGTTGATCTCGCCCATCAGGCGGCGCTTGCGGTTCGCTCGCATGGCCATCTAGCGCTCCTCGCGGGGTTCCTTGACGCGCGCGTGCGCATGTCGCTGCAGGATCGCCGCGAATTCCTCGGTGAATGCGTCGAACCGCACCTCCAGGCGAGTGACCTTGTCGGCGTAGCGGTTGTAGGCGATCACCGCAGGAATCGCCGCAAACAGGCCCATCGCCGTGGCGATCAGCGCCTCGGAAATGCCCGGCGCCACCATCGCCAGCGTCGCCGATTGCACGTTCCCGATCGCCTGGAAGGAATTCATGATTCCCCACACCGTGCCGAACAGGCCTACATACGGGCTGGTGGAACCGATGGTCGCAAGCGTCGCGAGGCTCTGCTCCAGCCGGTCCATTTCCCGCAGCTGCGCCACGCGCATCGCCCGGTGGCAGCCCTGCAGGATCTGCTCCGCGCCGAGCCCCGGTTGCTGGGTCAGGCGACGAAACTCCCGGAACCCGGCCTCGAACAGGCCAGCCATGTCAGTCGGTGCGACGCCGTCGCGTGTCACGTCACGGTAGATCGAGGTCAGGTCACCGCCGGACCAAAAGGTCGTCTCGAACGCATCCGAGCCCGCGGTCGCCTCACGCAGCACGCGCCGCTTGCGCAGGATGATCGCCCAGGAGGTCACGGAGGCCACCAGCAGCAGCAACATGACGAGCTGCACGATAAAGCTCGCGCCCATCATCAGTTCGATAAAAGAATGATTCGCCGTCATCCGATGTCACCCACCATCCTTCATGGTTCCCCGGTTCTCACGCTCGCCGCCCTGTCCCGTATCGCCCTCGAACAGCGACAGCGATGACTCCCGCGCGCTGCGCGGCACCGGCAGGCCAAAATGCTGATACGCGCGCGCGGTCGCCATCCGGCCGCGGGGCGTGCGCATCAGGAAGCCGCGCTGGATCAGGAACGGCTCGAGCACGTCCTCGATCGTGCCGCGCTCCTCGCTCACGGCTGCCGCGAGCGATTCGATGCCGACCGGGCCGCCGCCAAAATTCTCGATGATGGTCAGCAGCAGGCGCCGATCCATGACGTCGAAGCCGTTCGGATCGACATCGAGCATCTCCATCGCCGCGCGTGCGGTCGCCTCGTCGACCCGTCCACTGCCCTTGACCTCAGCGTAGTCCCGCGCCCGGCGCAGCAGGCGATTGGCGATCCGCGGCGTGCCCCGCGCGCGCGTTGCGATCAGGCGCGCTCCGGCCTCCTCGATGGCGACCTGGAGGATGCGCGCCGAGCGCAGCACGATTTCCAGCAGTTCGTCGTCGCTGTAGAACTCGAGCCGCTGCACGATTCCGAAGCGGTCGCGCAGCGGCGACGTCAGGAGCCCCGCCCGCGTCGTCGCGCCCACCAGCGTAAATGGCGGCAGGTCGAGCTTGATCGAGCGCGCCGCCGGCCCCTCGCCGATCATGATGTCGAGCTGGAAGTCCTCCATCGCCGGGTAGAGAACCTCCTCGACCACCGGGCTCAGGCGGTGAATCTCGTCCACGAAGAGCACATCGCGCGGCTCGAGGTTGGTCAACAGGGCCGCGAGGTCGCCGGGCCGTTCCAGCACCGGACCCGAGGAGTGGCGCAGATTGACGCCGAGCTCGTTCGAGACGATGTGGGCGAGCGTGGTCTTGCCGAGCCCGGGCGGCCCGAAAATCAGCACATGGTCGAGCGCCTCGCCGCGCTGGCGGGCCGCCTGCACGAATATCTGCATCTGCCGCTTGACCGCCGCCTGGCCAATGTACTCCCCGAGGCTGCGCGGCCGGATGGCGCGCTCGGAGACCTCCTCCTCCGGGCGGACAACATTCGACACGAGGCGGTCCGGTTCGCTCATGACTCAGCCGCCGCGGCCCTGCGGCGCCGCGGCCCTGAGCGCAGCGCGCAGCAGCTCCGCCGTATCCGCTCCCGCCGGGCGCGCCTGCTCGAGCATGCGGCGTGCTTCCGCGGGCTTGTAGCCCAGACCCAGGAGCGCATCGAGCACCTCGTTCTCCGGCGTCGCAGGGGCGGTCACCGCCGGGACGGGCGCCGCCGCCACGATGCCAGCGGCAGCCATCTGCTCGACCCGTTCGCGCAACTCGACGACCAGGCGCTCGGCCGTGCGGCGGCCGACGCCGGGCAGCTTGACCAGCGCGGCGATGTCGCTCGTCTGCACGCAGCGCACGAAACCCTCCACGCTGATTCCGGACAGCACCCCCAGCGCGATGCGCGCCCCCACACCGCTCACCTTCAGCAGGTCCCGGAACAGGCGCCGCTCGGCCTCCGTCCCGAACCCGAAGAGCAGGTGCTGGTCCTCGCGAATCACCAGGTGCGTGCGCAACTGCACTTCCTCGCCAAGCGCGGGCAGGCGCGTCCAGGTGGACATCGGTGCCTCCACCTCATAACCGACGCCGCCGACCTCCAGCACGAGCTGCGGCGGCTCCTTGTGCACCAGCACTCCTCGCAGGAAGCCGATCATCCGCGCACCACCCGCAGGCCGGACACTGCCGCCAGTCGCGCCGCCAGCGGCCGGCTGTGCGCGTGGCACAGGGCGACGGCGAGCGCGTCAGCCTCGTCGGCCAGCAGCGGGGTAGTCAGGCGAAGCAGCGCACGCACCATGTGCTGGACCTGCGCCTTGTCCGCCCCGCCACGCCCGACCACGGCCTGTTTCACCGCCCGGGCCGCGTATTCGTGCACGGCCACGCCTGGCCCGAAGGTCGCGCAGATCGCGGCGGAACGCGCCTGGCCGAGCTTGAGCGCGCTGTCGGCATTGCGATGCACGAACACCTGCTCGATCGCGATCTCCTGCGGCTGGTGCTGCACGACCAGCGCGCGGACCCCGTCGAAAATCGCCCGCAATCGCGGCGGCAGCGCTGCACCGTCGGGGCGGATGCAGCCGCTCGCGACATAGCGGGACGCCGCACCGTTGCTGTCGATGCAACCGAACCCGGTCACGCGCGAGCCCGGGTCGATGCCAAGTATGCGAGTCCACTCCCCCATGTCGGTTACAGGCGGCTGCCCGCGGGCAACGCTAGAGCCGCGCGATGACCTCCTCGGGGATATCCGCGTTGGAGCACACGTTCTGCACGTCGTCCAGTTCGTCGAGATCTTCCAGCAGGCGCAGCATGTGCGCGCCCGAGTCCGGATCCAGCCGGGCGCTCACCGCGGAACGCAGTGTCACCTCGGCCTGCTGCGGCACGAACGCCAGCTTCGCGAGCGCATCGCGCACCGCCTCGAAATCCGCCGGATCGGTCAGCACCTCGATCGAGCCGTCGTCGCTGGTCACCACATCCTCGGCTCCGGCATCCAGCGCGGCAGCAAGCAGGCTCTCCTCATCGGTGCCTGCCGTGAAGTTCAGCAACCCGACCCGGTTGAACAGGTAGCCGACCGAGCCGTCGGCGCCGAGATTGCCGCCGTGCCGTGCGAACACGTGCCGGATCTCCGACACGGTGCGATTGCGATTGTCCGTCAGGCAGGAAACCATCACCGCCGCGCCACCCGGGCCGTAGCCCTCATAGATCACTTCCTCGATCTGCGCCCCGTCGAGCCGGCCCGCACCGCGCTGGATCGCGCGCTCCAGCGTGTCCTTTGGCAGGTTCTGGCCGCGAGCCTTGTCGATCGCCAGTCGCAGCCGGGGATTGGCCGTGGGGTCGCTGCCGCCGAGGCGCGCGGCTATCGTCAGCTCGCGGATCAGCTTGCTGAAGACTTTGCCGCGCTTCTTGTCCTGGGCGCCCTTGCGATGCTGGATATTCGCCCACTTGCTGTGACCGGCCATTCGCTACCCGCCCCGCGACGGGCTGTCAATCAGTCTGGGTTAACCGCGCAAACAGGCGGGAGACCCGCCGATGGCGGGGCCCGCGACAACAACCCGCAGGCATGATAGCGCGAATGGGCGCCGGAGGGGGACGCGGTCCCCGGTCAGCGATTGACCGCGTGCAGGGCTCGTTTGTCGGTGGCGAGCGCCGCCTCGTGGATCGCCTCGGCGAGCGTCGGATGAGCGTGGATGGTCCGCTGCAGGTCTTCCGCAGTTGCCTGGAATTCCATGGCGACCACCGCTTCGGCAATCAACTCGCCCGCCATCGGGCCGACGATATGCACGCCCAGTATCACATCGCTTTGCGCATCGGCGAGTATCCGCACCAGGCCCGCTGCCTGGTCCATCGCCCGGGCCCGCCCGCTCGCCGCGAAATTGAAGGCTCCCGACTTGTACTGGACACCGGCAGCGCGCAACTCCTCCTCGGTGCGTCCGACCCAGGCGATTTCCGGGGCGGTATAGATCACGGAGGGGATCACGCCGTAATTGACGTGGCCGTAACGGCCCGCGATCAGGTCGGCCACCATCACGCCCTCCTCCGAGCCCTTGTGCGCCAGCATGGGGCCGCGCACCACGTCGCCGACCGCCCACACGTTTGCAGCCGAGGTCCGGCAATGCGCGTCCACCTCGATGAAGCCGCGCTCGTCGAGGGCAACTCCTGCGAGCGGGTCGAGCAACCCCTCCGTGCAGGGCCGTCGGCCGACCGCGACGATGACCTTGTCCACGACGAGTTCGTGCGAGCCCTGGCGGTCGTCGTAGCGCAGGCGCACGCCGGCATCGCCGGCCTCGCCCGAGCGAACGGTCGCGCCGAGATGAATATCGAGCCCCTGGCGGCGAAACTGCCGTTCCGCTTCGCGCGCGATCTGCGCATCCGCCATGAACAGGAACCGGTCCATGGCCTCGAGAATCGTCACCTCCGCCCCGAGGCGGCGCCAGACGCTGCCGAGTTCGAGACCGATCACGCCGGCGCCGATGACCCCAAGCCGCTTCGGCACGGCGTCGAACGCGAGCGCCGTTTCGGAATCGACCACCTGCTTCCCGTCGAAGGGAATCGACGGCAGCGCGGTCGGCGTCGAGCCGGTGGCGAGCACGACGTGCTCACTCTCGAGCAGCGCGGCTTCGCCCTCGTGCGGCGTGAACCGGATCTTGTTTCCCGGCAACAGGTGTCCGCGCCCGGCGAACGAAGTGACGCCGTTCGCCCGGAACAGCGCCCGGATGCCGCCGCAAAGCTGCGCGACGATGTCCGCCTTGCGCGACTGCATCACTCCGAGGTCGAGGCCGACTTCGCCGAGGCGAATGCCGTGGTTCTTCAGCTCATGCTGCGCGCGGTGATAAAGCTCGGAGGACTCGAGCAGCGCTTTCGAAGGAATGCACCCGGCATTCAGACAGGTGCCGCCGAGCGAGGGCTCGCCCTGCGGCGTGCGCCAGGCATCGATGCAGGCGGTAGCCAGCCCGTTCTGGGCCGCGCGGATCGCGGCCACGTAACCGGCGGGCCCGCCGCCGATCACGACGACATCGAACTTGCTGATCATCCCGATGCTCCGTATCGCTGAAAGCCTGCTAGACCTGCAGGAGCAGCCGCGCCGGATCCTCCAGCGCGTCCTTGACGGCAACGAGGAACTGCACGGCTTCGCGACCGTCGATGATGCGATGGTCGTAGGTAAGGGCCACATACATCATCGGCCGCGCCCTGACCTCGCCCCCGATCACCACCGCGCGCTCTTGGATCTTGTGCATGCCGAGTATCGCGCTCTGGGGGGGATTGAGGATCGGCGTGGACAGCAGCGACCCGAAGATACCGCCGTTGGTGATGGTGAACGTGCCACCGGTGAGCTCCTCCATGGCGATCGTGCCCTCGCGCGCCTTGCGGCCGTATTCGCCGATGCCTGCCTCGATCTGCCCGAACGACAGCCGGTCGGCGTCACGCACCACCGGCACGATCAGCCCGCGCTCCGTCGAGACTGCGATCCCGATGTCGAAGTAATCGTGATAGATGACCTCGTTGCCCTCCACCGAGGCATTGACCACCGGGAACCGCCGCAGGGCCTCGATCGAAGCCTTGACGAAAAAGGCCATGAAACCGAGCTTGACGCCGTGTTGCGCCTCGAAGGCGTCCCGGTAGCGGGCCCGCAGCCCGATCACCTCAGTGAGGTCGATTTCGTTGAAAGTCGTGAGCATCGCCGCGTTGTGCTGTGCCTCGACCATGCGCTGCGCGATGCGGGCCCGCAGGCGGCTCATCGGCACCCGCCGCTCCTCGCGCTCGCTGCCCGCAGTAGCTGGCGCGCGGGCGAGAGGCGCTGCGCCCGCCGCCGCATCACGTCCGGCTGCCGGCGCCGTGGCCGCAGCGACATCGGCTTTCAGCACGCGCCCTCCCGGGCCGCTGCCGGCGATGCTCGCCGGATCGACGCCCGTTTCGGCGGCCAGGCGTCGCGCTGCCGGACCGGCCCGACCGGCTGCCGCCTGTGCTGGCGGCGCAGCCGGCGTTGCCCTGGCGGCCGGCGCGGCGGGCGGCACCGGTGCCGCAGGCGCCGCCTTCCTGGCAGCACTTGCAGCCGGCGCTTTCGCCGCGGGCGCAGCGCCGGTCGCCTTGCCCTCGCCCGGCTCCAGCACGGCCAGCAACTCGCCGGCGCGCACCGTCGTGCCATTCGGCACGCGAATCTCCTTGAGGACGCCGCTGATCGGCGCCGGCACATCGAGCACCACTTTGTCGGTCTCGAGTTCGACCAGGCTCTCGTCGCGCGCCACCGCATCGCCCGGCGCCTTGTGCCAGGCCAGCAGCGTCGCATCGGCGACGGATTCGGGTAACGGCGGAACCTTGACTTCGATGGCCATGGATTCAACTCTCCGAATTGGGCGCCACGAACAGCATCACGATCCGCCGCTGACGCCAAGCGCAGTGTCCACCAACATCTGCTGTTGGTAAACATGTACCTGAAAGACGCCCGGCGCGGGTGCCGCAGCCGCCGCGCGACCCGCGTAGAACAACTCCTGGCCGGCCGCGAGCGGCTCCTGCAGCCGGTGCCGGATCTGGTACCAGGCGCCCTGGTTCTGCGGCTCCTCCTGGCACCAGACGATCTCCTTCGCGGCCGGATACAGCGCCAGCGCACCGGCAAACTCGCGCGCGGGGAACGGGTAGAGCTGCTCCACGCGGATCAGCGCAACCCCGGCGAGCTTGTGGGTCCGGCGCGCCTCCAGCAGGTCGTAATACACCTTGCCGCTGCAGGCAACCACGCGGCGCACGGCTGCCGGGTCGAGCGTGTCCACCTCCGGCAGCACGGCCTGGAAGCGGCCGCGGCACAGATCGGCCAGCGGCGAGCTCGCCAGGCGGTGGCGCAACAGGCTCTTCGGCGTCATCACGATCAAGGGCTTGCGCAGGTCGTGCAGCATCTGCCGGCGCAGCAGGTGGAAGACCTGCGCCGGGGTCGAAGGCACGCAGACCTGCATGTTCATCTCGGCGCACAACTGCAGGAACCGCTCGAGACGCGCCGAGGAATGTTCCGGCCCCTGCCCTTCCTGGCCGTGCGGCAGGAACAGCGTGAGCCCGCACAGCCGCCCCCACTTCGCCTCACCCGAGCTGATGAACTGGTCGATCACCACCTGCGCGCCGTTCACGAAGTCGCCGAACTGCGCCTCCCAGATGACGAGGCACCGCGGCTCCGTGGTCGCATACCCGTACTCGAAGCCGAGCACCGCCTCTTCGGAGAGCAGCGAATCGGTGATGGTCAGGGCAGCACGCCGCTCCGCGAGATTGCCGAGCAGCACGTGCGTCTCGCCCGTCGCCTGGTCGTGCAACACCGCGTGGCGATGGAAGAAGGTTCCGCGCCGGCTGTCCTGGCCGGTGAGGCGCACGCCGTAGCCTTCTTTCAGCAGGCTCGCGTA
Organism: Gammaproteobacteria bacterium; assembly: GCA_021462865.1. Classification (GTDB taxonomy): domain Bacteria; phylum Pseudomonadota; class Gammaproteobacteria; order Steroidobacterales; genus QUBU01. The sequence continues at coordinate 5,825 of JAJTYX010000176.1, read as the reverse complement.
GGCCATCATCTCGGCAAAGCCCCAGTCGATGGGCAGCTCACCCGCGGCCATCCGGCCGCGATCCTGCACGATGCGGTTGACCTGCGGATGCAGGGTGAAACCGGCCGGGACATGCACGACCTCGCGCGCCAGTTCGGCGCAGGTCTCCGCAGAAACCGCGGTCGCGACCGATTCGTTCCAGTCGGCCTTGCGGTGGCGGATCCAGTCGCGGGTGAACTCGTTGCCGATCTGGCCGAGCACCGCCTGCGGCAGGGGCTGGCCCTGGTCCACGCGGTCACGGTAGTTCTCGGCCATGCGCTCGGCTTCGCTCGCCTCGATCACGCCCGACTCGACCAGGCCGCGCAGGTAGATCTGGCGGGTGGTCGGGTGCTTGCGGATCACCTGGTACATCCGCGGCTGGGTCGCGGAGGGATCGTCGGCCTCGTTGTGCCCATGCCGGCGGTAGCAGACGAGATCCACGACCACGTCCTTGCGGAAGCGCTGCCGGTAATCGAGCGCGAGCCGCATCACCAGCACCGCGGCTTCCGGGTCGTCCGCGTTCACGTGGAACACCGGCGCCTCGATCATCTTGGCGACGTCGCTGCAATTAGGTGTCGAGCGCGCATCGCGCGGATCGCTGATGGTGAAGCCCACCTGGTTGTTCACGATCAGGTGCACAGTGCCGCCGGTGGTGAAACCGCGTGCCTGCGACAACTGCAGCGTCTCGGTCACCACGCCCTGGCAGGCGAAGGCGGCATCGCCGTGGATGAGCACGGGCAGCACCTCCGCACCCGTGGCATCGCCGCGGCGATCCTGGCGTGCCCGCACCGAGCCCTCCACCACCGGGTTGACGATCTCCAGGTGCGAGGGGTTGAACGCCAGGGTCACGTGTACGTTGCCGCCCGGCGTGCGGATGTCCGAGGAGAAGCCCATGTGGTACTTCACGTCGCCGGACCCGCTCATGGCCTCCGGCTGCTGCTTGCCCTCGAACTCGCGAAACAGCGCCTGCGGAGCCTTGCCGAGCACGTTCACCAGCACGTTGATGCGCCCGCGGTGCGCCATGCCGATCACGATCTCCTGCAATCCGCCGGAGCCGCCCTGCTGGATCAGGTCGTCCAGCATCGGTATGAGCGTGTCGCCGCCTTCGAGGGAAAAACGCTTCTGCCCGACATAGCGCGTATGCAGGTAGCGCTCGATGCCCTCGGCGGCCGTGAGCTGCGCGAGGATCTGGCGCCGTTCCGCCGCGCCGAAGGGATCGCCGAGCATGGCGTGCTCGAGTCGTTCGCGCAGCCACTGGCGCTCCTGCTCGCTGGAGACGTGGGCATACTCCGCGCCGACCTTGCCCGAGTAGATCCGCCGCAGCAGGTCGAGGATGTCCTTCAGGCGCAGCGGCGCGCCACCGGTGCTCGTGATGCCGGTGCTGTAGAACACCGTGTCCATGTCGGCCGCGCCGAGGCCGATCGACTCCAGTCGCAGCACGTCGGGGACGTGGCGCTCCGCCATGCCGAGCGGATCGAGATCGGCGATCTGGTGACCGCGCTGGCTGTAAACCTGGATCAGGCGCGCAACCGCGGCCTGCTTCTCGGTGCGGGCATCGCCCGGACGGGCCGGCAGCGGCACCACCGGCATGGCGCCCGGACGCGCCGCGATCACCGGGCGTGGTGTCACGGGGCGTGGCGGGGAGCCCATCGAACGGAAAAACGCCTGCCAGTTCGCCGGCACAGAGGCCGGGTCGAGCTGGAACGCCTCGTAGAGCTGCTCCACGTAAGGCGCGTTGGAACCGAAGAGAGGGGAACTCTGGTAGTAGTCCTGCAGCGATTGGCTCATGGAACGACCGACAACACCCGTACAAGCGCAAATGATAGAGGCCCGCGGCCCGCCCTGAAAGCCGAGGCGAACCGGCGGAAGGAAGAATCGTTGGCGCGGGTGTGCCGCGCCGTTCGTCGGATCAGCCCGCCACCCAATGCGTCAGGATATCCATGGTCGCCGGCCCGGTCTTCGTCGCGCGCCAGCCGAGCAGATAGATTTCCCAGCCGATCAGCACCACATACCCGGCAAAAAACAACCGCATCATCCAGAACACCGACAAACGCCCGAGCACCAGGCGCCGGGCGGCCACCACGAGCACGACGACTCCAAACGCGGTGAGACCGATCTTCGCCCACAGGAACCAGCGCACACCCTGGCTGAGCAGCGCGCGCATGACCGCGTTGAGTTCCTCGCCGCCGGCCGCCAGCAGGTTGAGCGTGAACAGCGCATCGGCGCAGCTCATCAGCAGGATTGCGAGCGCGAGGTACAGCACCCGCGGCTCGTGCCAGTCGAGGAAGATACGGTGCTCGTCGCCGGCACGCCGGCCCGTGCGCCGGCGCGGACGCAATCCGCCGTACAGGAACGACCAGGCGGAATGCCGTCGCCGGTCGCCCGCATGACGCCGGTCGTGCAGCAATCCCGGCGCCGGCCCGCGCCGGCCGGTCAACTGGCCAAGCAACAACGCCGAACGGGACGGCACCGCCGCGGCGGGAGGCGCCGGTCGGGGTGCGGTCGGTCGGTGAGCGGGCATCGGCGATCCGTACTAATGAATAGACCCTGCGGCGATGCTACCGGCTGGGGCAAGGCCGACCGAGGACCGGCATCTCATTGCACCCGACCAGCGCTCGGCGCCGGTCTGCACAGGCTCACTATCACGCGAGGAATATAACTTAAGCATTTGTAAGTGTTCGGGTAACACTAACAGGATCCGATGCAGCCGTCACCCGGGCCATGCCCTTAGATCCGGCCCGCCAGCCGCCGTCGCTGGATCGCACGGGGGCGGAACGGCCAGGCTCTGCGGGGCGCCGCGTGGTCCGCCACGGACCCGGACCGGGTCGTCGCACATATGGCCTGCTGCTGATCGAGAACGGCCGCAGCTGCGACAACTCGCCGAAAACCGTGATTGCCGCAGGGCGTCTCAGCAGGAGATCGAATTCAACCGACCCTAGAAGTACCAGCGCAGGAACCAGACCCAGAGACCCAGCAAGACGAGGAAGACCACGAGCTGCGGCCACATCACAGCCAGAAAGCCGCGTTCCTTGATCTGGCGCTGCTCCTCGATGAAGGCTTCGCGCCGCGCTTCCTGCCAGCTCACGAGCCAGCGATCGCCCGCTTCGTGCACTACCTCGCCATCCTGGTGCAGAAAAAGCGTCGCGCGCGAAGTCGCGAGCCAGAAAATCAGGTACAGGATTCCGCCGAAGAGCGGAAAGAACACCACAACAAACAGGAACAGCCACCAGCTGAACGGACGCCGACCGTGGAGTGAGGCGCTGGTCTCGGTCGTCGCAACCGGCTCCCAGCCGCACTCCACGAGCTGATCAATGCGTCTGGCAAGAGCGGGCAACATCGGCGAACCTCCTGCTCATCGGGGCGGCGAGCATGGCATGCACCCCTCGCCCGGTCAACGCGCCCAGGCCATACAGCCGCGCCACCCAGTGCAAGCGCAGGTGGCTTGCCACCACCGCCGAAAGTTCGATGCGTTTCTTGCGACGACCGGACCCGCCACTGCCGTAGGACTGCGCGTGCTCGATGACCCAGAGCAAACTCCCGGCGCGAATTGCCGGGTTGCGAACGACGCACAAGGTGCCGGCCCCCGCCGGGGCCAGAATCAGAACTTCACCTCGGGCGGCGCGTTCGCTGCCGACCATGCTTCATACGGCACGAAGTTCTTCGAGAGCACGTCCCAGAACAGCTGGTCTTCGAGCCACCGGCGGCGCATGAAGTCCTGGGCGCGGATATCGTCCTCATTGTAACGGTCGCGGCGGCGTTGCTTGAGCAGCTCGAAGTAGCGCTCCATCCCGCTGCGAAAGACGTCCGAGACGAAGTCGAAATTCTTTTCGTTCACTTCGAGGTTGGCGCCGAAGATGCTGGCCCCGGTGCAGGTCGATGGCCGATGCCATTTCCACGCGCCCTCGTTGGGCTTGCCGCAACCGCCGACGACGTACTTCGCCGGATCCACGCCGTGGCGCCGGAAGACCTCGTCGCGCCGTGCCCGAAACGCCGTCAGGTCCTCCGGATCCTGGGCCGCCTTCATCATGTCGATGGTGCCGGCGATGGTGCTCGTGCCGTCGGCGCCCACCTGAACCACGAGTGTCGCATGCAACATGCCGACCTTCGGCGTCCGCGGATGGACCGCCACCTCGAAAAAGCGGTTCCAGCGTGCGCCCTTGACGAACGGCGGCTTCTCGACCAGCGTGATGGCGGTCATCACCGCCGCTTTCTCGATCACCCTGCCGCGGGTGATGCGAATCTCGTAATGGGCACTGTCAGGATCGACGTTCACGGTCCCGATCGCGCCGCGGCCGTTGAAATCCCTGACAGCGTCGAAAAACTCCTGCTCGGTCTGCTCCATGAAGACCAGCATCTTCCTGGCCGCCACGGCCTGCTCGGGCGTCAACTGATCGAGATTGTCACCGGGGGCGGCGAACAGCACCGCCGGAGCGACGCCGAGCACGACCAGCAATGCAGCAGCCAGAAGGGTGGGCGTGGAACTCCTGTTGAAGCGTCTGGCCATCATGATCGATAAACCGGGGTCGGACTGCGTCGCGTGGGAAGACCAGATCATAGCGCGGAGGCGTCCTGCCTTCCGCGAAAACTCCACGGGTGATTGCCGTGGTTGTCCGGTCACGCGTGGCGTCCATGACGGCGATGGCTCGCCCGTTCGCACGGGCCGATGCTTCCATCCGCCGGCGCGCTTGACGCCTCAAGCCTGAGGCAAAGCTGAAAAGCGCACACCGGCACCACAGGGGTACCGCCGGCCAGGCGGGCAACTCAAGTCATTTGCCAGACGTAACGCGCCGCGGGAAGTCGCGTCTGCACGGGTACGATTTTGTGGCTACGCTCCCCGACCACCAGCACCGGGAGCCGCAGCGACCGGACGCGTCCGCTGAACTCATCGAGTCGCGTGACCGGAAAGCCGAAGCGCGCACCTCCTTGGCAAGTCGCAGGAGAATCAGCAGCTCGTCGAGGCACTGGCGCAGCTCCACCAGCACGGATGCGCGGTCGCGGGCGCAGTTGGCGCGCACGATCAGCGCCAGCGCCGCCCGGCTCTGACTGCGGAGCTCCGTGCCCAGCGTGTACTTGTGATAGCGGGAGAACCCCGCCACGACTTTCTCGAAATGCACCGCCGCATCGAGCGCCTGCTTGTAGATCGGCAGATGCTCGTAGCGGGCCATCAGCTCAACGAAAATCCGGCCGGGGGGACACCCCCCGGCACCCCCCAAAAGGACAAAACCACCAAAGCTCCTACGCCTTGGTCCCGGTCAGTGACCGCCGCCGCAACACCCCCATCACGCCCAGTGCAGAACCGAACATCCACACCGCTGCCGGCACCGGAACCAAGGCATCGCCGGGGCGCACAGCCCACGCGTGGTAGTTAAGGCTCTTATTGGTGACGTTCTGGTAGCCGAAGTTGAAGTAGAAGTACCACGCGCCACTGGGAACGGGTGCATAAGTAGTGCCCGACCAGTAGCCGTAGGGCTGGAGATTGGAGAACGGACCGTCGTTCGTCAGGCAGTAGGGTGAGCTGGGGCTGCAGCCCGTCGGGCTGCCGCCGGTGTCGTAGTAGCCGGTGTTGCCCAGCGTGCTGTAGAACATATGCGCCATCTCGCCCGTGGACAGGTCCATGTTGTAACCACAGTCCGTGCCGGTGTAAGCGAAGTTACAACCCGAGGTGCCGGTGTCCGTCACCGTCGGCAAGCGCCAGTTGCTGATCCCGAGATACGCCGCGGTGTTCATCGCCGCGATCCACTCGTTGGCCTTATCCCAAGTCATATAGCCGCCGGGGTTTATGCCGGTGACGCCGAAGGCGTTCGTAT
>JAJTYX010000175.1:0-1250 GCA_021462865.1 Gammaproteobacteria bacterium | reverse complement strand
GTGGTGGCGATGCGACCCTGGTCGGCCGCGGTGGGCGAGAAGTACTGGAACTCGACGTCCAGTTGCCGCACTCCCTCGGGAATCTCGGCGTGGAATGCGTACATGTTGACCTCATCGCGGCGCCAGCGCAGCAGCTGGCCATGGCCACGCAAGGTGAGCCCGGCGATCTGGTGGATCGGACCGGTTGGCGCGTGGTTGCCGGGAATCCACTGCGGGTAGAGCAGGGTGAGCGGGCCGGGTTGGACCGCAAGGCTCTGCTCCACGCGCTGGATGTTGCGATCGATGTCGCTGACGTCGACGCGCAGCTCAAGCACCGCAGGTGCGGGTTCCGCCTGCACCTGCACTGCACCGGTTGTGGCGCCGACCACTCCGACGCACAGTACCGCCCGCCACCACCAAGGCCCCATTCGCATGGCTGCACCCCGCCGCATCGATGGATCGATCATAGCCGGCGCGAGGGCCGCGCGACCGCGGTCCATGCATGCGGGCACGGCGGGTGCAAGGCGATCGGCCGGCAGGCCGACGGCCAAAAAAAAGAACGCCCCTTGCGGGGCGTTCCACGCGGCATGGGCCGCAACAGACAGTCGGGACTGCCCGATCAGAACTTCACGGTGACGCTCGTGAAGAAGTAACGGCCGGCCTGATCGTAGCCACCCGGCGAGTTTGCGTTGGCCGGATCGACGCTGCTGCCGACAAGCGGCGGGATCTTGTCGAACACGTTGTTCACGCCCACGGTCCAGTCGGCCGGACCGAAGGTGAAGGTACCCGACAGGTCGATGTAGTTGTAGGAACCAAGCACGTTGCCGTTGCCAACGAGGATCGCATCCGTGTCCAGGTTCTGGCCGGTGAGCGCATCGACGTAGTCCATGCTGCCCATGTGGCGCCAGCGCAGGTTCACGCTGTACCAGTCACGCATGAAGCCAAGGTTGGCGATGTGGCGCCAATGCGGGCTTTGGCACGAGGAGTTGAACTTGCCCGCGCAATCGAAGCTCGTGCCCGGCACCATCGGCAGGTTGTCGATCTCGACCTTGAGTGCATACGAGCCGACGAAGTTGGCGTTGAAGCGGCCGCCCAGCATGTCCCAACCGTAGGCTGCGGTCAGGTCGATACCGGTGTGGTGCGACTTGCCGAAGTTGCCGGCGAGGTTCTCGATGTAGCCCGAGGTGGCGGGATTGCTGCCCAGCCAGAGGTCGCCGGTACCCGGACGACGGTGCACGAGGTTGCAGATGTCCGCCACGCCCAGGGTGCCG
>JAJTYX010000174.1:0-16074 GCA_021462865.1 Gammaproteobacteria bacterium | reverse complement strand
GCCGGCGTAGCAGGAGCGCAGCCGCAGCCGAACCCGAGCGAGCGCAGCACAGGACGTGCGTAGCGAGCGTCCCGGCGCAGGCCGTCCAGACCCGAAGTCCGCACCTGCGCTGTGCGTCCCGGCGCAGCGTCCCCGCCAGCAGCCACCGCGCAGGATCAACGCATCGACAGGGTGCTCCGTCCCTGCAGATCGGCGAAGACCAAAAAAAAGCCTTCCCGCAGGGAAGGCTTTTTCCGTCGATGCGATGTGAAGCGGTAGCGGCGCTACGGGTTCACCCAGGTGCCGCCCTGGAATCCACAACCGATCTCGAGCCCCGCGGGATCTCCTTCGAAGTAGAGCAGCTTGGTCGCACCTTTGTCGCAGGTGCCGACCAGGCCTTCGACGGGGCAGGCGCCGGCCGCGGGCACTGCGTCGCTGTTCTCGTCGGTCTTGCCCAGTTCCTCGCACTTGGCCGCGTCGATCGGCATCTCGCAGACCTTGAACGGGCCGGCGAACATGTTCTGCTGCACATATTGGCAGTGTCCCACATCGTCCGCGGCGAGAGCGACGCCGGCGAACGGGCCGGCGGCGAACAATGCGACGGCCGCGATTCTGGCCGCTGCTTTAATCATCATGGGCAATCCCCCCTCGTTGTTGGTCTTGGCGTGGTGGCGATCACGACTGCTATTGCGACCTGGATACGCTTCCGGCCGCAGTGCAACCGGCCCGAATCTTGGCATGCCAAAGGTCAATAATCTAGGTTGGAGGCGGTGCCGGGACCGCCTGATAGTCGCCGCTGTCCGCCGCGTGAAACGAACGCCGGGTCGCCCGGAAGGTGAGGCGTTGCGCGAGCGTCCCCGGCCGTGCTCGCCGCAGTTGCAGCTGAATGGAACACCGTGGCGACCTGAAAACGTGCATGGCGCAATTCGCTGAACCATGTGGCCGGCCTGTATTCGCGGCGGCGGACGATCCGACATAAGTCAAAATTTCGTAATACATTGTTTATAAAGATGAAAGCTGCTTAGGTTCGCCCTGGATCGGGTCGTGGCACCTGACCCGGGTGGAATGTGTGGCGGTGGTGAACCATCCGGCGTGACGCTTGCCGTCGCGGACGCGATCTCTCACGATGCCGGCTCGTCGTCGCATCAAGGGGAGGGCCGCATGGCCCAGCAACAGGATTCCGGTGGCCGGGCGGAACTGACGCTCGCCGTGTTCGTGGACTTCGAGAACCTCGCGCTCGGCGCGCAGGATCTCAAGGGCAAGCGCTTCGATATCGAGCTGGTGCTGAAGCGCCTGCTGGAGAAAGGCCGCATCGTCGCCAAGCGCGCGTACTGCGACTGGACGCGCTATCGGCAGTTCATGGACGAGTTCCACCGCAATGGCTTCGAGATGATCGACATTCCGCAGACCAAGATCAGCGGCAAGAACAGCGCGGACATCCGCATGGTCGTGGATGCGGTGGATCTCTGTTACGCGAAATCGCACATTGACGCCTTCGCCCTGCTCACCGGCGACAGCGATTTCTCGCCGCTGGTTTCCAAGCTCAAGGAAAATGACAAGCGCGTCATCGGTTGCGGTATTCGTAACTCCACCTCCAACCTGCTCGCTGGCAGTTGCGACGAGTTCATCTTCTACGACGATCTCGTCAAGGTGTCGCAGCGACCGCGCACCCGCGCGAAGAAAGCCAAGACGAGCGAACAGCAGACCGCGCTGGAGCGGGTGGCCGAAACGGTGGAGTCGTTATCGGGCGAGTACGACCCGCTGTGGGGCTCGCTGGTCAAGCAGACCGTGCGCCGTGTCTATCCCGGCTTCAACGAAACCGCCTACGGCTACCGGAGCTTCTCCGAGCTGCTGGAGGACGCAGCGAAGCAGGGCCTGCTGGAGCTGCAGTTCGACAAGGAGCGCGGCAACTACAAGGTGCGGGCAGTCGGCGCCGAATAACCGGCGGGGTGCCGGCTCAACGTGCCGCGGCCTTGCCCCCTTTGGGCGGCTTGGAGGCCGGCGCGGCAGCCAGCCGGTAAACCGGGCGCTCACCGCCCTGCTCGTAGTAGGGCATCATCGTCGGCGCCAGCGCCGCGAGCGTCTGCTGGCGGTTGGCGGGGCTCGGGTGCGTACTCAGGAACTGCGGCGGCCCCTTGCCGCCGGCTTTCTCCATTTTCTGCCACAGGGTGGCGGCAGCACGCGGGTCATAGCCCGCTTTCGCGGCGATCTCCATGCCGATGCGGTCCGCTTCGGCTTCCGAGCCGCGGCTGTTCGGCAGCATCAGTCCCAGCTCACCTAGCGCCGCCGCACCCGCCATGGCGGCACTGCTGTCCGTCGCGACGCCGGTAGCCACGGCACCGAGCTGGGCCGCAATCGCCATCGACATGCGCTCGGCTGTGTGGTTGAGCAGCGCATGGCTGATCTCGTGCCCCATCACCTGGGCGAGTTCGTCGTCGGTGGGATCGATTTGCTCGATGAGACCTGTGTAGAGCGCCATGCGGCCGCCCGCCATGCACCAGGCATTCACCGTCTTCGGCTCGTCGATGATCCGCACACTCCATTCCCAGTCTTTCGTTTCCGGGCGGTAGAGAATCGCCTGTGCGATCAGCCGGCCGGTGATCTCGTCGACCCGTTGCACGAGCTTCGGATCGGTAACCAGCTTGCCCTCGGAGTCGAGCTTGCCCATCGTCTGGACATAGGCCTGCTTCGACTGGGCGATGGCGCTTTGCTCTGAAACGAGCATGAACTGCTTGCGCCCGGCGACGTTGGTCGCGCAGGCGCCGAGCAACAGGGCAGCGCAGGCGAGCGCTGCCAGGGCCCGGAGCGGGGGTCTGCGGTGTGTCATGCTGTCAGTGTAGGCAATGAACCGGCTCCGGCCAACGGCGCGCTTTCGCAGCGCAGCAGCCGGCGCAAGCCCGGCGGTAACGCCCGGATCAGGCTGCCGGGCAAGGCGGGCTGATGTCGAGCGATCGACAGCGCTGCGAAATCACTGCAGCCCTTGTCGTCGAGCCGTCTTGACCACCCGCTGGGGCTGCGGCAACGTGCCATCTTTGCCGATTCTGCTTGACCATGTCGTCGCGACCGTTCCCGCAGGCTGCGCTCCGGCACGCTTCAACCCCGTCCCGGCTATGCGTTGCACTGGGCCAGGCGCTGCTCGCGCTGATGCTGTCGCTGCCCGCCGCGGCCCAGGAATCGGCGGCCGGTGCGGATGCGTGCGCGGTCCTGGCTGCGCTTGATTTCGGCGAGGCTGTCGGCAGCGCCGTGACGCTGCGTGGCGAACTGCTGCCGGCAGCCGACGGGCTTCCGGCGCGGTGCCGGGTCAGCGGCACCATCGCCCCGGAAGTCAGGGTCGAGACCTGGCTGCCGCTCGAGGAATGGAACGGCAAGCTGTTGGTCACCGGCTGTTACGGACTGTGCGGCAGCATTCGTGCCGATCAGATGGAGGATGCGGTTGTGCGCGGCTACGCCACCGCCACCACCGACGGTGGGCACAGTGACGACAAGGATCCTGACAGCCACTGGGCCTATAACAACCCGCAACTCGAAACCGATTTCGGGCATCGCGCGGTGCATGTCACGACCCTGCTCGCAAAGGCGCTGCTGCATGCGTTCTACGGAGAGCACGAGCAACGCGCTTACTTCCGGGGTTGCTCGACCGGCGGCCGCCAGGCGCTGGTGGCCGCGCAGCGTTACCCGGAGGACTTCGATGGCGTTATCGCGGGTGCGCCGTTTCAACAGACTTTGTCCGTGCCGTACATGATCTGGGCAGACCGGGCCAATACCGCGGCCGACGGCACGCCGCTCCTCGGCGAGCGGGAGGCCCGCCTGTTGCACGCAGCGGCGCTCGCGGCCTGCGACAGCAGTGACGGTCTCACCGACGGCATCATCGGCGATCCGCAGCACTGCGACTTTTCGCCGGAGTCGCTCACGTGTGTCGCAGGGCACAGCGGCGATTGCCTCAGCCCTGAGCAGGTGGGCGCTGCGCTGGAAATCTACCGCGGGCCGCCAATGGGCGTCGGCGCGCGCCACTCGCTCGGCGCCGCTGTCGGCAGTGAGCTGGCCTGGCCGCGGCAGTTGCTCGGTAGTGGGGGAAAACCGCCGCACTTTCGCAGCACCGGCGAGGACTGGCTGCGCTATCACGCTTTCGAACCCGATCCGCCTGCCACCAGCGATGCCATCGGGTTCGATTTCGAACGCGACCCTCCGCGGCTGGCTGCTGCCGCCAGGCGCGTCGGGTTCACGCCGGATCTGGCGGGCTTCGAGGCCAGCGATGGCCGGCTGATCGTGTATCACGGCTGGGCCGATGAGAGCCTGCAGCCTTCCCATACGATCGAGTACTGGCGCCGGGCCGTGCAGGAGAACGGGGGAGAAGCAGCGCTCGGCCGGTTTGCCCGCCTGTTCATGCTGCCGGGTGTCGGCCATTGCGGCGGCGGGCCCGGTGCGGGTGACGTCGATTATCTGACCGCACTCGAGCGCTGGGTCGAGCTCGATGTGGCACCCGACATGCTCGTCGCCACGCGCACGAGCGACAGTCGCCCGGTAACCGCAAGGCAGCCGCGATTCCCGCCCACCGGCGAGGTGTTGCTGCGCCGTCCGCTGTTTCCCTATCCCGACATCGCGCGTTACCGGGGCGAGGGCGATCCCCTCGATCCGGCGAGTTACCGCCGGGCCGGGCCGGGCGCACCCGGCGGCGGTGCCGTGCTGTGACATCCGCAGGACCTCACCGCCCCACGGTGGACCGCGTACCGGCACGCGGGCAGCACCGTTGCCGTTGCCCTATGGCGCCTGTGGTCTGGCCTAGACTGCTCCCCTTTGCCCCGGAGGTGGTTCATGCCTGTTGCCGTCGTTTCGCGCCTGGTGGCGCTGGTTCTGCTCGGGCTGGCGCTCATGCCGGCACCGTCCTTCGCCGGGAGCGGCAGCGTGGCTGATCCGGGCAGCCCGACCATCCTGCTGACCGGTTCCAACCGTGGCATCGGCCTTGCGCTTGCGCGCGAATATGCGGGCCGGGGCTGGAACGTGATTGCGACCTGTCGCACGCCGGCGAAGGCGGCCGAATTGAACGCACTGGCAAAGTCCAACCCGAAGGTTCTCGTCGAGGAACTCGATGTCACCGATGTCGCAGACATGCGGCGGCTGGCTGAGAAATACCGGGGCACACCGATCGACGTGCTGTTCAACAACGCGGCGATACTCGGTGACCGCAGCGACGTGGGCAACAAGATGCAGCAGTTCGGCAACCTGGACGAAGAACTGTTCGTGCAGGTCATGAGAACCAATGTATTCGGGCCTCTGAAGCTGTCGGAACTCTTCGTCGAGCACGTTGCCGCAAGCGGCCAGCGGAAGATCATCGGCATGACCAGCGGCCTCGGCTCACTGGCGCTGATGGGGCGGATGTCACGTTTTTATTTCTACCAGATGAGCAAGGCGGCCCTGAACATGGGGATGCGCGCCCTGCGCAACGATCTGCAGCCGCGCGGCATCATCGTGGCGTTACTCGCTCCGGGCATGGTGGGCACCGACCTGCTGGCCGAGTCCGGTTACACCGGGAAATCCCTGACCCCGGCGGAAAGTGCTGCGAGCCTCTACCAGCTGGTGGCTGCGCTGACCATCGAGGACCAGGGTATTCCGATCAACGTGGACGGCAAGCCCATCCCCTGGTGAGGCCATGAACCGCCGTCGTGTGCTGATCGGGGCCGTGGCGGTGGCTGGAGGAGGGCTGGCGCTGAGCTGGCTGCGCCCCGATGCGCGCAATGCCCGCCGCGCAGGCGACGCCCGGGTGCTCGAGCCGAATGCCTATCTGCAGATCACGCCGGACGGCCGGATCATCCTGCAGGTCGACAAGGCTGAACTCGGGCAAGGCGTCATGACGGGTTTCGTGACGCTGGTGGCCGAGGAGCTCGCCATCCCGCCTGCGCGTATCGAGGCGCAGCACGCGCCCGTGCACCCGCTGTTCCAGGACCCCACGCAGATCACCGCGAAGAGCAATTCGGTCCGCTCCCGCTGGCGCATCCTGCGGGAGACTGGTGCCACGGCCCGGGAAATGCTGCTCGAGGCCGCCGCCCTGCGCCTCGCTGTGCCGCGCTTGCAGGTGAGCGCCGACGGCGAAGGCAACGTGGTGGACAGCGTGAGCGGCACGCGTCTTTCCTATGCGGAACTGGCCGCAGAAGCCGCCCGGTTACCGGTACCTTCGACGGTGGCTTTGCGCCCGCGGAGCGAGTTCCGCTACATCGGCGCTGCGGTTCCACGGGTCGATACGCCAGCGAAAGTCTGCGGCGCTGCGCGCTACGGCATCGACGTGCAGCTGCCGGATCTGGCGATCGCGGTAGTGGCTCGCAGCCACGAGTTTGGCGCCCGCCTGGTCGGGTTCGACGCACAGGGCGCGCTGGCGATGCCGGGCGTGCTGGCCGTGCTGGAGATCTCCACCGGGGTCGCCGTGCTCGGCGAGTCGTTCTGGCACGCGCATCGCGGAGCCGATGCGCTGCAGGTCAGCTGGAGCAGCGGGCCGGTGGCCGGGCTCAGCACGGCGGTGGTGCACGACGAGCAACGCCGCCTGCTTGCGGCCGGAGCCGGGCGGCGCGTGCGCGACGACGGCAACGCCGAGGCGCAGTTCAAGGGCTCGAGTGCGTGGCTCGAAGCGGAGTACGTCTTTCCGTACCTTGCCCATGCCGCCATGGAGCCGATGAATTGCACGGTGGCGCTCGGCGATGCCCTCGCCGAGGTTTGGGCGCCCAGCCAGGCGCCGGACATGGTCCGCGAAGCCGTCTGCCAGGTGACCGGCCTCCCGCGCGAGCGCGTCACGGTCCACAGCACCTATTGTGGCGGGGGTTTCGGCCGGCGCGTGCTCGTGGACTACGTGGTCGAAGCGGTCGAGATCGCCCGCCAGGCGCGCCGGCCGGTGAAACTCATCTGGACACGGGAAGACGACATCCGCCACAGCTATTTCCGCCAGGCCACGGTGCATCGTGTCCGCTCATTGCTCGGCGCAGACGGCCGGCCGCGTGCATGGATCCATCGCCTGGCGGCAGCTCCGCTCAGCCGCCACATGATGCCGGTCGCCCTGCCGACGCTGCTGCCCGAGTGGTTTCCGGACATGGCGGCCCGGCCGCTGGGTGTCGCCGCGGGCAACCTGTCGGACTGGGCGCTCGGTCCATTCCAGGCCCGCGACGGCTCGACCAGCATGCCGTACGCGATCGATCACGTTGCGGTGGACATCGTCAACTACGACCCCGGGGTGCCGGTGGGCATCTGGCGGTCGGTGGCCAACTCATACAACGCGTTCGTGGTGGAGACGTTCATCGACGAACTGGCGCATGCCGCCGGCCGCGATCCGGCCGCGTACCGGCATGAACTGCTGCAGGGCCGGCACCGGCACCTTGCCGTCCTCGCTGCCCTGCTGGAACGCTCGGGTTGGGGAACCGCACCCGCAGGCCGTCACCAGGGGCTGGCGCTGCACGAGGCGTTTGACACCGTGGTTGGCCAGGTTGCGGAGGTTGCCGTCGGCGGTGACGGGACCATCCGCGTCCATCGGGTGACCTGCGCAGTCGATTGTGGTTACGCGATCAATCCCGACATCGTCCGTCAGCAGATGGAGGGCGCAATCATCTTCGGGCTGAGCGCAGCGTTGCACGGCGAGATCGGCATCGAGAACGGGCGCGCCGTGCAGAGCAACTTCCACGACTACCGCATGGTAACGCTGCGTGATGCGCCCGAAATCGACGTGCACATCGTCGAGACCGGCGCCGCGCCCAGCGGTGTAGGCGAACCCGGCACGCCGCCCGTCGCCCCGGCGGTAGCCAATGCGGTGTTCCGCGCCACGGGCAAGCGACTGCGCCGCCTGCCGCTGAAACTGTAGGGCGCGTTTCCACCGCCAGGGCCGCACCGCGCTACGGGCAAGCCGCCAGCACCGGCCGCGGAATCCTGCGAGTGGCTCTCAGTCGCGGTTCAGTTTTTTCGCCAGCGATAGACCCGCATGGGCGGGACGTTGAACAGTTCGACGTCCACTTCCGGCCGACCGAAGATGTTCCGGGCCAGCACGGCCACGCGGTCGCGAAACTGGTAGGCGATAAAGCGGCCGCCGGGCGCGAGCGAGGCGCGGACCGCGCGCAGGATGCTTTCACCGACCCGAACGGGCATGGTCGAGAACGGAATTCCGGAGACGACGACGTCGGGTGCCGGCAGTCCGTAACGCGCGAGGATCTCCGGGATCTGCTCGGCGCTGCCCTCGTGCACGATCAGGCGGGGATCCCGGATTTCGCGACGCAGCATCGCAGCAAAATGCCCGTCGATCTCGACTGCCAGCAGGCGTGAATGGGGCGACTGCGCACGCAGCAGCGCCCGGGTCGTACCGCCCGTGCCGGGCCCGAGTTCGATCACCGTAGCCGCCTCACCGACGGCGCTGATCTTGACCAGTCGGCGCTCCAGGAAGCGCGAACTGGGGATCACCGAGCCTATCTGCTGGGGCCGGCGCAGAAACCGCTGGAAAAAGGCCAGCCGCTGGTCCGCGCGGGCTGCTCGTTGTGAATCTGTGGCGAGATCATCCATGCAGGCATCCAATCGGAGTTTGTTGTTCCTGGGCCGCCAGCGGTTACCCAAGCGGGGGCAGCGGCCGGAAGGGCGAAATATGCCCGAGATTGGGGTCGGTTCTCAATCGTCCGGCCGGTGGTCGGGCGCGAGGGCCGCCGGCAGCGCTTCGAGGGCCGTCACCGGCGCACCGCAGGCCGTGCCACTACAGACGTAGGCGACCGGCCCCTCCGGCCGGGCCACGCGCAGGCGCAGCGCTCCGGGCAGCCCCGCGGCATCGGCCGGAATCGCGAATACCAGCCGCCTGGGGCTGAACACGGTGCTGGCGACATGTGCCCATTCTGCGAGGTCGCACTCCCGGCCGCGCAGCACCACGATCTGCGGCGGTCGCAGATACTCATCCAGTGCGCCGAGCAGGGTGGCGTGCGCCTGGGGGTAACGGTCGAGGCCCTCCCAGGCGAGCTGGAGCGTCCCTTCTGCGGCGCGCAGGTATCGCGGTTCGCCGAGCAGGTGGCCGAGACGCGCCAGCGCGAAGGCGGCCACTGCGTTGCCCGAGGGCAGCGCCTCGTCGGCCAGGCCGCGGCTGCGGTGGAGCAATTGTTCGTGATCGTGGGCGGTGAAAAAAAATCCGCCCTGCGCGGTGTCGTGGAAGCGCGCAAGGAGTTCCTCCGCGAGCCAGACCGCAAAATCGAGCGTTTCTGCCCGCCAGCCCGACTGCAGCAGTTCGAGGGCGGCATCGAGCAGGAATGCGTGGTCGTCGAGATAGGCATTGAATCGCGCACGACCGTTCTTCCAGGTAGCCTGCAGCCGACCGGCAACCACGAGGTTGGCCTGCAGGAAACCCAGGGCGTCGCCGGCAGCGCGGGAAAGATCGCCCCGCCGCAATGCGCGGCCGGCGATGGCCAGTCCGCGGATCAGCAACGCGTTCCAGCTCGTCAGGATCTTGTCGTCACGGCCCGGCCACACGCGTCGGCTGCGCACGTCGAGCAGTTTCGCGCGTGCCGGGTCGAGCAGCCGTTGCACCGTCGAGGGCGGCTGGCCGGTTCGCTCCGCCAGCGTGGCGAGCGACTCGCAGACCCGCAGGTGCCAGTGGCCTTCGAAGTTCGCGTCGCGATCGAGGCCGAAGCGGGGGGCAAAGACGGCGAACTCCTGCTCCGTCAGCAGCGCCTTTGCCTGCGCCGGGGTCCAGACATAGAAGCGGCCTTCCTCGCCCTCCGAATCCGCGTCGAGACTGGAGTAGAAGGCGCCTTCGGGTGCGCGCATATCGCGCAGCAGCCAGTCCGCGGTGTCGTTGGCAACGTGCCGGTACAGCTCGTCACCGCTGACCTGGAACATCCGGCAATAGATCGCGAGCAGCGGTCCGTTGTCGTAGAGCATCTTCTCGAAATGCGGAATGGACCAGTATCGGTCCACCGAATAGCGGCAGAAGCCGCCGCCGAGCTGGTCGAAGATGCCGCCCTCGGCCATGCGTGTCAGCGTCAGGGCGCACATATAGAGCGCGTGGACATCGGGCTGGGGAGTGCCCGCGCTGTGCCACCACAGTCGCAGCAGTTGCTCGAGAGTGGCGGCGGGAGGGAACTTCGGTGTACCGCCGAAACCGCCGAACTCCGCGTCGAATTGTCCGCCGAGGAACTCGCGAAACCGGGCGAGCGGGCCAGCGTTCAGCGTCTGCGCGGCAACCGGCATGGCGGCCTCGATGCCGGCGAGCGCTTCGCGCAGCGCGGGACCCTGCTGGGCCATCTCGGGCGGACGGCGGTGATAGTACTCGGCGGCGCGGGCGAGCACCTCGGTGAATGCGGGCATGCCGTAGCGCGGTTCCGGCGGGAAATAGGTTCCGGCGAAGAACGGCACCAGTCCGTCCGGTGTCAGGAACATCGTGAGCGGCCAGCCGCCGCCCCGGCGCATCAGCAGGTGGTGTGCCGACTGGTAGACCCGGTCGATGTCGGGGCGCTCCTCCCGGTCCACCTTGATGTTGACGTACAGCTCGTTCATGACCTGCGCCGTCGTGTCGTCCTCGAACGACTCGTGGGCCATCACGTGGCACCAGTGGCAGGCGGAGTAGCCGATGGAGAGCAGGATCGGCTTGTCCTCGTTGCGCGCCCGCGCGAGTGCCTCCTCGCCCCAGGGATACCAGTCCACGGGATTAGCGGCGTGCTGGAGCAGGTACGGGCTGGTTTCGTGGGCGAGGCGGTTCACGGGTGGATTGTACGCGCCCGTAGCGGCCAGCCCTGACGCCACTCCGGCAGGGTGAGGCTGGAGGCTGGCACCGGTTCGGTCGGGACTGAAGCCCTTGCGGCAGGAAGCCGCTACGGGGCGCCGCGCCCGACGGTCATTTCAGATAGTTGAACGGCATCCGGAAGGTGATGTCCGTGTCCGGCGCATCCTCGGTCGCGCCGATGCCGATCGACAGGTTGAACGGCGAGCCGTTCGGCAACCGGAGCGAATAGCCCATGAGGAACTTGCCGACCGTGACGTCCGAGCCGGCGACCTTCTGCTCCGAGGCGTACTCGATCTCGGTCTCGTCGAAGATGTCGAGCGAGTAGCTCAAGCTGAACGAGGAGCGGTCGTTCAGGCTGAAGCCCATGCCGAAGTTGAAGCGCAGCGCATCGCCGGGATCGACGTCGCCGAAGGCATACGCCGGGGCGGGTTCGGTCGCCGGCGGTGTCGGCGGCAGCAGCGGGCCGACGCCCTTGTCGTCTTCCACGGTGTAGAGGTAGCCGAAGTTGCCGAAGAACACCACCGGGTCGGAGGGATAGATGAACGTGACGCTCGGGTTCAGGCTCCAGAACCCGGAGCCGGTCGGCAATTCGTCGAATGTTTCGGGCGTGCCCGACAGGCTGGCGCGGGCTGCCAGTTCGAATGGGTCGGTGCCGTTGTCGGCCTTGATGCGCAGGTTGGCGGTCAGGTACGGCCAGTCCGCCCATTTCGGGAACTGGTAGCGGATGCCGAGTTCGATGTCGCCGAAGTCGTTGCCGTCCGCGTTGCGGCTGGTCTCCTGGACGTTGGTGCCGCCCTGGCCCTGGAGAAATTCGCGGCTGCGGGTGGTGTCACGCCGCCAGAGGTAAGGCGCACGGAGTTCGACTTCCCAGCGGTTGGTGATGCCATAGCGCGCGGACAACGCGGCGATATAGGTGTCCCGGTCGGCCTCAAAGACGTCGATCACGCCGATGAGCAGCGCGGGCAGGATCGCGAATCCTTCGATGGAGATCTTGTCGACGGCGGAATACAGGTACTGGAAGGACGGTTCCAGGACCAGGCGGCCTTTTGGCGTGAGCACGCCGCCCACGTCGAAGCTGACCCGCGGAATCTCGGGCCGGAGCGCCTCGGACTGCTCCTTTTCCGCTTTCTGCTCGGCGCCGACCACCGGTGGCGCATCGGAGGTGTCCTGCCCGCCGCGGTAGGCGTCCGGGTCCTCGACCTTCATCATCATGAGTTCCAGCTCGCGCCGCTGGACGTCCATCTCGGCCATCTTCTCGAGCAGCTCGCGCTGTTGCTCGTTGATAGCCTGCATCTTCTGGCGAAGCTCAGCGTGCGCCTGCTCGCGATCGGCATTCGTATTCGCGGGCACATTGCCGGGCTCCGCCGCGCGGGCGGCGCCTGCAAGCGCCATGCCTGCCGACGCCAGCAGCAAGACGAGGCGAGAGCTTCTCATGACGGTACTCCGTGCAAACGGCCGCCGGCCGAGTCGTCGGCATTGTACACGGTGACGAGGACCAGCCGGGAAGCGGCCAGGAAAATCAGCGCTGCAACGACAGGCTCTGGCCGACTGCCTGGCTCTGGGAAATGCCCTGGGTGATCTGCGAGACGTTCTGCAGGGAGACGTCCATGATGGTCTGGGTCTGCAGGACCTGGCCGTCGAGGGTGTTCTGGATGATCGTCGCGACGTTCGGCGCGATGTTGCCGAGCGCATCCGGGGTGACGAGGTTGCCCGCGCCGTTCTGGATCATCACGGCCTCGATCTGGGGCAACCCGCTGCCGTTGATCTGCATCAGGTCATCGACGTAGAGCGCGGAGGTGAACTGCTCGATGCCATTGACGGTGCCTGTCCGGGTCACACCGATGGACACCGAGAAATCCCGGCCGACATCGAGGCCGCCCCGCATCTCGCCGAGTGTGCCTTCGTCCACGGCAGCGAGGGTGGCGAGCGCCGCGGGAGTCTCCTCCGCCCTGGCAACGGCTTCCTCCGCATCGTCGACGCCCGGCTGCGAGCGCTGCTTGTCGCGCAGGCGGTTCAGGCTGACTTCGCGGATCTGGTTCAGCAGCGCCTTCACTTCCTCGCGCTGCTGCTCGATCGTCTCGCGCTGGCGTTCCAGCTCGACCCGTTGCGTGTTGATGCGCGCGATCTCCTGGGCCAGCAGTTCGCCCTGCTTGCGCACCTGCTGCTGCTGGTCCTCCAGGCTGCGCCGCTGGCGCTCGATTTCGGCAAGCTGCTGGTCGAGGCCGGGTTGCGCACGCGCGCCGCGCGCCTGGCGGTTGTCGAGTTCGCGTCGCTCTGCATCGACCCGTGCCAGGGTCTGATCGAGGCGGTTACGCTGCTCCTCGAACTGGCGCAGCTGTGCCGCGAGCGTGGCGCTCTGCGTGTTGACGGCATCGAGCTGCGCAAGCAGTTTCTCGCCGCGCTCCTCGAAGGCCTGGCGCTGCCTCGCGAGTTCGGCCCGCTGGGTGCTGAGTGCGCCGGTCTCGGCGCTCACCAGTTGCTTCAGTTCACGGAACTCGGCCAAAGCGCTTTCGATGCGGGCAGCGGCATCGCCGGAAGGCCCGCCCTGCGCAGCGGCCGGAGCCTCGGTGCGCATCGTTGCAGGCCATTGCCACACGACGAGGGCAAGACCGGCGACCAACGGCAGCCCCAGCACCAGCGCCGAGCGCCGTAGCCGCCGCTCGCGGCGAACCTTGCGGCCGACCGGCGCGTACCGCGCAACCAGTGCGTCGAGGTCGGTATCGGCAGCTTGCGTCGTCTTGCGCATGCGGTGGCCTACAGCAACCCGAAGCCCTGGCTCAGCACGGTCAGGGTGCCGAGGCTCTCGCGATCCACCGCCAGGCCGAGCGGCGCCTTGAGGATGCGGCCCCAGTCGGCGTCGGCGTTGAAGTTGCGCTGCCCGACCGCCGCCTTGTTGCGGATGATGAACAGTATGCCGTTCTCCCACATGCCCTTGAATTCGGCACGCGGGATGCTGCGCAGTCCGAGCGAGGGGTCGCCGATGATGACTTCTTCGGCGGTGACGCCCTTGACCACGACGAAATGCCGGTAGCCACGGTAGTTGATGAGTGCGATCGCCGGCACCTTGGCGTCGACGAGCGTCTCGAGCGATGCCTGGTAGCCGTCGGCCTGGTAGCCGTTGGCCTCCAGGTAATTCTTCATGTCCAGCAACGAGAAGCCGACCTGCGCGATTTTCTCCTGGTCACCCTTGTCGAACATCGCGCGAAACGCTTTGGGTTCGTCCGTGGCGTCTTCGTAGTGATAGGTGAGGAGCGTGGCGAGTGCGGCCGAGCCGCAGCTGAAGTCGTACTGCTGGCGTACCACGCGGTCGAACTTGCGTTCCTGGATGCTTCTGACCGCAACGTTGCTCACGCCTTCCATGCCCGGGAGCCAGACGGACCCGGCCATTGCGCTCGCGGTCAGCCAGAAGGAGGCGAGGGCGGCCATCCCGGCGGTCGCCAGCGGGCGGCTCGCTGCGGGATGTGACTGCATGGTGCTCTCCTTGGCGGTGATCTGCTGCCGGGATCCTCGCTGCGCTTCAGGTTTGCCCGGCCCCGGCGCCGGCATTTCCCGACAGTGTCTGCGCCCCCGAATCAGGGATCGAGGGCCACGTTCACGATCGTCGAATTCTGGATCAGGACATTATTACCCGTATTCTGGATCACCGTCACGAATCCGGCCGTGTCCTGGAAGGCCTCACCGGCGATCGTGTTGTTCCCGGAGACGGTGTTGAGCGCCACGTTGCCCTGCACCACGCCATGCAGGTCCTGGTCGTTGACGACGATCTTGTCGATCTCGATTCGAGCCTTGGCGCTCTCGGTGTCGAGAACTGCGTCGGACACGGGTTCTGCAGCCAGTGTCAGAGTCGGCGATTCTGTCGTCGACTGCGGCAGCGTGATGAGGTCTTCATCAGCCAGGACCGTCATCGGGGCCACCGTAACCCCCATCAGCGCTGCGAGCGCTGCCAGTCCTGATATCCCTTGTCGCCTGTCAGCCATGCCGGTCAACCGTTGCGTCCTGCTGTGTCTCTCTCTTGGCCGAAAGGGTGGGCGAGGAAAACCCCGCCCACCCGTCGGTGCTCACTCTCGATCAGGTCTTACCGCGTGCCTGCCCCATCAGAGCTCGATGTTGGCCTGCACGTTCACGTTCTGCTGGATCTGGCTGTTGTGGCCCAGGTTCTGGCCCACGACGTTGATACCAGAGGCATCGTTGAACGAGTCGGTGATGTTGTTGTTGGTCTCGTAGTGCGCTCCGGAGGCGTCGATGGTGACGGAGTTGTTCGCCACCTCGGCGTCGAGCAACGCAACGTTGGCGGCGATCGGGCCCAGCGTCACGCTGTTGTCGACCGACGCACCCCCGCCGTTGTTCGCGGCAGCGGAACCGGCGTCAGCTGAAGCGTAGCTGTTGTCCGAGTTGTCGCTGTTGTCGGAGTTGTTGCTGTTGTTGCTGTTGTCGGAGTTGTTGCTGTTGTCGCTGTTGTCCACCGACGACGAGCTGCCGTTGTTGGCCGAAGCCGACCGTGCCTCAGCGCCCGCCTGGCTGTTGTTGGAGTTGTCGCTGCTGTCACGCGTGGCAGTGCCACCGTTGTTCGCAGCGACCGAGCCATCGGAGGCGTTTGCATTGCTGTTGTCGGAGTTGTCCGAGTTATCCGAGTTGTTGGAGTTGTCGGAGTTATCCGAGTTGTTGGAGCTGTCGTTGCCGTTGTTGTTCAGCGAGTCGTTGACAGTCACCGCCACCGCATTGTCGGAAGCCGAGGAGGCGCCGTTGTCCGCGGTCACGTTGTTGTTCTGACTGTTGTTCGAGTTATCGCTGGTGTCGACGGAGGAAGTGCTGCTGTTGTTGGCGGCAGCGGAGCCCCCGGCAGCCGACGAGCTGCTGTTGTCGGAGTTATCGGAGTTGTCCGAGCTGTCGTTGCCGTTGTCGTTCAGCGAGTCGTTGACAGTCACTGCCACCGCGTTGTCGGAAGCCGAGGAGGCGCCGTTGTCCGCAGTCACGTCGTTGTTCTGACTGTTGTTCGAGTTGTCGCTGTTGTCGGAGTTGTCCGAGTTGTTGGAGCTGTCGTTGCCGTTGTCGTTCAGCGAATCGGCAACTGCGACCGACGTCGAGCCGTTGCTCGCAGCAGCGGAATCGTTCGAGGCATCCGCGTTGCTGTTGGTGCTGTTGTCGGAGCTGTCGCTGTTATCGCTGTTGTCGCTGTTGTTGCTGTTGTCGTTGCCGTTGCCATTCAGCGAGTCGTTCGTCGTCACGGCCAGGGCGTTGTCGGAGGCCGACGAGCTGCCGTTGTCGGAGGCGACATCGTTGGTCTGGCTGTTGTCCGAGTTATCGCTGTTGTTGCTGTTGTCGGCGTTGTTGCTGTTGTCGGAGTTGTCCGAGCTGTCGTTGCCGTTGTTGTTCAG
>JAJTYX010000173.1:0-20680 GCA_021462865.1 Gammaproteobacteria bacterium | reverse complement strand
GTCTCGGGATCTGAACCGCGACACCTTCCCGCATATCGAAGACGTTGCCTGACCTGGGCGGTGGTCGGGACTGAAGTCCCTCCTACAGGGCTTCGTTCAGCGCGGTGCCGGGCAGCACCCTGTATGAGGCGTCTCGGTGCCGACCGGGTATCGCAGCGCGACGCCGGTCAGCACTGATACCTCGGACGTTGCGGTGGTCGGGACTGAAGTCCCTCCTACAGGGCTTCGTTCATCGCCGCAGATGTAGCCGCTTCGTTTATCGCCGTGGCCGGCAGCACCCTGTAGGAGGCACTTCAGTGCCGACCCGAGGTCGCGCGCAGCTGTTTCTCGATCACCGGCCACGCGTTCTCCAGCAGCCGCGCCTGGCCGGCGGCATTCGGATGGATGCCGTCCGGCTGCATGAAGCGCGGGTTCAGCGCCACACCGTCCATGAAAAAATCGATCAGCGCGACACCGTGTCTGGCGGCCAACTCCGCGTACATCGCCTCGAACGCGGAGGTGTAACGCTCCCCGTAATTGGGGGGCATTTTCAGGCCGGCGAGCACCACGCGGGCTTGCGCCTGCTGTGCGAGACGGATCATCTCGGCCATGTTGTCGCGGATCACCGGGATGGGCGTGCCGCGCAGCCCGTCGTTGCCGCCGAGCTCGATCACCACGACGGCCGGCCGATGCAGCTGCAGGGCCCGCGGCAGACGCCCGACACCGCCGGTGGTGGTGTCGCCGGTGATGCTGGCATTCACTACGCGATACCCGTACCCTTCGGCCTCCAGCCGGTCCTGCAACAGCGCGACCCAGCCCTGTCCGGGTTCCAGGCCAAAACCGGCGCTCAGGCTATCGCCGATCACCAGCAACGTCCGCCCGGCGTCCGCGGCGAACGCGCTCTGGCAGGCGGCCATCAGTATCAGGACAGCCAGCTTGGTGATAAAGGAAGGCAAGGTCGATCAGGTCGTGCTGCGGGCTTCAGGGCTCGGCAAACAGGTTAGCAGCCCGGAAGGGCCGCTGACCATTCTCGACGACGTCGACCTCGAGATACGCGCCGGTGAAAGCGTTGCGCTGGTGGGCCCTTCCGGAGCCGGCAAGACCACGCTGCTCGCGCTGCTGGCCGGCCTCGACCGGCCTTCCAGTGGTGCCGTATGGCTATGCGGCGAGGACCTCACGGCGCTCGATGAAGACGGTCGCGCGCGGCTGCGCGGCAAGAGCGTCGGCTTCGTGTTCCAGTCGTTTCACCTTGTTCCATCCCTGACCGCGATCGAGAACGTCATGCTGCCGCTGGAGCTTGCCGGCGATGCGCAGGTCCGCGAGCGCGCGCGCGAGGCACTCGCCTCGGTCGGCCTCGAACGGCGCCTGTCGCACTACCCGAAACAGCTCTCCGGCGGCGAAAAGCAACGGGTTGCCATCGCCCGCGCCTTCGTGCGGCGGCCACAGGTGCTGTTTGCGGACGAGCCGACCGGCAACCTCGACACGGCAAGCGGCGCGCGCGTCGCTGACCTGCTCTTCGGACTGAACCGGCAGGCCGGGACCACGCTGGTGCTGGTCACCCACGAGCGCTCGCTCGCCGGGCGCTGCGACCGCATCGTGGAGATCGACGGCGGCCGGCTGGTGTCATGAACGCCTGGTCGTTCGCGCTGCGCGCCCTCGTTCGCGACCTGCGCTCGGGCGAGCTTACCGTGCTGGTGGCGGCGATCACGGTGGCAGTTACCGCGATTACCGCGGTCGGCTTCTTCACCGATCGCGTCGGCGGGGGGATCCGCGCGCAGGCCAGCGCGATCCTCGCTGCTTACCTCGTTTTGCGGTCGCCGGCGCCGATCGAGCCGGCTTTTCTGGACGAGGCGCAATCGCTCGGGCTGCGCACGGCCGAGGCGGTCGCGTTTCCCTCCGTGGTGCTCACCGGCGAGGAGCAAAGCTCGCTCGCGACCATCGAGGGCGTCACCGAGGGCTATCCCTTGCGCGGCGAACTCAAGATCTCCACCGAGATGTTCGGCGCGACGACGGTCGCCAGCGGCATTCCGGCGCTCGGTGAGGCCTGGGCAGAGCCCGGGCTGCTCGGCAAGCTCGGCGCGGAAGTCGGTGCCGTGGTGCAGGTGGGCACGCGTGACCTGAAGATCACCCGTGTGCTCGAGTACCAGCCGGACCAGAATCCGGGCTTCGCGAATCTCGCGCCGTCGCTGCTCGTCAACATCGCCGATGTCGCGCTCATGGACGTGCTGCGACCCGGCAGCCGCGCGACCTTCCGGCAGCTCTTCGCGGGCGAGGGTGCGGCGTTACGCGAGTTCCGCCAGCGCATTGCACCGCGCCTCGACAGCGAAACCGCAATTCGCGACCAGAAGGATGCCGGCGAGCAGATCAACGAGGCGATCGATCGCGCGCAACGCTTCCTTGCGCTCGCCTCGCTCGTCACGGTGGTGCTGGCCGCGGTCGCCACGGCCATGGCGGCGCGGCTGTACGCATTCCGCCACCTCGATACGGTCGCCTTGATGAAAAGTCTCGGCGCCACGCAGTCCTTCATCGAGCGCAGCACGCTCGCACAGCTTGCCGCGATCATCCTCGGCACCACGCTCGTCGGTTCGGCGCTCGGCTTCGGAGCCCAGGCGGTGCTCGCGCGGCTGTCCGAGGGGGTGCTCGACATGGAGTTGCCGCTGCCGACGGTCAGGCCGGCCTGGCTCGGCGCACTGACTTCGGCGACGGTGGCGCTCGGTTTTGCACTGCCGCACCTGTGGCAGCTCAGGCGCACTTCTCCGATCCGCGTGCTGCGCCGCGATCTGCCGCCGCCGGCGCTGTCCACGGTCGCGACCTACGCGCTCGCCGCCGCCGCACTGGCCGGCATGATCTACGCGATCGTCCGCGACCTGGCCCTGGTGGGCGTCGTGGCCGGCGGCCTCGCCGGCCTGGCGTTGATCGCAGGTGCCGCAGGCTGGGGGCTGGTGGCGCTGGTCACGCGTTTTCGCGGAGCGGCGGGCGTCGCCTGGCGCTACGGGCTTGCGAACATCTCGCGGCGCGGCGCGGAGAGCATCGTGCAGATCGTCGGGTTTGGCCTGGGGCTGATGGTGCTGCTGCTGCTCACGGTGGTGCGCGGCGACCTGCTGGAGGCGTGGCGGCGCACGATTCCTCCGGACGCGCCGAATTACTTCCTCATCAACATCGCCCCGGCGACCTGGCCCGAGATGTCGCGCTTCATCCGCGAGAAAATCGGCAGCGAGCCCACATCCCTGCCGTTCATCCGCGGGCGACTCACGGCGATCGACGGTCGGCCGGTGGCCGACATGACCTTCGCCGACCGGCAGGGCGCCAATTTCGTGCGCCGCGAACAGAACATCACCTGGACCGGAGCGCTCCCGGAGAGCAATCGTATCGTCAGCGGCGAGTGGTGGGGTGAAAGCCACGAGGGCTCGCCGCAGATTTCGATCGAGGAGGACGTGGCTCGCGGGCTCGGCGTGCAGGTCGGCGACAGCATGTCGTTCAACGTCGGCGGCGAGGAGTTCGTTGCGCCCGTCACGAGTATCCGCCGCATCGAGTGGGAGTCTTTCGCCCCTAACTTCTACCTGATGCTCTCGCCCGGGCTGGCTGCCGAACTGCCGCAGACCTACATTGCGAGTTTTCACGTACCGCCCGAGAGGCGACGGCTGCTGAACGAGCTGGTGCGCGCCTTTCCGGGTGTAACCGTCTTCGACCTGGAGGCGATCCTCGCTCAGGTGCGCATGGTGGTGGACCGCGCCTCGCTGGCCGTGCAGTACGTGTTCCTGTTCACGCTGCTCGCGGGCGTCATGGTGTTGCTCGCCGCGGTTCAGGTGACGCGCGACGAGCGGCGTTTCGAAAGCGCGATCCTGCATGCGCTGGGCGCCGATCGCCGCACCATCCTGCAAGGGGTAGCCGTGGAGTTCACGGCACTCGGGGGCCTGGCCGGCGCGCTCGGTGCACTCGGCGCGACCGTCATCGGCCTGGTGCTGGCGCAACGCGTGTTCGACCTCGATTATGTCGTGAGCCCGATCCTGTGGCCGGCGGGGTTGCTCGTCGGCAGCGTTCTCGTCGGGCTGACCGGCACGCTCGCCACCCGCAAGGCGGTGAACGAGCCGCCGGTCAGCGTGCTGCGCGACGCCTGAGAGTCCCGCGCAACCCGATATACTCGGCCCGATGGCGAGGGGGCGTCGCAAAGTCCTGTCTTGTGGCGCGGTGGTCCTGCGGCAGACGCCGCAGGGCTGGCGATTCCTGTTGCTGCGCGCCTTCAACCACTGGGATTTCCCGAAAGGGCTGGTGGAGGAGGACGAAGAGCCGAAACAGGCGGCGCTGCGCGAGGTATGCGAGGAAACCACGCTCGATGATCTCGCCTTTCCCTGGGGCGAGGAGTATTTCGAGACCGGTCCCTACAGCCGCGGCAAGATCGCGCGTTACTACCTGGCCGAGACGCGACGCACGGATGTCGCCATCCTGCCGAATCCGAAGACCGGCAGCGCCGAGCACGTGGAATTCCGCTGGTGCTCGCTCGCGGAAGCGCGCCAGCTCGCGGCACCGCGTGTCCGGGAGGTGATCGGCTGGGCGGCGACGAAGATCGACGCCGCTGCAGTCTCAGCCGGGTAAGGCTGGCGCGGAGCGGGTCAGCGAGTGGCTTTGTGGGGCCTTGTCGGTCTGGCTGGTGATCATCGGCCGATCAGAAATTCACGACGCTTACCGTATACAGGCGCGAAACGTGATCGGCCCGGGCTGGAAGCGTTCGCCGTTGATTTCCAGTGCCGGCAGTTGCAGCGTGAATTCGGCCACTTGTGCCAGGTGGGTCGACGGCAGTCCGGTATCGTTGTCCGGAAAGTACCAGGCGGTCAGCACTTCGGGAGGCAGGTTGGGATCGGCGAAGCCCCGCAGCGCGCTATCCGGGGGAAAGTGCGATCCGCCGCGACCGGTGAAGTGATCTATTCGCAGCCGTCGCGGCTCTGGCCATTCCGGGCTTGTCAGGATGAGCTCCGGGTTCACGGTCCGGATCGTGATGCCGGATGGCACGAGGATATTCACGTAGAGCAGGATAGTGCCGTTGAGCTTGTCTTTCATCGGCCGCGCGACGAGGCTCACCCCATGCGGTGCCTTGATTCCCTTTGCGTTTGACCAGCCAGTGCAGTAACCACCCGCCTGGTGCGGAAGCAATCCCGAGTCGCTCACCGGCGATGGCCAGCCCACACAGGCGGTCTGGATGGCGACAACAGCAAGGAGCAGGAATCCACGCCTGGTCAGTCGGCTCATCCCGACTCGATTGGTCACCATGGCCCGAGCCAGTCGATACGGTTGTAGCAGTCTTCTTCGCCGCCGGCAAAACGCCAGTCGGTTACCCGCCGGGATTCGCGGTCCACGACATATACCCAGCGACAACGGCCCATGTCCTCGCGCGCGATCAGGTATTCATCCGTGCTGTCACTCACGGTCGTCCTCTGAATCGCATCGCTCCAGCCGCACCACCAGCTACCCTGGTCCAGGAAAAGTTCGCCGACACACCGGTCGCGATCCTCGCGAAAGTTTTGGGCGAGAGTGGCTGTCGATGCGCAACCGGCTACCAGGATGCTGATCAGGACTATCGCTGCGGTGCGATGCATCGATCTAATCCAGCATGGCGCCGTAGGCGTAGGGCGGGATGACGGAGGCTGCTGCGAACGGTGAAGCTACCAGCACGTTGGCTGCGTTCAACAACTCGAAGCCGGACCAGCGGTTCGCCGAATTGCCGAGTGCATCGTAGAGGACGGGGCTGTTCAGGAAATCGTGCGGGCCGGCGAAAGTCTCGACGAGACCATCAAGAAACGAGCCGGGAGCGTAGTCCACGCCGAGGAATCTGCCGGCCTGGCCCTGAATGCCACCGAGCGGGCCCCATTGGCACGGCCACCGGCAGCCACCGAGCTTGAAGCCGTCTCCGCGAAAACCGGCACTCAGGCCGCTGGCATTCCTGCCTTCGGTGTTCAGGAGGGATTGCCTCACCATCGCCTCGCGCATCTCCAGCGCTGCCCAGGTGAGCGACGACAGGCTGCCGCTGGTGACGAAGCCGTTCAGGAACTCTCCACCCTGCATTTCTGCCGACACTCCGCCGACGGTGGCTTCCGCAAGTACCCGACCGGTACTGTAGCCGCCGCCAGATGCTGCGCCAATCCCGGCCATGGCGCCGCCGGTGAGGGCGCCCGCGGCTATTCCCCGCAGGTCGCCTGAGGCAATCGCTCCGGCGACTGCCCCGCCGGCAGCTCCGCCGGCGATGGCGCTTGATGTCGCGGCCGCGCCCAGCGCGCCGGAGGCGGCAATGCCGTCGGCGGTGAAGAATGCGGGACCGGAGATGGAGATCGAAGAGGTCTGTGCGGCGTACGCCCACGAGGAGACGGCGCCGGCTGTGTAGTACGCCGCAATTGCTGCACCGATCGGCCGGCCCCAGCGCCGTACGACACGCCTGCCGGTCGATCCGACGTGACGGACGGCGCGGCGCACCGCCTTGCGCAGCTTGCTCAGGAAGTAGCCGCTTGGGTCGGCAAAGGTTGCCGGGTTGTTGATCACGTAGCTGTAGGGGTTGAGCCCCTGAGGGTTTCCCAGGCCCGGCACGACGGGATCGGGCGAGATCATGCGGCCGATCTCCGGATCGTGCAGTCGTCCGTTCATGTGCACCAGGCCTGCCAGGTCGAGGTGTTCGTGACCGGTGAATCCGCGCTCGGTCCAGTGCGTATCGTTCGGGCGCGCATCGATCGTGTCGGCGCTCCAGTTCGTGTTACGCCGCTTGCCCCAGACGTCGAAGCTCAGGCTCATGGTTTCGCTGCCGGTACCGGCCGCACGCGCGAGGCGGTCGACGCTGCCGAGATGGTCGTGCAGCACGTAGTAGGCCTCGAGGCCACCCGAGCCGGTTTCGACCTGGCTGTAGACTGCCCGTCCGTAGGCGAACACGTTGGAGCGATAGCGCTTTACCGATCCTTCGGTCTCGACTTCGAAATGCGGCCCGACGTAGTGGATGGTCTTCGACCTGGCGCCCGCCTTCAGGTCCTGGCGCGTGCGGCGGCGATCCGGCCCGTAGCTGAGTCGGGTGTAGTAGGCACCGGCGCCGATCTGCCGGGGCTGGTTGTACGACGTCCAGGTGATCGGCGAGCCGCTGCGACTCGTCATGTTGCCGTTGGCGTCGTACTCGAAACTCAGCACTCCTCGCGGGCCGCCGCCGATCGCCATGACTGCGCGCGGGTGCTCGGCGCCATAGACGTAGTTGCCGACGTCCGATTTCGTGCGGATGTTGCCGTCCGGCCGGTAGACCATCGTCAGCGTCGGGGCGCCATTCAGCGTCGTCCCGGTCAGGCGACTGAGTTCATCGTAGGCGAACCGTTCTTCGACCGGCGGATTCGCCCCGACGTTGCGTCGGGCGTGCAGGTTGCCGATGCGGTCCCACTCGTACTCATAGTTTTGCAGGTTGTCCGGCTGCGTCACGGAGCCGGACAGGATCGCGCTGAGAAGGCCGGTGGCCCGGTCGTAGAAGTTTTGTTCCACGTAGGCCGTGGCACCGAACACCGCCGCCACCTCCCGGCCCGAGGCATCCATGCCGGTCAATGCGTAAATGCGGTTCGCCGCGACCGTTTCGTCGAAGATCCGCACCATGTGCCCGCGCGAGTAGCGGAAACCGAATTTCGGCCGCCAGCCGACGGTGGACGGGTAGATCATGGAAGCGAGGTTGCCGTCGGCGTCGTACGCGTAATCGGTCTGGTAACTGCTGCCGTCGATCACCGTAGTAACCTGGCGGGTCCGGCCGAGGTTGTCGTAGGCGTAGCTCTCGCGAAAACCGGCGGGCCCGCTCTCGCCCGGGCCCTCGACCTGCTGCAGCCGGCCCTGCGCTGCGCCCACGCTGCTGACGTAGGTCCAGCGCGTCGCACCTTCCGGCTCGGTGCGGCGCACGATGCGGCCGAGCTGGTCGTATTCGAGAGTCATGGTCTGCGGCGGGTTCCGGCCATCGCTCTGCTGCACCAGTTCGCCGAAGGCGTTGTAGGCGAAGTTGCGCGTCCCATAGTCGGGATGGTTGACCTGCACCAGCCGCCCTTGCACGTCATGTACGAACCAGCTCGAATTCCAGCCGGGATCGACGACCGCTTCGATCTGGCCGAACAGGCTGTAGGAGTAGCCGGTATTGGTGCCGAGCGGTGGTATGACGATCTTGACCCGTCCATCGGCGCCGTGGATCGTGCGGGTGGCGCGCATTTCCGCGTCGCGGGTGGTCACGTTCAGGCCTGCATAGGTAAACGTGGTCATTGCCCCGGACGGATTCTGTTCGCTGACCGGCCGGTCGATCGACTTCACCCGGCCCATTGCGTCGTAGCGGTAACGCGTCCAGTACACGCTGTCCGCCTGGTCGTCTCGATATGGAAGCGACTCGCCGGTCACGCGGCCGAGTGCGTCGTACTCGAAGAGTTGATGGCTGGTGCGATTGAGCGGCAGTGCGGACGAGCGGCCGACCATTTGCCCGGACGCATCGTGCAGGGTCTCCGACCAGTAGCCGTCGGAGCGCAGCTCGCGAATGCTGTACCGGGCGCGGGGAGCGAAGCAGGGCCCGCAGTTGCTGTGTGTCACCTGTGTGTTGCCCGCCGGACGCGTCTCGCCCGTCGGGCGGCCGAACTCGTCGAAGGTCCACGATGTCGTACCTGCGGGAACCGTCCGGCTCTTTTCCAGGCCCAGCGCATCGTGCCAGCTGTGCGTGGTGGTCAGGCCGGGCTGGCCGGTGATGACCTGTGTTTCCTCCGACGGACGCGTGCCGTCGCCCGTGTAGCTGAACAGCGTCTGGCGGGGCGCGAGCAGCCCGGCCCCATCGGCGCGGGTGAGCGATACCAGCCTCCCCGTCGCATCATAGGCATAGGTGGTCCGTAACTGTTGCGCGGGGTTACCCGCGGGGCCGGCAGTCTCGGTGACGGTCCGGCAGTTGCCTGCGGCATAGCTGAGCTGCGTCGTGCGGGCTTCCGAGTAGCTGCCCGACATGCCGCGGCTGATGTCGATGCGGTTCGGGAATCCGAGGCATCCGTATGCGGTCCGCAGGCTGTCGTCGAGTGTCAGTTCGCGGACCGTGCTGTAGACCGCGCCGGCCTCCTGGGGCGAGCTGACCGCAATCTGCTCGCGTGTCACGGCGCCGTGGTTGAAGTTCCAGCTGAGCGTTCGCTGTGTGCTGCGCACGAGGTTGCCCCGCAGGCTCCCGTCGGCATCCACTTCATAGGCCTCGTTCAGGTCCGAGGCGAGATGCACGAAATGCGTGTCGGCCGCAGGCTCCGGCGCCGCGGTGGAGGATGTTGCCCAGGACGGGTCGTACATGGAGACCTTGTCGGATCCGTTCCAGACGGTCACCCGCTCCGGCCGGCCGATGAACGGGAAGTCCTGGCGGTAGCTGGTTTCGGTGGTGATGCCGCGTGAATCCACCATCCGGATGCTCTGAAAGCCGAGCAGGCCACGGCCGAGGGAGTCCGCGCGCAGGTTCGCATAGCTCAGCGCGACGGAGTATCGACTGCCGTCGCCGGCGTCTGCGTCCCACTCGCTGAGTACCGCGATGGGACCGCCAGGCAGCAGGCGCGAGCCCATCGGGGCCGGTCCCTCGACGATGCCGTAGCCCCCCCACCCCGACAGTGGCCGGTAGCTGAACTCCAGCCGGTTGCCGAGGCCGTCGGTCAGCTCCCGCAGCACACCGGCGCGATAGGCCAGCGTGCCGTCGGCGTGGGACTCTCGACGGTGCGGCAGGAACCGCCAGCCGCCAAATGCCCTCACCAGGAGATCGGTATTGCCGTCGCCATCGCGATCCGCGCCGATGATGCTCGTCGCGGGACTGCTGCTCGATTCGATGACCTCGGCGTAGCGCTGCGTCGGGCTGAAGCACTCACCATCGGAGCGATAAACCCGCCAGCTCTGGCCACTGGGGTGCAGCAGGTCGGCGCGCCCGTCGCCTTCGTAGTCCACCACGGTAGCGCGGGCGCCGCCAAACGCGCTCAACGGATCGCTGCAGGCGGCGGCGACGAGGCCGCTCGTCGTGCCGCTGGCTGTGCCACGGCTGATGTACGACCGCCAGTAAAGACCGTCCCGGAACAGCACGTCGGAGAGACCGTCGCCGTTCATGTCGAGCACGATCACGTCGTCGTCGGTCACCGTGCCGCCGAGAGTTGCGATGGGCTGCGCGTCGAAGCCGCTGCCGTTCGACAAATAGGCTTCCGCCACCAGCTTGCCCGCGGCGTCCAGCGAACGGGCGACCAGCAGGTCCTCGCGGCCGTCACCGTCGAAGTCTGCGCTCGCCAGCCAGCCGGCCGTCCCCTGGGCCGGCGTGTAGGGCGCACGCGCGTTACCGATGCCGGCCGGCACTTCCTGGGCGAAGCCCCTGCCGTGGTTGCGCCTGAGCCAGGCGCTGCCGTTGCGCAGGTACACCAGGTCATCGAAGCCGTCGGCGTCGATGTCGAGCGCGATGGGGACGCCATTGCCCGCCGACCTGACGCCGGTATCGCGGGCGGTGAACACGCTGCTGGTGCTTCCCGGCGCAACATAGGCGACCCAGTCCGCGGTGTTGGTGGCACGGGCGAGCAGGTCGGTAAAGCCGTCGCCGTTGAAATCGAGAGCGAGCCCGCTGCCATCGACGCCGAGCGGCGCGGGGATCGCGACCGGCGGCCCGCTTTGTCCCGACTCGGGCTGCGCCGGCCACACGGCCCAGTAACCGTCGCTGTTTCCGAACAGGTCGGCAGTGCCATCGCCGTTGAAATCCCCGACGACGATCTGGTCCAGCGGCTGGTAGATCATGCTCCCGGTGTGGTCCCAGCCCGCGACCCCGTCGTCCCAGGCGAATGTGGTCGGCGGCAGGCAATCGCGCGGCCCGCATTGCGTCACGCGCGCGAGCCGGCTGCGGTTCGTGCCGTCGGCTGACGGAGTCTCGTAGCTGAGCGCGTAATGGTGCACCCGCGCGAACGTGCCGGTGTCGCGGAACTGGTATTCGATGGCCGACAGCCGCTGCGACGATCGCCAGGGCGAGCCCCAGACATAGCCGCTGCGGATATCCTCCGCCGGGCGGGCGGAGTAGTTGAAGAGGAGCCGGTAGTGCGCCTGCTCGGGTGACTCTCCGGCCCCATAGGTCCAGTAGATCGCCGCGGGTCGATGCTCGCCGAGGGTCGCATCCTCCGTGTACTCGAAGCCAATGCGCTGCTGGAAGCGGTCTTCGATCTCGTTCAATGCCCAGCCGCGAACTTCGCTCGTCCCGGGTGCTTCCACGCGCGAGTCCTCGTCGTTGCCGTAGCGGTACACCAGCCCGTCGGGTCGTTGCAGCTCGAACCACGAGGGGCCACCGCCCTGCTGGCCGCGGACAATCACCCGCTCGAAGGCGTGCAGTTCGCGGCGGTAGACCGAGCCGTTCGCCCAATGCGCGCCGCTCAGGCGCACCAGCGGTTCGCCGTCGAGGCAGAGGCGGTCCTGCGAGCCAAACTGCACGCCCTGAGTGCGTCCGTCGAGTGCCCGTGTCAGCGGGCAGCGCTCGATCTGCGACAGGCCGGCAAGCGCCCAGCCGATGCCGGCAAGCCCGTTGCCGGCACTGCTGTTGTAGACGAGCGCGACGCCCGGCTTGAGTCCGTTCGCGCCACCTGCAACCTCGATGGCGATGCTGTAGGTGGCGGCGCCGTTTGCCGCCGGCGCAAATGCTCCGGCAATGCTCCCGGGCAGCACAGCGCCGGAGACAACGCCTGCGTTGATACAGGCGAACGCGGCGAGCAGCAGGCGCAGTCCCGCGCGCGGGCGGGTGGACGAACGCGATGCAAGGGCGTGACCGATCATGACAGCCTCCAGGTCTGGTCACCGGCAGCAGCCGCTCGACAGGCGGCGCGGTCGGGAGTGGCCATGGAAGCAGCGGCGGAGTCAGTGCACGAGACGCAAAACCGGTGCGAATACGCGGGAATCGATCAATCCGCGCGCAAAGACCGGAAATCCACTGGCGCACGTGCTGGGGCATAATCGCCCCGGGTTTCCGGGGTGCGTGCGACTGCCTGCGCCGGCAGGCGCCAGCACAACGGTTGGTCGCGATCGGTTTATCGGAGAAGCTCTGATGTCTTTGCGTTTTCATTACCTGGCGTGGGCGCTGGTGCCCAGTCTCGTTCTCGGCCCGTTTGCGTCGTCATCGGCTGCCGTCGAGCCGCGTTACACCTACGGCGAGATCGGCTATGTCAACGTGGATCTCGACCACGTCGATGCGGATGGCGACGGCTATGCCATCGGTGGTTCCTATGCCCTTCACCGCAATATCCACCTGCTCGCCGGCTACCAGGACATCGGTGTCGGCGGCGGACGTGACGCCGATGCGCTCAGCCTCGGCGCCGGCCTGAACTTTCCGCTGCGACCCGGCCTCGACGGCATTGGCCGCCTGTACTGGATCGACAGCGAGATCGACATGCGGTCGGGCAATCGCAGCGACACCGGCTGGGGCGTGGAAGCCGGTTTCCGCACCATGATCGATCCGAAGCTCGAGCTGAACGGCTTCCTGCGCCGCCTCGATATCTACAGCGAGAAGGAAACCACGGTGGTGATGGGCGGACTCTACGGGCTGACCAGCAGTTTCGCCGTCGGCGGCGAACTGGAGCTTTCCGGCG
Source organism: Gammaproteobacteria bacterium (assembly GCA_021462865.1). Taxonomy (GTDB): domain Bacteria; phylum Pseudomonadota; class Gammaproteobacteria; order Steroidobacterales; genus QUBU01. The sequence continues at coordinate 8,114 of JAJTYX010000173.1, read as the reverse complement.
ACGTCACCGCGTTATTCCTCAAGGCGCGGCTGTACTTCAACCCGCCGCGACAGATGCGCTAAGGCAGCATGAAATAAATGGTTCATCGCCGATCTGCGACGGCGCCCCGTCCTCGCAGATCGACGAAAAACCAAAAAAAAGCCCCGCGTAAGCGGGGCTTGGTCATCGTAGCCGGAGCAGGCGTTGTACCGGGTTGCGCTTGGGGGGAAGGGGGGATCTGCGCCCGGTAAGGGGGAATTCAACGCCTGTCCGGCTCCTTTTTCGATGATCGGTGAAATTCTCGCGAGTTACAGGAGGACCGCCAAGGTCAGGACCGGGAACATCAGGGCAACCAGCCCGGTGGTGAAGCCCTCGAGTTTCTCGAAGAAGTGCAGGTTGCTCAGTTTGTTCATCGCCGTTCTCCCGTGTTCCCGATTTCTTTCGACGGTGCCAATGTAGCCTCGCCAGGTTGCGATTTCCTTTCACTGCCGTAACACTTTGTAGCAATTTGTAACTCGCGCGGAATGCGGTGTTTTCAGGCCTTTTTGGCGGTTTCGGGCCGTATTGGCGGTGTGGCCCGCACCCCCGCGTGGCCGGCACGCTGCGGTGCCGCTACATGGGTGCGTGAACGGCGGAGTGAACACAGGAAGGATCTGCGACGATGAAACGGGCATTGAAGTATCTGGTGGTCGGGCTGGTGGTGATTGCGGTCGCCGCCTGGGTCGGGTTGTGGGCCTGGGGCAAGAGCCGTCACGCCGCAGCGGGCCCGGCGGCACTCGCCGCGCTGGCGAGCGATGCCGCGGTTACGGTCGAGCAGGGTGAGTTCCTCGTGTTTCGCCCCAGCGCAGGCGAACCGCGCCTCGGCGTGATCTTCTATCCCGGAGCCAACTGCGACGTGCGCGGTTATGCCCCGATCCTGCGCGGTCTCGCTGCAGCGGGGTACTTCGTGGTGGCCGTACCCATGCCGCTCGAGTTCGCCTTCCTCGGCCCGAACCGTGCGCGCGACGTGCAGGCGGCATTTCCGCAGCTGCGGCGCTGGGCGATGATCGGCCACTCGCTCGGCGGTGCCATGGCGGCGAACTTCACGTTCCACAGTCCCGATCGCGTGGCGGGCATCGTGTTCTGGGATTCATATCCGCCATCGAACGCGAGCCTGGCGCAGTTTCCGCGGCCGGTCTGGCAGATCCATCGCGCGACTCCGGACGGGACTCCGCCCGAGGCAATCGCAGCGCAGCGCCACCTGTTCCCCGCCGCCAGCCACTGGGTGCCGATCCCCGGTGGCATACACATGTACTTCGGTGACTTCGTCGGCGGGGGCTTCGTGGAGGACTGGGAGCCGACCATCAGCCGCAGCGACCAGATCGGGCGCGTGACGGCTGCGACTCTCGAAGCGCTGCAGGAGATTGCCGCGAACGGATCAGGCGCGGGCGGAAAGAAAAGCGCCCCGGGTGCGGGTGAAGATGACACTCAGGAACCGCGCCCCGACCAGCCAGAGTCCGTCCGCACCGTCGTCTTCGACGCGGAGGTTCATGACCTCGACCACGGCGTTGCAGACGTCGCTGTCGATCTTCACGATCGCACGCGGCGCAAGCAGCTCGGCGGTGACGAAGCTGATGCCGTTCAGCGACAGGTCGCGTGACTCGGCCGGGCAGCCATGAGGCTGCGGCCATACCGTGTACAGCCGTAGCGCATGATGGCGCGGCAGGCGGTCGATCGCGCGCTGCCCGCGCCCCGCCAGGCGCCGCACGGTCGAGCGGTGCAACGGGCTGCCGCAGCGTGCGCATACGGCAGCGGGGCGCCGGTCGGCGGCACAGCGGTGCGGCGTGCCGCAGAACAGGCAGTGCCCGCTGGCGTCGGGCACTGCATCCGGCGGTAACTGTCCCGTGCCGGTTGCGGACTTTCGCTGCAGCCCGGTGCGGAACGCGCGGTCGTAGCGCGCGCGCTTCTGCGGGTTGCCGAGCACCGCGTAGGCCTCGTTGATGATGGCGGCATTCCAGTGGTCGCCGCCGAGATCGGGGTGCGCCCGCAGCCGCTGCATCAGCGTGCGGTAGCTCGCGCGGATGATTTCCGCCGGCGCATCGGGCTGGACCTGCAGAATGCGGTAGTAATTGCGCCGGTTCTCCATGCACCGGCCAGCCTAGCGCAACCCGGTCGGCGGATTCTGTGGCGCCGGTCTCGGTTCTCAGGCCCGCTGGTCGGCGGTTCTGCGTTGATGGTCGGCCTGGGTCTGGCTGAAGGCGAGGCGAAACCAGCCCGCACCGACGCCGCCGGCGACGAAGTTCGCGCAGGCCGCGGCGATGAAGATGCCGATGAGCCCGAAGAAATGCGACAGCACCCAGGCGAGAGGCGCGTACACCATGACCGTCCGCGCCAGTGAAACGAACATCGCAGCCATCGGCCGGCCGAGCGCGTTGAGCGCGCCATTGACTGCCATCGAACAGCCGAGCGCCATGTAGCTCAGCGGCACGATGTGCAGATACAGCAGCGCGGCCTCGCGGGCGCCGGGTTCGAGCCCGAAGGCGTTGGCGAGCAGGCCGGATCCCGCGAACAACAGCACCGCGATGCAGACGCCGTACACGAGCGCGAAGCGGTAGGCGAAGGTCATGCCCTCGCGAACCCGGTCGAGCCTGCCGGCACCGAAGTTCTGGCCGACAAACGGCGTCATCGCCGCCGACAGCGCCATCGTCGCCATCAGCGTGAGGCCTTCCACGCGCGCAGCCATGCCGAATCCCGCCACGGCGTCCTGCCCGTAGCGCGCGACCTGGCTGGTGATGAACGCGGTGGTCAGGGGTGCGGCCAGGTTGCCGGCAAGCGTTGGCAGGCCGACGTGCAGGATCCGCCGCCAGGAGTCGCCAATCAGTTCGGACTGGAAGTTCCGCAGGCTGACGAGGCGCTCCCGGTGCATGACGAAATATACCGAGGCGCCCAGGGTGACTGCGTTGGAGATAACGCCCCCGAGTGCCGCCCCTTCGATCTCCATACGCGGGAAGCCGAACCAGCCGAAGATCAGGATCGGATCGATGATGATATTGAGCACCGCAGAGGTGGTCATGATCAGGGCCGGCCGCTTGGCGTCGCCGGAGGCACGCAGCACCGAGTTGGCGATCATCGGGGCGACCAGGAAGATGCCGCCCCAGTAGTAGATCCGCATGTAGCGGTGGATCAGGGGCAGCGTGCCTTCGTCGGCGCCGAGCAGCCGAAAGAGCGGGTCGATGGTCGCAAGCCCGATGACCATGACGACCGCGGCGCTGGCCACCGCGAGCGCCATGGCGTGGCCGGTGATGCGGCGGACTTCGTCGCGCTTGCCCGCGCCGAACAGCCGCGCGGCGATCGTGGAGGTGCCGGTGCCGAGCGAGATCGCCACCGCACCGATGAGGAAGCTCACGGGAAAGGTGAAGCTGACCGCGGCGAGCTGGTCGGTGCTGATCCGCGCGATGAAAAATGCCGCGGCGAGATTGTTGGTGACGATCGCGATCATGCCGAGCATCATCGGGATCATCAGCGAGAAGATGCTCTTGCTGATCGCACCTTCCGCGAGCCGGGCGCCTTTTCCTGCTGGCTTCATTCCTGTTCCTGGGGCTGCTCAACGCCGGCGACCGGCGACTGGCGGAGGGATCTGGCTGGGACGCCCGGCATGGCGCGGGGCCTTGCGGTACCGCGCACGCCGGGCGACGCAGTATAGGCAAGGCAGACATATAAATCCGCTACCGGCATGGCCTGATCCGCGGTGTGGCGTGCGACGCCGGTCAGCCGCCGGCCTGCCGGGACGGCGATCGCAGCTGATAACCGAAGCCGGGCACGCTTTCGATGATGGCGCCGAGGCCGGCCTGCGCGTCGAGCTTGCCGCGCAGCCGGTGCACCAGCTGGCTGAGCACATGGCGGTCGCCACCGCTGCGCCGGCCCCAGACATGGGCCATCAGCCGATCGGCATGCACCGTCTCGCCCACATGCGCGAACAGCAGTTGGAGCAGGGAATACTCCAGGCGCGTCAGGCGGACTTCGCCGTTGCCCTCCGTGTGCAGGGTCAGCGTGCCGGGCTCGAGGCGCAGGCCGCTGATCGTCAGCGGCTCGACGACTTCCAGCCGGGTCCGGCGCAACAGCGCCTTGATGCGCGTCGCCAGAATCTTCGGGCTGAAAGGCTTCGTCAGATAGTCGTCCGCGCCCAGCTCCAGTGCCCGCACGACATCGGCCTCCTCGTCGCGCACGCTGAGCATGAGAATCGGCACCTGCGATTCGGCCCGGATGCGCAGGCAGACGTCGAACCCGAGCCCGTCCGGCAGATTCACGTCGAGCAGCACGAGGCCGAGCCGTTCGCGGCGAAACGCCGTGATCGCCGCGGCGACGCTCGTCGCCTGCACGACTTCGAACCCCTCCTGCTCGAGCGTCAACCGGATCACGACCAGCAGATCCGGATCGTCGTCAACCAGCAGTACCTTCATGTGGTGGCCTCGAGCGGCAGGCGGATCGAGCAGCGGGTACGCCCCGCAGCGGTCCGCCGCAGGCTGACGGTGCCGTGATGGCGCTCGATGATGGATTTCACGATCCACAGCCCGAGCCCGAGTCCGGGCGCACCCGGCTCGCTGCCGAAGGAGCGCTGGAACGGCTGGAATACCGCCGGCCGATCGTCATCGGCGATGCCCGGGCCTTCATCCTCTACCCAGGCCGTGAGCGCGTCGCCGGCGGCAGCGGCGCCGACGTGGACCGTGGAAGCCTCCGGCGCGAACTTGATGGCGTTGGCGAGCAGGTTCACGAACACCTGCATCAGCCGAATCTCGTCGCCCACTATCGCTGGCAGCTCCGGCGGCAGTTCGAGCACCACCCGCTGCCGGCGCTGGTCGAGCAGCGGCTTCATCAGGGAAGTGGCTTCAGTAATGACATCTGCGAGCGACACCGATTGGTGACGGATCGCGAGCTGGCCCGCATCGATGCGCACGCTTTCGAGCAGGTTGTCGATGAGCTGCATCAGGCGAAGCCAGCCACGCTGGATGTTGTGGATCAACTGTTCGCGCTCGCCGCGGCTCATCGTCTCGAGCCGGTCGTGCAGCAACTCGATGGAGGCGAGCTGCGCGGCGAGCGGCGTGCGGAACTCGTGCGAGATATTGGCGAGCACGCTGTCGCGGGCGCGACGCGCGGCCTCGAGTTCCGTCTCGTCGCGCAGCACCTGCACCTGTTGTCCGTCGGCCGGCATCGCGCTGACGACGACGATCGACCGCAGGTCACCGCGCGGCCCGCGTATCTTCTCGACGGCCGTGCCGGTTCCCGTGTCGCTCGCGCGTGCGGCGAGGATCGGGCAGGAGCGTTCGCAGGGGCGCTGGCCGTTGACCGGTTCCGGGTCGAGGACATCGCCGCAGAACCGCCCGATGATCGCCCCTGGTGCACGGCCGAGCACCGCAGCCACCTGCGGGTTCGCATACCGGATGCGCCTCTCCATGTCCACGGCGTAGACGCCCTCGACGATCCCGGTCAGCACCGCATTCGCCTGCGCTTCGCGCTGGTGCAGTTCGCTGGTGAGACCCACCAGACTGCGACGCATGTTCTCCATGTCGGTGCCGAGGGTGGCGACCTCGGGCACGCCTGCAACCGGCACCGACGTTGTCAGGTCGCCCCGACCGATGCGGCTCGCTGCCCGGCCGAGACGGGCGACCGGGCGCACGAGCCAGCGTCCATAGAGCACGCCAGCCAGGCCGGCCACGCTGATGACTCCGAGCGTCGTCACGCCGAGCCGTGCAATGAGGTCGGTGACGAGGGCGTCCATGGAGCGCGCTTCGATGCCGACATCGATGAAGGTGGTGATCTCGTCGCTCGCGAGCTGTATCGGCATCGAGGCGGCATAGATGACTCCGGGCATGGTGAGGCGCTCGGCAACCGGCCGCCGCGCGGTGGCGGCGCGTGTATGCAGATTGGCCCAGGCATCGGCCGACTGCGGGCGCTGGCTGAACCGGATGGTAGCGCGCGATTGTTCGGTCACGGCGACGAGGGCGGATTCTTCGATGCGTTTGAGCGTGATCGTGCGCAGGCGCTCGTCGAGGCCCCGCACACGAGCCGCGGCCCCCAGCCAGATGCCGTGGTCCGCGTCCCGGGCAATCACGAACCGCCGGCGGTCGTCCGCCATGACGGCGAGTGCCGCATCCCAAGGCAGGGCGGGATCGGAGACGCCGACTATGCGATTCCCGTCGCTGACTGCACAGCCGTCCACGCCACTGGTTTCCGCGCAGAAGTTGCGCAGGTACGCGACCAGCCCGTCTGGTTGTGCGGCCTGCAGTATTTCATGCAGCCCGGACAGCCGGCCGAGCAATCGCGCCGAGTCCGCGGCCGACCGGTGTGCCCGGTCCACGAAACCATGCGCGGAGGCAACCGCAAGCTGCGCCTGCGCGAGACCTTCGCGTTCGGCGAACTCCTGCAGCAGGTCCACGGAACGCAGCGTGACCGCCATCACCGCGATGCCGACGATGAGGATGCTGCCCCAGCCCAGCCAGGAAACGAGACTGATGGGTCGAAAGCGTCTCATTTCATCGCTTTGTGATTGTCTTTTGTCAAATCAAGCCGTCTTGTGACCGAGTTGTGACTGGTCCTGCGGCCTGACGGATTGATAAGTTCCAAGGCGAAGGCTGCCCGCCGCGTAGCGAGACGAGAAGCGGCGATAGAACAGCAAACGCTCATTGCGATAACTCTACAACACGTACTCAGCCAACAGCCCCGGGGGGGGATTGAAAATGAAACGCTCGCTCATTGGCATTGCAGCGCTCGTGTTCCTGGCCAGCGCCGGAGCACAGGCCGCCCAGTATCACATCCTCAACACTTCGGTCATGAATGACGTCCGCCAGATCGGTGTGGCGAACATTCCGACGATTGCGAATTACTCGACTTGTATTCCGCCGTCCGTCTGCAGCGGCAGCCTCGATCCGCAGGATCCAGCGAGCTGGCCGCTCATGGATGCGACCATCGCGACCTACCCGTACGCCGATCCGTTGAATCCCAGCATTCCGGTCGGTATCGAACTGAACGACATCAACGTGTACGGCAGCATCTCGGTGTCATCCGGTAGTGTGACCGCCGCGACCATCAAGCAGTGCGACAACACCTCGGGTAGCGGTTCGAAGGGCTTCTGCGGCCACATCGATCCGTTGAGCATGGGGACGTTCCAGAGCGCGACCACGATGAGCGACCTGGTGTCGGGCAACGTGGGCCTGATGAACTGCGATCATCTCTCCGGCGGTTCCGCCAACGTCAAGTGCGTGCTGAGCAATGCGCTGGTGTGGACCTACAACCCGATCACCAACCAGCTCAACCACCAGGCTGGTGGCGGCACTGCGGCAACGAGCGCCAGCATCGCAACCTGCGTGGTGGTCGCCGGCGGGCCCACCGGCAGTTGCCGGCAGCTCGGGGGCTGGATCGATGCCAGCGGCGAGCTTGGTGGCGGTAGCGGCGGCAGCATCGCCAGTTCGATCTGGAACTGGAACGGCATGGCGGCGAACTACATCGTCCGCGACGGCCAGACTACGCCCTGGCACACGGCGACGGGCACCTCGAGCACCGGTGGTTTGCAGGTCGCCGGCGCCGCCGGTCATACAGGCGTCATCTGGGATCTGAGTGGCTTCGTGGACGGCGTCGGCGGCGTGATTACGGCACGCGTGGTTTCCGACGCCCTGAGCGGCGGCAATGCCACGGGCACCTCCGCGCTCTACACCCTACAGGTAGCGGCAGTGCCGGTGCCGGCGGCCGTGTGGCTGTTCGCTTCGGGCCTCGGTCTGCTCGGCTGGCTGCGCCGCCGTGGCGTGGCGGCCTGAAGCGCCGGCAACGAGTCGGTTTTTGCGACGTTCCAACGACCGCTGATCCAGCGCGTCCCGGCGCGTCGTCCTCCAGAGCCCCGCTTCGGCGGGGCTTTTTTTTGGTTCGTTGCCGACCTGCGGGGACGCTTTTGACGGCGATACGTGGGTTCCGCGCGGAATCCGCTGGCGGAGCTGCCCGTGTCCTCGTCCGGCATGTGCGGATGATGTGATGGCCCGGTGCCCGCCGAGCGCCGCCGTCCACAGCGATGAATGAAGCGGTGTAGGAGGGACTTCAGTCCCGACCACCGCCCAGGTCAGGCAACGTCTTCGATATGCGGGAAGGTGTCGCGGTTCAGATCCCGAGAC
>JAJTYX010000172.1:0-1304 GCA_021462865.1 Gammaproteobacteria bacterium | reverse complement strand
GAGATTCGAGCCGGGGGCGACGTTCTCGACGGTTCGTAATGTGTAATTGACGTAGAACTCCAGCATCTCGCGCAAATGCTTCATGAATTCGTCCGGCAGGAAGAAGAAATCCGCCAGCCGGGCGGCTTGTTTGCGGAGGCGGGTGAGGTCTATGGCGGGCATGGCGGAAGTGTCAGGTGCGGGGTGTCACGTACCAGGCATCAGGCATCAGGTTTAGGTTTTACCTGACACAGGAACACATGACACTTTAATATGCTTTCGCAAAATACACTTTACGTTCGGATGTCTTTCCGCAGACCACGCAAATCCCTTCCTTGTCGGGTTGCTCGAAAGGGATGTTGCGGGTGGTGGCTTTCGCCTCTTCCTTGACCTTCTTCTCACATTCGGTGGATTCGCACCAGTAGGCGAACGCCCAGCCGTCCTGGACGGCGTTCTTCAATTCGTCGAAGTCTTTCGCGTCGTGGATGTTTGCATCGCGGTATTCGGTGGCGCGCTTGAGGAGCGAGGCTTGCACCTCTGCTAGCAGATTCTTGACCGTGTCGGTGATGCCTTCCTGTGAGACGAAAGTCTTTCCCTCTTTGCCGGGCTTGTCGCGGCGGGCGAGGGCGACGGTTCCTTTCTCGACATCCTTGGGCCCGATCTCCACGCGGACGGGGACTCCGCGCATCTCCCAGTCGTTGAACTTGAAGCCGGAGGAAACATTGTCGCGGTCGTCGAACTTCACGCGCACGCCCGCCGCCTTGAGTTCCGCGAAGATGCGGTCGGCGACTCCCATCACCTTTTCTTTTTCCGCGTCATTCTTGAAGATGGGAACGACGACGGCTTGAATCGGCGCGAGGCGCGGCGGCAGGACGAGTCCGTTGTCGTCGCCGTGGACCATGATCATCGCGCCGATGATGCGGGAGGAGATCGCCCACGAAGTCGTTTGCGCGTAGGTCAGTTTGTTGTCCTTATTCAGGAACTGGATGTCGAAGGCTTTGGCGAAGTTGTCGCCGAAGTAATGGGATGTGCCGGACTGGAGCGCGCGCTTGTCCCACATCATCGCTTCAATGGATGTGGTGATCTGGGCCCCCGCAAAACGTTCGGTTTCGCTTTTTGTGCCTTTCAAGGCGGGGATGGCGGCTTCTTCGAGGCAGAAGCGTTCGTAGATGTCGAGGATGCGGTACATCTCCTCTTTGGCTTCCTCTTCGCTGGCGTGCGCGGTGTGACCTTCGTGCCAGTAGAACTCGGCGGTGCGCAGGAAGAGTTTGGTGCGCAGTTCCCAGCGCATGACCGAACCCCACTGCACGATCAACAGCGGCAGG
>JAJTYX010000171.1:0-1419 GCA_021462865.1 Gammaproteobacteria bacterium | reverse complement strand
GCTTATCCTGATCCTGCTCGGGGCAACCGCCATTTCGTTTTTCCTCGGTCACGGCACGGAGTCCATCGTCATCGCCGTCATCGTTTTGTTTGCCGTCGGACTTGGCTTCGTGCAGGAATATCGCGCCGAGCGCGCCATCGAAGCGCTGCGCCAAATGGCGGCGCCAACCGCGACCGTTCTGCGCGACGGCATCGAAGTGAAAGTTCCTGCGCGCGAGGTCGTCCCCGGCGATGTGGTGATTCTTCACACAGGCGACCGCATCCCCGCCGATGGACGGATCATTGAATCGATCAACTTGCAGATCGAAGAAGCGGCGTTGACCGGCGAATCCGTTCCGGTGGAAAAACACACAGACGCGCTTCCGACTCAAGATATGCCTGTGGGCGACCGCAAAAACATGGTCTACGCCGGAACCGCCGCCACCTACGGGCGCGGACGCGCCTTGATCGTTGCCACGGGCATGCAAACCGAGTTTGGCAAGATTGCGCAATTATTACAGACCGTTGAAAGCAGCAAGACCCCGTTGCAACAAAATCTCGATAAGGTCGGTTCGGTGTTGGCGCGGGCTGCGTTTGTGGTGGTTGCCATCATCGTGGCGCTCGGCCTTTTGCGCGGACAGCCCTTCATCGAAATGCTCGTCTTCGGCATTGCGCTCGCTGTTGCCGTCGTGCCGGAGGCGTTGCCCGCAGTCGTGACCATCTCGCTCGCCATCGGCGTTCAGAAGATGGTCAAACGCAATGCTTTGATTCGCCGCCTGCCCGCCGTGGAGACGCTCGGCAGTACATCCGTGATCTGTTCCGACAAGACCGGCACGCTCACCAAAGATGAAATGACCGTGCGCAAACTTTTTGCGGCGGGACAAGTTTTTGACGTGAGCGGCTCGGGGTACGCGCCCGTCGGCGGTTTCTCGACCAATGGCGGAACGAAGACCGAACCCAGCGACGAACTGAAGCAAATGCTCGCCGCCGCCACGCTCGCATCGGACGCGACCATTGTGAAGGATGAAACCGGGGTCGAAGAAAACGATTGGGACATCAAAGGGGATCCAACGGAGGGAGCGCTCGTCGTCGCCGCCGCCAAAGCCGGGCTTAAGAAAGAAGCGTTGGACGAAACTTACCCGCGCATACAAGAGATCCCATTCACATCCGAATCCAAGCGCATGACCACCCTCCACAAAAACGGGCGCGGGGCGGTGGCATACACCAAAGGCGCGCCGGAAATTATTTTAGACAACTGCGATTCGATCCTCACTTCCGGCGGAGTGAAAAAATTGGACGACGCGACCCGCAAACAGATTGCGGAGACCGCCCGCGAGTTTGCCAACCAAGCCTTGCGCGTCCTCGGCGTCGCCTCAAAACCGGACGCGGCGCTTGAGTCTGCTCAAGTAGGCATGACCTTCCTCGGGCTGGCAGGCATGAT
>JAJTYX010000170.1:0-2615 GCA_021462865.1 Gammaproteobacteria bacterium | reverse complement strand
CTGCTTCCCGGGATTTACCGTTTCCCGGCCTGGACTCCTGTTTTCTGCAATGGTGTTTTCATGTTCTCTCATGCATCCCAGTTTAGCTTATTTAGCTCTGTTTGTCCAGTAATATTTGTGGGACATGCTAAGCTCCGTGAGGGGGACAGGTGGTTGTCCCCCGCTGGCGGGGGCAGGGGGTGGAATGGGGGCACGGGGGTTGTGGGTAAACGAACACGGTGAGCTTGTGGCAGAGACTGAGCTTGGGGCGGTCAAATTTACAAAACCCATAGCCTATCAGGAAATTGATGGGAAGAGGGTGGAGGTGGATGTAGCATATCAAATTGAAAACTGCAAGATACAAAATGCAGAACAAGGAATAACACACCCCTTACCCCTCTCAAGAGGGGAATATAAAAGCCCCCTATCGGGAGAGGAATGCAGAAATCCTCTCTTGGGGGAGGAATGTAAAAGTCCCCTCTTGGGAGGGGATTCAGGGGTGGGTAACTCCGAATGCCGAAATCTGAAATTTGTAAGTTCCCAGAAAACACGGACAAATAATCCCTGCTCAAAACATACAGGGACAGGTTTTGTCCATGCCACCCAGCCAGAAACTAAAAACTCTTCCACTCCCAACTCCGAAACTCCCCAATCCACTTACGGCTTCAAGGTCGCCTCCTACGACCGCACAAAAGAACTCATCATCGACCCCCTGCTGGCATCCACGTACCTGGGCGGGTCTGGTAAAGAGCATGGTTATTCTCTCGCCCTTGACACAAGCGGGAACGTATATGTGACGGGGTTTACTGATTCAGTAGATTTTCCGACCACGAGCGGGGCATATTATAACGCTTTTAATGGTTCTTACGATGTCTTTGTATCGAAGTTTGACAGTGGATTAACGAGCCTGCTGGCATCCACGTACCTGGGTGGGTCTGGTGGTGATGGTGGTTATTCCCTCGCCCTAGACACAAGCGGGAACGTATATGTGACGGGGTATACTTATTCATCAGACTTTCCGGCGACGAGCGGGGCTTACGAAACCTCTTTTAAGGGTGGTTCTGTAGATGTCTTTGTCTCGAAGCTGGACGGTGGATTAACGAGCCTGCTGTCATCCACGTACCTGGGCGGGTCTGATAATGATGAGGGTTATTCTCTCACCCTCGACACAAGCGGGCATGTATATGTGGCGGGGCAGACTCATTCATCAGACTTTCCTACCACGAGCGGGGCATATGATACCTCTCAGAATGGTGGTTATGATGCCTTTGTCTCGAAGCTGGACGGCAATCTTTCCGCATCTGCTGCAACCACACCTACCCCTTCACCCACGCCGTCACCGACGCCAACAACGAGCCCTCTTGCCATGCCGCAGATCGATGAGCTTTCGCTCTTTTTTGGGCCACCTGGAACAACGATCGCAATTATCGGGTCAAATTTTGGAGTTATACAGGGGTCGTCTTCTGTAAGTTTCGGTTCTAACACTGCCAGTATAAAATCCTGGAATGAGACAGAGATTCAAATAACAGCCCCTGCATTAGCGCCCGGGACCTACGATGTACAGGTTACAACCACGGGTGGAGTAAGCAATTCTCTTTCATTTCTTTTAACGGAGGTGACATCCAAAGGCGATTTTCGCGTCGATGTAAAACCCCCGCTCCAAAGCATTGTAAGGGGTTCGTCCGCCACGTATAGTGTAGGCATCAGGGCAAAAAACGGCTTTAACGAACCCGTGACGCTGGAAGCCAGTGGATTGCCAAAAGACGCTTCAGCAGAGTTTCAGCGAAATCCGGTATCGCCGGGAGAATGGGTTGATTTAGCCATCAAAACTACCAAAAAAACGCCTCTTAAAGTGCATTCTTTTATTGTTAAAGGGAGCGCTTCCGGTCTTAGCCGTAAAAAATCCGCCAAATGCGAAGTAAGACCTGCAAAATTAGTTGTCAGTCTTAAACGATCCTATAGTTCAGAGCCAGCCCTTCTTTTAATTGCCAAGAATAAAACCCAGACAGGAGATAAAGTTACCGCAAATATATCTCTCATGAATACAACCGGCACATGGATGAAGGCTACGTTAACGCAAGAAGAAGGAAAGTATTCTGTGCCAATAAAAAGAGACGAAGATTATGTAATCCTTCTTGGACCGTATGCAACAAAATCGCTGGGAGAGATTACCTTTAAAGAGGGTGAATCGTTACGTTATGACGGAGACCGTGTAAGTTTTGAGCCGCTTACGGCGCTGGCAATTGATTTGTTTCTGAGAGGCGCATTGGGGCTGGAAGTGCCACCAGATGCGTTCTTTGATGTCTATTCCCGTTACGAGTATGCCAATGCCCTTTTCGGCAAGATTCTCCGGGATCTATTAGATGAAGAATTTGGGTGCAGCACCCTTGCGCTTGATTTTAGGGATGATCTGAAAGAGGGGAACGCTATAGGTATTCTTAATGATTTGGCAGAATATTTACACTGTATGGGGGCAATGAAAGAAGAGATGCAAAATTTGTTTACACAAGTTTTGAAAAATAAAAAACTTGCCAAAAAGGCGGCAAATTCTCAGCATTGTCCGGTTAGGGAATTGCGAAAGAGCGTCCCTGTTGTTCTTTGAGATTATGAATATCTGCCTGATGGCAGGCAGGAGT
>JAJTYX010000017.1:0-30310 GCA_021462865.1 Gammaproteobacteria bacterium | reverse complement strand
GTTCTACGACAACAGCGAGAAACTTGCGGCGTGACGAACCGAGTGACCATCAACCCACTGTCCAGAAAATCCTTGACCGCTACAACCAGGCCTTCAACCAGCCGGCGCTCAACTTCCTGGCGAATCCGCCGCAACAGGCGGATGGCAGCCGCCTCGGCGCCGAGGAGACCCAGGATTACCTCGCCAAGCTGGTCTGGACACCTTGGGACGGCGGTGAGTTCAACTTCAAGTATGGCCGCTACGAGACGGACGACTCGATGTGGCCCTCGCTGGTCGCCCCGGAGGGCGAGCTGCTCGAGAATCTCCCGCCCGGCGACCCGCGCGCGTCCCTGAACCGGCCGGGCACAAACGGCATCTTCGCCACGCTCAACTGCTGGTTGCCGCCCGAGGGGCGCTATCCATTGCCGGCCGGCCAGCCGGCGGGCGACGAAGAGGCCTGGTGGCGCACCACCGGCGGCACCATCTGCGGCAAGCTCAATGCGACCGGGTGGGAGAATCGCGTCAATCTGCCGGATCTCGACAACGGCGTGTCGCTCAACGACGGCCGGTTCGTCCCGGGCACCGACCCAGGGCTGCATAAGACCGGCAACCGCTACCTCCTCCAGTATCGCCAGGAACTTGGCGAGTGGGTGCTGACTGCGCGTGGCGGCCTCAACGACGAGGAGTTCGAGAACGCGTACGATCTCGACCATACCGAGACCCGCGCGGTCTTCGGCCTGTTCAATTTCGACTCGGTCAAGGACAACCGCGACTGGTCCGGCGAGCTGCGGCTCGCCACCCCCGCGCTGCTGCCGGTGCGCGGCGAGGTCGGCGCCTTCTATTACGACCGCAACCTGACCTCGGCCCAGCGCAGCATCCCGGGCCCCGGCCCGGTGTTCGGCGGCGATCTCGGCTACGGGCCGCAGGCCGAGCGCGATGTCGCCAACCTCGCGTGGATCGGCAGCGTCGCCTGGGACGTCACGGAGCTGTGGCGGCTCGATGTCGAGGGACGCTACGCATCCGAAGAGATCGAGTACCTTGGCGGCAATCGTTGTCGGAGCGAAGCGACCTACTACAACTTTACGCCGCGCGTATCGCTGACCTTCATGCCGACGGACGATCTGCGCTTCTACGCGCAGGCGGCGAACGGGGACAAGCCGGGCGACGTGAACTCGGAGTTCTTCCGCGGCGATGTCTCGCGGGAGTTCTGCGAGCAGGCGCAGGTGTACACGAATGACGTCACGATCGAGCCGGAAGAACAGTGGACCTACGAGATCGGCGCCAAGACGCAGTGGTGGGACCGGCGGATACAGGCCAACCTCGCGCTGTTCTGGATCGAGTGGGACAAGCAGACCATCTTCCAGGTACAGAATTTCGGTGCCTACGATTTTCCGGGGTTCGACAACAACGAGACGCTCGCGACGACCCTGCTGCGCAACGTCGGCGATTCGCGTAATCGAGGCGGCGAACTCGAGACGCTCTTCGTCGTCACCGACGAGCTGACCCTGATCGCCAACTACGGCTATACGAGGGCGAAGTTCCGCAAGGGCTTCGACTCCAATCTCGCGGCCCTGACCGGCGACGGCAACGTCGAGGACAAGTGGATCCCGAGCGCGCCGGAGCACAGCCTGGTGCTCGGTGCCGTGGTGAACAAGCCGCTCAATGCCGACTGGAGCCTGCTGTTTCGCACCGACCTCGCCTACGAGAGCGAGCGCTACTTCGATACGGCGAACCTGGCCTGGCTGGACGATCGCACGCTGGTCAACCTGCGGGCCGGCTTCGACTCCGCGCGCTGGGGCGTGAGCGCCTACGTGCGCAACCTCATGGACGACGATACGCCGGTGGCAGCCCTGTCCTTCGTCAACTTCGGCTATGGCGCGATTTCGCCCGGCGGCAACGGCGTGTACGGCGACAACGACGACGTGTACCCCAACATGTATTCACTCAATCCCCAGCGGGGCCGCGACTACGGTATCGAGGTGCAGTTCAAGTTCGGCGCGCAGTAGGGGGCGCAGGCGGCGCTTGCCGGCCGTCGATCCGGTGAGCGGCGGGACTGTGACCGACGACGCAGCCGGTGCTCGCGGAGTCGGTTATCAAGACTGTTCCTTGCCCTCTGGAGGAACGGGCGATGAGCATGATGATGTGGGTGCTTCTCGGCGTGGCGCTCGGCCTGGCCTCACCGTTTATGCTGCTGCAGGCGCAGCGCCGGCGCGATGCTGCGCGCAGCGCGCTGCAGGTCGGTGACGCGGTCGCGCCGCCGGTGCGGCCGGCAAACCCCTTCGCTGCCGTGTCGATCCGGCCCTGCGCCGATCGGCCCTGTGCCGCGGTGCTGAAGATGCAGGACCAGCGCCCCCTCGCGCTGCGGGCCCCGAGCCTGCCGTTGCCGGGCTGCGATCGCCAGACCTGCGGGTGTCGCTACGTGCGTTACACCGACCGGCGCGCCAGCGACGACCGGCGCGATCCCTTCGCCCGCTTCGGTGGCATCACGCCGAGCGCCGGCCGCGAGCGCCGGAGCAAAGAAGCGGCCCGCCGGCGCAGCCGGTAGCGGCGTCAGCCGGCGCCGGCCAGTTCGCCGATTTTCGCGACCTGCTCGGGTGTGGGCGCCCAGGCGGCCGCATGTACGTTCTGCTCGATCTGCTCGGGCTGCGTCACGCCGGCGATCACGCTCGAGACGTAGGGCTGGGCCACCAGCCAGCCGATGGCAAGCTCCAGCACCGAGCGGCCGATGCTCGCGCCATAGGCTTCGAGCTTCTCGACGATCGCCCAACGTGCCTCGGACACGAAGCCGCCGCCACCCTTCCACTTGCCGAAACGCGTGTCGGCGCCCGGAGCTTCGCCGCGCCGGTACTTGCCGCTGAGCAAACCGCTCTCGAGGGGAAAGTACGGGACGATGCCGATCTGCTGTCCCTGCGCGATCGGCACGAGATCGCTTTCGATCGCGCGGTGCAGGAGGCTGTAGCGGTTCTGGGCCGAGACGAAACCGGCGAACTTGTCGGCCTTGGCCGCGATGGTGGCCGCCTTCAGTTGCGCGCCGTCGTAGTTGGAGCAGCCGACGTGGCGCACCTTGCCGGCGCGGACCAGTTCCTCGAGCGCGCGCAGCGTCTCCTCGACCGGTGTGCCGGCGTCAGGGAAATGGTGCTGGTAGAGATCGATGTAATCCGTGCCGAGGCGCGTGAGGCTGTCCTCGATGGCTTTCACGATGTACTCGCGCGAGCCGCCCCGGTCGGCCGCACCGCCGCGGCCGCCGCGCTTCGCGCCGAATTTCGTCGCGAGCACGATGCTGCCGCGGCGCGCACCGAGCGCCTTGCCGAGCAGGGACTCCGCCGCGCCGTGCGGGCCGCCGTAGATGTCCGCTACGTCGAAGAACGTGACCCCGGCATCGAGGGCCGCATCCACGATGGCGTTCACGGCGGCCTGGTCGCACATGAGCCCGAAATTCATGCAGCCGAGGCCGACTGCCGAAACTTTCAGGCCCGAGTGCCCGAGCGGCCTGCCGCCCATCACGGCGCTCTCGCGGATGCGGCCACCGGCAGCCGGGGCACGACTGCGGCTACCAGAAATGCGTCCAGCGGGATTTTTCCTGGAAGTACCGGTACGCGTCGCGCTTGTCCTTCGGCACGTACTGCAGGTACAGGCCGGCATCGTAGCGTTCGCGGTACTGGTCGAGCACCGGCTTGTAGAGCTTCATGTGCAGGTCCGGTATGCGGTGGCGGGCGCGGAATTCCGCGATCGGGATGCGCGCGAGCTGCTTGGTCTCGAACACGCCGGCCTTGACCATCTCCACGCCGCGCGGCGCATAGATGGCCGAGCGCCCCGGGCCGCCGAAGGCAGTGTCCTCGAAGAACCCCGGATTGCGGCCGTGGGTGCTGACCGAGTTGTTGCAGATCAGGGTGTAGACACTGTTGTGGTAGGAGGTGAGCCGCATGTCGTCCGACTCGAATCCGCCCGTGGCGACCCGACAGACGATTTCCGCCCCCTTCATCGCCATGCAGCGAAACAGTTCCGGCTCGAACTGCACCGCCGACATCGCGATGTTGCCGATGTCGGTGCGCTCGACCGGAATCACGGCGTCGAGCCCGTACATTTCCACGAACCGGTCATAGACGTCGTAGATCACCGAGGTGTACTGCTCGGAGCCGGGGAACATGCCGCGCACGTTGCGCTGCTTCCAGTGCTTCACCACCGAGCCGTCCGGGCCGACCATGACCATCAGGTGCAGGATATGCCCCGGCCAGTCCTTCTCGTCGCGCGCGTAGGTGCCGAACACGATGTAGCAGTTGTACTGCTTGGCCTTCTTTGCAACCTCGGCGACCTCCGGCCCCGGCACCTCGATGGCGATCCGGTAGTGCTGGTCGCGGGTCCATTCCGAGAAGCCTGTGATCGGGAATTCGTGGAACAGCAGCAGGTCGCTGCGCCCGCCGTAGCCCTGCGCGATGTCGATGCACTCGAGGAAATAATCCAGGTTGCGACGCAGGTCCGGTCCCGGATTGGCGCCATCCACGCCCTGCACGCGGGTCTGGACCACGGCAGCGGTGATGACGTCCTGGCGCAGTTTCGCGGTCGGGTAGGTGCCGTCGGGGCGCACCATGGGCTCATTCTTGTCGGACATTGCTTCTTTTTCCTCTGGGGTGAGCTTTGACATTATCATATCCACATGACGTCAATACCTCTAAGCGGCCCGCGGCCGCCAGGTTGAGGCCATCATGATGGTGCAGGCGCGAAACGAGCTGATCGATCACGCGATCCGCAGTCCCCGCTACATTCAAGTTTATTCCGCCGTGCGGGACTGGATCTACCAGGGCAACTACCGGCCTGGTGAGCGGTTGCCGACCGAGGAAGAGCTCTGCCGGCTGTTCCAGGTGTCGCGGATCACCACCCGCAAGGCGGTCGACATGCTGGTCGACGAGAGGCTCGTGATGCGCCAGCCCGGGCGCGGCACCTTCGTCGTCGAGGATCTGGCCGACGCGCCGGTGGTCGGGGAGATGGACCAGCTGCTGCGCAAGGTCGAGCGGCTCGGCAAGACCAGCCGCGTCGCCGACAGCGAGGTCGTCGAAGTCGATGCCGACCCGGAGACCGCCAAGGATCTCAATCTGCCCGCGGGTGCGCGCGTGCAGAAGGCATCGCACGTGCGGCTGCACGACAAGCAGCCGGTCGGCTACGTCGTCACCTATATCCCGGCCTCGCTCAAGGTGCGCTTCGATCTGCAGGAACTCAACGAGAGCCCGATGCTCACCTTGCTGGAACGCAAGGGCGTGGACATCGCCGCCGCCGACCAGGTGATCAGCGCGACGCTGGCCGACGCACGTCTCGCCTCGCTGCTCAACACCACGGTCGGGGCGCCGCTGGTGCACATTCGCCTCGTCGTGTTCGACAGCAAGCGTCGCCCGGTCGAGCGGCTGGTCGCCTGGTACCGGGGCGATTACTACCATCATCACGTACACCTCACGCGCAAGTCGCGCTGAGTCACGCACGCCGGAGGCGGTCGGTAATGAGTGGTTTTCCTGCGTTTCTGTCTCTCATCCGCCATGCACCCGCCACCCGGTGCCGATGGCGGCAGCAGTGTTCGGGTCATCCCGCCCACCGCGGGTCGACCATCAGCGGTTTCGGTGCGGGGCTCCTCGCGTGCGCGCTCCTTGCGTCAGGCATCGCCGTCGCGGGCGGCACGCTGAACCGCTCCTCGTCGGCCGAACCCAACAGCCTCGACCCGGCCATCGCGACCGGCAACACCGCCTCCTACATCCTCTACGACCTGTTCATGGGGCTGACGACCTACGACGCCAACGGCAAGATCATTCCCGGTGCCGCCGAGTCGTGGCAGATCAGCCCCGATGGCCTGACTTACACCTTCAAGCTGCGTGACGGGCTGAAATGGTCGGACGGCTCCCCGCTGACCAGCCAGGATTTCCTCTATTCGGCGCGCCGGGTGGTGACGCCGGAAACGAGCTCGCGTTTTGCGTCGTTTTTCTTCCCGGTGAAGAATGCGCGACGCATCGTCAAGGGTGAACTGCCGCCGGAGAAGCTCGGTGTGGAGGCGCCGGATGCGCGCACGGTGATCTACCGGCTGGAGAGTCCGACACCGTACTTCCTGCAGAACCTGGCATCCAACGTCGCAAGCCCCGTGCCGGCGAAACTGGTCGAGTCGCTCGGCCGCCAGTGGACACGCCCCGGCAAGATGGTCAGCAACGGCCCGTTCATGCTGTCCGAGTGGGTGCCGAACGATCACGTCACCATCGTCCGCAACCCGCATTTCTTCGATGCGGGCGCCGTGCGGCTGGACAAGGTGAACTGGTACCCGTCGGGCAACCAGGACACCAGCCTCAAGCGGTTCCTGGCTGGTGAGATCGACATCCTGCTCAATTTTCCGAACGAGCAGCTTGCATCGCTGCGCGAGTCGATCCCGGGCGAGGTCAAGATCTGGCCGGGCCTGCTGCTCGGCTATGTCCTGCTGAACAACAACTGGCCGCCGTTCAGCGACCCGCGCGTGCGCCGCGCGCTGTCCCTCGCGCTCGACCGTGACGGGATCGTGAAGAAGATCGTCACGCCGGGTTCACCGCCTGCCTACGGCATGACGCCTCCGGCAATCGAGGACTACCGCCACCCGCTGCCCGACTACGCGAAGACGCCGCAGGCTCAGCGCGTGGCCGAGGCGCGCCGTCTGCTCGCGGAGGCGGGTTTCGGCCCGGACAAGCCGCTCGCCTTCGACCTCGTATACAACACGCTCGAGGAGAACCGCCGTCTCGCCGTCGCCATGGCGGCCATGTGGCAGGCGATCGGCGTGCGCGCGAGCCCGCTCAATCGCGACCTCATCGCGCTCAACAAGAGTGCCCGCACGCGCGACTTCCAGGCGTTGCTCTACACCTGGTTCGCGACCAACGACGACCCGTACAGCTTCCTCGGCCTGCTCGAAACCGGGAATCCGTCCAATTATTCCGGCTACTCCAATCCGGCGTACGACGCGATGCTCGCGGCCGCCAACGCGCTCAATGATCCGGCGAAACGGTTCGCGCAACTGAGCGAGGCCGAGGCGGTGATGCTCGCCGACCAGCCGGTGATTCCGGTGTTCTTCTACGTGCGCCGCTTCCTGGTGAAACCCTACGTGAAGGGCTTTACCGAGAATGCGCGTGGGCTGAACCTCAGCCGCTGGCTCGACGTACAGAAGTGAGCGGTGCACGGCCGGGTCAGCCGGGCGGCATCGGCGCAAGCCCGGCTCGGTTGGTGAGTCCGCCGGCACCAGGCGGCTGCTGAGTGCTGCTGTTCACCCGCTATCAGTGGACCGTGCTGCTCGCGGCGTGGCTCGGCTGGGGCTTTGATGTCTTCGACGGCCTGCTGTTCAACTACGTGGCCCCGAATGCGGTGCCGACCCTGCTTGGGCTGCCGATTGGTTCGCCGGAGGCAAAGCAGGCGACGCTCTTCTGGACCGGCCTGCTGACCTCGGTCCTGCTGCTCGGCTGGGCCACGGGCGGCGTGCTGTTCGGCCTGGTCTGCGACCGTATCGGTCGCACCCGCACCCTGATGTTCACGATGCTGCTCTACGCGGTCGGCACTGCGGCCTGCGCCTTTGCGCCGAACATCTGGTGGTTGCTGGTCTTTCGCGTCATCGCGTCGCTCGGCATCGGCGGGGAGTGGGCGGCGGGCGCGGCCATGGTCGCCGAGTCCGTGCCGGAGGAAAAGCGCGTCGAGGCAGGTGCGCTGCTCTACACCGCGGCACCAATGGGCCTGTTCCTCGCCACCTTCGTCAACATGCAGGTCGCGGGCAACTGGTTTGCCGACAGCCCGGAGCTGTCCTGGCGTTACGTGTTCCTGTTCGGCCTGTTGCCGGCCGGGGCCGCGTTCCTCGTCCGGTTGTTCGTGAAAGAACCCGAGCGCTGGAAGAGCCTCGGCAATGCGCGCAACGTACGCATTTCCGAGCTCTTCGGGCCGGGGATCCGTCGGGCCACGGCCTCCGGTTTTCTGATGTCGGTGGTTGCGCTCCTCACCTGGTGGAGCTGCAACGCTTTCATCCCGGTGATCGCGAGCGGGCTGGCCCGCGAGGCGGCCGAGGCGCAGGGGCTCGACGGCACGGCGACGTTCGCGATGGTCGAGCAGTGGAAGACGCTCGCCACGAGCTGGTTCAACCTCGGGGGGCTCCTCGGCACGCTGCTGACCATCCCCGCGGCGAAACTCCTCGGCCGCAAACCGATGTTCACCATCTACTGGCTCGCCTCGGCGCTGTCGATCTTCGCCACCTTCGGACTGGACCTGCCGCCACAGACGCGCCTGTACCTGTACTTTGCGATCGGGCTGTCGGTGTTCGGCGTGTTCGGCAGCTTCACCTACTACCTGCCCGAGCTCTTTCCGACGCGTCTGCGCGGCACCGGCGCCGGCTTCTGCTACAACATCGGGCGCGTGGTCGCCGCCGCGGGCCCGGTGCTCGTCGGCTCGATCGCAGCGCGCGGCGCCGCCTTCGATGTGCTGTTCTACGTGGGCTTTATCCCGCTGCTCGGGATACTGGCCATGCCCTGGGTGATCGAGACGCGCGGGCGCGCGCTGGAGTGAGAGGCGAAAGCTGACACCGGCGCCCACGCGGGCACAGGTGGCAGGCGTTGACGCTTATCGCGGATGTCTCGGAAATAGTGCCGGAGCATTTGATTATTTGATTGTTGCCGCCTAAAGGGAAACGGGGCCTGGAGTCCAGGCGCCGACCCCGTTGAC
Organism: Gammaproteobacteria bacterium; assembly: GCA_021462865.1. GTDB lineage: Bacteria > Pseudomonadota > Gammaproteobacteria > Steroidobacterales > QUBU01. The sequence goes on along the minus strand of JAJTYX010000017.1, from coordinate 21,640 downwards.
CTGCTGGCTTTCGTCGGACCAAATCAGCTTTGGAAGGTGGCCGCTGCCGGATCGCTGCTGGTCAAGGCTGCATGCCGACAGGCAATGGCCGTTACGCGTTCACGTCGCCAGGCGGAACGCGAGCTTCGGAAATGCTTTCAGGATCTGCTCGTCGACCGTGTAGAGCCGCACCCCGAGGGCGTCGGCGAGCGCCACGAACTCGCAGTCGTAGGCCGAGCACCCGCTACGGGCAGCCAGTTCGAGCACGGTCCGCGACTCGACCTCGTACTCATTGCCGGTCATGAGATCCTCGGCTTCGTGCTGAACTGCGACTGCGTGTTCCAGGTTCAGGGTTCGGCGCGCGATCTGTGATGCCAGGACGTTGCGGAACTCGCTGCGCCAGAGCAAGGGTGCCGCCCAGTCGGGGTCCCGCTTGAGCAGGCGCTCAGTTGCGGCGGTCTGCGCCGATTCCAGGAAGAGGTAAGCCACGACGTTGGTGTCGACGACGATCACGGTCGTCCCTGCCGGATGGCGCGTGCGATCTGGCCCTGGCTGATGTGCGTCGGACGCATCGCGGCGCGCAGCCGTCGGGCCCGTTCGATTCGCTCCTCGGCGCCGATGCGGCGGGGCACCAGCACACGCTCCAGGCAGGCGATGATCTCGCTGTTCAGGCTGCGGTGATGAGTCGCAGCCGATGCCTTCAGGCTGGCGTACACGTCGTCGGGCAGGTTCTTCAGTGTCAGGTTGGCTGGCACACGCCGTTCCTTTGATACCAAATAGACACCGAAACGGTATCAGATGCGGGTCTGCCGGACAATCGAAGAAAGTCACGGGTTCCGCAGGAAATGAGCGGAGTGTATTCGGTGCCGGTTTTGTGGTGTTCTGCGCGTTGCGATCGCGGTCCGGCCCGGGTCTACCCAGACTCGATCAGCAGCACCTGGAACCGGCCGGTGCCCTCGCGCAGTTTTTTCGCCTCGGCGTACTCGGGCGATTTCCAGAAGGCGAGGGCGGCCGCCTTGCTCGGCCACTCGGAGACCAGTGCGCTCGGATGCTCGCACCACCCGCCTTCGAGGAACTCTCCGCCGGCGCCCCGCACGATGTACCGCCCGCCGTGCTGTTCGACGAGTTTTGGCACGACGCGGGCGTACCCTTCGAGGAAACGTGGCCGATCGCTCAGCTCGGCCACGACGATCATGTAGCAGCGTTTGTCGCTCATCGATGCTTCTCCGGTGCCGCCCGCGGCCTGGGCGCGGGGCATGCCGATGTCGTCAGGGTGAATTGATCTCGCGCCAGCGGTGGCAGGCGACGAGGTGGCCCGGGCCCGCTTCCTCGATCGCCGGGCGGGCGCTGATGCAGCGTGGAATGCAGTGCCGGCAGCGGGTGTTGAACACGCAGCCACCCGGCGGGTTCATCGGTGAGGGGAGTTCGCCGTCGAGTGTTGCCACATCGGTGACCGGGCGGTCGGGATCGGGTTCCGGCACGGCGCCGATCAGGGCCTGGCTGTAGGGATGCAGCGGATGCGCGAAGAGCGCGTCGCGTTCGGCAAGCTCCATCATCCGGCCGAGATACATCACCATGACGCGCTGGCACATGTAACGGACGATGGCGAGATCGTGGCTGATGAAGATGAGTGACACCCCGGTCTCGCGCTGCAGCTCCCGCAGCAGGTTGCAGATCTGGGCCTGGATCGACACGTCGAGCGCACTCACCGGCTCGTCGCAGACGATGACGCGCGGGGACAGAATCATGGCGCGCGCGATGCTGATGCGTTGCGCCTGGCCGCCGCTGAACTCGTTCGGATACCGGGCGGTCATGTCGGGCCGCAGCCCCACCCGCGTGAACATGTCGGTGACCGCCTGCTCGCGCTCGCCCGCGGTCATCCCGGGCCGGTGCACCCGCAGGGGTTCGGCCACGATCTCGCCGACCGTCATGCGCGGGTTCAGGCTGGAGAGCGGGTCCTGGAAGATGATCTGCATTTCCTGCCGCACCTGGCGCAGCTCCTGCGGCGGCAGGGCGCAGAGGTCACGGCCCTGCCAGACGACGCTGCCCGCCGTCGGCCGGACGAGCTGCAGCAGCGCCTTGCCGAGCGACGACTTGCCGCAGCCCGTCTCGCCGACAATGCCGAGCGATTCGCCGGCGTGCAGATCGAAGCTCACGTCCTCGACCGCCCGCAGGACGATGTGCTGGCGTCGCAGCAGTCCGCGGCTGCGGATCGGGTACTGGACCTTCAGGTCGCGGACCTGGAGCAGCGGTGCCGGTGCGTTCATGCCAGTTCCTCGAACCGGTGGCAGGCGGCCGTGCGGCCCGCGCCCGCGGGACGCAGCGCCGGGCGTTCGGCGAGACAGCGTTCGATCACGTGCGCGCAGCGCTCCGCGAACGGGCAGCCTGGTGGCAGTTGCTCGAGGTCCGGCGGCTGGCCCGGAATGGTGGGCAGGTCCTCGTCCGGGGCGTGCGTCAGGCTCGGCACCGAGCGCAGCAGGCCGGCGGTGTACGGGTGACGCGGCCGCGCGAAGATGTCGCGGACGGGGCCGATTTCCACCGCCCGGCCCGCATACATGATCATGACGCGATCGCTGAGGCCGGCCACGACCGCCAGGTCGTGTGTGATGAGCACGATGCCGGAGCGCGTGTGCCGCTTCAGCCCGAGCAGGAGCTTCAGCACCTGGGATTGCACGGTGACGTCGAGTGCGGTCGTCGGCTCATCGGCGATCAGCAACTGCGGATTGCAGAGCATGGCCAGCCCGATCATCACCCGCTGGCGCATGCCACCCGAGAGTTCGAACGGATAGGCGCGCATGCGCTCCGGCGCGTCCGGTATGCGCACGATCTGCAGCACCTCCAGGACCCGCCGGCGCGCGTCGGCACCGCTCATGCGGCGATGGGCGACCAGCACCTCGGTCATCTGCTCGCCGATGCGCATCGTCGGCGTCAGCCCCGAGAGCGCGTCCTGAAAGATCATCGCGATGCGGTTGCCGCGCAGGTCGTTGAGCGCCGAGGCGGGTGCGTTCAACAGCTCGCGGCCGTCGAAGCGGGCCGAGCCGCTCGCCGAGCCGTTCGGTGCGAGCAGGCCCAGCATGGCGAGGAAGGTCTGGCTCTTGCCGGAGCCGGATTCCCCGACGACGCCGAGGCACTCGCCCTGCGCCACGGAGAAGCTCAGGTCGCTGACCGCGTCCAGCCGGCCGTTGTCGGTGCGAAAGCCGACATGCAGGCCTTCCACTTCGAGGAGCGTGTTCATCGGGCGCTGCACCGGGCGGCGAGCTGGCGGCGCATCTCAGCGGTTCGACGGATCGAGCGCATCGCGCAATCCATCGCCAATGAAGTTGAAGCAGAACATGGTCACGGCGAGGAATGTCGCGGGGAAGAAGATCAGCCACGGCGCGGTGTCGAGCTGGCCGGCGCCCTGCGAGATCAGCAGGCCCCAGCTCGTCAGCGGCTCCTGCACACCGAGCCCGATGAAGGAGAGATAGCTCTCGACCACGATGTTGGTGGGGATCAGCAGGGTCACGTAGACCACCACCGGGCCGAGCACGTTCGGGATGATGTAGCGGCGCAGGATCGCGCCGCGCGTCAGCCCGATCGCAACCGCCGACTCGACATACTCGCGCGTCTTCACCGCGAGCGTCTGGCCACGCACGATGCGCGACATCGTCAGCCACTCGATGCAGCCGATGGCGACGAACACGAGGTAGATGTTGCGCCCGAACACGGTCACCAGGATGATGATGAAGAACAGCAGTGGCATCGAATAGAGCACGTCCACGAAACGCATCATGAGGTTGTCGGTGCGCCCGCCGGTGAAGCCGGCGAGCGAGCCGTAGACGACCCCGATCGAGAGCGCCACCAGCGTGGTGAGCAGCCCGATGGTGAGCGACCCCCGCCCGCCGTAGAAAACGCGCACGAAAAGATCACGCCCGTTGGCGTCTGTGCCGAACCAGTGCCAGTTCTCGAGCGTCGGCGCGGCGAGGATGCTCTCCCAGTTTGCGTCTTCGATGCCATGCGGCCAGAGCGCCGGGACCAGGATGGAGGTCACGCCGATCAGCACCAGCGTGAAAATGCTGCCCATCGCCGCGCGGTTGCGCCGGAAACGCCGCGCCGCCTGCCGCCAGAGGGACTGCGACGCCTGGCCGCTCAGCGCGGCGATGACTGGCGCCGAGGTGAGCACATTGCCCGAACCCTGGTTCACCGGTACCCCTTGCGGATGCGTGGGTCGAGCGCTGCGTAAGCGAGGTCCGAGAGCAGGTTGAGCAGTACGATGAAACTCGCGTACACGATCACGATGCCCATGACCAGCGGGTAGTCCCGGTTCAGCGCCCCCTGCACGAAGTAGCGCCCGACGCCGGGCAGGTTGAAGATCAGTTCGATCACCAGCGAGCCCGTCATGACGCCGGCAATCGCCGGACCGAGGTAGCCGACGAGCGGAATCACGGCGGAGGGCAGTACGTGGCGCAGCACCACCCGCGACTCCGGTATGCCCTTGGCGCGCGCGGTGCGCACGAAATTCGAGCGCAGCACCTCGAGCATGCCGCCGCGCGTGAGCCGCGCGATGATCGCGATCTGCGGCAGGGCGAGTGCGATGACCGGCAGCACCATGTTCGAGAGCGCACCGTCGTTCCAGCCGGCCACCGGCAGCCAGCGCAGGTACAGGCCGAAGATCAGCGCGAGTATCGGCGCAGTGACGAAACTGGGCACTGCGATGCCGGTCATGGCGAGCGCCATGACGGCGTGATCGACGAACCGGTTCTGGCGCAATGCCGCGATGATGCCGGTGAATGCGCCGACCACGAGCGCGAGCGCCATCGCGGTGAGGCCCAGGCGCATGCTGACCGGCAGACCGATGCTGATCAACTCGGTGACGCCGAAGTCCTTGTAGATGAGCGAAGGCCCGAAGTTGCCCCCGAGGGCCCGGCGGACGTAGAGCAGGTATTGCGTAAGCAGCGGCTTGTCGAGATCGTAGGCGGCGCGGATGTTCTCGAGCACCTCGGGCTCGAGGTCTGCCTCTGCGTCGAACGGCCCGCCGGGCGCCGCGCGCATCAGGAAGAACGCTGCCGTCGCGATGATGGCGAGCGTCGGAATGGCGATGCCGATGCGGCGCAGTATGAAATGAATCATCGTGTCGTAGCCGGACCGTCGTCGTGAATCCGCCGGGCCGCATTCTGGCACGCCCGCGCCGGGCCCTGCACGGCCTGCGACATCATGTGCTGCCGCGCCCCGCGAGCGGTGGCGTGTCGATGCGCCGCCCGATGCGCAGCGCGAGCCACATCGCCGGCACCATGAACGCTGCGCCAATCAGGAACGGCGCGTTCATGCCGATCTGACCGTAGAGCGTGCCCGCGATGGCCTGGCCGATGAAGCGCGCCAGCGCGCTGGTCGACTGGTAAACGCCGAGCACCAGACCGCGCTCGTCGGCTCCGGCACGCTTCGAGATGAGACTCTGCATGCAGGACTGGAAGAACGCGGTGCCGAAGCCCTGCAGTGTCAGCGCCGCGAGGCAGGCCAGCATGTTGCCTGACAACGCCAGGCCGACCCAGGCACCGGCAAACAGCACGACTGCCGCCTTGACGAGCCCGAGTTCACCGAAACGTTCGGCGAGCGGACCCATCGCGGTGAACTGGATCGCGCTGATCAGCAGCCCCGTGTAACCGAGCGTGATGCCGAGTTCGCGCGCGTTGAAGCCGAGCTGGTAGTGCGCCCACAGCGGGAAGATGGATTCGCGCACCGCCATGAACGTTACGACCATCAGGGCGAGGCTCAGCATCAGCGTGATGACGGGCCGGCGTGTGACGCGGCCGAAATCCGTGAGGACTCCGCGCCGCTCGCGGGGCGGTGCGCCACTCGCCCCCGCGTGGCGCGTCTCCGGCAGGAACGCGAAGATCGCTGCGGCGGAAGCCAGCGAGAACAGCGCCGCCGCAATGGCGGGACGCATGAGGTTGGCGTCCTCCATCGTGGTCCCGCCGGCGAGCACGCCGCCGATGGCCGGGCCGACGGCGAAGCCCAGTCCGAACGCCGCCGAGATCTTGCCCATGGCGGCCGCCCGCTGGTCGGGCGCAGTGATGTCGGTTATATAGGCGTAGGCGGTGGCGAGGTTGGCGGATGTCACGCCGCTCAGGGTGCGCGCGAGCGCGAGCAGCCAGAGCGAGTCGGCAAAGCCCATCAGCAGGTACGAGCCGGCGTGTCCCAGCATGCTGACGAGCAGCACCGGCCGCCGCCCGAGGCGGTCGCTCAGCACGCCCCACAGCGGCATGGCCACGGCCTGGAACAATGCGTGCAGGGCGATGATCAGAGTAATCAGTTCCGGTCCGGCGCCGAGTCGTTCGGCGTAAAACGGCACCAGGGGAATGACGATGCCAAAGCCCACCAGGTCGATGAACACGACGGCGAACAGGGTGGGGAAGGCGAAACGGGACACGGGGGTCGCGATCATGCTCCCGCTCAAGTTATCATATTGTCATGATAATAGACTGTTTTGGGCATTGCGGCGAGGGCGGCCGTGAGCGATGAGCGGGGCCGACTGCGTGCCGATGAGCCGGGCGTGGCGCGGCTCTCCCGGCGGGCGTTCGTGGTGGTGGCCGGCGGCGCCGCAGCGGGGCTTTATTTCGGCGCCAGTGCCCGGCCCGCGACGGCATTCGGCGACGCGCAACTCGCCGCCTATCTCGAGATCACGCCGGAGGGCACGGTGCGCATCACCACCCCGGAGCTCGAGGTCGGGCAGGGGGTGTACACCTCGCTGCCGCTGATCCTGGCCGATGAGCTCGGCGCCGACTGGGCCCGCCTCGAAGTGCGCCAGTCCTGGGCGGACGCGAGCTTCATCAACCCGATGAAGGGCATCCAGGCGACCGGGCGCAGCATGAGCGTGCGTGGCCAGTTCGAGCTGCTGCGACGGCTCGGCGCGACGGCGCGGACCTTGCTCTGCGAGGCGGCCGCCCGCGAGTGGGGCGTCGATGCCGCCGAATGCACTACCGCCGATGGCATGGTGCTGCATCCGCCGGGCGGGCGGCGCGCGAGTTTCGGCACACTGGTGGCCGCTGCGGCCGCGTTGCCGGTGCCCGGCGAGATCAGGCTCAGGAAGGATTCCGAGCTCAGGCTGGTCGGGCGCGACCAGCAGCGCAAGGATGTGCCGGCGAAAGTCACCGGCACCGCGCAGTTCGGCGTGGACGTGCGCCAGCCCGGCCTGCTCGTGGCCACGGTGCATGCAAGCCCGGTGTTCGGCAGTCCCCTGGTGGCGCTGGACGAAGCGGCCGCGCGCGCCTTGCCCGGCGTCGTGAGCGTGGTGCGCCTGCCCGACGCGGTGGCCGTGGTCGCCGGGAATTTCTGGGCGGCATCCCGCGGAGTGCAGGCCCTCGCGCCGCAGTTTGCGGCCAGCCCGCACGAGCGCAGCGACACGGTGACGCTGGCGCAGGCCGTGCGCGACGCACTCGGGCAACCGGGAGTCACCGCCGTCGAGCGCGGCGCGCTCGCAGCGGCCGGCGAAGCCGGCACACGGCGCATCGCGGTCGACTACGAAGTGCCGTTTCTGGCTCACGCCACGATGGCGCCGATGAACTGCACGGCGCTGGTCACCGACGCGGGCTGCGAACTGTGGGTGCCGTCGCAAGGCCCGATGCGGCTGCGCGATGCGGTGGCCGAGGCGCTTGGACTGGCGCCGGAGCGCGTGACGGTCCGGCGCACCTTTGCGGGCGGCGCCTTCGGGCGACGCTGGCAGGTGGACTTCGGCGTGCAGGCGGCATTGATCGCTCGTGAGGTCCGCGGCCGGCCGGTGAAGCTCATCTGGTCGCGCGAAGAAGACATGCGCCACGATTTCTATCGCCCGATGTTCGCGATGCGTGCCGACGCCGCGATCGATGCGGCGGGGAAGCTGCGCTCGCTCGATGTGACGCTCGCCGGCGCGTCGATCTCCGAATGGGGCCGGCCGGGGCGGCTGCAGGGCAAGGCCGATCCTCTGGCGGTGAGCACGTTCGACGAACTGAAGTACGCGATTCCGGGTTACCGGCTGCGCTGGGTGAATGTCCCCAGCCATGTGCCGGTAGGGGTGTGGCGCTCGGTCGGGCAGTCGCACAACGGATTTTTCGTCGAGTGTCTCATCGACGAAGTGGCGGTGAGCGCCGGGCGCGACCCGTTCGAGTTCCGCCTGGAACTGCTCGCCGAACACCCGCGGCTGCAGGCGGTGCTGCGCGCGGCCGCAGAGCTTGCGCAGTGGGGCCGAAAGCTGCCGCCGGGCGAGGGCATGGGCATTGCGCTGGTGGAAGACCAGGGCTCGGCGGTCGCGCAGGTCGCGCGCGTGCGCGTCGGCGACGGCCGGCTGAAGGTGCTGGAGGTTTGCTGCGCGATCGATTGCGGGCGCGCCATCCAGCCCGAGATGATCCGCATGCAGATGGAAAGCGGCATCGTCTTTGGCCTCAGTGCGCTCCTGTATGGCGAGATCAACATCGAGAAGGGCGCGGTGCGGGAAGGCAATTTCAACGACTACCGGATGCTCTCGCTCGCCGAGTGCCCCGAGATCCGGGTGACCATCGTCGAGGGCGGCCCGCCGCTCGGCGGCGTGGGCGAGCCGGGTGTCCCGCCACTCGCACCCGCCGTGGTCAACGCCATCCATGCGGCCTCCGGCCAGCGCATCCGCTCGCTGCCGCTCACGCGGCACGGTCTCGTCTAGATGCCGGTGGCGGCGCGGATGATGCGGCTCGGCGCGCTGTGCCTTGCGCTCGCGGCATGCGCGGGCGACCCGCGGCGCGCGCCGGCAGAGTTCAGCGATTGCGCCGGTTGCCCGACGATGGTCGCCATTCCCGCGGGTAGCTTCCGCATGGGATTCGACGGCGGGGAGGAAGGTCGCCCGGAGGGGCCGGTGCGTGCGGTGGGCATCGGGCGCGCCTTCGCGCTCGGCAAGTACGAGGTGACCCAGGCGCAGTTCGCCGCCTTCGTTGCCGCCACGGGGCATGTGACGAGCGGCGGTTGCCAGGTCTGGAAAGGCGAGTGGCAGTTTCCGGCGGATGCGGACTGGACCAACCCGGGCTACGGCCGCCTGCCGTTCGACGATGAACCGGTTGCCTGCGTCGCCTGGACAGACGCCGCGGCCTATGTCGCCTGGCTCACCCGCCGCACGGGTGAGGCCTACCGGTTGCCGACGGAGGCCGAGTGGGAATACGCGGCACGCGCCGGCACGACGGGCACGTTTTTCTGGAGCGCGGCCAAGGGCGGTGATGCAGATCTCGCGCGGGCCTGCGATTACGCCAACGTCTACGACCGCGCCGGCGCCGCGGCGAGTCACTTCGACTGGGCGCCCTTCGACTGCGACGACGGGTTCGGCCAGGCCGCGCCGGTCGGCTCGTTCCGGCCCAATGCTTTCGGCCTGCACGACATGATCGGCAATGTCTGGGAATGGACCGCGGACTGCTACCGCGCGCCGTATCCGGAGCGACCCGTCGATGGCAGCGCCGTGGAGGCGGACGGCGCCTGCGAGAAGCGCGCCGTGCGTGGCGGCAGCTGGATCACGCGCCCGGCTCGCCAGCGCGTGAGCTTCCGCGGGCGCGATCCCGAGGCGACGCTGTACTCGTTTTTCGGATTCCGGGTGGCACGTGACCTCTGACGCGCCCAGGCGTCACCGCGGGACCGCGCTTACGCGGCGCGCGTTCACGCGCGCGCTGGCCGCCACGGCCGCGGGGCCCGCGCTCGCGCGCTGCGCGCGCCCCCCCGAGCAGGTCGAGGTGCTGGTGATCGGCGCCGGCATCTCCGGCCTGTATGCCGCGTGGTTGCTGCAGCGCCAGGGCCTGACTCCACTGGTGCTGGAGGCGAGCGACCGCATCGGCGGGCGGCTGCTCACTCTCGATCACCTGCGCGGTGCGCCCGAAGCCGGCGGCCAGACGCTCGATGCGCTCTATGCCCGCACTCTTGCCACGGCCGGCGAGCTCGGCGTTGGCGTATTTCCGCGCAAGAGCTATGCGCCGGGCCTCACGCTGCACGTGAACGGGGAACTCCTCGACGGCGCGCGCTGGAGCGAATCCGGTGCCAATCGCCTCGAAGGCGCCGAGCGCGCGGTGCAGCCACAGCGCCTGGCCGACTTCTACCTGGATCGCGGCTCGCCGCTCACGGCGCTCGAGGACTGGCTCAAGCCGGAGTTCGCCGGGGTCGACAGTCGCTCGCTCCACACCGAGCTGCAACGGCTCGGTGCATCGGCGGAGGCGCTGCGGTTGATCGAGATCCTCTACGACGGCCGCGGCACGGCGAACATGTCGGCGCTGTTCGCCTACCGCAAGCGCCTCGTGGCGCAGGCGGGCGGCGGCCAGTTCTTCCGCATCAGCGGCGGCAGCTCGCGGCTGCCGGAGGCGATCGCGCGCCAGCTCGGCTCCAGCGTGCGCCTGCGCCAGGCGGTCTCCCGCATCGAGGTCGACGACGACGGGGTGGAGTGCCGCTGCGCGGACGGTCGCCGTTACCGGGCCCGCTTCATGCTGTGCTCCGTGCCCTGGTCGGTGCTGAGCAGCGTGATCCTGCACCCGCAGCCGCCGCAGGCGGAGATCATCCGCACACTGCCCTACAACAAGATCACGCAGGTCAAGCTCGCCTTCCGCCGGCGCTTCTGGGAAGACGACGGCCTGCCGCCCGCGATGGTGAGCGACCGCCCGTTCGAGAAACTCTTTGCCGTGCCGGCCGAGGATGGTTCGCTCAATGAGCTGAACTGCTGGATCGACGGCCAGCAGGCGGCCAAGCTCGACGACTGGACCAGCGACCGCATCGGCCGCTTCGTCATCCGCGAGATCTCCGCGGCGCGTCCCGCTGCCGCGGGACAGATCGAGGTCCTCGACATCACCGCCTGGGGCCAGGATCCGTATGCGCTCGGGTCCTATCACTTCTGGGGCCCCGACCAGATCACGCGCTTCGGCACGCTCGCGCGCGCGCCCTGGGGCCCGGTGCACTGGATCGGAGAACACATGGCCGTGCTGCAGCAGGGCATCGAAGGCGCGATGGAGTCCGCCGAGCGCGAGGTGCTCGCCGTGCTGCTGCGGATGGGCGGGGCGCGTGGCGACGCACCCGGTGCGGTGCAATAATTCCGCAATCGATGGCAAGCAACCGGAACTCGCACATGGCGGTACGCGCAGACAAGGTCAGTGGCAGGGCAGAGCCGGCGCTGCGGCCGATCCGCAGCGGCGCCGAGTACATCGAGTCCTTGCGCAACCGCAAGCTCGCGGTGTACCTGTTCGGCGATCTCGTGGCCGAGCCGGTCGATCACCCGATCATCCGCCCGTCGATCAACGCCGTGGCGGAAACCTACGATCTCGCGCTGCGCAACCCGGCGCTCGCCGCGGCGCATTCGCCCTACACCGGCGGCCCGGTGAACCGCTTCCTGCACATTGCCACGTCGCCCGAAGACCTGGTGATGCAGAACAAGATGCAGCGCCGCCTCGGCCAGCTCACCGGCACCTGCTTCCAGCGCTGCGTCGGCATGGATGCGTTCAATGCGCTGCATTCGGTGACCTTCGATATCGACCGCGCGCGCGGCACTGTCTACCACCAGCGCCTGCGCGATTTCATCGCGTTCGCGCAGCGGCAGAATCTCGTCATCGGCGGCGCCATGACCGACGTCAAGGGTGACCGTAGCAAGTCGCCGCACGAGCAGGCCGACCCCGACCTCTTCGTGCACGTGAGTCGCCGCGACGAGCAGGGCATCTGGATCCGTGGTGCGAAGGCACACCAGACCGGCTGCATCAATTCGCACTGGCTGATCGTGATGCCCACCATGCGGCTCGGGCCGGCCGATCACGATTACGCGGTGGTCGGGGCCATCCCGGTGGATGCCCCGGGCATCACTTATATATATGGCCGCCAGAGTTGCGACACGCGGGCGATGGACGGCGACCTGGACGCCGGCAACCGGCAGTTCTCCGGGCAGGAGGCGATGATTGTCTTCGACGACGTGTTCATCCCTCACGATCGGGTGTTCATGGACGGGGAGTTCGAGTTCGCCGCGCCGCTGGTCGACCGATTCACCTGCTATCACCGCCGCAGCTACGTCTGCAAGACCGGGGTCGGCGACGTGCTGATCGGGGCGGCAGCCACCGTCGCGGACTACAACGGCGTCGAGAACGCCTCGCCCATCCGCGACAAGCTGGTGGAGATGACGCACCTGAACGAGACGATCTACGGCACCGGGGTCGCGGCGAGCTACCAGGCGACCGAACTGCCGTCGGGCGTGTTCCTGTCCGACGACATGCTGTCGAACGTCTGCAAGCACCACGTGACGAAGCTGCCCTACGAGATCGGCCGGCTGGCGCAGGATCTCGCCGGCGGGCTCATGGTGACCATGCCGGCGCAGAAGGATCTCGACGCGCCCGTGGTGGGCGAACTGATCCGCAAGTACCTGCAGGGCAGGGCCGGGATCCCGACGGAAGACCGGCTGCGCATCCTGCGGCTCATCGAGAACATGACGCTCGGGCGAAACGCCGTCGGTTATCTCACCGAGTCGCTGCACGGGGCCGGCTCGCCGCAGGCACAGCGCATCCAGATCTCGCGTGCCATGCAGGTCGGGTTCAAGAAGGCCCTGGCGAAGGCGCTGGCCGGCATTGCGCCCGAGTCCGTCGAGGAACCGGGTGAGGATGCGGCGCAGTACATGGCGCGCGTGTTCAGGCCGGTTGGCAATCCGTAGCAGGGTCTGCATTCCCGATCACCACGAGGCACAACGGAGCGGTGCAGGAGGGACTTCAGTCCCGACCACCACGAGGCACAACGGAGCGGTGTAGGAGGGACTTCAGTCCCGACCACCACGAGGCACAACGAGGCGATGCAGGCGGGAAGTCAGTCCCGATTCCAGACACATGGCAACACCCGAACGCAGCAAGGCAGTGCACACGATCCAGGTTCGTAATCCGCGCACAGGCAAGTGCGATTACGAGTTCACTCCGCCAACGGAGGCCGAGATCGCGGCGCGCGCGCGCGCGTTGCGCGCGGCGCAACCGGCCTGGTCAGCCGCAGGACTCGACGCCCGTTGCGCGACGCTGCGCCGCTTCGCCGACGCGCTGGAAGCACATCGCGATGCCATCGTGGCGGCGCTCGCGACAGATACCGGCCGCACGCAGATCTCGGCCGGTGAGCTCGCCTCGGTCGCACGCAATGTGCGTCGCTGGTGCGAGCGGGCGCCAGGCATCGTCCGGCTGGAGGAGTTTCCGTCGAAGATGGTGCCGACACTGCGCATCGGTCACCAGCTCGTGCCCTATCAGCTCGTCGGCGTGATCAGCCCGTGGAATTTCCCGCTGGCGCTGTCCATGATCGACGCGGTGCCGGCCTTGCTCGCCGGTTGCGCGGTGATGGCCAAGCCGAGCGAGGTGACTCCGCGCTTCGTCGAGCCGCTGCGCGCCGCGGTGCGCGCGGTGCCCGAGCTGGCGCAGGTGTTCGACGTCGTGGCCGGCGGACGCGACACCGGGGCCCAGCTGGTGGCGGCGGTCGATGCCATCTGCTTCACCGGCAGCGTGGCGACCGGCCGCAAGGTGGCCGAAGCCGCGGCGGGCCGGTTCATTCCTGCCTTCCTCGAACTCGGCGGCAAGGATCCGGCCATCGTGCTGGCGTCGGCGGATCTCGACCGCGCGAGCGATGGCATCCTGCGGGCCGCGGCGATGGCGAGCGGCCAGGTGTGCCTGTCGCTCGAGCGGATCTATGTGCACGAGTCGGTGCATGATCGATTCACCGACCTGCTGGTGCAGAAGGCCAGCAGGATCCGGCTCAATCATCCGGACGCCGGTGAGGGCGAACTCGGCCCCATTATCTTCGACAAGCAGGCCGACATCATCGACGCGCACCTCGACGACGCCGTCGCGAAGGGCGCGGCGATCCGCTGCGGCGGCAAGAGCCGCAACCTTGACGGCGGCCGCTACGTGCCTGCCACCGTGGTCACCAACGTCGATCACCGCATGAAGCTCATGACCGAGGAAACCTTCGGGCCCGTGATGCCGGTGATGAAGTTCCGCACGACCGACGAGGCCGTGGCGCTCGCCAACGAGACGATCTACGGGCTCTCGGGCGCGGTGTTCGCCGGCACGCTGGAGGAGGCGCGCGCGGTCGCCGAGCGCATCAACGCCGGCGGCATGAGTCTCAACGATGCCGGCCTCACGCGCGAGACCTACGAGGCGGAGAAGCACTCCTTCGGTCTTTCCGGCTGCGGCGGCTCCCGGCACGGAGATGCGGGGCTGCTGCGCTTTTTCCGCAAGAAGGCGCTGCTCGCGCAGACGGGCGCGCCGGCCACGCTGACTTAACTCCCCGGGCCACCCGCCGCGCCTGCGACCATCCGCGCCGGGCCTTCCGGGCGGCGCCGCCCCTCAGGCCAGGGGGCGACTGGCAGCCTGCGGGAGGCAGGCGCCGACGGTGGGTCCACTGCCGGCAACCTGGCTGCTTTGCCAGTGAATGATGCTGGTCGAGGTCAGGAAGCTCCAGACCAGCCCGAAGGTCAGCGAGGCGGCGATCAGGGTGCAGACGATCTGCCGATCGGGGCGACGAAACCTGACATTGCGGATGTTGTTCATGGTGATGCTCCGGGTTGGCGTTTCAAGGCAGGTCCGAAATCGGTTGCGCTTCTTCCGGCACGGTGATGAAACCTGGTGTCACTCCAGTGAATGGCCGGTCGGGCGGCAGACATAATTCGCCCGCCTGTGGTACGGCGGGACGCATCCTGCAAGAAATGGAGCCTGGCCGGACCCCGCTGCAGCTCTGGAGGAGCCCTGCAGCGTGTTCTCCGGGCGGGCACAGGTTTTCCCGGCAGCCCGCGAGCGGAATGGTCCGGGCGAATCCTGTCGCCAACATTGCCCTCCCGGAAACCGGGACCGGCCAGGCATTGCGAGGGAGCAGGGCGCCGACGTCGGTCGCTCGTGGTCGGGAATCCGCGAGGCGCAGGTGGCCGTGCTCGAATGGTCTGTCGTGTTCATCTCGGTATGGGTTACATTGCCCCCCGGATGCGTGGCTTTCTGTCGCCCGGACGACAGTTCGCGGCCAACTTCTGTTCGGCAGGCCGTTCCGGGCGGCAGGTGTCCGTTTCAACCTGAATCGCGATGTCGGTAACTGCGAAAGCTGTCCTGAGACAGAACCTGCTGCTTCGCGGTCTTGCCGAGACCAGTCTCGATCGCATCGCGGGCCTTGCCGTGCGGCGTTCCTTTGTCAGCGGTGCGACGATATTCCGCCAGGGCGACCCGGGCGACGCGCTCTTCGCGGTCATCGCAGGCCAGGTTCGTGTCAGCTGCCAGGACGAGACGGGACGGGAAGTCTTCCTCAACATCCTGGAGTCGGGTGATGTGTTCGGCGAGATCGCGGTGATCGATGGCGCACCGCGGACGGCAACGGCGGTTGCGACCCAGGAGACCGCCGTGTTCCTCATCCCCCGCTCCGGCCTGCTCGTGCAACTCCAGCGGGACCCGACCTTGTCGCTGCACATGCTGCAGGTCTTGTGTCAGCGCCTGCGCTGGGTCAGCGATCTGGTCGAGGAAGGTGCGTTTCTCGACGTGTCGGCACGGCTGGCCAGTCGCCTGCTGAAGCTGGGTCGCAGCCATGGCAAGGTCGAGCCACAGGGCATGACACTGCGGATCTCCCAGGGGGATCTCGCCAACTTCCTCAGTGCTTCGCGCCAGGTGGTCAACGAACATCTGCAGGCGTGGCGGGACAAGGGCTGGGTCAGTCTGGCCCGCGGCACCGTGGTGATTCGTGATGCCGAGGCGCTGGCGGCCGTCGCGCGGCGGAACGGCTCCGACACGAACGCCGCACGCAAGCAGCACTGACGCCGGAGGGTTCGCGCAGGTATCGGCGTGGTGCCGGTCGCCGCAGCCGCGACGATGCGCGACTGCGCAGCGCAACAATCACGCGCGCTGCGGTCTTACTGCCCGCTCCGGTGCAGGGTGACGGTGCTGACGTCCTGAATATCCATGTTGCCGGCGACGGCGGCCCGTTTGCGCTGCCAGTCGATCGCGACAATGCGTTCCATCGCCAGCCGCTTGTTTTCCCGGGTGACCTTGTTGGGCGCGTTGCGGTGCAGGGCGGCGTCGAAGTCCTGGAGCGCAGCCTTGTGCCTGCCGCGCATCATGTTCACGATGCCCCGATTGGAATACGCGAGGTCGGTGTCACGCTCGGTCCGGATGGCGGCGTCGCAGGCGTTTGCCGCGTCATCGAGACGATTCAACATGGCGTAGCCCGTGCACAGCGCGATGAAAGCGGGGGCGCGGTTCGCCGGCCACGCAGTGCTCTCCGCGAGCCGCGCCTCGAGGCGCTGCACGCCCTGCTCGTAACGGCCTGCTTCGATATCGCGGACCCCAGAGGTCTTCACCCAATGGAGCTGGAACACCAGTGGCTCCCCGGCTTGCGCTGCCAGTGCGAACGCAGCGCAGGCCGCCGTCACGAATGCCCGGTATCTCGACGTCCCACCTGTTGTCATCGCTTTCATCGTGAGACACCTCCTGTACGCCCACCAGCAGAAGTGCCGGTAGCGGCGACAATGCACCGGAGCGCAACAGGTGTCTGTCCGCCGGACGACGTTTGTCGTGAGCCGAAGCCCTGCAGGACCGACGAGCGGCTGTGTCCGTGAGTCGCGGCTCTGGCCGGCCGGAATTGCTGTATCCTCGGGTCTCCAGTCGGTCATGCAGGGCTGTCCGCGCGACGCTGGTCGCCATGATGAGCCGTACGAGAAGTGCTGCATTGCTTGGCCTGGCGATCGGGATTGTCGGCAGCCTTGCGAGCCTGTTGCCGCCGATCGCCAGCGTCGAAGAGAGCGGTGGACTGCACTGGCTGTTCGCCTTGCGCGGTGCGCGGCCGCCGCCGGGAAACGTCGTCGTCGTGAACATCGACCGGCCCTCGGCCGAGGCGCTGGGCGTACCGCTCGATCCCGTCAAGTGGCCCCGGTCATTGCATGCGAGGCTCGTTCGCAGCCTGGCAGCAGCCGGCACGCGCGTCATTGTCTTCGACGTCTTCTTCGCCGAGCCGGGCCCGGTGGCGGAGGATGCCGCGCTGGCGACGGCGATGCGTGAGGCGGGTAACGTCGTGCTGACGGCACGCATCGGGAAACGGTTCCTGCCCATCCGGCCTGCGGGTGATGCAACGGCCACGGATGCGGTCCGGATCGAGATTCAGTCGCCGGTGCCCGTATTGCGGGACAGCGCTCTTGCCGTGGCGCCATTCGCCTTGCCGGTCTGGCCGATGAAGGTGAGCCAGTTCTGGGCGTTCCACCAGGAAGCGGGCGATCGGCCAACCCTGCCGTCCGTGGTCGTGCAGGCCTATGGACTGGCCTTGCGCGATGAACTGGAAGGCGCGCTGATCCGCACCGCCTACGGGCCGGGAGCAGCAGTGGAGAGCGACCAACCGCGCGGTCTCCTCGAGTTCATGCAGGAGATGCGTGACTATCTTGCGGCGGACCCGGGCCTTGCAGTCGGCTGGCGCGATTGGCCACCCACTGCGCGGCACGGGACAACGAGTGAACGGCCGCACCCGGATGCCGTCGACCTGGTCCGCCTTTATGCGGGACCGGCGAGCTACTTTCTCAACTACTACGGCCCGCCATTCAGCATAGCGACCGTTCCCTATTACCAGGTGATTGGCGGAGAGCCTGCACGTACCGTGGACGGGCGTTCGGTCGACTTGCGCGACAGCATCGCGTTCGTGGGCTATTCGGCGCGCAGGCAGTCTGATCAGCGGGACAGTTTCTACACGGCATTCAGCCAGGAGAGCGGCGAGAATCTCAGCGGCGTGGAAATCGTTGCGACTGCAACCGCGAACCTCCTCGAGGGACGGACCCTTCGGCCGCTGGCGGGGTCCGCCGCGCTGATCATGCTGTTCGCCTGGGGTGTGGTCCTCGGTGCCGCCTGCCGCCTGATCGCGGTTACGCCGATTCTGGTTGCGTCGCTCGGCGGTTCTGTTTACCTGCTCGGTGCGCTGGCTGCGTTCACCATCGCAGACCTCTGGTTGCCGGTCATCGTTCCGGTTTTCCTGCAGACGTCACTGGCAGCGCTCGGCGCGATCCTGCTCAAGTTCCGCCACGCGCGTCACCAGCACGCAAGGATCAGTGTCGTCGCTGGACGTTATGTGCCGCCCAGGGTGGTAGAACGGCTCGTCGACCAGGGCGCCGGGGACGCCGAAATAGCCGAAATGGTGCACGGCACCTGCATGGTGACCGATGCAACTCAGTTCAGTGCGCTGGCCGAGTCGCTGGCACCGGAGGAACTGGCGCAGTTGATGAATGCCTATTACGGGATCCTGTTTGCTGAAGTCGAGCGATACTCGGGAGAGGTGTCTGACGTGGTCGGCGACTCGATGATGGCGATCTGGACCGCTGCGCACCCCAGCCTCACGACGCAGGCGCAGGCCTGCGCCACCGCGCTGCGACTCACCGCCGAGCTGGAGCGGCGGCGGGCGAGTGGCGATCGCGCAGCCCTGCCCACACGCGTCGGGCTGCACTGCGGGGATATCCAGCTCGGTACCATCGGGTCGCGCCATCATCACGAGTACCGCGCAGTCGGGGACACCGTCAACACCGCATCGCGGATCGAGGGCCTGAACAGATACCTTGGAACACGGGTGCTGGTTTCCGCCGAGACGCTGGCCGGCCTCGATGGCTTCGCCGTGCGCGAGGTCGGTACCTTCCTGCTGGCGGGGAAGACACGCCCGTTGATCGTGCATGAGCTGCTCGGATCGCGGCCACAGGCCGAAGCGGCCGGGATGCCGGATCTGTCGCTGTTCGCCGCGGCCCTGGCCGAATTTCGCGGCGAGCGCTGGCATGAGGCCGCGCAACTGTTCCGACGCTTTCGCAGTGGCGCCGCCGGGGACGGGCCGGCAGGCTTCTACCTGCGCTTGTGTGAGGACTACCTGGCGAACGGGCCCGCCTCCTGGCACGGTGGCGCGGTTCGACTGGACCACAAGTAACCCGCGGGCTGATGGAGGTCATTGCGTATCCGCCAAGGGCCTGCTAGCGTCTGAGCCATCCGCCAATCACAAGAATATGACTTGCTAATACAGCGGATTAGCTGAATATCGGCAATTCCGTCGTACTACAACAATCTGGTCGTCTTTCATCTGCTCACGGGGGGAATCGGGATGCAGAGGGAGATCCGGTCCGTCCGGACCGACCGTGGCTTGGGGGCGCGCCGCCGCTGCATGGCGATCTGGCGCGACGCGGTATTGCTCGTGTTACTGCTCGGCACCATCCTGCCGGCAGTTGCGCAGACGCAGGGTTGTGATCCACCAATCGCGCGGGTGATCTCCCTGCAGGGAGTCGTCAAGGCGCAGCGCGCCAACCAGGCGCAGTGGGTGCCGGTAGTCCTCGACGAGCGGCTGTGCGCCGGGGACCGGCTGCGCACCGGCGAATCCAGTCGTGCCGCGCTTGCTCTGTCCGACGAGACCGTAACGCGCATCGACCAGAACACGGTCATTGCCTTCCAGCCTTCCACGGACGCCAAGAAGACATGGCTGGAGATCCTCGAGGGCGCGTTGCACATCATCACGCGGGACCGGAATGCGCTGCGCGTCATTACCCCGTTCGCCGACGCGGGAATCGAAGGTACCGAGTTCCTCGTCTCCGTGTCGAAATCCACGGCATCGATCCTGGTGTTCGAAGGCCAGGTGGTGATGGAAAGCGCTGCCGGATCCGCCACGGCGGCCAGCGGCGAGCAGGTCAGTGCGGGCCCCGGCACGCCGCCCGTGGTGACCGCGGTGGTGCGGGCGCGTGATGCCGTGCAGTGGACGTTGTATTTCCCGCCGGTCGTCACGACCAGCGCGGCGAGCCTCACACCGGCAGCGCAACTGACGGAGCGCGCTTCTGCCGCACTTGCCGTCGGTCGCGTGGACGAGGCGCTGCCACTGCTCGAGCAGGCGCTGCGCGAAGATCCGGCCAATGCCGGTGCGCTCGCCCTGCGTGCCGTCATTGCACTCACGCAGGATGACCGGGCACTCGCGCGCAGCCTCGCGGACCAGGCGGTGGCGGCGGGGCCGGGGCTGGCCGCAGCGCTGATCGCCCGTTCCTATGTGCAGCAGTCCGACTTCGAACTCGACGGCGCATTGCAGTCGCTCGAGGCGGCCGTTGCGGCCGAGCCGGATAACGCCCTGGCGCGCGCGCGGCTCGCGGAAATGTGGCTGGCCGTCGGGGGCGTGGAGCAGGCGGTGGCCGCAGCCGAACTGGCGGTCGCAGCCGATCCGGATCTGTCCCTGCCGCACAGCGTGCTCGGTTTTGCGCATCTCGCTCGCGTGGACACGCAGCGGGCGCGTGAGGCATTCGGCAAGGCCATCGAGCTGGACTCCGCCGCGCCCTTGCCGCGGCTCGGCCTGGGCCTCGCGCTCATCCGCGAGGGCGACCTGACCGCCGGCCGCGAGCAGATCGAGATCGCGGTCATCCTCGATCCCGGCAATGCCCTCGTGCGCAGCTACATCGGCAAGGCTTACTACGAAGAGAAGCGCGATGCCCTTGCCGCGACCCAGCTCGGAATCGCCAAGGAACTCGATCCGCTGGATCCAACGGCCTATTTCTACGATGCAATCCGCAAGCAGACCGTCAACCGGGCAGTCGAGGCGCTCGGCGACATGCAGCAGTCGGTGGCACTGAACGACAACCGCAAGGTGTTTCGCTCACGCTTGCTGCTCGACCAGGACCTGGCGGCACGCAGCGCGGCGGTCGGCCGTATCTATCGCGACCTCGGCTTTGAAGAGCTGGCGCTACGGGAAGGGTGGAAGGCCGTGGCCACGGATCCGTCGGATTACTCCGGCCATCGATTGCTTGCCGATACCTATTCGAGCCGGCAGCGTCACGAGGTCGCGCGCGTCAACGAACTCCTTCAGTCGCAGATGCTGCAACCTCTGAACATCACCCCGGTACAACCGCAGTTGGGCGAGACAAACCTCTTCATACAGGACACGGCTGGACCTGCTGCGCTCGCATTCAACGAATTCAATCCACTCTTCAACCGGGATCAACTGGCAGTTCAGGGCTCCGCGGTCACTGGTGGCAACGATACCTGGGGCCAGGATGCGAACGTGAGTGGCGTATGGGGCCGCTGGTCGTTCAGCCTCGGCCAGTATCATTTCGAGACCGACGGCTTCCGTCCCAACAATGATCTCGATCAGGATACTCTCAATGCTCTGGTGCAGTTCATGCTCTCCGAACGCACGACGCTTCTGGTCGAAGCCCGTTCTTCCGAGCGGGACCAGGGCGATCTCGCCCTGCGGTTCGATGCGGACAACTTCTATCCAAATCTGCGCCAGACGGAAGACTCGGACCGGATCCGGTTCGGTGTACGCCATTCGCTGAGTCCGAGATCCGACGTGTTGGCCGTCGTGACCTTCGACGATCTAACGTTCGGTACGGACCTGCCGCCCAGTTTCGGCAATGTGACCGAGGCCGATGGTTATACGGCCGAGTTGCAGCAGATCTTCCGTGCCGACACCTGGCGGCTGATTTCCGGAGTGCGCTATTCCGACCGCGACAATGACAGCGTCTCGCAGTTCTCCTTTGAAATACCCGAGCCGCCTTTTCTGATTGAAGGTAGCGAATCGCTGAGTATTGCAGCGGACATGTTCAGCGCCTACCTGTACAGCGAGGTCGATCTGCCGGGCCAGGTTACGCTGACTCTCGGCGGCAGCGCCGGGCGCTCTCAATTGGTCGATGCAACACCCTAACATGACGATGGACGGGAGGCTGCATCATGAGTCGAGGCCCTTGGTTTACGGCGGC
>JAJTYX010000169.1:0-1676 GCA_021462865.1 Gammaproteobacteria bacterium | reverse complement strand
TGCGCCCGGCGCGGCCGGCGCCGCGGCGCTCGCCTTGGCCTCGGTGTCGATGCGCGCGATGACCTGGTCGCTCACGACGTGGCCGCCTTCGGCGACCACATGCTCGGCGAGCACGCCGTCGACGGGCGCCGGCACCTCGAGCACGACCTTGTCGGTCTCGATCTCGATCAGGGTTTCGTCCATCGCCACGGCCTCGCCGGGCTGCTTCTTCCATTGCAGCAGCGTCGCCTCGGCGACCGATTCGCTCAGCTGCGGAACCTTGACTTCAACGATGGCCATTTCGCTCGTTCTCCCGTCGCGTTACTTGCTCAGCACGTAGCCCTTGAGCTTGCCGAAGGCCTGCTCGAGCAGCGCCTTCTGCTGCTCCTGGTGCAGGTGCGAATAGCCCACCGCAGGGGATGCCGATGCCGCCCTTCCGGCATAGCCGAGCTTCTGGCCGGGCTGCAGGTTCTCGTGGATCTGGTGCTGGATGAAGAACCACGCCCCCTGGTTCTGCGGCTCGTCCTGGCACCACACCACTTCGGTGGCGTTGGCAAAGCGCCTGATCTCGGCGGCGAAGGCCTTGTGCGGGAACGGATAGAGCTGCTCGACGCGCAGGATCGCCACCTCGTTCGCCTTGCCCTCGGCGCGCCTGTGCATCAGGTCGTAGGCCACCTTGCCCGAGCAGCAGATCACGCGGCGCACCTTGTCGGCCTCGATCTCGGGCTTGCCCGGGCCGATCACGGTGCGGAACTCGCCCTTGGTGAACTCGGCCAGCGGCGAGCCGGCGTCCTTGGCGCGCAGCAGGCTCTTGGGCGTGAGGATGACGAGCGGCTTGCGGAACTGGCGCACCATCTGGCGGCGCAGCAGATGGAAGATCTGGCTCGAACTGGTGGGCTGGCAGATCTGCATGTTGTTGTCGGCCGCCAGCTGCATGAAGCGCTCGAGCCGCGCCGAACTGTGCTCGGGGCCCTGTCCCTCGTAGCCGTGCGGCAGCATCAGCGTCAGACCGTTGACGCGGCCCCACTTGACCTCGCCCGAGGCGATGAACTGGTCGATCACCACCTGCGCGGTGTTGGCGAAGTCGCCGAACTGCGCCTCCCAGATCACGAGCGTGTTGGGCTCGGCGCTGGCGTAGCCGTACTCGAAGCCGAGCACGGCCTCCTCGGACAGGATCGAGTCGATCACGACGAACGGCGCCTGGCCGTCGGCCACATGCTGCAGCGGGATGTAGGTGCCGGCGTCCCAGCGCTCGCGGTTCTGGTCGTGCAGCACGGCGTGCCGGTGCACGAAGGTGCCGCGGCCGCTGTCCTCGCCCGACAGCCGCACCGCGTAGCCGCTGGCCACCAGCGAGGCATACGCAAGGGTCTCGCCCATGCCCCAGTCGACGTTGATCTCGCCGCGGCCCATGGCGGCGCGGTCGGCGATGACCTTCTCCACCAGCGCATGCAGCTTGAACTTCGACGGCACCGTGGTGATGCGCTCGGCCAGGCGCCTGAGCTCGGCCAGCGGCAGCCCGGTGTCGGCCGCGTCGGTCCACTTCTTGCCGAGAAAGGGCGTCCAGTCGACCGCGTAGCGACTCTTGAAACTGGTGAGCACCGGGTCGACCGTGTGCTTGCCCGTGTCGAGCGCCGCGCGGAACTCCTTGACCATGCGGTCGGGCGCGTCGGCGGCCAGCACGCCCTGCGCCACGAGCC
>JAJTYX010000168.1:0-53017 GCA_021462865.1 Gammaproteobacteria bacterium | reverse complement strand
GTCGATTCGCTTTGCTCATCCGGAACACTCCTTCGGGCAGCTATCCTGCCCCAATCAAGTGTCCAGAGAAATCCTAGACCAATGGACCTACCGGTACCGCCGCTGTTCGTCGCTTCGTCAGCTTACTCATCGACAGACCACTTCTTATCGGGCCCACAATAACCGCCGTATAGCAATGGCTGGAGACTTGGGTGCTCGCTGAGCTTCATCTGGTGGAAAATCCATTCGGTGATGTCTGACTCGATCCAGCCTACGGCCCGAGGTCCGAGCTTGATTGGCTTCGGGAACTGTCTCTTGGCTATTTGCTCGTAGATCGTGCTGCGCGATAGGCCTGTCCGGGCCATGACGGCCGGCAGTCTCAGTATCGTGATAAACATGTTTGAACTCCTCGCCGTCTTCTCGGCTTACTCGAACAACACCCATTCTTCTAGAACCTGCAACCTCCAAAGAAAAGCGATCCGATCTACGCGGAAATATCGCTAACTGAGGAAGTGCCACGCCGAGTGGAGGCCTACTTGGCCAGTGAGATTGGAGGTTGTATAGGGTGAGGAATATCGGGCGAATTGGGGTCAACAACCCCGTTACGGAGGAAACCGATGTTCCTTACACCGGACGAGTTGACTGAACTGACGGGTGTTCGTCAGAAAGCTGCACAGCGCCGCTGGCTGGCACGCAATGCGATCCCCTTCCGGGTGCGGGCTGACGGACGCGCCGCGGTATCCCGCGAGCACCTAGGCCTACTCATGGCGCGTGAAGCGGTTTCGATTGCCAGAAGCGCCGAGAAGCAGTCCGAGTAGGGGTAGTCGTGCGCCGATGCTGCTGCCCCGCTTCCTCCGCTTGCGCAATGCCCCCGGCTACCTCGGGATGGATCGCAATCGGTTTAACGCCGAGGTCCGCCCATATCTCACCGAAATACCCATCGGCCGGCA
Source organism: Gammaproteobacteria bacterium (assembly GCA_021462865.1). Taxonomy (GTDB): domain Bacteria; phylum Pseudomonadota; class Gammaproteobacteria; order Steroidobacterales; genus QUBU01. The sequence goes on along the minus strand of JAJTYX010000168.1, from coordinate 52,088 downwards.
GGGAATCGCCTTCGACCGCCTTGAGTTGGACGAGTGGGCCACCCATTATAAAGAGGCCAACGGGCGCCCCGCTCGGAAGGAGGGATCATGGCTAAGAAGCCACCCGGCCTCCTCAAGCGGGGTCGAACATGGTGGATCGAAAAGATCGTCTGCGGACAGCGAATTCGAGAGAGCACTGGAACAGATAAGCTCGACGAGGCGGAGCGGTACCTCGCCCACCGCATCGAGCAAGTCCGACAAAGTGCCGTCTACGGAGTAGCTCGCCCGCGGCGATTCGAGGAGGCGGCAGCTCGATATGTGCTTGAGCATCAACACAAGCGGTCCATCGACCGTGATGTTCAGGCGCTGAAGCTGGTAATGCCTCACGTCGGCCACCTGCTGTTGTCTCAGGTGCACATGGGAACGTTGCAGTCATTCGTGGAAACCCGTCGGGCTGCGGGCCGAAGTCAGGGCACGGTCAACCGTGATCTGGCGACGGTCCGCCGCGTACTGAATCTCGCTGCCCGTCTCTGGCGGGACGAGAACGGTCTGCCTTGGCTGACAACGCCGCCCCTGATTCAGCTGAGACCCTACGATGCCCGCAAACCCTACCCCCTCACTCTCGAAGAGCAGCAACAACTTCTGGCCGCGTTACCGAAGCACCTTGCCGAGATGGCTCTGTTCAAGGTGAACACCGGTATGCGCGACCACGAGGTCGTGAGCCTCCTCTGGGAGTGGGAGATCAAGGGTGAGCGGGCGTTCCTGATACCGGCCGGTTACGTGAAGAACAAGCGCGACCGGCTGGGCGTCTGCAACTCCGTCGCGTGGTCTGTCATCCAGTCCGTGCGCGGGCAGCACTCCGACAGGGTGTTTACCTTCCGGGGCCAGCCCGTCACGAGGATGTACAACAGCGCGTGGAAACGGGCGAGGAAGGCTGCGGGACTGCCAGACGTGCGGGTACACGATCTGAAGCACACCTTCGGATTCCGATTGCGGACTGCCGGGGTGAGCTTCGAGGATCGGCAGGACCTGCTGGGACACAAGAACCAGCGGATCACTGATCACTACTCCGCACCTGATATCTCGCGGCTATTAGACGCGGCTGAGAAGGTAGTGGATATCCGTCGGGAACCGGCTCTGCGCTTGGTCCGGCGGGAAGATCCCCACAAATCTCCCACAGAGCCGAGCATTTTGGCCCCACAACCTGTGGCAAGTGCTTGACTTGAGTGGTGGTGATGGGTGGACTTGAACCACCGACCTCAGCATTATGAGTGCCGCGCTCTAACCAGCTGAGCTACATCACCACGCGAGGGAGACCTCTGAGCGCACCGGCCGGCGGATCTTACCCGATCGGCCCCGGTGAGGCGCGCATTGTCTTGGCCGGCCCGCAGGCTGTCAAGAAACCGTAGCGCGGTACCTACACTTCCGCAGGCCGCAACGGCGCACCGTCCAGGTTGAAGGCCCGGGCGCGGTCGATGGCGGCCAGCGCACGGCGCACGGTGCGCGGGCTGGTGAGCGCCATCAGCAGCATGTCGCCGAGGTCGGTGAGCGTGATGTAGCCGGTGACGCAGACGCTGTCCGTGAGCATGGCGGTGCCGGTGCCGGGCCGGCGCGTGGTGCCGCCGGCGCGCACGATCGTCCATTCGAGATTCGTCGAGCGCAGGTGGTTCTCGGCCCACTCCTTGGCGCGAATGGCGCGGCCGGCCACGGCCTTGACGAGCGGGTCGAGTGCAACCGCGCTCTCCCCGCAGCCGATGGAGGTGGTCAGCACGAACCGGCTGGCGCCCGCAGCGACCGCGGCGTCGATCACGTTGATATTGCCCTGGGTGTTGAGCTGCGGCGTGCCGCCGAGGATGCACACGACCGCGAGATCCTCGCCGTCGCGGCCGGCGAACACGCGGTCCACCGCGGCGCGATCGGTCGGATCGCAGCGCACCGTCTCGGCGCCGGCGCGCTGGATGTAGTCGTAGGGACGCGGCCCGATGATGACCGACAACGCCCCGAAGCCGGAGGCAATCGCCCCGCGGGTCAGGCGGTAACCGGTATCCGTGTCGCCGCCGAAGATGACAACGGTTCTGTAGGACATCGAATGCCACCATAACGCAGGCCCCCGGGCGGCGCCACGCGGGCGCTCTGGCGCAAGCCGCTCCTACACGTTGAAGCGGAAGTGCATGACGTCGCCTTCCTGCACGACATAATCCCGGCCCTCGAGCCGCAGCCGCCCGGCTTCGCGCGCACCCTGCTCGCCCTTTCCTTTTATATAGTCGTCGAAGGCGATGACTTCGGCCCGGATGAAGCCTTTTTCGAAGTCCGTATGGATCTCGCCGGCGGCCTGCGGCGCGCTCGCGCCACGGCGTACGGTCCAGGCACGCACCTCCTTCGGGCCGGCGGTGAAGAAGGTCTGCAGGCCGAGCAGCCGGTAGCCGGCACGAATCACGCGATCGAGGCCGGGCTCTTCGAGCCCGAGGTCGTCGAGGAAGGCCTGCTTGTCGGCCTCGTCGAGCTGCGCGATCTCCGCCTCGATGGCGGCGCACACCACCACGACCTCGGCGCCGTCGCCCGCGGCGAGCTTGCGCACGCGCTCGACGAACTCGTTGCCGGCGAGGCCGCGCTCGTCCACGTTGGCCACGTACATCACCGGCTTGGCGGTGAGCAGGAACAGCTCCTGCATCGCCGGGCGGTGCTCTTCGGGCATGCTGAAGGTACGGGCGGGATGGCCCGCGCCGAGGTGGTCGCGCAGCCGCGCGAGCGCGTCGCGCCGCGCCGCGTCTTCTTTCCTGCCCGCCCTGGCCTGTCGGTCCGCACGCTCCAGCGCCTTCTCCGCGGCGGCAAGGTCGGCGAGCAGCAGCTCCGTGTCGATCACTTCGATGTCGTGCACCGGGTCGATGCGCCCGGCGACGTGCACCACGTCCGGGTTCTCGAAGCAGCGCACCACGTGCGCGATGGCATGGGTCTCACGGATATTGGCGAGGAACTGGTTGCCGAGCCCCTCACCCTTCGAAGCACCCTCCACCAGGCCGGCGATATCGACGAACTCCACCGTCGTGGGCACGATCTTCTCCGGCCTGGCGATCGCGGCGAGCTGCTGCAGGCGCGGGTCGGGCACCGCGACGACGCCGACGTTCGGGTCGATGGTGCAGAACGGATAGTTCTCGGCGGCGATGCCCGCCGCGGTCAGGGCGTTGAACAAGGTGGACTTGCCGACATTCGGCAGCCCGACGATTCCGCAACGGATGGGCATGGCAGGAGCGGGCCTCGGTAAAGGGCGGCCATCCTAGCGGGAGCCCGGCGACCATGCAAAGGCGCAGAGTCGGCCGCAGCCGTGTAGGCTTGGCCACCTATGAGTACTACCAGTCTCCTTTGGGCAGGTGCACGCCGGTTGCTGCGCCACGGTCGGCAACTCCTCGTCGTGCTCGCCTGCAGCCTGGTGGCGCTGGTCCTCGGGTTCACGATCTACGCCGTGTCCATGCTGCCCGACCTGCAGCCCTGGCATGTGCAGAAGGTCGACGATGAATTCTCCGCCATCATGGACCGCGGCCTGGATTTTCCGGGCTACCTCGATCTCGAAGCACGCCTCTTCGCGGAGGCCCGCGAGGTCTCGGCGGACTGGAGCGGCCAGGGCGAAGCGTTCACCTACAGCCGCTTCAATGCGCAGGGCAGCCCGCAGCTGCTTGCGGCCGGCGCGCCCTTCAATCGAACCTTCCGGCTGACGCCGCCCGCCGTGGCCGGCCACGCCTTGCTGATGCACGGGCTAACCGATTCGCCGTACTCGATGAAGGCGCTGGCCGGGTCGCTCTACGCTCGCGGCTTCGAAGTCACGGTACTGCGCCTGCCAGGCATGGGCACGCTGCCCTCGATGATGACCACGATGCGCTATCGCGACTGGGTGGCGGCCATGCGCCTCGCCGTGACCGACATCGCCGCGCATCACGAGGCCGGGCAGCCGTTCTACATCGGCGGCTATTCCACGGGCGCGACGCTGGCGTTGACCTACGCCCTGCAGGCACTCGCCGACCGCGAGGAGCTCCAGCCCGATCGAGTCCTGCTCGTCTCGCCGGCCATCGAGGTGACGCCGGTCGCCGTGCTGGCCAACGTGATCGACATCATTGCAGTCGTACCGTTGCCCATACTGCAGAAAGCGCGCTGGCAGTCGGTCCAGCCAGAATTCGATCCATACAAGTTCAACTCCTTTCCGGTCAACGCCTCGCAGCAGGTGAAACGCGCCACGCGTGTCCTGCAGCGCGAGATCGAGGAGGCCCATGGCGATGGCCGGCTCGCCCGCCTGCCGCCGGTGGTGACCTGGCAATCGGCGGTGGATGCCACGGTCGGTGCCACCGGCACGGTGGACCTTCTGTATCGGCAGTTGCCGCAATTGCCCGCAAGCCGCCACCGGCTCGTGCTGTTCGATGTCAATCGCTTTCGCGGCTTCAGCAGCTTGCAGCGGCCCGGGGCGAGAAAGGTCATCGAGAGTGCGATCTCGGCACACTCCGGCTACACCCTCGAGGTCGTCTCCAACGTCAGTCACGACAGCCGCGACGTCGCGCTGCATCGCTACGCGCCGGGCTCGACCAGCGCCGCGATCCTGCCGCTCGGCCTGACCTGGCCCGAAGGCGTCGTCTCGCTCGGCCACGTCGCGCTGCCGTTTCCACCGGACGACCCCATGTACGGGTTCCTGCCGGGCAGCGGCCACAACGGCTACCCGAGCATCGGGTCGTGGTTGCTGCGCGGTGAGAATGGCGCGACCACCATCGCGCTCGGCACATTCACCCGGCTGCGCAGCAACCCGTTCTGGAGCCTGATCGACCGGCAGGTTGGTGAACTGGTGGCCGAAGACCTCGGCCGCCCGCTCCCGGAATCCTGATCTGCCCGCGACGCCGCGGCGCGCGGCGGATTGGTGTAGGCTGCTCGCCCCCATGAAGGCTCTTCGCGCCGCCCTGCTCGCCCTGCTGCTGCTCGTGCTGGCGGTCGCCGGCTGGGGCGCGTACACGCTGTCGAACGGCGCGGACCTCGGCTTTGCCCGGCAGTGGCTCGCCGAAGAGCTCTCAACGGCGCTGGCGCGCCCGGTGCACATCGACGGCGGCGTCACGCTGACGCTCGGGCGCACCGTCACGCTGGAGATCGGCGATCTCACGATCGCCAACACCGCGTGGGGTCGTCACCCGCATCTCGCCCGCGCCGCACGGGTCGTCGTGGCCGCGGACCTGCGCTCGCTGTGGGATGGCCCGGTGGTCATCCGCCGGCTGGAACTGGCGGGCACGAGCGTGTTCCTGGAACAGAGCGAAAAAGACGAGGCGAACTGGGACCTCGGACCGGACGACGGCGAACCGCTCGATCCCGACTCGCTGCCGCTGATCGACGCGCTGGCGCTCGTTGATGCCTCGATCCGGTACGACACACGGACCCTCGCCCGGCCCGTCGAGCTGCGACTGGCCGAGGCCAGCGCCCGGCGTGAAGCATCCGGCTTCCTGCGACTCGCCGCGAATGGCACCGTCAACGAGGGGCGTCTGACGCTGCACGCACAGTCGAGCCCGCTGGCAGTGTTGATCAGGGGTCGCGACGTCAGCCTGCGGCTGCGCGCCGACGTCGATGGCGTGGACGTCAGGGCCGCCGCACGTTTCGATGATGTCGCCGAGCCCGAGCGCGCGCTGGCCGACGTCCGCATCGCAGCGGACGATGCCGCCCGCGTGGGCGCACTGCTCGGCCTGCCGGATCCCGGTGCCGGCCCGCTCCGGGTCGATGCCTCGATCACACCGCAGGAGCAGAAGCTGCAACTGCGCCTGAACGGCACCGCCGGAGCATACGGCCTGACGCTCGACGGCACGGCCCGGCGCCTGACTACGCTCGCGGGCCTCGACCTCGATCTCAGCGGGCAGGGGCCGGACTTCAACGCCATCGCCGCACTGCTCGGCTGGAAGGACGCCCCTGGCGGCGCCTTCGAAGTCGCAGGCCGGGTGCGCAGCGAGGGCGAGGCCCTGCACGTCGAACAGGCCACCATCGAACTGGCCGACCTGACTTTCGCGCTCGCCGCGACGATCGACGACCTGCCGCAGGGCGAGCTGCGCAAGCTCTCGCTGCAGGTACGCGGTGCACAAATCGAGCGGTTCCTGGCGCTGCTCGACCTGCCGGCCATCACCGACGGCCGCTTCAAGTTCACCGCCAGCGTGGATGAAGACGCGCGCGGAGCGGACCAGGTGGAGCTCGGGCTCGAACATCACGCAGGCCAGTTCCGCGCAACCGGCACTCTCGGGCCTTTGCCGGAGCTCTACGGCTCCGACCTGCGGCTCATGGGCAACGGCCCGAGCCTCGCCGTGCTCGGCAGGATCGCCGGCACCACAATCCTGCCGGCGGCACCCTTCCAGCTCGAAGCGGACCTGCACTGGGTGCAGGACGGGCTGCGTCTCGGCGAGAGCTGGCTCACCGCCGGCGGCGAACGGCTCGATGTCTCGGGGCGGATCGCGCGTGCGCCACTCGGCCCGGGCACAGAGATACGCGGCCGGCTGACCGGCAGGAGCCTGCGCGCAACCGGCGAGCGGCTCGGCGCCGGCAAGCTGCCACCGGTCAGTTACGAAGTCGATGCCACGCTCGCCCGCCAGCGCAACAGCACACAGGTTCGAAACCTGCGCATGACGACGGCCGACACCCGACTCAACCTCGAAGGCACCATTCCCGACCAGCCGGGAGCGGCCGGCGCGGTGCTGCGCATCGAGGCCGAGGGCGACGCCCTGCAGTCGTGGCAATCGCTGAGCAGGCTGCCGCTGCCGGCGGGCGCATTCGCCGCGCGCGGGGGTCTTGCGCTGGAGCGCGATGCGGTGGCGCTGCACGACATGGACATCACGCTGGCCGGCGCCAGCGGCCGGGTCAACGGCCGTGTGGCACGTGGGCTCGACAGCGGCAGCTTCGATCTCGGCCTGCAGGGGCCGGCACTCGCGCGCCTGCTGCCGGGCGTGAAGGGCATCGGGAAATTCGTCACCGCGTTCGACCTGGCCGCACGCGGTGAATGGCGCGGCCAACGCTGGACGCTGCGACGCGCGTGGCTGAAGGCCGGTGCGGATGAACTCCAGGTCAGCGGCGTGCTCGATGCGGGCGCCGAGCCGGCAGTGACCGCCATGCCGGTAACCCTGCGCATGGGCAGTCTCGCGCGTGCCGGTGAACTCGCCGGCCTGCGCCTGCCGGATCTGCCGTTGCGGGTGGAAGGCAATCTGACCGGCACCACGCGGCGGTTCAGCGTCGCCGGTTTGCACGGCGAGTTCGCGGGCGCGGCGCTGGCCGGCAGCTTAGCGTTCGCAGCCGGCAAGCCGCCGGAGGTGACGCTGGATCTCTCGCTCGTGCGATTCGACCTGGCCGCCTTCGCAACTCCCGAAGGGACCCAGACCCCTGCCGCCCCACCGCCGGCGGGCGGCCGGCTCATTCCCGACTGGCCGTTGCCGACCGCCTGGCTCGGGAAGCTCAACGCCGGCTTCGACCTTCATATTGGTGATCTCCAGGAAGGCCCGACCCGTTACGGTGCCGTCAGGCTGCAGGGCCAGTTGCGGAACCGGGCACTGAGGCTCGATCGGGCCACGCTCAACGGCCGCGCCGGGCGGGCGGACCTGCAGGCCAGGCTCGACGCGGCCGGCACGAGCCCGCGGCTCGCCATTCGCGGCGAGCTGCGCAACTTCGCGACCCACTACGGCACGCTGGCGCAACTCAGCTCGGACCCGCGTCGCTTCGACGTCGACCTGCAGCTCACCGGCACGGGCACCACGCTGCGCCAGCTGCTGGCACAGGCCGACGGCCAGGTGCGGGTCGTCGGCGGGCCAGGCCGCATCCCGACCTCCGTGCTCGACAGCTTCTACGGCGACACCATCTCGCAGCTGCTGAACACCATCAACCCGTTTCGCCGGAGCGACCCGATGACCAACTCGGTCTGCACCGTGCTGCCGCTGCAGGTCAAAGCGGGTGTTGCGAGCACGGCACCGACCATCGTCACCCTGACCGACAAGCTCAACGTGATCGCCTTTGGCACCGTCAACCTCGCCAACGAGCGGCTCAATCTCAGTTTCAGGACCGAAGCGCGCAGAGGCATTGGCGTGAGTGCCGGCCAGATCGTCAATCCGTTCATCCGGGTGACCGGCTCGCTCACCGAACCGCGCGTAACCATCGACCCGCGGGGCGCCACCATCACCGGCACCGCTGCCATCCTGACCGGCGGCATGTCGATCGTGGCGACCACGCTCTGGAACCGGGCGTTTCGCGAACGTGACCCCTGTGCCGCCGTGCTGCGGGAAGCCGACCGGTTGGCCGGCAGCGACCCGGACGCCCAGGCACTGGCCGGGCGGGTGGACCGCTTCTTCCGGTAGCGGGCACCTGCGGGGGCAGCCACGCGAGAGCACGCCTGCACCCGGGCTTTGCTAGCATCCGGTCATGATCAGGCTCGAAACCACCATTGCCGGCAGCCTGCCCCGTCCGGACTGGCTCGCCGAGCCGGAAAGACTCAAGGGCGCGTGGAAACTGTCCGGAGCGGCGCTGGAGGACGGCAAGCGCCGCGCGGCGGCTGAATGGATCCGCCACCAGGAAGCAGCCGGCATCGACATCGTCACCGACGGCGAGGTGTTCCGCAGCCACTTCGTGCACGGCTTCCTGGAGAAGATCCGTGGCATCGACTGGCAGCGCAAGACACTCATGGGCATCCGCAACAACCGCTACCAGCTCGAGGTACCGACGGTCACCGGTCCCCTCTCGCGCCCCGCCCCGGTGCACCTCGACGAGGCGCGGTTCACCCGCGCGCAGACGCAGGCGCGACTCAAGTTCACGCTGCCCGGCCCGATGACCATCTGCGACACCATCGCCGATGCGCATTACGGCAGCCGCCCGGAGATGGCCATGGCCTTCGCCGCGATCCTCAACGAGGAGGCGCGCGATCTCGAGAGCGCGGGTGTGGACGTGATCCAGTTCGACGAGCCGGCGTTCAACGTGTTCACCGCGGACGTCAAGGACTGGGGCATCGAAGCCTTGCACCGGGCGATCGAGGGACTGCGTTGCACCACCGCGACGCATATCTGTTACGGCTACGGGATCCGGGAGAATCTCGACTGGAAGAAGTCCCTGGGTGGGGAGTGGCGCCAGTACGAGGAGATCTTCCCGGCGCTCAACGCCAGCCGCATCGACCAGATCTCGCTGGAGTGCGCGGGCTCCAGGGTGCCACTCTCCCTGCTCGGTCTCATCCCCGACAAGCAGCTCATGATTGGCGCCATCGAGGTCAGCGGCGAGCGGGTGGAGACGCCCGAGGAAGTCGCCGCGACGATCCGTGCTGCCATGGCCCATGTGGACACGGAGCGCATCCTGCCCTGCACGAACTGCGGCATGGCGCCCATCGCCTGCGAGGTTGCGCTCGGAAAACTGCGGGCACTCGGCGCCGGAACCGCTCTGGTGCGCCGGACACTGTGACGTTCCGCCGGCACGCAGTATCCATGCGCGAGCGCTCCCGACGATGGCTGCCGGCGCTCATCACGACGGCGATCGCCGCAGGCAGCCTCGCGGCCTGCGCCCCGGCGACCCCGCCACCACCACCAGCGTTCGTCGGCTCGACCGCCTGCGCGGAATGTCACGCGGATCAACACGCCGCCTGGCAGGGCTCGCAGCACGCGCTCGCGATGCAGGAAGCCACGGCGACAGCCGTGCTCGGCGACTTCGGCGACGCGACGTTCACCGCCGGTGCGGTCACCTCGCGTTTCTTCCGCCGCGATGAGCGTTTTCTCGTTGCGACCGAAGGGCCGGACGGCAATCGCGGTGAATTCGAACTGAAGTACACCTTCGGCATCGCGCCGCTGCAACAGTACCTCGTGCCTCTGCCCGACGGGCGCCTGCAGGCCTTCGGCCTCGCCTGGGACAGCCGCCCGGCGGCAGCCGGGGGACAACGCTGGTTCTCCCTCTACCCGGGCCAGGCACTGCAGCCCGGCAACCCGCTGCACTGGACCGGCATCGACCAGAACTGGAATTACCAGTGCGCGGACTGCCATTCGACCAACCTGCGCAAGCACTACGACGAGACGACCGGCAGCTACGCGACGACGTGGTCGGAGATCAGCGTCGGCTGCGAGTCCTGCCACGGCCCGGCCTCCAATCACCTCTCCTGGGCGCGCAGGGACAGCGGCTGGCGGGCCATGGACGCGGATCGCGGGCTTGCCAACGCGCTCGACGAACGCCGGGGCGTGAACTGGGCGGCTGGCGCATCGGGCACCGCGGCACGCTCGGCGCCTCGCCAAAGCTCCCGCGAGATCGACACCTGTGCGCGCTGCCACGCCCGCCGCGGCCAGTTCAGCGACGACGTTCACGCCGGCCGGGAGTGGCTGGACGCCTTCCGCCCCGCGCTGATCGAGCCGGGGCTCTATTACCCGGACGGCCAGCAGCGCGACGAGGTCTATACCTGGGGCTCATTCCTGCAGAGCCGCATGCACGCCGCGGGTGTCACCTGCGCCGACTGCCACGATCCTCACACGCAGCGACTGCGCGCGCCCGGCAACGAGGTCTGCGCGCAGTGCCATGCGCCGGCGGTGTTCGAGGCCACGAGCCATCACCACCACCGGCTGGAATCGCCGGCCTCCGCGTGCGTCGCCTGTCACATGCCGGCAGCCACGTACATGGTGGTCGACCCGCGCCACGACCACGCGCTGCGCATCCCGCGCCCGGATCTCAGCGCCACGCTCGGCACACCGAACGCCTGCGCCAGCTGCCACGCCGATCGCAACGCGCAATGGGCGGCCGCGGCAATTGCGCGCTGGTTTCCCCAAGGCAAACCCGGATTCCAGTCGTTCGCTCCGGCCTTCGCCGCCAGCGAGCGCGGCGACCCGGCTGCCGCCGAAACCCTGGTTGCGATCATCGGCGACCCGGCGCAACCGGCCCTGGTCCGTGCCAGCGCCCTCGCCCGCGCCACGCACTTTCCTGCGCCTGCCGTTGTCTCGGCCACGACACTTGCGCTGGCCGACAGCGATGCGCTGGTGCGTGCGGCAGCAGCGGAGGGTCTGGCCATCGTTGCGCCAGCCGACCGTGCCGAGCGCCTGGCGCCCCTGCTCCGCGACCCGGTGCGCCTGGTGCGCATGGCCGCAGCGCGCTCGCTCGCGGGCGAGGCCGAAGCGCGCCTCGTCGGCGATGAACGCGCGGTCTTCGCGACCGCGCTCGGGGAATGGATCGCCGCGCAGCGTTTCAACGCGGACCGGCCCGAGGCGCTGACGAACCTCGGCACCCTGGAGATCGAACGCGGCGACGCACGCGCCGCGGTGGCCTCGTTCCGTCGCGCGCTGGCGCTGGATCCCGCCTTCGTGCAGGCCGCCGTGAATCTCGCCGACCTGCACCGTGCCGGTGGCGACGAGATCAGTGCCGAGCGCGTGCTGCGCACGTCGCTCGAGCGCAATCCCGATGCAGCGGCCGCGCATCACGCACTCGGCCTGTCACTGGTCCGCCAGGGGCGCACGAAAGAAGCGCTCGGTGAACTGCGTCAGGCCCACGAAATCGCCCCGGAAGCAGCGCGTTTCGCCTATGTATTCGCCATCGCCCAGCATGACGCGGGCGATCGCGCCGCCGCCATCGCAACTTTGCGCAGAGCCATCAAGCGCCATCCGTACGAGCGGCAACTGCTCGAGGCGCTCGCCGTCTACGAAGACGAGAAACCGTAGGGCGTCAGCTCGTCGCGCTCAGAACCGCCAGGCAAAACCTGCCGTCGGTCCGCCCTCGGTAACGTCCCAGCGGAACCGGTTGGACCCGCTGCCGCTGTCGTAGTCCACGTCGAGATAGCGGAAGCCGAGCATGATCGTCCCGTTTTCGGCAACCTGCCAGCCCGCATAGGCCGTCGCATGCCAGGCGAAATCGCTGCCGATGCCGAAGCCGCCGATATCACCGCGTGTCACCAGCTCCCAGCCAGCGCCGAGCGGCAAGACGTAGCGCAGCCCGACCACCGGGTCGATCCAGTCTTCCGTCATGCTGGCCGACAGTGTCTCGCCGAGCGGGCCACCGCCGACGACTTCGAGGTCCGTATCGAGCCGCCAGTAGCGCATGCCGGCGTAGGTATCGAGCCGCTCGCTGATGGCATAGGAGCCGTCCAGTTCGGTGATCAGCTGGTCGGCTTCCACCGTGGCGCGCGTGCGGCCGAGTGGCCCGAGGCCGTCCTTGTCCTGCTCCAGGCTCATGTAAATGAGATCGGCCATCACGGCCCAGCGGCCGCGTTCGCCCCGATAGGCGGCCATTGCGCCGAACTCGAGGTTGTCGAGGATGTCGCCGAAGCTGACGTCAACCTCCGCGGTCACGTCACCGATGCCGGCCTCCCCATCGATCGACGCGCCGACCATGTAGACCGCGACCGTGTGCTGCCAGTCCTCCGCAACGGCGGGCGTGCCAACGCAGGCCAGCACTGCCGCGCACACCACCGCGCCACGACGCATTGAAGCTGTGCTCATTGCGAATCCCCTCCGCTCATCCGCCGGATGCCCGAAACTTCCTGAACAGGAAAATTGTCGGCTGCGCGGCCGGCTTCGCCAGGCCCGCAGCAGGCCGGGCACCGGCCGCCTCGCCCCCCGGCCCGGAGTGTACTCCAGGCGATGCCGCTGAGCTGCGGAAACCTCCGCCGCTCAGCGGGTCTCGTCGAGGATGGAGCCCTCCGGGATCGGCCGGCCGAGCGCAAACTGCAACTGCCAGCTGCTGTTGTCCACGAACCCGAGCGACAGGATGAAGGGGCCGATCGGCGTGGTACCGCCAAGCGCAGCCGAGATACCGTAGAGCGTGCCGTCGTACACTTCGTCGACACGCTCAGCCATGCGCCCCGCCTGGAGCCGGACGCCGCCGTACAGCGCCTGGCCGAACAGTGACTGAATTTCGGCTAGCCTCCAGAACTGGCGCGTGCCCGCGATCCAGTACTTTGTGCCACGCAGTTCGCCGGGCAGCAGCCCGGGGAAGGTCCGGATGCCGCCGAGCTGGAAGGCTTCGGTCACAGGCAGCTCGCCGTCGAGTTCGGCCCCGCCGCCGGCAAACAGGACCAGGGAGTCGCCCCGGAACTGGATCGCCTTCACGATGACGCCCTCGACCAGGTCGTAATCGGTCTGGTTGCCAAGCCAGCCATTGGATTGCGCGTAGCGCGCATTGATGTACGAACCGCTGGTCGGCAGCCCGGGCGTATTGCGGGTGTCATAGATCATGCGAAGCTGCGTGCTGGACATCTGGGTGGTCTCGAGCTCCGGCAGGATTGTAGGGCCGGTGTCGAGGTCTGCGCTGATCCAGCTACTGCGCAAACCGGCGCGCAGCTGCGTACGCGTGCCGATGTTTGCGCCCAGGTCGACCTGGCCGAAGCCGTCCTTGACGTTGTACGTGGCGAGGCGGTCGCCGTCGTCGTAGATGTCCTCGATGTTGCGCTCGTACTGCAAGAACGGCTGGACGAAGAAGCGCTGGCGGATATCCAGCGGTTGGTAGAGCGCCGTTGTGAGCAGCGTCTGCCGGCCGAGCTGCACCGCGTTGTGCCAGCGTCCGCCGCGCGGATTCAGCCAGGTGCGCTCGTGGTCGGCGCGCAGCAGTGCATCGAGCCGGCCGTCGCCGTTGGCCGCAAGCCCCAGGTCGAAACGCACGAAATCCGGCCCCCATGATCGCTCGACCACGCCGATCTCGACGATCCGCGCCTCAGGCGGACCGTCAAGGCGATACTCGACCCGTTCGAAATCGCCGAGCGCGTAGATCCGGCTCGTGTCTTCGCCAATCTCGGCATTGGTGACCGTCGCACCCGGCACGACATTCAGAATCCTCGAACGAACGAACTGCTCGTTCACGCGATCGAGCCCGACGATACGCACTTCGGCCACGGCGATCTCATCGCTGCCGTCCGGGCGAAGGTTTGCACGCCAGGCGAGGTACTCGCTCTCGGGCAGTGCGTAACGCGACAGCGCCTCTTTGTGCACCAGGGCCGCTTCACGGCCGAGCGGTATCGCCTCCGGGACCCGCTGGAAATCCGCCGAGCCGATGGAGCCCATCGGCACGACGATGCTCACGTCGCGCCCGGTCAGGGTTGCAATCTGCGCATCCTGGTTGGCGACGATCATCACGTCGAGCGAACGCCCGACCAGCGCCAGCGCCGAGTTGAGTTGCTCCGACGTCGGCGCCGGCGAAGCGAGCGAGACGGCGATCACGATGTCCGCGCAGACGTTGCGGACGACGTCCACCGGCAGGTTACGCATCATGCCGCCGTCGGACAGAATCTTGTTGCCGATGATGACGGGAGAGAATGCGCCCGGCACCGCCATGCTGGCACGCATGGCGACGGAAAGGTCGCCATCGCCCAGCACGACCATCTGGCCGCCCAGCATGTCGGTGGCAACCGCGCGGAATGGAATGGGCAGTTCGTCGAAGTTGCCGGTGAGACGGGCGTCGGAGACGAGGTCACGAATCACGGTCTCGATGTCCTGCGTCCGCAGCAGGCCCGCCGGGGCGCCGATCCGGCCGTCCTGGATCCCGAACTCGAGGGAGTTCGTATACGTGTTGCCGGCGATCTTGCGGCTGATCGGCATCTGGTCGCGCCGGCCTTCGCTGCCAACCGTGCGCGCCCAGTTGATGGCGAGCACCTTGCGTTCGATCTCCGCCGGCGGCATGCCCGCGGCGAAGGTGCCGCCGACGAGCGCGCCCATGCTGGTACCGGCCACGCAGTCCACCGGGACACGCAACTCCTCGAGCACCTCGAGGACGCCGATGTGTGCGGCGCCTTTGGCGCCACCGCCACCGAGCGCGAGCCCGATGCGCGGGCGGGTGGTCGTGGCGCCGGGGGCTGGCTCCTGGGCCGATACCGACCCCACCGCCAGCAGCGCGCCGACTGTCAGAACGATCTTGCCAAACATGACTGTCGCCCCCCGGGACAGATAAGGCTCACGCGAACCGCGCGAGCCTGCGGTGCAAACCCTAGCGCAAACCCCTAGAATCCGCACCTGTCCGTCATTACGGGGGGAGCCCGGACACCATGAAAACGACACTACTCGCCATTACCGCAGCCCTCGCTGCCCTGCCAGCAGCCGGCATCGCCCAGGTGAACCCCGCCTTTGCGGACCTCACCGAAGCGACCGAGCAGGCGCGGGCGGTCGTGCAGGCCGAACGCAAGATGATCGTCAGCCAGGCGCTCGCACTCACGCCCGAGGAAAGCAACGCTTTCTGGCCGGTGTTCGACCGCTACATGGCGGAGCTGAAAGAGATCGGCAACCTGCGGGTGAAGGTCATCACCGATTATGCGGCGAGCTACGACAATCTTTCGGACGCGACCGCGCGGCAGTTGATCGCCGACGGCCTGAAGTACCAGGAAAAGATGGTCGACCTGCGCAAGCGCTACCTGAAGAAGTTCCGCAAGGTGCTGCCCGAAACGAAGCTCGCCCGGTTCTACCAGCTCGAGTACAAGCTCGATACGATCGCGGCCTTCGCGCTGGCACGGCAGATACCGCTCGTGCCGACCAAGACCGCCGGACAGTCGCTCGCACCGCCCGCGCGTTAGCCGGGGGTGCCCGCGGGTCGCAGCCCCCAGATCTGCCGACAGTATTCGCCGACTGCGCGGTCCGATGAGAACCGGCCGGAGCGGGCCGTGTTGAGGATGGACATGCGGGTCCAGCGCGGCCGGTCGCGGAAGGCGCGCTCGGCCTCGGCCTGCGCCTCCACGTAAGCGCGATAATCGGCCAGGAGCAGGAACTCGTCGTGCTCGAGGAGTTGCTCGAGCAGCGGCCGGAACAGCTCCCGGTCGCCGCCGGAGAAGGCACCGGCAGCGATCATGTCGAGCGCCGCGCGCAGTTGGGCGTCGCTCTCGTACAGCGTCCGCGGCCGGTAGCCGTGCGCCCTGGTCGCGGCCGCCTCTGCCGCCGTCATGCCGAACTGGAAAAAGTTCTCCGCACCCACCGCGGCGCAGATCTCGAGGTTGGCCCCATCCGGGGTACCGATGGTGAGCGCCCCGTTCATCATGAATTTCATGTTGCCGGTGCCCGAGGCCTCTTTGCCCGCCGTCGAGATCTGCTCCGAGAGATCGGCAGCGGGGTAGATGCGCTCCGCGCTCTGCACGTTGAAGTTCGGATAGAACACGACCGCGAGCCGTCCCCGGACGGCGGCATCGGCGTTGACCACCGCCGCCACCCCGTTGATCAGCCGGATCATGAGCTTCGCCATCTGGTAGCCCGGCGCGGCCTTGCCGCCGAAGACGAAACAGCGCGGTGCCAGTTCGAGCCCCGGGTCCTGCCGCAGGCGCTGGTACAGCGTGATGATGTGCAGGGCGTTGAGGTGCTGGCGCTTGTACTCGTGGATACGCTTGACCTGGATGTCGAACAACGCGCCGGCATCCACCGCCAGGCCGGTGCAATCCTCGATCTGCCGGGCGAGCGCCGCC
This sequence comes from Gammaproteobacteria bacterium, assembly GCA_021462865.1. GTDB lineage: Bacteria > Pseudomonadota > Gammaproteobacteria > Steroidobacterales > QUBU01. The sequence goes on along the minus strand of JAJTYX010000168.1, from coordinate 35,749 downwards.
TTGTTGTGCGCCTTCCCCCGCCGCCACTCCTCCTGGAAGGCCGGGTCATCAGCGTGCGCGGCGAGTGCGGCAAGCCTCGGCAGGTCGGTCACCCAGCCTGCGCCCACGGCATCGTCCAGCAATCGTGCGAGTGGCCGGTTGCCGAGCAGCACGAAGCGGCGCGGCGTCACGCCGTTGGTCACGTTGTGGAAACGCTCCGGCCAGAGTTCGGCGAAATCGCGGAACACCGTCTGGCGCAGCAGCGTCGAATGCAGCTCAGCCACACCGTTCACCGCATGGCTGCCGACGACGGCGAGATGCGCCATACGCACGCGCCTGCCATCTGCCTCATCGATCAGCGACATGCGCCGCAACCGCTCCTCGTCGCCCGGAAAGCGGCGGCGCGCCTCGTCGAGAAAGCGACGGTTGATCTCCAGGATGATTTCCAGCGGCCGCGGCAGGACGCCCGCAAACAACGCCAGCCCCCAGGTTTCCAGCGCCTCGGGCAGCAGCGTGTGGTTGGTGTACGCGAGCGTATCGCGCGTGATGGCCCAGGCCTCGTCCCATGGCAGATGCCGCTCGTCCATCAGCAGGCGCATCAGTTCGGCAACGGCGAGCGCCGGGTGCGTGTCGTTCAGCTGCGCGGCGAACAACTCGGCGAAGCGGGTGACAGGCTGACCCTTCATATCCAGCAGGCGCAGCATGTCCTGCAGCGAGCAGGAGACGAGAAAGTACTGCTGCTCGAGGCGCAGGCGCTTGCCCGCCTCCGGCTGGTCGTTCGGGTAGAGCACCTTGGAGAGCGTCTCGGAGGCAACCTTCTCGTGCACGGCGCCGTAGTAATCGCCGACGTTGAAGTCCCCGAGGTCGAAGGATTCCACGGCCTCGCTGCGCCACAGGCGCAGTGTGTTGCAGGTGTTGACGCGATAACCGAGCACGGGCATGTCGCAGGCAACGCCCCTGACGCGGCGGGCCGGCACCCAGCGGACGCAATAGCGGCCCTGCGGATCGGCGCCGGGCTCGGTATGGCCGCCGAAATTCACGTCGTAGCCGACCTCCGGGCGAATCAACTCCCAGGGGTTGCCCTTCTGCAGCCACTTGTCGGTGACTTCCACCTGCCCGCCGTCGCGGATCTCCTGGTCGAAGATCCCGAACTCGTACCGGATCCCGTAGCCGACCGCCGGCACCTCCAGCGTGGCGAGCGAATCGAGATAGCAGGCCGCCAGGCGCCCGAGCCCGCCGTTGCCGAGCCCCGGCTCCTCCTCGAGCGCCGCGAGCGCGTCGAGGTCCTGGCCGAGGGCGCGCATCGCCTCGCGTGCGTTCGCCTCGATGCCGAGATTCACCAGGTTGTTGTGCAGCTGCGGCCCGACCAGGAATTCGGCCGAGAAGTAGCAGGCGACTTTCACGTCGGGCGACGCCCCTGCCCGCACGGTGCCCGCCCAGCGGGCCAGCATCCGGTCACGGACGCTGAACGCGAGCGCCATGTACCAGTTGTAGGGCGTGGCGATATCCGGGTAGCGACCCTGCAGGCAGGTCAGGTTGTCGAGCACTGCCGCGCGAATCGACTCCACCGAGAGCCCGGTGCGCACGGCATCGGCGACTGCGGATCTGATGGTCGCGGGCGGGTCGGATGGCATGGCGCGAACGGGCGGTCGTGGCCCGCACTCTGCGAGGTCTTGTCGTTTCCCTGATCGAGTGGGCAGACTATCACAATCGTGTGTCGGGGCATTCGCCCCGGCGCATGCCGGACCGCGGCGCAGGCCGCGCGTGCAACCGATCGAAACAACATCCAGGGATATCCGTCATGCGCCTTGCGAGTCTCGCTGTTGCCGCTTGCGCCCTGCTCCCGACCGCCTATGCCGCGGGAGCGCCGGCAGGCAGCCCGGGGCAGGACTGGGGTGCACTGCAACTGCTGGGGCGGGAAGTGGCGCCCGGGGCCAAACGCAAGTTCAGCTACCAGTTCGCACAGACCTTCGAAGGCGCGTTCCTCGATACGGTGGTGTTCGCGGCGCGGGGCGTGCGCCCCGGGCCGACGCTCTGCCTGACGGCGCTCATCCATGGCGACGAGCGCAATGGTTTCGAAGTCGCGCGTGAAATCGTCGCCTCGACCGATGCCGGAGCGCTCGCGGGCACACTGATCGCGTTGCCGGCCGCGAACATCCACGGGTTTCGTACCGGCAGCCGCTACATGCCCGATCGCCGCGATCTCAACCGCGCCTTCCCCGGAGTCGAGGGCAGCAGCAACACGGCGCTCATCGCCTCCATCATCTTCACCAACCTGCGCGAGCACTGCGACGCGCTGATCGACCTGCACACCGGCTCGCTCGAGCGGGCCAACCTGCCGCAGATCCGGGTGGATCTCGCCCACGGCAGGGCCTTCGACCTCGCCAGGCATTTTGGCGCAGCCGTGGTGATCGGCGGGGCCGGACCGCGCGGCAGCCTGCGCCGCGAGATGATGGAAGCCGGCATACCGGCGCTGGTCTACGAGGCCGGGCTGCCGCTGCGCTTCGAGCGCGAGGAGATCGCGCGCGGCGTGCAGGGCGTGCGCAACGTGATGATCCGCCTCGGCATGATCGCCGGCGAGGCCACCGCGCCCACACCGGACGCGCGGATCTTCAGCCGCTCCAGCTGGGTGCGCACCCCGCTCGGCAACAGCGGCATTTTCTATCCGCGCAGCGTGCTCGACGAAACCGTACGCCGCGGCGACGTCATCGCCGAGGTCATCGACCCGTTCACCGACGAGCGCTTCGTCATCACCTCGCCCTACGAAGGCCACGTGGTCGGCATTGCGGTGCCGCAGGTCGTGTTCTCCGGTTACGCCATCCTGCACGTCGCCCGCAACTGAGCCGGGCGGCGCGCGCTCGCGGGAGTCAGCTGCCGGCGCCTGGCTGTGACTCCGGCGCATCCGTCCAGGCGCGCAACAGCGTCCAGCTCACCGCCAGCACCACCGGACCGACGAAGATGCCGATGATGCCGAAGGTGAGCAGCCCGCCCACCACGCCGGCGAAAATCAGCACCAGCGACAGATCGGCGCCCCGCTTGATCAGCAGCGGCCGGATGAAGTTGTCGGCCGTGCCGACGATGATGGACCAGACGAGCAGAAAGACCGCCAGCCAGGTCGGGCCGGTCGCAAATACCCAGATCACCGCCGGAGCCAGCACGAGCACGACGCCGAGCTGCGCCACGGTCAGGAGAAACGCCACCGCGGTCAGCACCGGCACGAACGGCACGCCGGCGATGGCGAGCCCGATGCCGGTGAATGTCGCCTGGATCAGCGCAGTCCCGACCACGCCGAGCGCCACGCCGCGGATGGCCTGTGCGGCCAGCCGCGCTGCGCGCTCACCCTGCTCGCCCGCCAGCCGGCGCGCAAATCGCAGGGCAAACCGCGCCGTCGCTTCGCCATTGGCATAGACAATGGCCGCCACGATGATCGTCAGAATGAACTGCACGATGATGAAGCCGACATTGCCGATCTGCGATAACAGCCAGCGGGTCAGCTCTCCGACATAGGGCGTCGCGCGCCCGAGCAGCTCCATGTCGCTCAGCGCACCGACATTCGCCCATATACCGGCAACCGATGCGCCGACGAGCGGCAGGTTGACGAGCCACGCCGGCGGCGGCGGCAGCCGCCAGTCGGCGAGCCCGCCAACCCAGCCGACGAACGTGCCGGCATTCGCAACCAGCGCACCGATCAACAGCACGATCGGGATCACCAGCACCAGCAGCAGGCCGACCGCCATCACCGTGACCGCCAGTGCGCGCCGCCCGCCAAGCGTCCGATCGAGCCGCAGAAACAGCGGCCAGGTCGCCACCACGATCATCACCGCCCAGAGCAGCGCGCCGAGAAACGGCCACAGGATCCACAGGCTGCCGCCAATCAGCAGCCCCAGGAACAGCACGCCGAGGACGACCCGGGTCAGCTGGCTATCGCGTTCGGCCATGCGGCACCTCCACGCAGATGGCAAATCGTTTTTTCACCCGGCAGGCCCGGGGCCCGCATCCGGCGGCGTGGCCGTGTGCAGGCGCGTCACCGCCCGCTGGAACCCCTGCGCAAACCAGGTCTCCAGTGCCTGCAGCGATTCGGCAATGGCGAAATCGATGAGACCCTGCTCATCGCCCGACGGGCGGTGCAGCACGTAGTCGGCGACGGCATCCTTCTGTCCGGGGTGGCCGACCCCGAGCCGCAGCCGCGGAAAGTCCGCGCCGCAATGGGCAATGATGTCGCGCAGCCCGTTGTTGCCGCCGTGGCCACCGCCGGATTTCAGGCGCGCGGTTCCCGGTGGCAGGTCCACGTCGTCGTGCACGACCAGGATGCCGGCGAGCGGAATCTGGAAGTAGTCCATCAGCCGGCGCACGCACTGGCCGCTGCGGTTCATGAAGGTCGCGGGTTTTACGAGCCGCACCGGCCGTCCGCCGATCGCCACCTGGCAGTGGCTGCCGGCGAGCTTGGCTTCGTCGCGAAACTGCGCGGTGGCCGGGACGGCCAGCCGCTCGAGCAGCCAGAAACCGGCATTGTGACGGTCGGCTGCGTGCTTCGGGCCGGGATTGCCGAGACCGACGATCGCGGCGGGGAGGAGCGAGTCCTGCATGGGTCCACATGATAACGGGGACCGGCGCGAGCCGGTCCCCGTCGTTCATGAAGCAAGGCCGTTGGCGCCGGCCACTGCGTACCTGCGTTACTTCTTGTCCTTGCCCTTGCCGGCGTCCTTCGCGCCTTCCTTGGCCGGCGCAGCCGGGGCAGCCGCACCTGCGGCCGGGGCTGCGCCCTCGGCGGATGCCGCTGCAGCGCCTTCGGCGGGTACTGCGCCCTCCACCGGCGCCTCGACCTCCTCCTTGACGAGGTGGATCGAAACGACCGGACGGTTCTGTTCGGGGCCGGCGGCCAGTTCAGGAATCTCCACACCGGACGGCAGCCTGATGTCGGACAAATGCAGGATGCCGTTGAGATCGAGTTCGGCGATGTCGAGTTCGAGGAATTCGGGCAGATCTTTCGGCAGGCATGAAATCTGCACCTCGGTCATGAGGTGCGAGACGATGCCGCCGCCGTCCTTCACGCCCTTCGCGCTGGCCGCGTTGAGGAAATGCAGCGGGATTGTAATGCGGATCTTCTCGTTGGCGAGGATGCGCTGCAGGTCGAGGTGCATGACGGCGCGTTTCGCCGGGTGCACCTGGATATCCTTGACGATCGCCTGCAAACGCTCGCCGGCGATATTGATGTCGAGGATGCTCGACAGGAATGCCTCCTGTTCCGCATTGCGCAGGACTTCGTTGCTGTCCAGCGTGACGGCGGTGGGCGACTGACCGCCCCCGTAGATGATGCCGGGAACCCTTCCGGCCCGACGCAGGCGGCGGCTCGCACCTTTCCCTGCGTCATCCCGGGCTTCCGCGGCGAGTGTAAAGCGCTTGGCCATGATGACTCCTGAATCAGATTACTGGCTGGTTTTCCGGCGGAACCGGCCTGCGACCGGCCGGTACCGCCCCCTTGCGGGGGGCGCAATGATAGCCCAATCGGGATACAGCCGCGACGGGCCGGCGGGTTGCTAATCGACGTAGAGGGAGCTGACCGATTCGTCCAGGCAGATCCGGCGCATGGTCTCGGCGAGCAATTCCGCCACACCGAGCTGGCGTATGCGGGAGCAGGCGGCCGCGGCCGGGCCGAGCGGGATGGTGTCGGTGACCACCAGCTCGTCGAGCGTCGAGCCGGCAATGCGCTCGACCGCCTTGCCGGAGAGTATCGGGTGGGTGACATAAGCGAGCACCCGTTCGGCGCCGTGCTCCTTCAGCGCACCGGCAGCCTGGCACAGCGTGCCAGCCGTATCGACCATGTCGTCGATGAGCACGCAGGTCTTGCCCTCGACCTCACCGATGATGTTCATCACCTCCGAGACGTTGGGCTGCGGGCGGCGCTTGTCGATGATGGCGAGATCGGCGTTGTCGATGCGCTTGGCGAACGCGCGCGCGCGAACCACGCCGCCGACGTCCGGCGAGACCACCACGAGATCGTTGTACTTCTGTCGCCACAGGTCGCCGAGCAGCACCGGCGACGAATACACGTTGTCCACCGGGATCGAGAAAAAACCCTGGATCTGGTCGGCATGCAGGTCCACCGTCAGGACGCGGTTGATGCCGGCTTCGCTGATCAACCCTGCGACCAGGCGCGCGGTGATCGGCACCCGCGCCGCGCGGGTGCGCCGGTCCTGGCGCGAGTAGCCCATGTAGGGAATGACCGCCGTGATGCGCGCCGCCGAAGCACGCCGGCAGGCGTCGGCGAGCACCAGCAACTCCATGATGTGATCGTTCACCGGCGGGCAGGTCGATTGCACGATGTAGACGTCGCGGCCGCGTACGTTGTCGAGGACCTCGACGCTGATCTCGCCGTCGGAGAAACGCCCGACATGCGCTTTGCCGAGCGGCTGCATCAGGTGACGCGCGATGCGCTGGGCGAGCCCCGGATTGGAGTTGCCCGAGAGAATCGCCATGTTCGGCAGCAGGTTGCGGCTTTCGGCGTTCACGTCGGGCTCTGCTCTGGTGACCCGCGAGGGCGGTGGCTGGGGTGGTAGGATTCGAACCTACGAATGGCGGGATCAAAACCCGCTGCCTTACCGCTTGGCTACACCCCAAGTGGCGCAGGCGCGCGCGTATTCTCCGGGCGCACTTCGGGGCTGTCAAACCACCGATCGCCGCGCCGAAACCGCCGCCAGTACACCCGCCTTCAACGCGCGGCGGCGCGCGCGAGGCAACGCGCCTCGAGGCACCACTGGTCCACGATCAGGCGCACGCGGGCTGCGTCGTTCGCCAGCGTCAGTCGCCGCGGCATGGGCGTGCCCGCCTGGTCCTCGAACGCCTCGTAGCGGATGGTCCAGCCGTTCTGCTCGATGAGTTCCGGCTGGCCACCGCTCGCGTGTGTCTCACCGGCCGGGAACTGCGGGTCGGGCAAACCGAGCAGCCAGTAACGGACGCTCCCGGCCGGGAACGCCCAGCCGAGCTGTTCGGCGAGGAACTGCCCGGCCGCGTCCGGGCCGGTATAGTCACGCGAGAACTCGCCGTTGCGGCTGCTGACACTGAGCCGGACCGGATCCCAGCGGATGTCGTACGCGCCGGCTCCGAACGGGCCGCTGACGCGAATGCGGGCGCTGGCGCCGTCCTGCTCCCAGCGCAGGTCGCCCTGGCCGCTGCCCGCATCGGCCTTGACCGCGATCCGGCCGCGCGCGAGCCAGGCATCGAGCGAGAGCAGCCGTTCGCGCCGCGCCTCCCAGTCCACCGCCGGGGTCGGTTCTTCCCGGCGCAGCGTGCAGGCATCGAGCAGCGCCACCACCGCGAGCGCACACGCCATCGCCACCGCGGGTCTGCGCATTGCGGCCACTCAGTCCGGGAAGCGGGCCATGGTTTCGATCAACGGCGCGTTGTCGGGCGAGCGCTCGAGCGCCTCCTGCCAGATCGCGCGCGCCTTCGCCCGGTCCCCCTGCTGCCAGAGCACCTCGCCGAGGTGAGCCGCCACTTCCGGGTCGGGAAAGCGCGAGTACGCCAGTTGCAGGTAACTGCGTGCCTCCGCGAGCCGGCCCTGGCGATAATGCACCCAGCCATAGCTGTCGAGGATGGCGGCGTTATCCGGCTCGCGCTCGATCGCGCGCCGGATCAGGCGGTAAGCCTCGTCGATCCGCCGGGTCTTGTTGGCCAGTGTGTAACCGAGCGCGTTCAGCGCAACGGCGTCGTCCGGCGCGATCGCCACCGCCGCGCTCATGTCTGCGATTGCGGGCTCCAGTTTGCCCATCTGTTCGAGCAGCGCACCGCGCGCGAGCAGCAGTTCCCTGTCGTACGGCCGAAAGCTGAGCGCCTGGTCGAGCAGCACCCGCGCCTCCTCGTAGCGGCCGGCCCGCTGCAGCACTCCGGCTCGCAGCCGGTCCGTCTCGAAGCCGAGTCGCGGATAGCTCCTGGCGAACTCCCCGAGCTGGCGCAGGGCCGCATCCGCGCCGTCATTGGCCTCCACGATGCGCAGCAGCGCCAGCTCCGCGGGCAGGCGATACGCGCCGTCCGGCACGCGGGAGTACAGCTCCACCGCCTGTTGCGGCTGACCCTGCTGCTCGGCAATGACGCCGAGGTAGAACAGGCACTCATCGACGAATTCGCCCTCGCGCAGCAGTTCGCCGCACTCCGCCCACGCCGTCTGGCCGTCACCGGCATCGAAACTCACCAGAGCGCGCAGCCGCCGGATGGCGGGCTGTGGCCCGAAGCGCTCCAGGAGCAGGTCGATCTCCCGCAGGGCCTCCTCGTGACGCCGGGCGGCGGCCAGCAGCCGGGCGTTCTCCAGCTCGAAATCCAGCGATGGCGCGGATTCGACCAGTCGCGCCATGTGTTCGAATGCCGCCTCTTCCTCGCCCTGCCCCATCAGCGCCCGGACCACGAGCAGGCTGGCGTCGGCGGCCAGATCGGCGCCGTTCTCGCCGGCGAGCACCGCGTAGGCGGATTCCAGCGCGAGATCGAAATCTCCGGAGCCAAACGCGGCCCGCGCGATGGCGAGGTCGAGCTGCGGCGCAGGCGGGGAGTTCGCGGACAGGCGGGTCAGCAATTGCGTCACTGCGCGAGCGTTGTCCTCCTGCGCAAGTTCGTCGGCCAGCAGCAGGTAGTCGTCCGCGCGGCGTTGCGCGGGATCGCCGAGTGCCTTGCCGGCCGCGACCAGCGCACCGGCCACGTCGTTGCGACGGATCAGCAGCCGGGTGACATACAGATGCGCCGAGGCATCATCCGGCGCGAGTTGCGCCCAGCGACGGGCCGCGCGCAGCGCCGCCGCGTCGTAGCCGAACTCGAAGGCGAATGCCGCGGCTCGCTGCGACAGCTCGGGGTCCGCACTGCGTTCCGCCGCATGGAGATATTCGTCCACCGCGATGGCGTACTCGCTGCGTTGCGCGGCGATCTCGGCCATGACCATGTGGTAACCGGTGCCCGGCACGTAATGCGCGTCCTGCGCATCGGCCGCCGGCCCGCTCGCGGCGCATGCGGACAACACCACGACCAGGCCCGCGACGGCGAGGCTCCGGGTCATGCGCTGGAACCGGGCATCCCGGCCCGACAAGGGCAGGCCCGCACCCGCGGGCCTGCAACTGCGGCCCTGACGGCCGGTAGTGACACTGCACATATATGTCGATAATAGCGCGGCTTTCCCGGATGCTGCCGGTACTTCGGCACGCGCCTGACACGACCATGCAGAAAAGCATACTGGACAAACTGGAACAGATGGCCGGACGGTTCGAGGAGCTGAACGCGCTGCTCGCCGACCCGGCGGTCATCGGCGTGCAGCGCCGCTTCCGCGAGTTATCGAAGGAACATGCGCAATTGCAGCCGCTGGTGGCACTGCACACCGCATGGCAGCGCGCCAGCGCCGATCTCGCCGCCGCCGAGGACATGCGTCTGGAGGCCGACCCGGCGCTTCGCTCGCTCGGCGAGGACGAGGCCGAAGCGGTGACCGCGCGCCTGTCCGACATCGAGCTGCAGATCCGCCGTCACCTCATCCCCAGGGATCCGCATGATCACAGCAACATCTTCCTGGAAATCCGCGCAGCCGCGGGTGGCGACGAGGCGGCGCTGTTCGCGGGCGACCTGTTCCGCATGTACTCGAGGTACGCGGAACGGCAGGGCTGGAGCGTGGAGGTGCTCTCGCGCAGTGCGGGCGAGAAAGGCGGTTACAAGGAGATCATCAGCCGGGTGATCGGTGAGGGAGCTTATTCCCGGCTCAAGTACGAATCGGGTGCTCATCGCGTGCAGCGCGTACCCGCCACCGAGGCACAGGGTCGCATCCACACCTCGACCTGCACCGTGGCGGTGCTGCCCGAGGTCGAGGAAGTCGAGGAAGTGCGCATCAACCCGGCCGAGATCCGCGAGGACACCTTCCGCGCCTCGGGCGCCGGCGGCCAGCACGTCAACAAGACCGACTCGGCCATCCGCCTCACGCACCTGCCGACCGGCATCGTGGTGGAGTGCCAGGACGAACGCTCCCAGCACAAGAACCGCGCGCGTGCCCGCTCGCTGCTGCAGGCGAAGCTGCTCGACCAGGAGCGCCAGAAGCAGACGCGCGAACAGGCCGCGCAGCGCAAGAGCCTGGTCGGTACCGGCGACCGCTCCGAGCGCATCCGCACCTACAACTTCCCGCAGGGCCGGCTCACCGACCACCGCATCAACCTCACCCTGTACCGGCTGCCCGACGTCGTCGAGGGCGATCTCGACCCGGTCATCGAGCCGCTGCTGCACGAGCACCAGGCCGAACAGCTCGCCTCGCTGGAGGCCGCGTCCGCCTGAGCGCGCTGCGCTTCGGCCGCGTGCGCACAGTCAGCGGCAACACCGCACGCATCGGCCCCTGCCCCGTCCCGGACGAAGCCGGCGCTGAACAGCGACTCAGCGCGCGAGCACCCAGCGGACCAGATGCTCGCGATCGGCGACCGGCATTTGCCCGAAGGCCTGTCGTGCAGCACGCGCCTCGCCGGCGAGGCACAGAGCAGCGCCGCCAGCGCCACCGCAAGCGGCGCGCCGACACTCACGGCACAGCGGTGATGGCGACACGCACCGCTGGTTGCCCGGCGGCGCTCACCTGCACCAGGTACTCGCCGGGCGCAGGAATCGCGTACTCGACGATCTTGCGCGGCCCGTCGCAGTCTTCGCTGCCGCTGAAATCCGCCGACTCCAGCAACGTGCCGCCGTGCACGACGTCGACCCAGAGGTGCTCATCGAGCGCCACGCGGTAGCGGCCTGCCGCGGCCAGGTTCAGGCGGACGACGCCGGCATAGGCGCCATCCGTCAGCATCTTCTTCGACGGCGCGACCGGCAGGTGCACGGACTCCTGCTCCGCAAGCGCCAGGCGGTAGAGACGGCCCGTCTGCAGTTCCGCGGCCGTCGCCTCGTCGCGACCCGCGACGGCCGCCGCGGCGGGACTCGCGAAGAGCTTCAGCTCCGCCGCAACCGGCCACCGGAACCCCTCACAATCGGCGGCGGACGCAGCGTGCGCCGCGAGCGCCACCACACAGGCAATCAAGAACTTTCGCATTGTCGGATCCTCCATCAGGGTGCCGGCTGCCACAGCAGCGTCGCAGCATAGTTGCGACCGGACTCGGGAAAGCCCTCGTCATAGGCGTACAGCCGGTCCGTCAGGTTCGCGGCCTCCACCAGCAGCCGCAGTCCGGCGATCAAGCGCACTTCTACGCCGACATCGAGCAGTCCGAAACCCGCTGTCTGCCGGACGCCGTCGCTGGTACTCAAGCGGCCGTCCTCCGCCTTGAAGTCGAAGCGCAGCGTCGCACGCTCGCCGAGCGGTGTGCGCGTACCGAGCTGCACCTTGTGACGCGGCGTGTACACGGCGCGTACCTCCGGCTGCTCGAAGTTGTCCACCGCGACGTAGGAATAACCGAGGCGCAGCTCGCCGAGCACCGGCAGGTCGGTGGTCGTCGCGGACAACTCGCCGCCGCGGCGACGCTGCCGGCCGACGTTCTGCAACTGGAAGCAGGGCGGCGAGGCGCAGGCGGTCGGAGGCAGGCTCACGCTCGCGATCGCATCGTCGAGCCAGCTGCCGAACAGCGCGCCATGCAGCTCGGTGTCGCCGAGCCGGGTCGTTGCCCCGACCTCGACGTGTTCCGCGTCTTCGGCCGTGAGATCGGGGTTCGGCAGCGCCGCGCCCAGTCGGTAGGAATAGCGGTCCTTCAGGGTCGGAAAGCGGGTCTTGTGGGCGAGGTTGAAGTCGAGCGTCCAGTCCGGAGCGACGTTCCAGGCTGCCCCGGCGGTCACGTTCACTGCGGAGTCGTCGTCCAGCGGGAACGGTGTGATCGTCCCGTTGATGTTGTCGTCGGCCCGGCGTGTGTCGAGCTTGTTCCAGCCGACTCCGGCACTCGCAGTCAGGTCATCGCGCAGGGTGTGCGTGTGCTCGACGGCAACCGACCAGGTCCGGTCCTCCATCCGCTCCTGCGGCTGATCGAGATCGTCGAACTCGCGATGCGTGTCTTCCTTGAAGTGGAAGACGGCGCGCGTCACGCCCGCCGCGTCGCCGGGAGCAAGCTCCGCCTCGATGCTGCCGCCCCAGGTGTAATCGTCGTAGTTGCTGGTGAATGCGTACGGGCGATTCTGGGTGGTGTAGGTCGCGTCATCGAACGAGTGCAGCGCATTCTCGAAGCTGTCGTAGTACGCCCGGGCCCGCAGCCACAGACCGTCGCCCGCCGGCAACGCGCCGATGACGTAGATGTCCTCTTTGTCGTAGTAGGGCCAGCGCCAGAAACGCGGCCGCACCCCCGGGGACGTGCCGGCATAGGGTGGCGTCTGCTTGTCGCCATCGAAACGCGCGTAATTGAGCTGCCACTGCGCGCCGCTTTCGCCCTGCCAGCCGAGTTGCATGCGCGTGTTGAGATCGCGCGAGGCGGAATTCTCGCGCCGGCCGCCATCCGGAATGCGGAAAAAGTTCTCGTCGCGCAGGAATGCGAAAGCCTGCAGGTACCACTCCCCGCTGCGCCAGCTGGCGCGGCCGCCAACGTCGCGGCGCGCGAGGTCCATGCTGTCGTCATAGCGCACACCGGCCCGCCCTTCCCAGTCGAGGCCGGGCGCCGGCCGCGCCGTCACCACGTTGATCGCACCACCGAGCGCGTTCGGCCCGTACAACACCGACCCGCCGGCCTTGCTCACGCGGATCTCCTCGACATCCCCGACGCCGAGCCGGGCCAGGTCGATATTGCCATCGTAGGGCACGTACACCGGGATGCCATCCACGAACAGGGGCACCTGCCGCGAATCGTAACCGCGTAACTGCACCAGCGCCTCGTTGCGCGCTCCCACCCGCGTCACCGTCAGGGCCGGCACCAGGTCGAGCGCGTGGGCCAGATCGCGCCGACCCGCCGACTCCAGCGCCGCGGCGGGAATGACGTCCGTCGGCAGCGGCGGCAGGCCTTCGTGCCGCGCAATGACCTCGATGGTGCCAAGCGCAGTCTGTGTCGCCTCCGCGGCCCCAGCGTGATGTCCAGCCAGACTCAACAGGCAGAACATTGCCAGTACGCCGATGTGCGTACGTGATGTCACCAGGACCTCCCCGGAGTGATTGGCAGTCGCTATATCCGTGTTGATATTCCGAAAGCCGCTGCCGCAGGGCCGATTCGAACTTTTTCGAGTCAGCGGGCTTCGCTATATCCGGATGGATATAGAGATTAAACGGTGACGCGCCTGCCGGCAACCCGCGTTCGCCATTCGCGCTATCATGCGGGCGGTCCCGGAGCCACACCGCATGGTCACCGTACGCTTTCGCCTCGACTTCGCGCCCGGCAGCTCGGTCGGTCCAGGCAAGATCGACCTGCTGGCGGCAATCGATGCCGAAGGTTCGCTGTCGGCTGCTGCACGTCACATCGGCATGAGTTATCGCCGCGCCTGGCTGTTGCTCGACAGCCTCAACCGCAGCTTCGACAGGCCGGTCACCACCGCGAGCGTCGGCGGGCGCGGTGGCGGCGGGGGGACCCTGACGCCGTTCGGGCGGGATCTGGTCCGCAACTACCGGGAATTCGGCGCTGCGATCGCCGTGCTGGCGACACGCCGCTGGGGCCGGCTGAAACCCCCGGCGCAAACCTCGCCGTCACCGCCGGGGAGCCGACGCCGCCTGCCCGCGCGCAAACCCTGAGCGCTCCTGCATCGCGCCCGCTCAGCCGAGCACGGCGACCGCCTTCACCTGCGCCCAGACCTGCCGGCCCGGCGCCAGCGCCAGCTGGCGCCATGACCGGCGCGTGATCCGCGCCAGCAACGCCGTGCCGCGCGCATCGAGGCGCACGAGTACCTGCGCAGGATCCGGCGCATCGGCCACCGCGGTGATCGTCGCGGCAATCGTGTTGAGAATGCTGATACCGGCCGGCTGCTGCAGGGCGATGCTGACGTCGCGTGCCTGGATGCGGCAGCGCACTGTTTCGCCGCTGGCCTCGGGGCGGCGGGAGACGTGGAGCGAACCGCCGGAGAATTCCAGCCGCGTCAGGTGGTCGGCAGGCTCATGCTCCGCAACCACGGCGCTGATCACGACCGCCGCTTCGTCGGCGAACCGGCCGGAGGTATCGAGCCGGGCGGCCACTTCTGCGATGGGCCCGCTCGCCAGCACGCGACCCTCGCCGAGCACCACGAGGTAATCGGCGAGCCGGAAGACCTCATCGACCTGGTGGCTGACGTATATCGCCGGGATCTCGAGTTGCCGGTGCAGCCGTTCGAGATACGGGACGATCTCCGCCTTGCGCGCGGCATCGAGCGCCGCCATCGGTTCGTCGAGCAGCAGCAGGCGCGGCTGGCGCAGCAGCGCCCTGGCGATCGCCACGCGCTGGCGTTCGCCACCCGACAGCCGGTCCGGGCGGCGGTCGAGCAGTTCACCGATCCCCATCAGCCCGATGAGCCTTTGCCGGTCGGCCGCATGCCCGTTTCGTGCGCGACGTTCCCCGTAGCGCAGGTTGCCGTCCACCGAGAGGTGCGGGAACAGGCCCGGCTCCTGCAGCACGTAGCCGACCGCGCGCCGGTGCGGCGGCAGGAAGCACCGGCGTTCGTCGTCCTGCCAAACCTCGCCGTTGACCGAGAGAAAACCGCCGGCCACGTGATCGAGGCCCGCAATCGCCCGCAGGCAACAGGTCTTGCCTGCGCCCGAAGGGCCGAACAATGCCGTCACGCCCCGTTCGGGCAGGCGCAGGTCCGCATCGAGCGCGAACCCGGCATGGCGGATGGCGAAGCGTGCCTCGATGCCTGCCGTCATGGTCAGAAAATACGCAGCCGCGGATTGATGGCGTACAGCGCCAGCAGCGTCAGGAAGGAAAACACCAGCAGCACCGCCGCCAGCCCGTGCGCCTGGCCGTACTGGAACGCCTCGACGTAGTCGTAGATCTGCACCGACACTACGCGTGTCTCGCCGGGAATATTGCCGCCGATCATGAGCACCACGCCAAATTCTCCGATCGTGTGTGCGAAGCCGAGCACCCCGCCGGTCACGAAACCTGGCCGGGCAAGCGGCATCGCCACGGAGAAGAACCGGTCGATCGGGCCCGCACCCAGCGTGGCAGCCACTTCGAACGGCCGCTCCCCGATCGCCTCGAACGCGTTCTGCAGCGGCTGCACCACGAACGGCAGCGAATAGAGCATCGAGGCAATAACCAGACCGGAGAACGTGAACGGCAGCAGTTGCAGGCCGAGCGACTGCATCAGCCGCCCGACGGGTCCGAAGGGCCCGAAGGCGACCAGCAGGTAAAAACCCAGCACCGTCGGCGGCAGCACCAGGGGCATCGCCACCACCGCGGTCACCGGGCGCTTCCACCACGAGCGAGTGCGGGCCAGCCACCAGGCGAGCGGTGTGCCGAAGAGGAGCAGCAGCAGCGTCACGGTGACAGCCAGCCGGAGGCTGAGCCCGATCGCGGTAAGGTCGGCGCTGGTCAGCATGACGCCGGCATCAGTCCACGGCGGGCGGCGCGGGCGCGAAACCGTAGCGGGTCAGAACCTGCCGCGCCGCTGCCGACTCCATGTAGCGCGCAAATTCTGCGGCCAGCGTGTTGCCGGCGGCCCGTTGCGTGATGATAAAGCCCTGCGCGAGCGGTTCGTGCAGGGTATCGGGAACCAGGACGTAGCGACCGCGCGTCGCGAGCGCCGGGTTACGCGCCAGTGACAGCGGGATGATGCCCACGGTCGCGTTGCCGCTTTCGACGAACTGTGCCGTCTGCGCGACGTTCTCGCCGTACACCAGCCGCGGCTCCACCGTCTCCCACACACCCGCCGCACGCAAGGCTTCCACGGCCCGCTGGCCGTAGGGTGCGTGCGCGGGATTCGCGATCGCGATGCGCGTGAACCGTGGCGCGGCCAGGTCTGCCAGCGAGAGTTTCGTCGCGTCGTCCGCCGCACTCCAGATCACGAGCTGCCCGGTCGCGTACCGGCGCACCGGCGACGCTGCAAGACCGCGCGCCACAAGGTCCTGCGGCAATGCCATGTCCGCGGAGAAGAACAGGTCGAACGGGGCGCCATTGAGGATCTGCGCGTGGAACTTGCCGGAGGAGCCATAGACGACGTCGACGCGCTCGCCTGGGTGGGCGGCCTGGAATTCCCCGACGAGTTCGTCCATGGCGAACTTCAGGTTCGATGCGGCGGCAATGGTGAGCCGGCCGGCCGCCTGCGACGGCAGCGTGGCGAGCAGCGCGCACGCGACGACGATCGCACGGCGCGTACGCGAAACGGCACGGGTAGGTTCGACCGGCATGGCAGGCCTCCGGGCGCCGGCCGCTCGCAAGGGGAGCTGGCTCCGGCCGACGCTATGTC
Organism: Gammaproteobacteria bacterium; assembly: GCA_021462865.1. GTDB lineage: Bacteria > Pseudomonadota > Gammaproteobacteria > Steroidobacterales > QUBU01. The sequence goes on along the minus strand of JAJTYX010000168.1, from coordinate 19,498 downwards.
GCGGCGAATATAGCGTCAGGCCTGCGGCCGCACAACGCCGCGCCTGCGGCAAGGCCGGTCAGGCCATGCCGCAGGCTTTGCAAACGCAGTCGCAATGGAGTTTCTCAGTTGAGGCCGCCGAAGCTGTAGCGGAAGCGCAGTCCCACCACCCGCGGGTCGGGCGCAAAGGCCGCGCGGAACGCGGGCAGCTCGACCGTGACGGTCTTTCCCGGCTCGTGCACGGCCGGGTTTGCCTCCGGTGGCTGGCGGTTGACGATGTCGATGCCGCTGCCGAGGATGAAACAGCACGCCAGGCTCGGCCCACCGAGCACCGAGTAGATGGTGTCGTCGTCGAGCAGGTTGGTGACATAGCCCTGGAATTCCCAGCGTTCGCCGCGCAGGCCGAGCAGCAGGTTCAGGTTGGTGTCGGCCTCGACATAGCTCTCGTTGGTCGCCTCGATGTAGCGCTCGTCGGTCCAGGTGAAGTCGAGCTGGCCGAAGACGTCCATGCCGTTTTCGAGCGGCATGTTGTAGCGCAGTTCACCGATGAACTTGCCCTCGGGCGCGTCCTCGAGTTTCTTGCCGTCGAGGCTCACGTCGCAGATCAGCGACTGGATGCCACTGAGCGCCGTGACCACCCGCGGGGTGCAGTTGCCAGCGGCGCTGATGAACGTGAACGAGGTGTTGGGCGTCACCGCATCGACATACTCGGCGTTGAGCCAGGTATAGGCGCCCTTGACGATCCAGTTGCCACCGAGGAACGGCGTCTCCGGCGCCCAGGCCGCGTCCACTTCCGCGCCCCAGACCTCGGCGCCATCCACGTTCTCCAGCCGGTTGACGATGCGGTCGCCGGCGGCGTTCAGCACCGAGACCAGCGTCTGCTTGTCGGTGAAATCCTGGAAGAACACGGCGCTGTTGAAGATCACCGTGCGATCGAGCCAGACCGTCTTGGCGCCGACCTCGTAGACCATCAGCTCCTCGGGCTCGAACTCCAGCAGTTCGCGGTTGATGCCGCTGGAGCCGATGCCGAGCGTCTGGAACCCGCCGGGTTTTTCCGCCTTGGCCCAGGACGCGTAGGTGTTGATCTCGTCGCTGACCGCCCAGTCCAGGGTGATCTTGGGCGAGAACCAGTCGTCGTCCCTGGAAATGGTCTCGATGCAATACGGGTTGAACATGTCGAACGGGTCGGGATTGCCCGCATCGACATTCGCGAGTCGGTCCTGCAGCACCTTGCTGTCGCGACAGACCGCCGGAACGATGTCGCGGTAGCGCGGGCCGTTCGGATCCTCGCGATCCACCAGCTCGTTCGGGTTCCACGAATCGTAGCCCAGATCGGCCGAGTACCGCTCGAAGTTCGCCTGGCTGTAGAACGGCCCGTCTTCCCCGAAGAGGAACTCGTCCGTGCAGGAGCGGAAGAAAATGCCGCAGATGTTCCAGCTGCCGGGCCCGCCCGACGCGTTGGGGTCGAAGAAGCGGGGGCCGACGACATCGACGGTTTCCTGGTTCAGCCGGCCTTCGAGGGTCAGCTTGACCGACGTCAGCATTTCGAACTCCAGCATGCCGAAGGCCGACTTGTGCTCGGTGTTACGGTCGGCCGGGCTCTGGTCCTTGAATTGCCCGATGCCCGCGTAGGGTGTGCCGTCGGTGAAATTGAAGCCGCCGCGCATCATCGGCGCCACCGCCCGCTCCGTGTAGCCGTAGCAGCCCTGGCCCGGCACCACGTCGAGGATGCCGCCGTTGACGCTGTTCCAGGCGCAGTGGCTGCCCGAGCCCTGGATGGTCACCGAGTCGCTGAGATTGCCGACGTCCTCTTCCCAGTACAGCATGCCGAGCGTCGCCTGGACCGGGCCGTCGTAGTTCGTGCGGAACAGCAGTTCCTGGCTGAACTGGCGGGTGAGCTTTTCGGCGGTCAGGAAGAACGCGTTCACGCTGCCGTCGGCGTAGGGCGCGCCGGTGAGCGGCGAAAAGCTGGCCGGGTCGGGCCGGAATGCGAACTTGCCGTTGTCGGCCGCCTCATCCGCATTCTCGTGGATGTAGCCCGTCCGGGAGGTGAGCGTGCCCTTGTCGAGCGTCCAGTCGGCGACCAGCGACAGGCGGATCAGTTGCCGGTCCACGCCCTCGAAGTCGCGGTTGGTGTCTGGATCCGGGGCGACGACGATGTCGCTCTCCCGGAAGTTCTTCGGCGCACCGGAGAAGGTCGCCACGCCGGTCTCGCAGTAGGGGCTGGAGTAGAGCACGTTCGGGTACGCGGCGCCGGCCGGGCCGGTCGGCGTGTAGGAGGGGTCGTAGAGGCGCGCATTGCGCGCGTCCAGGTCCGAGACGCCGTCCAGATCCAGGTCGCGCTGGTAGGTGAAACTCGAGAGTTGCTCGAAGCAGCGGAAGATGGCGGGATAGTTTTCTCCGCCGAAAGTCTGCGGGATGCGCGCTGACTCGGGCACGAGCACTTCATCGTTGAACTTCAGGAACGCCGTGGCCGCCGGCCCGCTCTGCTGGTCCTGGTACTCGGCGCGGAACTTCAGGGTGATGTCGTCGGTCGGCTGTGACTTGGCCGTCAGCGCCAGGCCATAACCCTCGTCGTCGCCGAGCGAGTCGCCGGTGATGGTGTTGTCGTAGAAGCCGGGCTCGTCCCAGACCGCCGCGTTGAAGCGCAGGCCGAGCTTCTCCTCGAAGACCGGGCCGCTGATGCTGAGCGTGCCGCTGTACTGGTCCTCGGCATTGGCGTCCACGGAGATGCTGGACGTGAATTCGTCGGAGGGATCCTTGGTCACGTACTGGATCGCGCCCGCGAATGCCGAGCGGCCGAACAGCACGGACTGCGGACCCTTGACCACCTCGACGCGCTCGACATCCACGAGCCGGGTGTTGATCAGCACGCCGCCGCCGGAATTGCTGATCGCCTCGGAGGAGACGTCGATGCCATCGACCAGCACCGCCACGTTCTGGCGACCGCGGGTCGGCGAAAGGCCGCGCACGGAGATACGGGTGTCGCTGCGCGCGGCGCCCTCATCGAACAGCACCGAGGAGTCGAGCCCCGTCAGATCGGAAATGCTGGAGAACGCCTTGCGCTCCAGATCGTCGGCGCTGATCGCGGAGATTGCGATCGGCACCGCCTGCAGGTTCTCCTCGCGCTTGCGGGTCGTGACCACGATCTGGTCGATCTGCGCCCAGCCGGTCACCGGCAGCGACAACATCGCGGGACTTGCTGACAGTGCCAGCACCAGAGCAAGCGAAACGCCGCCGCGGAATTGCGCCATCATCGGTCTCCCTGACAGATTTTTTTGTTGGCTGGTGCCCGTCCGCCTCTGCAGGCGCAACATCGCAACCCCCCGGTCGCGGACGTGGCTCGATTGCCAAATGTAGTCACCTGCGCAGCACATTGCAAAGCCGCGTTGCCCTGACGCCGCGAGCCTTGCGGGCGCGGATCACCGCGGCCACCGGCGGCGCGACAAATCGTCGCAATCCGTCCGATCGCGGATCACGGCCGCGCAGCAGGTCTGAAACAGGTTCCGGTCACAGGACGATCACAACGGCCGCCCCACCATCAACTCAACGCCTGCTCCACGTCTGCCACGAGATCGGCGGCATCCTCGATGCCGATCGACAGGCGCAACAGGTCTTCGCCAATGCCGGCGGCCAGGCGCTGAGACGCGGGCATGGCGCTGTGGCTCATGGTGTATGGATAGCCCGCGAGGCTCTCCACGCCGCCGAGGCTCTCGGCGAGCGTGAAGATTTCCAGCCGGCCCAGAAACGCGCGTGCAGCGGCCGCGCCGCCCGCGATCTCGAACGAGACCATGCCGCCGCAACCGCGCATCTGCCGCTGCGCGAGTTCGTGCTGGGGATGCTGCGGCAGACCGGGAAAATGGACCTGCTTCACGCGCGGGTGAGCGGCGAGGCAGGCGGCAACCGCCGCGGCATTGGTCACGTGCCGTTCCATGCGCAGGGCCAGCGTCTTGATCCCGCGCAGGATGAGGTAGCTGTCGAACGGACTGGCCACGCCGCCGGCGACACTGCGCAGTGCGTGCAGGCGCGCGCCGAGTTCCGCCGATGCCGTGACGAGAAACCCGCCGAGCACGTCGGAGTGCCCGCCGAGGTACTTGGTCGCCGAGTGCATGACGATGTCGCAGCCGTGCTCGAGCGGCCGCTGCAGCACCGGCGTCGCGAAGGTATTGTCCGCCACGGTCAGAATCCCGTGACGGCGCGCGATGGCCACTGCACCGGACAGGTCCTGGATGCGCAACAGCGGATTGGTGGGCGTCTCCAGCCACAGCATCCGGGTCTCGGGCCGGATCGCCCGCTCGATCGCGCCGAGGTCGCAGCAGTCCACGAACGACACCTTGAGCCCGGCGCTGCGCGGGCGCACCTCGCTCATGATCCGGAAGGTGCCGCCATAGCCGTCGAACGGCGCAATCAGGTGCGCGCCGGCGTCGAGCAGTTCGAGCACCGTGGCGGTGGCCGCCATGCCCGAGGCGAATGCGAGTGCGCGGGCGCCGCCTTCGAGTTCCGCGAGGCAGCGCTCGAGCGCATCGCGCGTCGGGTTGCCCGCCCGTGAATAGATGTATGCCTGCTGGGAGTCGGGGTCCGGCCTGGCAAAGGTCACGCTGGTGTGGATCGGCGGCATCACCGCGCCGGTGGCCGGGTCCTGGGTGTCGCCGGCGTGGATGCAGAGCGTCGCGACGCCGGGTTTGCGGTTGTTCCTGCGCATGGGACAATGATTCCCGCATGCGTGCCGAAACACAATCGCCGCCCGCCTCGGTCGAGGCACTGCTTCGCGCCGGCGTGCGCCTGCTCGCCACCGCGAGCGACTCGCCGCGCCTGGATGCGGAACTCCTGCTCGCCCACACGCTCGGCTGCGGCCGCGCGCAGTTGTTTACCCGGCGCGCCGAGATGCTGGAAAACGCCATGGCAGGCCGTTACCTGGAACTGCTTGCCGCCCGGCGCCGGCGACAGCCGGTTGCGCAGCTGACCGGCCGGCGCGAGTTCTGGTCCATGGATTTCGCGGTCACGCCGGAGGTACTCGTCCCGCGGCCCGAGACCGAGCTGCTGGTAGAGCGGGCACTGGCGTTGCTGCCGCCGGCAGGCGCGCCCTGCGTCCTCGACCTCGGTACCGGCAGCGGCGCCGTCGCCATCGCCATTGCGAGCGAGCGGCCCGACTGCACCGTGACCGCGACCGACCTCAGCGCCGCGGCACTGGCCGTGGCGCAACGCAATGCGGCCGCGCTCGGTTGCGCCAACCTGCATTTCGCCGCGGGAGACTGGTTCCATGCCGTCGGTGACGGGTGTTTTGACATGATCGTCTCCAATCCGCCATATATCGCCGACCACGAGTGGGCGGCCTGCGACCCGGAACTCGCATTCGAGCCGCGCGCTGCGCTGGCCGGCGGCGCCGACGGGCTTGCGCAGCTGCGCAGCATCGTCGCTGCCGCACCGGCCCACCTCACGCCCGGCGGCTGGCTCGTCGTCGAACACGGCGCCGGCCAGTCCGAAGCCGTAGGCGCACTGTTCACGCAGGCCGGCCTGCTCCACGTCGCCACCCGCAGCGACCTGGCCGGGCTGCCCCGAGTCAGCGAAGGATGTCGGTCATGATCCGCAATCACCACGCCACGTTCAGCCTCCTGCTGATCCTGCTCCTTGCCGCGACCGGCGCGACAGCGGTCGAGGCCGGCGACTGCCGCGAAGCGTTGCGCCCCCTGCTCACCCGCACCGATGCTCCGGCCGATGCGCTGGACGCAGTGCATGCACGTTGCCAGGCGCAGGCCGATGCCGGCGACGCCGATGCCGTCTACCAGCTCGCCTTGTTCGAACTCGGCCTCGGCGGCAACTGGCAACCCGACGCGGCCATTCCGAAGATGATCGACGCCGCCGCGCGCGGCGTCCCCGAGGCGCAGTACTGGCTCGCCTGGCAGTACGAGGAAGGGCCACTGCTGTCCGACGACACGGCGATTGCGCTCAGCTGGTACCAGCGCGCCGCGAATGCCGGCCACCGGCTCGCCATTGCGCGACTCGCCGAGGCATACGAAGCGGGCGAACTCGGACTGGCGCGGGACCCGTTGGCGGCAGCGCAGTACCGCGCCCGCCAGGCGCAGTGCCTGCAGGCTGCCCGACCGGGGGGCTGACCCGTTCTGCTACGGGCCGCTGCGCGTGGTTAGCCGGGTGGACGAACGAGTGGTGTTCAGCTCGCCGAACTCGCTGCTGGTCGCCCACTTCCGCAGCCTGCTCGAGTCGGAGGGAATCCCTTGCCGGATCCGCAACGAGTACCTCGCCGGCGCGGCCGGCGAGCTGCCCCCGACGGAATGCTGGCAGGAACTGTGCGTCGAGTCGCGCTGGGAGGTCGCAGCACGCGCGGCCATCGATACGGCTCGTCGCGGCGTGGCAGCCGCGCCGCCGTGGACCTGCCCGGCCTGCGGCGAGCGGCTCGAGGGGCAATTCAGCGCCTGCTGGCGCTGCGGGCAGGAGCGCTGATGCGCCGCGCTCAGTCGCTCGCGGCCCGGACGTCATCGCCTGCGTTGCTCGCCGCATTCGCCAGGCGCTGCATCAGCTGCGGCAGCGAAGCGACCCCGAATTTCGCGTAGACATTCTTGAGGTGGCTGCGCACGGTGTGCTGGGAGAGGTTCAGCAGCCCGGCCGCCGCCTCGATCGAGCCGCTGTAGTAGAGCGCATCGCAGGTGCGCGCCTCGGCCGGCGTGAGCTGATAGAGCCAGGCGAGCCGTGCGACCGGGAGCGGCGGGCTGCTCCCTTCGTCGAAAATCAGCACCATGCAGCCGGCACCCTCGGGCAGCAGCACGCGGTCCGACCAGTTCGTCAGCGGAATTACCGACAGCACCAGAGGCGACCTGCCATCGTGCCGCGTAACGCGCAGGCGCTGCGGCACCCGCAGGTCATCGCCGGCGGCGGAGGTCACCGCGCTGCGTATCGTCTGCTCGAACTCGACCTGTGCCAGGACGTCATCGAACAGAAACCGGCCCAGCTTGATCTGCATGCCAGGGACGCGGGCCAGCGTTCGCTCAGCCGTCGCATTCCGGTAGATCGCATAACCGCTGCGATCGAGCACGACGAGCGCCTGCCGCGAGCGGTCGAAGCTGCGCAGCGCCTCGCGCCGGCCCGCGTCAGCCACCGCGATGCGCAGGATGACCTGGTGCACGGTCTGCAGCTGCGGCAGCAGCAGCGCGAGCAGGGCCTTTGTGGCGTCGTCGAAGTCGGTGCTGGCCTGCAGGAACGAGACGGTGGCAAAGAACTGCGTGCTGTTCTCGATATTCGCGCCGAGCACGTACTCGATCCCGGCCGGGTGACCGATCTGCTCGTACAGCGGCCCCGTATGCAGCACATCCACCGGCAACAGCTCCGTCGTGCGAAATACCTGCCCCGCCGGCTGGCCGAGTACTGCTTCCCAGATGTAGTCCTGCTGCAGGTCGCGCGCGTGCAGCAGCTCCACGAAACGCGACTCGAGGCCGATTGCCTCAAGGATCGAATCGCGCGGATGTGTGCGATCCACGCGGATGAACAAGGCCTTGGTCGTCCCCATGAGCGGAGCGAGCGCCGCCATGATCCGGGGCCAGGGCTCCGGTTGCAGCGCAGCGTCGTACAGCTTCAGGATCACTGCGGCCATTGCAGCCGCATCGAGCCCCGTCGTAGCCGTATTGGGAGAACCCGGCGCAGCCGTCATCGCGAACAAGCCCCCTGACTGAATTGTTTGCGACCGCCGTGGAGTATGCCGTGTCCGTCGGGGCCGCCGAATCACCCAGATGGGTGCGGCAGAACGCCGCGTCTCGCTATCGAACCGTGCAAGTTCACCCATTTAGGGGATGCGCCGCGCGCTGTCCGGTGCGACGCTTGTTCAGGCCAGCGGCTGGCGCCGTCCGGTGGGCGATGCGCCTGACTCTCGTCGACCTCGATCCTCCAGAACGGGCGTAGCGCACGGGCGAGCGCCAGCCTCCGGCGAAAGAGCGACAAGCCATTTGCCGGTGCCCGGTCCCGGGCGGTTCCCTGACAGCCGTCCGCAGGCCGGGCACCGGCATGTTTTTGGTGCTTCGTTCATCGCCGCGGACGGCGGCACCCTGTAGCAGGCACTTCAGTGCCGACCGTACTTCCGGACGTCGCGGTGGTCGGGACTGAAGTCCCTCCTACACGGCTTCGTTCATCGCCATGGACGGCGGCGCTTCGTCCATTGCCGTGGGCAACGACGCTACGTTCATCGCCTCGGGCGGCGGCGCTACGTTCATCGCCGCGGGCGGCGGCGCTTCGCACGTCGGCGGGGGCGGCAGCACCCTGTAGGAGGCACTTCAGTGCCGACGGTATTTCCGGACTTCGCGGTAAGTGCCGCCGCGCTCAGGCAGCCGCGGCGTCGTAGCCCAGCGCGGCAGCCAGCCAGCGCTCCATGGTCGGCACCGCCATGCCCTTGCGCCGCGCGTAGTCCTCGACCTGGTCGCGCCCGATCTTGCCGACCGCGAAGTATTGCGCCTGCGGGTGGGCGAAGTACCAGCCGCTGACCGCTGCTGCCGGCAGCATCGCGTAGCCCTCGGTCAGTTCGATGCCGGTTCTGCGCTCGACGTCGAGCAGGCGCCAGAGCGTCGCTTTCTCCGTATGGTCGGGACAGGCCGGATAGCCGGGAGCCGGGCGAATGCCGCGATACGCTTCGCGGACCAGTTCGTCCGCGGTCAGCCGCTCGTCCGCCGCATAGCCCCAGTGCAGCTTGCGCACCTGCTCGTGAAAGTACTCCGCGCTCGCCTCGGCCAGCCGATCGGCGAGCGCCTTGAGCAGGATCGCGTTGTAGTCGTCATGAGCGCGCTCGAACGCGGCGACTCTGCGCTCGACGCCGAGGCCGGCGGTGACCGCGAACGCTCCGACGTAGTCGCGCACTCCCGATTCACGCGGTGCGATGAAGTCGGCCAGACAGAAGTGCGGCTGACCCTCTGGCTTGCCGCGCTGCTGGCGCAACTGGTGCAGGACCACGACCGGCTCGTTGCGCGCCTCGTCCGCGTAGACGGCGATGTCGTCGTCGCCGACGCTGTTGGCGGGGAACAGGCCGATCACGGCCCGCGCGGTGAGCCAGCGCTCCGCGACGATGGTGGCGAGCAAGGCCCGGGCGTCGCGGTACAGGCCGCTCGCCGCTTCGCCGACGGTCGGGTCGCTCAGCAGGTCCGGAAAACGGCCGTGGAACTCCCAGGCGTTGAAGAACGGCATCCAGTCGATGTAATCGAGCAGCGTGTCGAGCGGCACCGGGTCGAACACCTGCACGCCGGGGCGGTTCGGGACCGCCGGCGTGCCGAATTCGACACGCGCCTTGTTGCGGCGGGCCTCGGCAAGCGTGAGTTGCGGGGCCTGCCGGCCCTTGTGCGAATGGCGCTGGCGGCGCAGGCGGCAGTCTTCCTTCGCCTCGGCGGTAAAGCGCTCGCGCTCGCCCGCGGTGATGAGCTTCTGCGCAATCCCGACCGAGCGCGAGGCATCCTTCACGTACACCACCGCGCCGTCGTATTCCGGGTCGATCTTCACCGACGTGTGCGCAGGCGAGGTCGTAGCCCCGCCGATCAGCAGCGGCAGCTGCATCCCCTGGCGCTTCATTTCGCGGGCCACATTGACCATCTCGTCGAGCGAGGGCGTGATCAGGCCGGACAGCCCGATGATGTCGGCCTGCTGCTCGCGTGCGGCCTGCAGGATCTTCTCGCAAGGCACCATCACCCCGAGGTCCACCACCTCGAAGTTGTTGCACTGGAGCACCACGCCGACGATGTTCTTGCCGATGTCGTGCACGTCGCCCTTCACGGTCGCCATCACGATGCGGCCGAGCCGACGCAGGCCGCCGGCCTGCTCCTTCTCGATGAAGGGCACCAGGTGCGCGACCCCGCGCTTCATCACGCGGGCGGACTTCACGACCTGCGGGAGAAACATCTTGCCCGCGCCGAACAGATCGCCCACCACGTTCATGCCGTCCATCAGCGGGCCTTCGATCACGTCAAGCGGCCTGACCGCCTTCAGGCGCGCCTCCTCGGTATCGGCGACGATGAACTCGTCGATGCCCTTCACCAGCGCATGCGACAGGCGCCGTTCCACGGGCCACTCCCGCCACGCGGTGTCCACTGCCACGGCCTTCGTCCCGCCATCGTCGCGGTAGCGTGCGGCGATCTCGAGCAGCCGCTCGGTCGCGTCGGTGCGCCGGTTCAGGATCACGTCCTCCACGGCCTCGCGCAGCTCGGCCGGGATCTCCTCGTAGATCGCGAGCTGGCCGGCATTCACGATGCCCATGTCCATCCCGGCCTGGATCGCGTGATACAGGAACACCGAGTGCATCGCCTCGCGCACGCGGTCGTTGCCGCGGAAGGAAAACGAGACGTTCGACACGCCGCCGCTCACCCGCACGCCCGGCAGCCGCTCCTTGATCAGGCGCGTGGCGTCGATGAAGTCCCGGCCGTAGTTCGCATGCTCCTCGATGCCGGTGGCCACCGCGAAGATATTCGGGTCGAAGATGATGTCTTCGGCGCGGAAGCCCGCGCGCCCGGTCAGCAGGCCGAAGGAACGCTCGCAGATCGCCACACGCCGGGCCACCGAGTCGGCCTGCCCCTGCTCGTCGAAGGCCATCACCACCACGGCTGCACCATGGCGGCGGATCTCGCGCGCCTGCCGCAGGAAGGCTTCCTCGCCCTCCTTGAGGCTGATCGAGTTGACGATCGACTTGCCCTGGACGCATTGCAGCCCGGTCTCGATCGCCTCCCACCTCGAGGAGTCGACCATCACGGGCACCCGGGCGATGTCGGGCTCGCCGGCCACGAGCTTCAGGAACCGGTCCATGGCCGCGGTCGAGTCGAGCATGCCCTCGTCCATGTTGACGTCGATGATCTGTGCCCCGCTCTCCACCTGCTGCCGTGCCACCACGAGCGCGGCCGGATAGTCGTCCGCGGTGATGAGCTTGCGAAACTGCGCCGAACCGGTGACGTTGGTGCGTTCACCGACGTTGACGAAGAGCGAGTCCGCGGTGATGTTGAGCGGCTCGAGGCCGGCAAGGCGCAAGGCGGGCGGCACCGTCGGCACCGTACGCGGCTTCGCCCGGGCGACCGCCGCGCGTATCGCGGCGATGTGCTCCGGGGTCGTGCCGCAGCAGCCACCGACCATGTTCAGGTAACCCGATTCGGCGAACTCGCCGAGCACCCGGGCCATGTGCGCCGGAGTGTCGTCGTAACCGCCGAACTCGTTCGGCAGGCCCGCGTTGGGGTGCACGCTGAAGCGCGTGTCGGCGACGCGCGAGAGCTCCGCCACGTAGGGGCGCAGATCGTCGGCGCCGAGCGCGCAGTTCAGCCCCATCATGAACGGGTTCGCATGGCGGACCGAGTTCCAGAACGCCTCGGCGGTCTGCCCGGAGAGCGTGCGGCCGGATGCATCCGTGATCGTGCCCGACACCATGACCGGCACCGGCTCGCCGAGCGCCTCGGCAAGCTCCGCAATCGCGTAGAGGGCGGCGCGCGCGTTGAGCGTGTCGAAGACTGTTTCCACCATCAGGAAGTCCGCGCCACCGGCCAGCAGGTTGCGGGCCGCCTCGCCGTAGGTAGCCACGAGTTCGCGAAAACTGATGTTGCGGAAGGCCGGGTCGTTCACATCCGGCGACAGCGACGCAGTCCGGTTGGTCGGCCCGAGCACTCCGGCCACGAAACGCGGCGCACCGCTCGCGGCGGCTACCTCGTCCGCCACCGTGCGCGCGAGCCGGGCGCCGGCCAGATTCAGCTCGCCGACCAGCTCGCCGAGCCCGTAGTCGCCCTGCGACGGGGCGGTCGAGTTGAACGTGTTGGTCTCGATCACGTCCGCACCCGCCTCGAGGAACTGCCGGTGCACGCCGGCGATGACGTCCGGCCGCGTCAGGGTCAGCAGGTCGTGGTTGCCACGCAGGTCCTTCGGCCAGGTGGCGAGGCGGCTGCCGCGGTAATCCGCTTCCTCCAGCCCGACGCGCTGGAGCATGGTCCCCATCGCGCCGTCGAGGATTACGATGCGTTTGCCGAGCAGCTGCTCGAGCGCGCGAAAGCGCGCGTGCCGGTCACCGTTGAGACTCATGCCTGCACCTCCTCGCGCGGCCGCAGACCCAGCGCATAGCAGATCGCGTAGGTCAGCTCCGCACGGTTGAGCGTATAGAAGTGAAACTCGCTGACGCCGTGGCGGCGCAACCGCCCGACCAGTTCGATCGCGACACTGGCGGCGATCATCTGGCGGGTCTCCGGGTCCTCGTCCAGGCCCTCGAAGCGCTGGTGCAGCCAGGCGGGCACCCTGGCGCCGCAGCGCGTGGCGAACGCCAGCATCTGCGAGAACTTGTTGATCGGCAGCAGCCCGGGCACGATCGGGCCCGTGATCCCGGCGGCCACGCACCGGTCGCGGAAGCGCAGATACGCGTCCGGGTCGTAGAAAAACTGCGTGATCGCGCGACTGGCGCCAGCGTCGAACTTGCGCTTGAGCATGGCGATGTCGTGGTCCGGGCTCGGCGCTTCGGGGTGGGTATCGGGATAGGCCGCCACCGAGATGTCGAAATCCGCAACCTCTTTCAGGCCACTCACCAATTCATTCGCGTAGGCGAAGCCGCCCGGAAACGGCGTATAGCTCGCCTGGCCCGCCGGCGGGTCGCCTCGCAGCGCGACGATCTGGCGGATGCCTTCGTCCCAGTAGCGACGCGCGATGGCGAGCACCTCCTCGCGGGTCGCGCCGACACAGGTCAGGTGCGGCACGCTGGCAAGCCCCGTATCGCGCACGATGCTCGTGACAATGTGGTGGGTGCGATCGCGGGTCGAGCCGTCGGCTCCGTAAGTCACCGACACGAATCGTGGGCCGAGCGGCGCGAGGCGCCGGACGGCCTTCCACAGGTTCGCTTCCATCGCCGCCGTTTTCGGCGGAAAGAATTCGAACGACACCTGCACGGGAGCGGCTGCCGCCCGCGCGGGCATGTTCATCGTTGCTTCACTGGTCATCGGTTCCGGTCCTCAGCGACGGCACAGACAGCGTCGCGGCGATGAGCGCATGCTCCGGCGCACGGCCCGGCAGCCAGACGGTGCGCCCGCAACGAAGCCCGAGCCCACGCAGCATCGCCTGGAGCTGGTTTTCGAACAGCGCCCGCTGCGGGCTGCGCCGCGACAACCGCAGCGCCGTCGGCAGCACGCGGTCGAGGATCAACAACTGGCCTGCCGGGCGCAGCACCCGCAGCGCTTCCCGCAGGGCCACCAGCGGACGGTCGGAGCGCGACAGCACCTGGTCCAGCACCACGACATCGAAAGCCAGGTCGGCAAACGGCAACTCGTGCATGTCGCCGGACCGTATCGTGCATTGACCGCAGCCGGCTTCCTGCAGGCGCGAGCGGGCCAGCACCCGCATCGCTTTCGAGTGGTCCAGGCCGACGGCGCTCTTCGCGCGCGGGGCGAGCAGGCGCAACACCACGCCGGCGCCTGCGCCGATATCGAGCAGGTTACCGAGCGGACCGCGCCCCAGCGCATCGTCGAGCGCATCGCGCAGATCGGTCTCGGCGGGCGAGACGCCATCCGGGTCTGCCCGGTGCCGCGGGCCTTCGGGAGCCGCCAGCGCAAAGCGTTCGCGGCTCCGGCGAATCCCGGCCAGGCGTGCCTGGTCGGCCGCCATCAGGGCATCGCCGTCACGCGCCAGCGACACCACCCCGCCGGCGAGCTCGGCGACCGGACCGGCCGCAACCAACCGGTAATACACGCTTTGCCCGTCGCGAAAACTCTCCACCAGCCGCGCCTCGCTGAGCACCCGCAGATGGCGGGAGACGCGAGGCTGGCTTTGCCCGAGCACCTGCACCAGCTCACCGACGGTGGCCTCGCCGGTCGCCAGCAGCGCGAGCAGGCGCAGCCGCGACGGATCGGCGGCCGCCTTGAGCAATTGCACTGTAGGGGAAATCGGCATGGACGAAATATAAAGGAGTCTTTATATATTTGCAGGATTTAATCCAGGTTCTGCCTCATGCTGCCCGCGAACCGCCCGGGTCACCGCAGCAGGCAACGAACGTCGGCTAATTGCACGGATTATTCATCGAACTTGCAGCCATGCGAGTCGATCCGGCTTTGGCATAGCAGAACCCATAAACGGCATAGTGTTGAACTGGCCGGAAACAAGCCGCGAAAATCGTCGAACGTCGCGAACAACAAGCCCGATACACGTGCGGTTAAATCGCACTTGGCGGACGCCAGCGCTGCGCCCCGCGCCCGCCAGAAAAGCCACCGGGCACCTGCGCCGTGCACCGTCGCCGCCGCGGCTCGCGCACCCGGGGCCTGCGAGGCTCGACCGCCGACCGGGGCTGACGACCCGGCGCAACGACCACCTGCCGTCGCGACAATCACGGCTTGCGGTTTGCCGGCGCCGCCCGTAGCGTCGCGCGTCCGCTCCACGAATCGAAACAGGTACACAGGAATGGGTCTGTCGCTGCTCGGCACGATACTGCTCGCCGGTGCCGCCAGCGCATCGGCCGCGATCCCCGAGATGATCGTCACCGTGCGCAAGCGCGAGGAGAGCGTGCTCGAGGTGCCCGTCGCGGTCAGCGCGTTTTCCGCCAGCGACATCGAACAGCTCGGCCTGACCGACATCACGGACATTGCGCGTTTTACGCCGGGCTTCGCACTGAACCCGGGGCTCGGCCGCCAGCCGGCGTCCTATCGCCCGGTGTTTCGCGGCGTCACCACGGTGCGCAACGGCGTAGCGAATGCCAGCGCAGGCAACACCTTCGTCGATGGCGTGTACGTCGGCTCGGCCCTGCTGAGCACGGAGCTCGAGAACGTCGAGCGCGTGGAGATCATGCGCGGCCCCCAGTCGGCGCAGTACGGCCGCAACACCTACGCGGGCGCGATCAACTACGTCACGCGCAAGCCCTCGGCACAGAATGAAGGCCGGATCTCTGCCACGGCCGCGCAGCACGATAGCTACGACGTCAGCGGCTGGGTCAGCGGCCCGCTCGGCGCGGGGCAGCTGCGCTACGCGCTCGCGGCCGGGCATCACGAGTACGGCGGCGAATGGAACAACCTGCGCGACGGGAGCGACATCGGCGGCGAAGAATCCAACGAGCTGACGGCGAAACTGCTGTTCGAGCCTTCCGACGACCTCGACATCACACTGAAGGCCGGCTGGCAGCGCACCGACGACGATCACTTCGCCATGTATCTGCAGCCATCCACCCTGAACAATTGCTGTGAACGCACGGCAGATGCCCCGCGAGCCCGCGAATACTACGTCGGCAAAGCGGTGTTGCAGGAGCAGGTCAATCTCTTTACCGCCCTGCTGGAAGCCAACGGCGGAGCCGGCACCGAACTGGACCGGCTCCTCGCCAGTCTTGCGGCCAACTGGCGCATCGGTGATCTCACGATCACGAGCCTCACCGGGTTCATCGACGACGAGTACGAGCTCGGCTTCGACGAATCGTTCGCGGCCTATGACCCGGGCGCGCCTCCCGGCTGGCAGTGCGGCAGCCCCCTGCCGCCGGGCTCGCCGCCACCGGGCAGCTTCCTCAACCGCCAGGACAAGCAATACGACGACTTCTCCCAGGAGCTGCGCCTGACGTCGTCGCCGGATCGCGCGCTGCGATTCACGGCTGGTGCCTACTTCTACGACGGCGAGACGGAGCTGACGGCAGCCGCGCGCATCGACCCGTGCACCGGCATCGCCGCGGCCATCGACCGCGACCGCGACGAGGTCGAGAACCGCGCGGTTTTCGGCGGCATCGCGTGGGATTTCGCCGAGGACTGGAACCTGGGCGTCGAACTGCGCTGGGCGAAGGATGACGTCACCGTCACCCGCCTGCCGGTTGCGCAACCCCCCAGGCGCTACGACGCGGACGAGGAGAACCTCACGCCGCGGTTTACCCTGAGCTGGTCACCGCTCGAGTCGACCACCTACTACGCCAACGTGTCGAAGGGCACCAAGCCACCGGATTTCAATACCCAGGTGCCCGACGAGAGCTACCGCGAAGTGGCCGAGGAAAGCCTCTGGAACTACGAACTCGGCGTGAAGGGGTTGTACCTGGAGCAGCGCCTGAGTGTCGCGCTCGCCGGTTACTACATCGACATCACCGACCAGCAGCTCACGCAGCTGATCGAGCTGTCGAGTGGCGGCACCGCGTCCCTGCTCACCAACGCCGGCCGCACCGAAGTCTGGGGCCTGGAGGCCGAACTCGTCGCCCGGCCCGTCGAAAACGTGACGCTACAGGCGACCTACGCCTACACCGACTCGGAGTTCCGCGAGTGGATCAGCCAGGAGCAGGCCGACCTGCGCGGCAGTGACGGCAGCTTCGAAGACAACCAGCTCCTCGGTAACGTCGCCGGGCAACAGTCCCCGCGCGTGCCCGAACACATGGCGTCCCTCATCGTGCGCTACGAGCGCCCCGTGAGCGCGGCGATCGACTGGTATGGCAGCGCGGATTACAGCTACGAGTCGTCCAACTTCGCCGCCGAGCACAACCTGATCGAGACCGGGGATCGCAACCTCGTCGGCTTGCGCACGGGGCTCGCCTTCGAGCGCTGGGATGTCAGCATGTGGGCAAAAAACCTGCTCGACGACGATACGCCGGTCGATGTCATGCGCTTCTTCGACCGCCGCACCGAGAGCCTGCCGTCGTTCCCGCAGCTCGGCCCGCGCCCGAGCAGCACGCCGCGCGCCTTCGGCATTCCGCTGCCCCGCGGACGACAGGTCGGCGCCACCGTGCGCTACCGCTTCTGAACGGCCGAACTGGCGCGGGCATGACGCAGCCGCCGCGCGGGATCAGTAAGGCGACTTTGCAAGCGTCCCGCAGAGCGGCGATGAAGCAAAATTCAGGCTATTGACCGGCGCTGAAAGAGCCAAAGAAAATGCCGGTTTTGCTACGGGAATACCCGTATATCTTGCAGTGCGGGAAGTGCCCAATCTGCGCCTGAATCTGGGTAATGGTGATGGT
This sequence comes from Gammaproteobacteria bacterium, assembly GCA_021462865.1. Classification (GTDB taxonomy): domain Bacteria; phylum Pseudomonadota; class Gammaproteobacteria; order Steroidobacterales; genus QUBU01. The sequence goes on along the minus strand of JAJTYX010000168.1, from coordinate 2,628 downwards.
CAGGAGTTGTGTCATGAAGGTGGGAAGGCACGTTCTTCCGTTAGTAGCTGCGGCGCTGTTGGCAGGGTCTGCACTGATCGCTGTCGCGGCGACCGATACCCCGCAGGCCAGCAAGGCTCTGGCCGGCGCCATTGAGAAGGGCAAGAAGCCCAGCGACGAGTGGATGAAGCGCGGCGCGGAGCTGTATGCGCAGAACTGCGCAGCCTGCCACCAGCCGAACGGCCAGGGACTGCCCGGCGCATTCCCGCCGCTCGCCAACTCGGATTTCATCGCCAAGGATCCGTCCGCGATCGTCGACATCACCGTCAACGGCCGGCAGGGCAAGATGGTCGTCAACGGCGTCGAATACAACAACATCATGCCGGCGATGAGCTTTCTCTCCGACAAGGATCTCGCGGCGATCATCACCTTCGTGCTGAACAGCTGGGAGAACCCCGGCGGCACGGTGCAGATGAGCAAGGTCGCGGCCTTCCGCAAGGCACAGGGTGCGGAGGCCCGGCAGGCGGCCGGCCAGCGCCACCCGGGCGCCGGCGAGGCGGAGCAGTCCTACCAGTCGCAGCCCTCCCAGGTGGTCGATGCGCGGGTGCGCATGACCCCCGGCGCTCCGCCCGTCTCCGAGGAGGAGTTCGCCCGCGCCAAGCAGATCTTCTTCGAGCGCTGCGCCGGCTGCCACGGCGTGCTGCGCAAGGGCGCCACGGGCAAGCCGCTGACGCCCGACATCACGCTCGCGAAAGGCACGGACTACCTGAAGGCGCTGATCAAGTTCGGTTCGCCCGCCGGCATGCCGAACTGGGGCACCTCCGGCGACCTGTCGGAGGCCGACATCGATCTGATGGCGCGCTTCCTGCAGCATGAGCCGCCGCAGCCGCCGGAATTCGGCATGCCGGAGGTCAAAGCCTCGTGGAACGTGATCGTTCCGGTCGAGAAACGCCCGACATCGCCGCAGGGCAAGGCCAATCTCGACGACATTTTCTCCGTCACGCTGCGCGACAGTGGCGAGATCGCCCTGATCGACGGAGACAAGAAGGAAATCGGCACGATCATCAAGACCGGTTACGCCGTGCACATCTCGCGCCTGTCGCACTCGGGACGCTATGTGTACACGATCGGCCGTGACGGCAGGGTCAACCTCATCGACCTGTGGATGAATCCACCGCAGACCGTCGCCGAGATCCGCGTCGGTCTCGAGGCACGCTCCGTCGAGACATCGAAGTACAAGGGCTACGAGGACAAGTACGCCATCGCGGGCTCCTACTGGCCGCCGCAGTTCGTGATCATGGACGGCGAGACGCTCGAGCCGCTCAAGATCGTCTCGACCCGCGGCATGACGGTTGACACGCAGGAATACCACCCGGAGCCCCGCGTCGCGGCCATCGTCGCCTCGCACCAGCACCCGGAGTTCATCATCAACGTCAAGGAAACCGGCCGTATCCTGCTGGTGAACTACAGTGACATCGACAACCTCGGCGTCACGACGATCGACGCGGCCCGCTTCCTGCACGACGGCGGCTGGGACTCGACGCTGCGTTACTTCCTCACCGCTGCGAACCAGTCCGACATGGTGGTCGTGGTCGACTCCAAGGAACGCAAGCTTGCCGCCAAGATCCCGGTGGACAAGATCCCGCACCCGGGCCGCGGCGCAAACTTCGTGCATAACGAATACGGCCCGGTCTGGGCGACGAGCGCCCTTGGCAACGACAAGATCACGCTCATCGGCACCGACCCGGAAAAGCATCCGGAGCACGCCTGGAAGGTGGTGGAGGTCCTCCACGGCCAGGGCGGCGGTTCGCTGTTCGTGAAGACCCATCCGAAGTCACGCAACTTGTGGGTCGACACGACGCTCAATCCGGAGGCGAAGATCAGCCAGTCGATCGCGGTGTTCGACATCGACAACCTCGCGGCGGGTTACAAGGTCCTGCCGATCGCCGAATGGGCCAATCTCGGCCCGGGGCCGAAGCGCATCGTGCAGCCCGAGTACAACAAGGCGGGCGACGAGGTCTGGTTCTCGGTGTGGAGCGGCAAGAACGAGGAGTCTGCGATCGTGATCGTTGACGACAAGACGCGGAAGCTGAAGAAGGTGATCAAGAATCCGCAGCTCATCACCCCCACCGGCAAGTTCAACGTGTACAACACGGTGCACGACATCTACTGAGCACATCAAGGCGCATTGCGCGCCAGAGGCCGGGGCTCACGCCCCGGCCTTTTTTTTGGTTCTCCGCCAATCTGCGGGGGCGCCTGCGAAGTCGCCGCACTGATCCCGCGCACAGGGCGTGCTGGCGGGGATGTGATCCGCGGCGCCCGTGACGTATCGAACGCGTGGCCTGACCGGGGCCGGGTCGGGACTAAAGTCCCTCCTACACGGCTTCGTTCACCGCCGTGGGCAGCAGCGCCCTGTAGGAGGCACTTCAGTGCCGACCGAATTTCCGGACGTCGCGGTGGTCGGGACTAAAGTCCCTCCTACACGGCTTCGTTCACCGCCGCGGGCAGCAGCGCCCTGTAGGAGGCACTTCAGTGCCGACCGTATTTCCGGACGTCGCGGTGGTCGGGACTGAAGTCCCTCCCGGTGCGCAGGCGGTATCCATGAGGTCGCCAACCGCTATCGCGCACCGACCTTTAGTGTCTCGGGAT
>JAJTYX010000167.1:0-23607 GCA_021462865.1 Gammaproteobacteria bacterium | reverse complement strand
GTGAGGCCGGCGCAGCAGGAGCGCAGCCGCAGCCGAACCCGAGCGAGCGCAGCACAGGACGTGCGTAGCGAGCGTCCCGGCGCAGGCTGTCCGGATCCGTGGCCTGTGCCTGCGCCGTGCAACCCGGAGCAGCGCTCCCATCAGCCGCCCCGCGCGGGATCGACGCCGCGACTCCGCGGGCGCCCCCCGCCAGGCGGCGAAAGAACGATTTTTGTCGCCGGGTTCATTCACCGATCAATCCGCCGCCGCCCCCCGGAACAAGCGAAAAAGACGGCTATCCCCATCCCTGTTGCGAGGTCGTCATATTCATATAACATTAGGACAAACGGGGCCGAAGGTTGCGAGGGATCCTGGCCGCGGGGGCATGGCGAGTGCGTCGCTGCGCCCGACGGCGAGGGCATGGTTCGGCCGGTGGCAGGGGAAACTCCGCGATTCCGCGGACCGTCGAGGGCTGGGGTCATGCACAGTCGCAGGCAGGGGTCAGAGACCCGGGGCATTCAGGTTCTTTCACGGCACATCCGGCCGGTCACTCCAGCGCCGGGACTGCGCGGCAGCGCTCCTCTCGTCGTGGCGGCCGCGCTAGCAGGGCTCGCCCTGGCCGGGGCGGCGGTCGCACAGGAGGACATCGGCGAAATCGTCGTGACCGCACGCAAGGTGGAGGAGCGGCTGCAGGACGTACCGCTCGCCATCACCGCGTTCGACGAGAAGGGCATCGAGGCGGCGGGCATCGAGAGCCTGAGCGACATCGCGGAACTCGCCCCCGGCCTGCAGTTCTACAGTGCGCTCGGCGAGGCCCTGCCCACACCCATCATCCGCGGCGTCGCACCGACCAACATCCTCGCCAAGGAGAACAATGCCGCCATCTTCGTCAATGGCGTGTATGTCACCGGCCGCGAGGGCCTGAACTTCAGCCAGCTCGATCTCGAGCGCATCGAGGTGGTGAAAGGTCCGCAGAGCGCCCTCTACGGCCGCAATGCCTTCAGCGGCGCGATCAACTTCGTCACCAAGCGGCCCACCGACATCTTCGAAGCCAAGAGCGCAGTCACCACCGGAAACGACGGCAAGATGCTCGCCAACGGCTCGGTCAGCGGGCCGCTCATCGAGGGACTGCTCCGTGGCCGGGTCGGGGCTGCATTCGATGACTGGGACGGCTCCTACGACGACCCGCTGCATGGCTACGACGTCGGCGGTTATCGCTATCGCACGACGACCGGGAGCTTCCTGCTCACGCCGACTGACGGCCTGAGCATCCTCGGCGACATCTATTATTCCAATGACGACATCGACGACTCCTCCAGCACCGCCCTGCAGGCGAACTGCGAAGATACGGCGTTCACCAACCCGCGGCTGCAGAACAGCGCCGGCGTGCCTTACGGCACACCCATCTATGGCAATTTCTGCGGTGAAGTGCCGTCGCTCGACGGCAGCGACATTCCCAAGACTGCCGGCGCCTCCGGCGAGGAGCGGGAACTGTGGCGGGCGAGTCTCAACATCGACTGGGACATCGGCGTCGGCACCATCACCGCGCTGACCGGCTACTCGGATACCCAGCAGGACGGCGCGCTCGATTTCGGCCGTAGGGGCGACAGCGTGCCCTTCGTCTACTGCGACGGGGTCATGCCGCCCGGCGACATCGTTTGCGCCGGCGATCCCTCGGTTCCGCTCCAGCGGTTTTTCACCGGTGTCATCGACCGGGAAAGCGGCAACGACACGCGCGAAATCAGCCAGGAGCTTCGCTTCACCAGCCCGCTCGACCGGCCGTTCCGCTACTCGGGCGGCGGCTACTTCTACGATGTGCGCGATGAAGAGCGCTTCGGGCAGAACTTCCTCACCGGCACGCTGCCGTCGAACCTCGATCCGGCCAACGGCATAGGCGCGTTCTGTCCCTGCCAGGGCAGCCCGGGCAACTACTTCGCGCCATTCGGCAACGCCATTTTCGTTCTGGATCCCGGACACACCAACGACCAGATAGAGTCCATGGCCGACACGCGCTCCTGGGCGGGTTTTGCCTCGATGGAACTCGATTTTCTGGAGCGCTGGAAGGTGCGCGGCGAAGTTCGCTACACCTACGAAGAAAAGGACTATCGCCTGTGGACCGTGCCGGAGCTTCGCAATGATGACAACGGCGTGTTCCGGCCGCGCGTCGAGCCGCCGACCCGCGAGAAGGACGACTGGACCTGGCTCAGCGGGCGCGTCACGCTGGACTACAAGCCGAATGACGACTGGATGATCTACACCTCCATCGCGAATGCATCGAAGAGTGGCGGCTTCACCGGCGACGCCGTCGGCTTCATCGACCCGGTGGACGGCACCGAGAGCGAGGATGTCGAACTGGTCGAGGCCTACGACCCGGAGGAGAACTGGACGGTCGAACTGGGCATCAAGGGACGCAGCAGCGATGGGCGACTCGGGCTCGACCTCTCCACCTACCGGATCGACTGGACCGAGATCGTGCTGCCCCAGGTGCTGACCGAGTATGTCGACCCGAGGGACGGCGAGCTGAAACGCACCTCGGAGCTGGTCACGCTCTCGCGCAACACCGGCGATGCGGTCGTGTGGGGCTGGGAACTCGTCGCCGACGCGATACTCACCGAGGAGTGGCGCGCGAACATCGGCGTCTCCTACACGGACTCGAGCTGGGGCAGCGCCAGGCAGGCGACCTACGAATACTTCCCGAGTTTCTACGTCCCCAACCCGGATCCCGACGGGCCGCCATCCATCGGCGGCGATATCTCGGGCCACGAGATGCTGCGCGTGGCGCCATGGACCGCGAATGCCACCCTCTCCTACCGCAAGCACGCCTTCACCGACTGGGATCTCTACGGCAGCAGCACCGTCAGCTGGAAGGACAGCTGGTACATCGGCAACGACAACCAGGGCTGGATCCCGTCGTCGACGTTCGTGAACCTGCGCCTCGGCATGGAATCCCAGCGCTACACGGTCGAGTTCTGGGTGGACAACCTGTTCGAGTACGACGAACCGATCGGCGCCTACCGGGACATCTTCTGGTCCAACACGCAGGACATGCAGGGCGTGAACAACCCGCCGACGACCTCGCTCGGCGATTTCCCGCCGATCCGCCTGACGGTGAACCAGCCGCGCTTGCGCACCTTCGGGCTCACGGCGCGGGTGCGTTTCGGCGGCGCGCTGCGCTGAACGGACAGGACAGCATCGCGCCGCAGCGCCGGCGCTGCGGCGTCAGAATTCGCGCCAGCGATTGTGGACGTACACGCTGTTGAACGCCCACAGCCCCATGTTGAGCGATAGCGGGATGTGCAGCAGCCAGCCCCATTTGCGCCGCAGGAGCACACCGTAGCTCGCGATGCCCGATGCCACCGCGTAGGCGATGATGATCGGCAACCAGTCACGGTAGTACCCGCCGAGCAGCAGGGCCACGCCGGCGACGCTCGCCAGGACGGCCACGATGATGCCGCTGTAGCCGAGGAAGTAACCCCAGATGTACGGCAGCACGTCCGGCGACTGCTCCGCCAGTTCGTTGTTCCTGCGTTGGGCCAGCAACAGGCTCGCCGCGGTTCCAACGACGAACACGATGAAGGGCAGCACGACACTGATGACTATGAAATCGTCCACGAGCTTTCTCCGGACCCAGCCCGGTGCCGGGCCGCGCAGCAACGCGGACCCCGGCGGGGCTATTGTTCGCCGGTAACCAGTCTGCGCCCGGCCCGGCCTGCGGCGCATAGGCATTTATACGGGTTCCTCGTCGCTTGGCGGGACGCCGGTACCCTCATCGCGTGTGGGCGAGTGACGGCGGCGAACCTGCTCCCGCGAAGGCCCGAATCGGGCGACAATCGCCCCAGCACCGACGGAGCAAGCTGAACATGAAGACACGCGCGGCAGTAGCCTACGAACCCGGCAAGCCCCTGGAACTCGACACCGTTGACCTCGACGGGCCCAGGGCCGGTGAGGTGCTGGTGGAAATCCGGGCGACCGGGGTGTGCCACACGGACGAGTTCACGCGCTCCGGCGCCGACCCCGAGGGTCTGTTCCCCGCCATCTTCGGCCATGAGGGTGCCGGCGTCGTGGTGGACGTGGGTCCCGGCGTGAAGTCCGTGGCGAAGGGCGACCACGTGATCCCGCTCTACACGCCGGAGTGCCGCGAGTGCAAATCCTGCACCTCGCACAAGACCAACCTCTGCACCGCCATCCGCGCCACCCAGGGCCGGGGCGTCATGCCCGATGGCACCAGCCGCTTCTCGCGTGGCGGCAGCATGATCCATCACTACATGGGCTGTTCGACGTTCTCCAACTTTACGGTGCTGCCCGAGATCGCGGTGGCGAAGATCCGCGAGGATGCGCCGTTCGACAAGGTCTGCTACATCGGCTGCGGCGTGACCACCGGCATCGGCGCAGTGATCAACACCGCGCGGGTGGAAGCCGGCGCGAACGTGGTCGTGTTCGGTCTCGGCGGCATCGGCCTCAACGTGATCCAGGGCGCGCGCATGGTGGGCGCCGGCCGGATCATCGGCGTGGACCGCAACCCAGGGCGCAGGGCGCTCGCCGAGAAATTCGGCATGACGCACTTCGTCAATCCGCGTGAGGTCGAGGGCGACCTCGTGCCGTACCTCGTCAGCCTGACCGACGGCGGCGCCGACTACAGCTTCGAGTGCGTCGGCAACGTCGGTCTCATGCGCCAGGCGCTGGAGTGCTGCCACCGCGGCTGGGGCGTGTCGGTCATCATCGGCGTCGCGGGTGCCGGTGAGGAGATCCGCACGCGTCCCTTCCAGCTCGTCACCGGCCGGGTCTGGAAAGGCAGCGCCTTCGGCGGCGCCCGCGGACGCACCGACGTACCAAAGATCGTCGACTGGTACATGGAGGGCAGGATCGACATCGACGATCTCATCACCCACACGCTGCCGCACGCCGAGGTCAATCGCGCCTTCGACCTGATGCACAGCGGGCAGTCGATCCGCACGGTCCTGACGTACTGACTGCAGGAGCGGCCCGAGCGGGTACCACTGCGCCGGATGCGGCGCAACGTGCCGCCCCGGCGTTCGGACCTCAGGCGGTAAAAGCGCGCCGCACTTCCTCGCCGATCGCCGCCAGACCGGCCCGCACCACCTCTGGCGGCTGCGCATAACTGATGCGCAGGCACTCGTGCCGGTGCGGCCAGTCCTCAGCGAGACCGGGAAAGAAGTGGTGACCGGACAGCACGAACGTCCCGCGCGCCTTGAGCCGACGGTACAACTCCGCACTCGTGATCGGCAGGCCCGGCAGCCACAGCCAGAGGAAGAACGCGCCCTCCGGCCGGTGCACCCGGTAGTCGCAACCCTCGAGCGATGCGGCCAGCCACTCGAGCGCCTGGCGGCTGCGCTGCCGGTAGAACGGCCGGATCCCCTCCTCGCTCGCCCGCACGATCTCGCCGGAGGCGATCAACTCGCGCATCAGCACGGGCCCCACGCTGCCGACCGCGAGGCTGGTGGTCGCCGTCGCCGCACCGAGCGCCGCCACGATCTCCGGGCGTGCAATCACGATGCCGGTGCGCACGCCGGGCAAACCGAGTTTCGACAGGCTGAGACACAGGACCACGTTGTCGTCCCAGTACGGCATGGCGTCCGTGAACACGATGCGCGGGAACGGCAGTCCGTAGGCGCTGTCGAGAATGAGCGGAATGTCCCTGCCGCGCGCTACAGCTGCCAGGCGCTGCAACTCATCGTCCGTGAGCACATTGCCGGTCGGGTTCGTCGGCCGCGACACGCACACTGCAGCGATGTCGTCCGGCATGTCGATCGCGGCAAAGTCCACGTGGTACTTGAACTGCCGGTCGTGCAGCCGCTCGATGGCCGGCCGCCGCGAGGTGAGGATCTCATCGGTCACTCCGAGGTCCTGGTAGCCGACATACTCCGGCGTGAGCGGCAGCAGGATGCGCGCCGCGCTGCCGTCCGCCCGCGGCCCGGCCAGCAGGTTGAACAGCAGGAAGAAGCCGCTCTGGCTGCCGGCGGTCAACGCGACGTGCTCCGGCCCAACCGGCCAGCCGTAGCTGTCGCGCAGAAGGCGGGAGAGCGCCGCGCGCAACCCCTGCTCGCCCACCGGATCGGCATAGTCGGCAACCAGCCGGCGGAAATCCCGCTCATCGGCCAGGATCCGCGCGAACTCGCGGCGGAACAGGTCGAGCATGGCCGGAATCTGTGCCGGGTTCCCGCCACCGAGCATGTTCAGCGGTTCATCGCCGGCCAGTGCCGCGCCGAGATCATCCATGAGCTCGCGTGTGCCGGTATGGCGGGTGAAGCGTTCGCCGAAGCGGGAGAATGTCATGGCGCGGGGCATGGAGAAACCCTGCAACGCGCCATTCTAGCCGCAGGTTGCTCCATCGATCGTGCATCGCGCGGCCACGAACCGGCCTCACGGGCCGGCGACTCGCCGGTCACCCTGCCAGCCCCAGTCGCCGGCGAATGTCCGCGGGCGTCACCCCGGCGTCACGCAATGCGCCGAGCGTCAGATCGCGATCGCGTTTCGCGAGACGCCTGCCGCTTGCATCCCGGACCAGGCGATGATGGTGGTAACGCGGCCGCGTGAGCCCGAGGACGGCCTGCAACAGGCGCTGCACATGCGTGGCGGCGAACAGGTCTTCGCCGCGAGAGACGAGCGTCACGCCCTGCGCGTGATCGTCGAGCACCACCGCCAGGTGATAGCTCACGCCGATGTCGCGGCGCCCGAGCACGATATCGCCGAACAGCCGCGGCAGAATGCGGATCGTGCCGCGTTCACCCGCGCTGCCGCAGCCCTGCTCCTCGAAACCGGGAGTGCACTGGCCAAGAGTCGCCTCGCAGGCCGCAGCGTCCAGCCGCCAGGCATGCGCCGCGCCCGCGGCGATCCGCGCGGCGCGTTCGGCCGCGGAGAGTTCACGGCAAGTTCCCGGGTACAGCGGCCCCTCCGGCCCCTGCGGCGCCTCGCCCATGCGCTCGATCTCGGCTGTGATCGCGCCGCGGGTGCAGAAGCAGGGATAGGCGAGCGCACGGTCCGCGAGGTCCTGCAGGCGCTCACGGTACAGAGCCATGCGTTCGGACTGCCGCAACACGGGGCCGTCCCACTGCAAACCGAGCCAGTCGAGATCCTCGAGGATCGCCGCCTCGAAATCGGCGCGGCAGCGCACCCGATCGATATCCTCCATGCGCAGCAGGAAGCGCCCGCCCGAGGCCCGGGCGATGTCGTGTGCGGTGATCGCCGCCAGCGCATGCCCGAGATGGAGCCTGCCCGTGGGGCTTGGCGCGAAGCGTGTCGTCTCGCCCGCGGGGCGAGCCTGCATTCCTGCGGCCATGGCCGCCGAGTATAACGAGCCCGCCCTGCTTACAATCCCCCCGGTCGGGATCCGCTACAGCATGCCGAATGACAGCCGCCGGATTTTCAGCAGCGGCCATCGGCAGTGCTCCCCGCCCTGGCAAACCGGTCACACTGGAGACGGAACATGGAGATCGACATCATCCTCAATGAGTTCGCCTCGCCGCAGGCGGCGCTCGAGCTCGGCCTCATGGCCGAACGCTACGGCGCCCGCGGCGTGTGGGCCAGCAACTACGGCTGGTCACGCGACCCGTTCCTCACGCTGTCGCTGCTCGCGCAGCAGTCAGGCCGCATCCGCCTCGGGCCGATGGCGATCAGCCCGGCGGAACTGCATCCACTGAAGATGGCGAACCTGTTGTTCTCGCTGAACGAACTCTCCCGCGGCCGGGCCATGATCATGGTGGGCGGCGGTGGCGCGGTGCTGCAGTCCATCGGCAAGAAGCGCGAGCGCATGATCCGTGGCGCACGCGAGTGCCTGGAGATCCTGAAAGGCGCATCGCCACACAAGGCGATGAACTACAACGGCGAACTGTACAAAGTATGGGGATACCAGCCGAAGTGGTACACGGACACCCCACCGCTCGTCTATTTCGGTTCCAACCACCCGCAAAGCCGCAAGCTCTCTGCCGAACTCGCCGACGGACTCATCACCAGCGACTTCGTCGTGCCGCTGGTGAAGGCGTTCGTCGACAGAACCCGCGAGGACCTGCGTGCCGCCGGCCGCAGCCCGGACGCCTTCCGCATCAGCAATTTCTGGGCCTGGCACATCAAGCAGGACGCGGCTGCTTCGATGGCTGAAGCGCGGCGCGAACTCATGCTCCGCGGCTGGCTCGGTGAACAGTATTTCGCACCGTTCCTCGATCCCGACGAAGTGAAACTCATGCGCTCGCACGAGCGGGACTTCCTCAACGCCTTCCTGCGCGGCACCGATGTCATCGAGAACGTGCCCGCGCCACTGGTCACCAGGATGATCCGCAACATTTCCTTCGCGGGCGGGCTCGATCAGATCGAGCCGGCGATCGAAACGCTGCGAGCCTTCGCCGCCGCCGGTCTCACCGAAATCGCGCTGCGGGTCCACGACGAACCAGCCGAAGCAATCCGCCTCATCGGCGAACGGGTGATCCCGGCGCTGCGTTGACAGGCTGGCGGAGCCAGTGGCCGATTCCCGCGCTGATGACGCTCGGCACGCGGGCGGTTCCCGGTCGACGGCCTGCCCCGGCACCGCGCGCGACGCCGGCGACAAGCGATCGTGTCGCCGGCACTTACCGCCGCGGGCCTGGAATCTCGTTGCGCGGTGGCGGGATGATCCGGTCGATCTCGGCCATCTCCTCCGCCGAGGCGCGCCACGCGGCGGCCGCGATGTTCTGCTCGAGCTGCGCCACCGTGGTGACTCCCGCGATCACGCTCGCGACGTACGGCTTCGCCGCCAGCCAGCCCATCGCGAGTTGCAGCAAGCTGTGGTCGAAGCGCCCGGCGAGCGCGAAGAGCTGGTCGACCTGCGCCAGCTTCTCCGGTGAGGCGAACGCGCCCGCCGCCCACTGGCCCCACTTCGCGAGCCGGGAGTCGGCGGGAAACTCGCGGCCCGGGCGATACTTGCCGGAGAGCAGCCCGCTCTCCAGAGGAAAGTACGGGATGACTCCCAGTCCGAAGGCACGGGTCGCCGGCGCAACCTCTCGCTCGAGGTCACGACTGAGCAGGCTGTAGCGGTTCTGCACCGAAACGAAGCCGTTCAAATGGTGTTCACGCGCGGTCCAGGCCGCATCGGCGATCTGCCAGGCTGCGAAGTTCGAGCAGCCGAGGTAGCGCACCTTGCCCTGCCGGACCAGGTCATCGAGCGCGCGCAGTGTTTCCTCGATCGGCACCGCGTCGTCCGCGCGGTGCATCTGGTAGAGATCGATGTAGTCCGTCGCAAGGCGCCTGAGGCTGCCCTCCACCGCCTGCATGATCCAGCGGCGCGACCCACCCTGCCTCCAGGCTTGCTCTGCCGACATGGGGGCCGCGAACTTCGTCGCGACGATGACGTCGCGCCGTCTGGCTGCCAATGCCCGGCCGAGGTACTCCTCCGACGTGCCTCGATTGCCATACACATCGGCGGTGTCGAAGAAGTTCACACCGAGCTCCAGCGCGCGATTGACGATGGCGGTTGCCTGCGTCTCGTCGTTCATCATCCCGAAGTTCATGCAGCCGAGACCGACGACTGATACCTGCAGTCCGGACCGGCCGAGTGGCCTGTATTCCATTCTTTTGTTGCCTCGTTGGTGACGGCGCGGCGCGGGCCGCTCCTATACCTTGCGCGTCCGTTCCGCCGCGATCGAGATCGGCGGGAACCAGGTCTGCTCGGTGCGCTTCAGGTTGCGGTCGAGCTGCATGATCATCGCCTCGACCAGGAACGGCCGGCCTGCGGCGAGAGTGCGCTTCGCGCGTTGCAGGGCCTTGCGCAACTCCCCGGGCGCGGCACAGGTCGCCGCCTCGATTTCGAAGCTCTGCGCGATCCCCGAGAAACTCACGTCGGGCCTGCCGAGGAAACCGGAGACGTCACGCCACTGCGAGCGGGTGTCCTTGTTGCGCCAGAGCGGCGAGAGCGCCTCGATGCGGTTGCGTTCGTTGTCGTAGCTGCGATTGTTCAGGATCACGATCAGCACCGGGATGTCGTAGCGCGCCGCCGTCCACAGCGACTCGACCTGACCGAACAGGAACGCCCCGTCGCCGACGAGGCACACCACCTCGCGGTCCGGCAGCGCGGTCTTCACGCCGATCGCTGCGCCCGCGCCCCAGCCAAGTGCGAAACCCGTGGTCTGCCCGATCACCCGCCGCCCGTTCGGCGCGAGGTTCAGCCAGAAATACGGCATCCGGTAGTCGAGTTCCGGGACCACGATGGCATCGGGCTCCAGCACGGCGTCGAGTTCGGCCGAAACCCGCTCCCAGGACATCGGGCTCGCCTCCCAGTGCTCGCGCGCGTCGGCCAGGCGCTTCGCCTTGTCCTTCGCCGCCACCTCGCGCGCCGCCGCCAGACGCGGTTCGGCGATGGAGCGCAGGCGCTCCGGCGTCGCCATGCCGCGGACCGCGCCCGTCAGCGCCACGAGGGTTTCCTTCGCCCCCGCCGCAATGGCGATATCCACCGGCTGACTGCGCGCAATCGCGTCGAGGTCCAGGCCCGCCTGGATGGTGGTCGCCGTGCGCGACACGGGAGCGGTAATCAAAGCAGGGTCGGGCATGGCCGCGCCGACGTTGAGGAACACGTCCTGGCCGCCGACGACGCGCGGGAAGCCGAGCCCGTAGAACCCGGCGAACAACGGGTGCGAGCACGGCACGTCGCCGAAGACGCTCATGCCCTGGGTGACCCAGGCGCCGAGCAACTCCGCGAGCTCCATGAATTCGGCGTTCGCCCCGGCGCGCGTCACTTCGCCGCCGGCGCAGAGGACCGGCTTTTTCGCCTCGAGCAGGGCGCGCGCCGCCGCCTCGATCAGCTCCGACTTCGGCTGCAGCCGCGTGTCGACCGCGAAGCGGCTTTGCGGGTAGATGATCTGCTCCACATCGGCCGCCGCGAGAATCTCGTTCGGGAATCGGATATGCACCGGCCCGCCCGGCGGAGTCTGCGCCACCTTGATCGCGCGGCGCGTCATCTCGCTGATCTGGGTTTCCTTGTCCACCTGCCAGCGCCACTTGGTGAACTCCTCGGTCGGCGCAATCCAGTCGTCCACCTGTTCGAAACCGTCGCGGCCCGGGAACTGGCTGCTCGGTCCATCGGAAAACACCGCGATGGCAGACCGATCCTTCCACGCGTTGTAGAGATTGTTGAGCGTGCTCGGCACCGCCACCCCCGGAACGAACAACGCCGAGGTCTGCAGGCTCGCAAGCTCATAGCCGTGAGCCATGCTGGTGGCCTGCGACTCGGCCACCGCCAGGAACATGCGCACGTCGGGACGCAGCGTGATGGCGTCGAAGAATGGCGACATGCCGGTCGCCGTGGTGCCAAACACATTGCGCACACCGGCCGCGCGCAGGGTCTCGGTGAATATTTCGGCGCCGGTGCCCCTGACGCTCAGACCCTCGGCCGGCGGCGGCATGGCCGCACCGCCGAGCTGCGCCGCGAGTGAATCGGCCGCTGCCGCCGAGAAGCCCAGCGCCGCCAGGCCGAGCGTGAACTCGCGCCGGGAAATCTCACTGTCCACGAACTGCTTGAACAAGCCACGCATCGATTGCCCCCGATCCATCCGCCCCGATGTCATGCCGCCCTGCGCGCGGTGATCCGGGCGCGGGTCGCGCCCGTCGCATCATAGCCGCCGCGGCCGTTCGATAGTCGTCGTGGCATGGGCGGTCAGCGTCGTACCGGCCAGCCGCAGGCGCCACCCTGCAGATCGCTTCAGCAGCAGCGCGCAGCTATCTGGAGTCACTTCGATGAATGCGCTCTATCCAGTTGTTTGTACAACTTAAAAATTACTTATTTCTTAGCGACAATCTGCCACAGTGACAGGCATCGGACAGGCCCGTACGATTTCGAACAAGGTCGTCCGATTTCAACACCATGCTCAGCAACAGCGCCATCGAGTCGATGCTTCCAACAGCCGCGAGCCACAAGGTGGCGCGCCGCCAGGATCGCACCCGCGAGCGACTGCTCGCCGAGAGCGCCGGCCTGTTTCTCACCCACGGGTTTGCGGCAGTCAGCGTCGAGCAGATCGTCGCCGCCGCCGGCATTGCCCGCAGCAGCTTCTACCGCTTCTTCGCGAACCGCGAGGAAGTGATGGCCAGCATCATCCGGCCAGTGTTCGAGCACGGCGTGACGACCATGCGCGACGTCGCCCGCCGGCCAGCCCGGCATATCATCGCCGGTGTGCTCGACATGTACCTCGCGCAGTGGCGCACCGGTTCGCCGGCGCTGCGGCTCGCCACGCGCATGGGCGGCGCCTATTTCCGGCTGTTCGAGGACGTGCACCACGAGTTTCGCGCCGGCCTGACGGGGCTGATGCGGCGGGTGGAACCGACCGGGCTGCTGCTGAACGGCAGCGGCGAGGCCTCCGCCCGGCTCATTGCCCGGACCGCCGTCCCGGTGCTCGAGGTGTACGCCACGAGCCCCCGCATTGATTCCCAGTTCCACCAGACCATGACCGGTCTGCTCGTCAATCCCGAGGTTCAATCATGACCACCGCAACCACTCAGCACGACAGCGCCTTCAAGCGGCTCTTTTACCGGCCGCCGTTCATCGGCGCGCTCGCGTTCGTCGTCGTGTTCATCATGCAGGGGCTCGGCCACACCCAGATGGTGCTCATGGAGAGCATCTTCGGCGAGCATTTCATCTACCAGTCGGCAGCGATCACCGGGCTGGTCGGCGCGGCCTGTCTGTATTTCGCCATGCGCAGCGAGGGCGAGGTCGCCGCCACGTGGCTGGGATTCTTCGCCGGCACGTTCCTGTGGACCGGCTGGGTGGAGTTCACGTTCGTCTGGTCGGCCAACGTGCTCGGCGTACCGGACCTCATGGACAAGCACGCGCCCGGCGAGATCGCGACCAAGGCCGAGTACCTCGTGATGATGTCCTCGGCCGGCGTACTGCTGGCGACGATGATGCCGCTGATGATGAACCGGGAGACCAAGTGCAACATGTTCGTCTGGTTCCAGCGCAACCTGCGGCTGCGCACCGGCAAGCCCAGCCGCGGTTATGAGCGGAACTTCGGCTACATCACCTGCCTGGAAACCCTCTACGTGCTGTGGTTCTGCTACCTGGCGCTGCTGTTCATCTACGACGAGAGCATCCTGGGCGACCGTCATCCCGTGACTTACGGCATCCTGTTCGCCGGCACCGTGTGGTCGGTGTACCTGATCCGCCGGCTGCTGCAGATGTGGAAGGTAACGACCGCCATCCGCTACGCGATCCCCACCGCGATCATCGCCTACAGCTGCTATGAGATCGTCGGCCGCTGGAATCTCTTTGCCGACATCTGGGTGGACCCGGGCAAGTACTGGCTCGAGCTGACCCTGTTCTTCGTCGCGTTGGTGCTGGCCACGATCATCGCCGCCCTCACGCCACAGCACATCAAGGCCAAGCTCGACAAGGAAAGCCGGCTCGGGAACGCCTGATGGCCTGATTCGCCCGCTGCCGCCCCGGTGCCTTACGCGTTCCCGGCGCCGGAGGCGGCCGCGCGCACCGGCAGGCGGCGCACCACCAGCGCGGCGAAGAACACGAGCAGGTTGACGCTACCCATCATCAGGAACGGCGCGCCGGGCCCGACCGAGTCGAAGATTCTGCCGCCAGCGAACGTCAGGCAGATCATGCCGACGGATCCGGCCAGGCCAAACGTGCCGATGACGGTGCCACGCACCGCCGCCGGTGCCTCCTGGCCGATCAGCACGCCGGCACTGACGACGGCACTCGCCTCGCCGAGGCCGGCCACCACGGCCGCGAAAATCATGCCGCGGCCGAGCGGATCATCCACGGTGCCGAGCAGCAGGTAGCCGAACGCGGCCAGGCCAAACGCCAGGCACACGCCGGTGAGCCGCGCAATGCGGTCGAGGATGACGCCCATCGCGAACGACCACAGCAGGGCCACTCCCTGGGCGATGCCGAAGACCATCCCGGCGCGGGCCGTCGCCGCACCGATGCTCATGCCCGCCGCCACCCCTGCCTGCACGACCCACAGCGTGATGAACGTCGTGATGATGACCAGGTCGCCACGGGAGGCAAACGCGCTGAGATAGCCGAGCGCGATGCGCGGGTTCTCCCGCGCGATCGACAGCCCCTGCGCGGCGAGTCGCAGGACCCCGGCCCGCGTGCGGCTCGTTGGCGCCGGCGCCTGCAGACCCCAGCGCAGCAGCGCCGCCAGCAAGGCCACATACAGCGTGAACACCCAGAAACTGGCGCGCAGGGCTGCAGCGTCGTCCAGGCCCATCCGGCTGAACGCAAGCGGCAGTCGTGCAAAGGCGGTGGCCATCAGCACGACGCCGAGCCCGTTGCACACGCCCACCGCACCCATCCAGCGGCCACGCATGCGCTCGTCGATATACTCAGCGATGCAGGTCGACAGCATCACTGTCGCGGCCGTCTGGCCGACCGAATAGAACACGCGCAACGCGACCAGCGCGGCCTCGGAGCCCGCCAGTGGATAGACGGCGAAACCGGCCGCCATCCACAACATCCCGCCGATGAAAATCGGCCGCCGCCCGATCCGGTCGGATGCCGCTCCGACCAGGCCGCCGAGCAGGATCTGCACGCCTTCCTGGAGCGACACGAGCCCCCCGGCCAGCGCCCCCTGCCGCTCCACGGCAATGTCGAGCACGTTGAAGAGGTACGGATTGGCGAAATTCAGGAAGGTGACGAGGCCGATCGTGCTGAAGCTCGCGAACAGCAGTGTCGCGGCATTGCGGGCACTCACGCTCCCGGCAAGCAGAAACGGGCCGAGGCGCGCGGCTGGCGCCGCGTGACCGTCGCTCATGCTCCGGGCCACCCATCGCTCATGCCGGCAGTCTCCCCGCCCGGATCAGTCCGGAGCAAGTGACACGACGCCACAGCCGTTTACGGGCGGCTGCAATTCGGGCACTCTCCTGCGAGCGGCGCGGCGCACGCTGTGCGGTCGTCGTCACGATTCCTGGGGAGGAAGCGCTGCCGCGGGGGGATCGCGAGCGCCCGGGGCGGGAAGACCGGCGGCTTGGCCGGTCTTCCCGTTTCCCTCAGTGTCATCCACGCCTCTGCCGCCCGCTGCGCCAGATACTCAGGATCTGTAACCCGGCATGACCTTGAGTTCGAGGAAGGCTTCCAGCCCGAACTCACCCCATTCACGACCATTGCCCGATTGCTTGTAGCCGCCGAAAGGCGCATCGAGACTCATCGGCGCATCGTTCAGATGCACCATGCCCGCACGGATGGCGGCCGCGACCCGCCGTGACTGCGCCACGTCACTGCCGGAGACATAGGCCGCCAGGCCGTAGGGGGTGTCGTTGGCAATCGCGATCGCCTGCTCCTCGCCGTCGAACGGGATGATCGCGAGCACCGGCCCGAATATCTCCTCGCGCGCAATCGCCATGTCGTTGCGCACGCCGGCGAATACCGTCGGGCGCACGTAGTAGCCGCGCTCGAGACCGGGCGGATTGCCGGGCCCGCCGATCACCAGCATGGCGCCCTCCTCCATGCCGGTGCGAATCAGCTGCTGGATCTTCTCGTGCTGGGTGCGGCTGATCACCGGCCCGAGATCGGTCGCGGGATCGCGCGGATCACCAACCTTGAGCGCACTGGTGACCTCGCGCGCGATACCGACGGCGCGATCGTGCAGTTCGCGCGGCACCAGCATGCGCGACGGCGCGTTGCACGACTGGCCGCTGTTGCCGAAGCACTCGCGCACGCCCTCCGCGACCGCACGCTCGAGGACGCCTGCATCGAGGATGATGTTCGGCGATTTGCCACCGAGTTCCTGGTGAACCCGCTTGACGCTCGCGGCCGCCGCCATCGCCACCGCGACACCGCCGCGGGTGGAACCGGTGAAGGAGACCATGTCCACTGCAGGGTGGGCCGCGAGCGACTGCCCGACACCCGGCCCATCGCCATGAATCATGTTGAACACCCCAGACGGGACGCCGGCCTCGTGCAGCACCTCGGCGAATACGGCGGCGGAGAGCGGCGCGATCTCGCTCGGCTTGAGCACCATCGTGCAGCCGGCTGCCAGTGCCGGTGCGACCTTGCAGGCAATCTGGTTGATCGGCCAGTTCCAGGGAGTAATGAGCGCGCACACGCCGACCGGTTCGCGCTGCAGGCGCATGCTGCCGCGGTCCTCCGTGAACGGGAACGTGCGCATGACCTCCAGCATCGTCGTGAAGTGGCCGGTGCCGAGGCGCGTCTGCGAGCGCTTCGCGAATGCGAGCGGCGCGCCGAGTTCGGTGGAGATGGCCTCGGCGACATCGTCCTGGCGCCGCCTGTAGACCTCGACGATGCGTGCGAGCAGCGCGCTGCGCTCGGCCACGCTGGTGCGCGACCAGGCGGGAAATGCACGGCGCGCCGCCGCGACTGCGCGCTCCGCGTCGGCCTCGGTGCCGAGACGGATGGCCCCGACCGCCTCCTCCGTCGCCGGATTGATGACCGGAAACTCGCGCCCGCCGGGCGGCAGCGTCCATTGACCATCGATGTAGAAACCGCGGAAATCGCCCATACGACGCTCCCCCGGCCGCGCGGCACCCGTCCGGCCGGGCCGGGCCATTTCGTGGAATGACCGGGGCATTGTATCGTGCCGGGCTGGCGCGCCCCGGTGTGCCGCCGAGCGGCTGACCATGAACAAGAATCGCCTGATCCTCGCGTGCCTGATGCTCGCCACGCTCATCGCCGCGTACTGGCTCGGCCTCGATCGCTTCCTGAGCCTGGATTACCTGCGCGCCTCCCTGGACGGCATACAGCGCCTCGTCGCCGCGAACTTCGCGGCCACCCTGCTCGGGTTCTTCGCGCTGTATGTCGCGCTGACCTCGCTCAGCGTCCCCGGGGCGGCCCTGACGATGACGCTGGCAGCCGGGGCGTTGTTCGGGGTCCTCTGGGGCTCGCTGCTGGTGTCGTTCGCCAGCGCGATCGGGGGCACCATCGCCTGCCTCATCTCGCGTTTCCTGCTGCGGGAGTTTGCCGAACGCAGGTTCCCCTTTGCCGTCGAGCGGGTGAACCGCGGCCTGCGCGAGGACGGTGCTTACTACCTGTTCGGCCTGCGGCTGGTGCCGGTGTTCCCGTACTTCGTCGTCAACCTGGTGATGGGGCTGACCCGGATGCCGCTGCGCACCTTCTACTGGGTGAGCCAGCTCGGGATGCTGCCTGCGGTCGTGGTCTTCGTGAATGCGGGCACGCAGCTTGCGAAGATCCAGGAACCGCGCGGCATCCTCGCGCCCGGGGTAGTGGTCTCACTCACGCTGCTCGGCATCTTCCCGGTCGTCGCCAGGAAGGCCGCGACGGCCGTCCTCGCCTGGCACCGGGGCCGCGCGTGAGCGCAGGCGCCGGGCGCAGACCGCGACGCTTCGACGCCAACCTCGTGGTGATCGGTGCCGGCTCGGCCGGACTGGTCAGCGCATCGGTCGCCGCCGCGGCCAGGGCGAAGGTCGTGCTGATCGAGGCCGGGCGCATGGGCGGCGACTGCCTGAACACCGGCTGCGTGCCGAGCAAGGCGCTGCTGCGCTCCGCGCGCATCGCGGCGCAGATGCGCCGGGCCGCGGACTTCGGGATCGTCGCCGGGCCGGTGGCCGTCGACTTTGCGGGCGTCATGGCGCGCGTTGCCAGCGTCATCGACCGGATCGCGCCGCACGACTCGGTGGAACGCTACACGAAGCTCGGCGTCGAGTGCCTGTCCGGCGCGGCCACGCTGCTTTCGCCGTGGGAGGTCGGGGTCGGCTCCCGCGTGATCAGCACCCGCGCGATCGTGCTCGCCACCGGCGCAAGCCCGGCCCTGCCGCTACTTGCGGGTCTGGATGCAGCGAACCCGCTCACCGCGGCGAACCTCTGGGCACTGCAGGAGCTCCCGCGCCGGCTCCTGGTGCTCGGCGGCGGGCCGCAAGGCTGCGAATTCGCGCAGGCATTCCGGCAACTCGGGAGCGAGGTCACGCTGGTGGAGATGCGACCGCAGCTCCTGGCGCAGGAGGATGCAGAGGTCGGCGCGGCACTCGCGGCGCGTTTCACGCGCGAAGGCATCAACGTGCTCACCGGCTGGCAGGCACTCGCCGTCGGGCAGCCGGGCGAGCTGCGCATCGGGCGCGACGGCGCGACCCGCCTGGCCGGCTTCGACCGCATCCTGGTGGCCACGGGGCGCTCACCCCGCACCACGGGACTCGGGTTCGACCGGGTCGGCGTCGGCCTGAATGCGAACGGCACCGTGCAGGTCAACGAATTCCTGCAGACGACCTGCCCGAACATCTATGCCTGCGGCGACGTCACCGGGCCGTACCAGCTCACCCACGCCGCCGCGCACCAGGCCTGGTACTGCGCCACCAATGCGCTCTTCGGCGCCCTGCGACGCTGGCGCATCGACTACGCGGTGCTGCCCCGGGTGGTGTTCACCGACCCGGAGGTTGCCCGGGTGGGCCTGAACGAAACACAGGCGCGGGAACGTGGCATCCGCTGCGAGGCCACCCGCTACGGCTTCGACGACCTCGACCGCGCCATCGCCGACGGCACGGCGGAAGGCTTCGTCAAGGTGCTGACGCCGCCCGGCTCGGACCGCATTCTCGGTGCCACCATCGTCGGCCCCCATGCCGGCGAACTCATTGCCGAGTTCGCGCTGGCGATGCGCCACGGGCTCGGCCTGCGCAAGGTGCTCGGCACGATTCACAGCTACCCGACACTCGCCGAAGCAAACCGGTTTACCGCCCTCGCTTGGCAGCGCGCCCGCCTCCCCGCGGCGTTGCTCGGAATCGCGGGGCATTTCCACCGCTGGCGGCGCGGCTGAGGCCGGGCCGGCCGCCGGCTGGCGCCGACACCCCGGCGCCGCGCCCGGGTCCACGGGTCGGGGCCGCGGGTCGGGGCCGCGGAAACAAATTGTTACAGCCCGCCGCTGCCTTTCGTGGCAAGGTGGCCGGATTTTCGAGGCCAGAACACGCCCCGCATGAACGCTGCCGGCGAATCGGTAATCGAGATCCGCGCCCTTGCCCGCAGTTATCCGATGGGCGATGCGGTGGTCCACGCGTTGCATGGCGTGGACGTCAGCATCCGCCACGGCGAGTACGTCGCGATCATGGGACCGTCCGGCTCCGGCAAGTCCAGCCTGATGAACATCATCGGCTGTCTCGACTCACCCGATGCGGGCGACTACCACCTCAACGGGCGCCAGGTCTCGCGCCTGAAGGACGGCGAGCTTGCGGCAATCCGCAATCGAGAGATCGGCTTCGTGTTCCAGACCTTCAACCTGCTGCAGCGGGCCACCGCCCTGCATAACGTCGAACTGCCGCTGATCTACGCCGGTGTCGGGCGGCGGGAGCGCATCGAGCGCGCGACGAAGGCGCTCGAGATGGTCGGGCTCTCCGATCGCATGCACCATCGGCCGGGCGAGCTGTCCGGCGGTCAGCGGCAACGGGTCGCCATCGCGCGGGCCCTGGTCAACCGGCCGAGCCTGCTGCTTGCGGACGAGCCGACCGGCAATCTCGACTCGACGACTGCCGCGGAGATCCTGGCTACTTTCGATCGGCTGCACGCCGCCGGCAATACCATCGTCCTGGTCACCCACGACGAAACAGTGGCGCGGCGCGCCAAACGAATCATCCGGCTCCGCGACGGGGCCATCGAGGCGGACGCAAAAACATGACCAGAAACTGCCTGAGGTTGTTCCCGCTCCATATCGCTGCACTGGCTGTCGTCGGCTGTGCCGAAAAGGAAGCGGCGCCATCACTGGACACGGCGATCGTCGAAAAGCGCGACATCGTCGTGGCCGTCGAGGCAGCGGGCACCATCGAACCGCTGCTGACCGTGGAAATCAAATCCAAGGCCTCCGGCGAGGTGCTCAAGGCCGAAGGCCAGACCGGCCAGGTCGTGACTGCCGGGACGTTGCTGGTGCAGATCGACAAGCGCAGCCCGCGCAATCTGCTCGCCCAGGCCGAGTCGGAGCTCGAAGCGGCCATCGCCCGCCGCACCATCGCGAAAGCGCAGAACGAGCGCGCCAGGGTGCTGTTCGGCTCACGCACCATCAACGAGGTGGACTACGAGACGACCCAGGTCGAGTATGCGAACGCCAAAGCCGACGTGGTGCGCGCGCAGGTGGCCGTGGAGAACGCGCGCATTACGCTCGACGATACGGACGTACGCGCCCCGATCACCGGCACGATCATCGAGAAACTGGTGGAAACCGGGCAGGTCATTTCTTCGCCGATGAAAGACTTCGGTGGCGGCACGTCCCTGATGAAGATGGCCGATCTCTCCACCGTGCAGGTCCGTGCGCTGGTCGATGAAACCGACGTCGGCAAGATCCAGCCGGGAAAACCGGTCACGGTGCGGGTGGCGGCCTACCCGAACCAGCCCTTCCCGGGCGAGGTGCACAAGATCGAGCCCCAGGCGCAGGCCGACCAGAGCGTGACCACCTTCGCGGTGCTGATCCGCCTGCCGAACCCCCAGGGCCTGCTGCGCCCGGGCATGAACGCGGACGTGGAGATCCGCGTGGCCGAGCGCGACGGTGTGCTGGCCGTCCCGAACGGCGCGCTGCGCACCCCACGCGAAATCGCCACCGCCGCGGCCGCCGTCGGCCTGGACCCGGCGCAGGTTCGTGAGCAGCTCGGCGCCGGCGCGACCGGGAGACCCAACGCGACGGCCGGCGCGGGGACCGATTATGAGTACGGCGGGCGCTACTGGGCGTTCGTCGAGCGCGGCGGCACACCGATGGCGGTCAACGTCACCACGGGGATCACCGACCTCGAGTACAGCGAGGTCCGGGAGGGCCTGGCGGCAGGCGACGCGGTCGTCCTGCTGCCCAGCACCGGGCTGCTCGAAGCCCAGGCCCGGGGACGCGAAATGATGAGCCGTTTCAGCGTCATGCCCGGCACCGGCAAGCAGGACAGCCGCTCCCGCCAGGGCAAGGGCGACAATGCTGCTCGGTGAGCTCATCGTCGTCGCGCTGCAGTCGGTGCGGGCCAACCTGTTCCGCTCCGCGCTCACGATGCTCGGCATCATCATCGGCGTGGCATCGGTCATCACGATGCTGGCGGGCGGCGCAGGCGCCAAGGGCGCGGTAGACCAGCAGATCGAGGCGCTCGGCGCGGGCCTGCTCAGTATCCGCCCCGGGCAGGCGTTCCGCATGGGTGTCGCAGAGGCCGCCGAGACGCTGTCCGCGAACGACGCCGAGGCGCTCGCACGCGATGCGGTCTCGATTTCCACGCTGGTTCCGGAGCGCTCGGGGATGGAGCAGGTAAAGCTCGGCAACCGCAACCGCAGCCTGCGCACGATCGGCACCACCGCGAATTTCGCCACCGTGCACGACTTCCATCTCGACGCCGGTCGCATGTTCACCTCCTCCGACGATGCGGCGAAGCGCGCGCTGGCGGTGCTCGGGGCGAAAGTGCCGCCAATGTTCAACGAGAGCGCGCGTTCGATCGTCGGCAAGACGATCTACGTGCGTGGTCTCGCGTTCGAGGTGGCCGGCGTGTTCCGTGAAAAGGGCACGACGGGCTTTCGCAATGTCGACGAGCAGATATGGCTGCCGCTGAACACGGCACGCATCCGCCTGTTCGGCTCCGAGGGCCTGGACCTCATCAGCGTGAAACCCGCACCCGGGGTGGACATGCAGCGGGCGATCGTGGACATCGAGCGCATCCTGCGGCGCGAGCACGGACTGCTGCCCGGGCGGGACAACGATTTCACCATCCAGGACCCGCGCCAGTTCCTCGACTTCCAGCAGACCGCCGCCAACATTTTTGCGTTTCTGCTCGCGAGCATCGCCAGCGTGAGCCTGGTCGTCGGCGGTATCGGCATCATGAACATCATGCTGGTGACGGTGACCGAGAGGACGCGCGAAATCGGCATCCGCAAGGCGCTCGGCGCCACGCGCCGCAGCATCCTCATCCAGTTCCTGATCGAGGCCATGCTGTTGTGCCTGATCGGCGGCGCGACCGGCGTCCTGCTCGGCATCGGCGTCTCGCAGTTACTGACCGCGGTCGCCGGCTGGCGGGCCACGGTCTCGCCGTCGGCGATCGGCCTGGCATTCGGCTTCAGCGCCTTCGTCGGACTTTTCTTCGGGCTGTGGCCGGCCCGCAAGGCGGCTCGCATGGATCCGATCGCCGCGCTGCGTTACGAGTGAATTGCGCAGCTGCGAGCGCCGCGCGCAACGTCGAGAAAACGCAGCGCCGGTAGGTGTTTTCCACGTGGTTTCGCCGTCGGCTGTGCTGCTATATAGATAGCGTCTTTTTACACAAGAACCGAGGCGGGAGGCGCCTATGTATATTAATTTCTGGTACCCGATGGTTCGCAGCGAGGACCTCGGGCCCGACAAACCTGAAAAGGTGAAGGTCCTGGGACTGAATTTCGTCGTGTTCCGCGATGCGGAAGGCGCGGCACGCACCCTGAGCGACACCTGCGTGCATCGTGGCGGATCGCTGGGCGGTCCATGGGAGCTCGGCGAGCGCCCGCGCATCGTCGACGGCTGCATCGTTTGCCCCTACCACGGTTGGGAGTTCGGTGGCGACGGCCAGTGCAAGAACATCCCCTCCATCGGCTACGGCACCAAGACGCCGGCCCGCGCCAAGGTCGATGCGTATCCGACGGTTGAGAAGTACGGCATCGTGTTTGCCTTCCTCGGCGACCTGCCGGAGAGCGAACGCCCGCCGATGATCAACGTCAAGGAGTGGGACGACCCGAAGTGGCGCGCCAACTCCGTGCTGATCCTCGACGTACCCTTCTATTACGAGCGCTCCATCGAGAACGGCATCGACCCGGCGCACAACGAGTTCGTGCATCCGACCCATGGCCACTCGGCCATCAATCGCGAGACCTATCGCGTGCGCGAGCACGAAGTGCTCGACGGTGAGCAGGGCTGGGGCATGGTGTTCAAGCACCGCTATGCCGCCCCCGGCCTGCGGGGCGAGACCTGGAAGGGCGTCGAAGCGCCTGCTGCGGAGATCTTCGCGGGCACCGAGACCTTCGGCCCCAACGCGATGATCACGGAAATCGAGCCCACCCCGGGCAAGAAGTTCCGCCAGTACTTCATCGAGCAGCCGGTCGACGACAACCGCACGCGCATTTTCTTCGTCAACATGCGCAACTTCATGACCGAGCCGAAGAACGACGGCCCGATCCACGCGCGCAACAAGGTCATCGCCCAGCAGGACATCGAGATCCTGAGCGATGTCTACCCGGTCCGTACGCCGATCAGCAACACGAAGGAAGTGTTGATGCCGGCGGACAAGGCGGTGGCCGGATACCGCGAGTGGCTCGCCAAGTTCGACGACAAGGGCTGGCGCATCGACTGGAACGAGTTCAAGGCGCGCAATATCAAGAACGATATCGCGTTCGCGATCCCGTGCCCGGACCGCCGGACCTCCGGCAACTGGGTGCTCGAGGCCGTGCCCATGGTGAAGAATCGCGAAGCGCGCAAGGACGCCGCCAAGGCATCCTGATCGTCCCCCACCGGGGATACACGCTTCGGCAGAATGGACGGGCGGCCTGCGGGCCGCCCGTTTTTTTTGTTTTGCGCCGCTCGGCGGGGACGCCTGCAAAGTCGATACGTTGGCTCCGCGCAGAATCCGCTGGCGGAGCTACCCGCATCGCCATCCGGCTTGGGCGAGTGGTGACCCGGTGTCCGCCGCGCGCCGCTCCTCGCACGTCCCTGTGCTCGTCGCTACGGGTTACGCCGGCTGCTGCCCTCCTGGCAGCCGGCTCCACACGTGCTCTCG
>JAJTYX010000166.1:0-2227 GCA_021462865.1 Gammaproteobacteria bacterium | reverse complement strand
CGGGAGGGGCCAGGGTCGGTGGTCGATGCGTTCGAGCCGGCGATCCGCCGGTTGTTGGCGGTGACGCCGGACATGGCGGCGACGGTGATCGCGGAGCGGATCGGCTGGAAGCGGGGGATGACGGTGCTGCGCGAGCGGGTGGCCGAGCTGCGGCCGGCCTATCGGCTGCCCGAGGCGTTCGGGCGCAGCGAGTACCAGCCGGGCGAGTTGGCCCAGTGGGATCTGTGGTTCCCCGAATACGACATCCCTGTCGGGCACGGCCAGACGGCGGTGTTGCCGGTGCTGGTCGGGGTGCCGTGCTACTCGCGGTGGATCTTGGCCACGATGATCGGCTCGAAGGAGGCGCCCGACGTGTTGGGCGGCCACCTGCGCCTGTTGGTGGAGTTGGGGGCGGTGCCTCGGGTGGGGGTCTATGACGGTGAGCCGGCGATCTCGGTGCGGCGAGGCCGCAAGTTGATCTACACCGCCGACTACCTGCGCTTGAAGGGCACGTTGGGGATGGGTTCGGTCGTGTTGGCCAAGGGTCACCCGGAACGCAAGGGGTGTGTGGAACGGGTCAACGGCTACTTGGAGACGAGCTTCCTGCCCGGCCGCCACTTCGCTGACCGCGACGACTTCAACACCCAGCTCGGCGACTGGCTCGAACACAAAGCCAACGTGCGGGTGCATTCGGGGTTGCGCTGTCGGCCCTCGGAACGCATCGATGAGGACCTCGCCGCGATGATGGCGTTGCCGCCGGTGCTGCCCGACATGGACTCCCACCGCGACCTGCGCCTGCCGGCCGATCACTGGGTCCGACACCACACCAACGACTACTCCGTGCACCCCAAAGCGGTCGGACGACGAGTGCATCTGAAAGTCGACGACGACTCGGTGGTGGTGACCTTGGGCGGCGAGGTGGTGGCCCGCCACGACCGGGTGCTGGCCAGGCACGTCACGGTGACCGACCCCGCCCACGACCGGGCCCGGCAAGCGGCCCGAGCGCTGGCCGCGGCACCGAAGCCGGCGATCCATACCGATGTCGAGGTGCGCGACCTGGCCGTGTATGACCGGGCGACAGGAGCGGCGTCGTGATGGGCGCCCGCGAGCTCACCTACCTGTGTCGAGAACTGAAAGCCCCGGCGTTGTTGGCGGGAGTGGAACGCTTGGGTGAGCGGGCCCGGGCCGAGGGCTGGAGCCATGAGGAGTTCCTCGCCGCCTGTCTCGAGCGGGAGGTGTCGGCCCGCCAGTCCCACGGCGGTGAGGCCCGCATCCGCGCCGCGCGGTTCCCGGCCCGCAAGACGTTGGAGGACTTCGACTTCGATCATCAGCGCAGCGTCCGCGCCGACGTCGTCGCCCACCTCGGCGCCCTCGACTTCATCGAAGCCCGCTCCAACGCCGTGTTCTTAGGCCCACCCGGCACCGGCAAGAGCCACCTCTCCATCGCCCTCGGCGTGCGTGCCTGCGTGGCCGGACACCGGGTCGCGTTCGCCACCGCGGCGCAGTGGGTCGACCGTCTCGGCGCCGCCCATGACGCCGGCCGTCTCCAACCCGAGCTCATCCGCCTCGGCCGGGTCCCGCTCGTGATCATCGACGAAGTGGGCTACATCCCGTTCCAAGGCGAAGCCGCCAACCTGTTCTTCCAGCTGGTGGCGTCGCGTTACGAGCGGGCCAGCGTGATCGTCTCGTCCAACAAGGCGTTCAGCCGCTGGGGCGAGGTGTTCGGTGACGACACCGTCGCCTCAGCGATGATCGACCGCCTCGTCCACCACGCCGAGGTCATCAACCTCAAAGGCGACAGCTACCGGCTCAAGGGCCGCGACCTCGGACGGATCCCCGACGATGAACGCTGAACAACCCGACACCCCGTTGCGTCACGATCCCGTCACGATCCCCTGCCCCCACTGCGGGCAGCCGTTCACCCCGGCCGGCAAGCGCCGCTACTGCAGCGACGCCTGCAAAGCCGCCGCCTACCGCCGCCGCCACCACGCCGCCGTCGCACCCGTCGCGCTCCCCCCAGCACGATCCCGCAAACCAATCACCGTCTACGAATGCGACGCCTGCGGCACCCGCGCTCTCGGCGAGCAGCGCTGCGACCAGTGCGAGACGTTCACGCGCCGCGTCGGCTACGGCGGCCACTGCCCGCACTGCGACGAACCCGTCGCCGTCACCGACCTACTCGACGAGGAGGTGGCCAACTGAACCCCACCAGCTGACCCAACAACAGTGGACCACCAGGCCAGGGGGG
>JAJTYX010000165.1:0-1680 GCA_021462865.1 Gammaproteobacteria bacterium | reverse complement strand
TATAAAATGTTTTGTTTACACAATTTTTTGCAAGGGAACGCCCAACGGTTTGCGTTACCTGCGCTGGGGCGGGGACGGCGAAGCCGTCCAACCAGAAAAAGGCTAAGGCGTAGAAAAATGCCTGGGATATGCGCAGAATCCCCAGCGTCAGGTGCACGCTTTGTTGGGTGGCGGTTTATAACAATTGAATTTTATGGCCACCAGTGGACTCCACTCATTACTGTGTTTGTGAAGTTGAATCCCTTAATTTCAGAAAAAGTATATGTCTCTAAATTTAGAAAACCAAACTTTTGAATATAGCCACTAGTATCATCTTTCTCGTAAATAGAAACAAGGACTTGTTTTTTATCTGGGGATATATCGTAAATATCCATTGTTGCAACTGCGCCACCAGATTGCCACCACATCATTTCTACAGGGAGATTATAATTTTTTAAAGGAAGTTCAGGGGATACGACGACTTCATAAAGACCATACAAATCTTCAAAAGAGTTTGCGAGAGGCGAGTCAGGATTTTTTGCATACCATTCTCTTAATTCTTCTATAGGTTGTCGGAGTATAGACACATCGAAGACCAAAATTTTTGATCCATCAGGAAACCAAGACAAGTCAGCGCCACCAAAAACTTCGACCGTATATGGATTGTTGATATCTGAGATAGGAGCAACATGCAAATAATTATGATATGGAGGTCCAGAATCAGGAGTGGCTTTTTCGTGCCAAGCAATCATATTGTTGTCTGGAGAAAATGCTAAATCGCGTCCTCCAAAATATGTGTAAAGAATTTGTTCCCCTTTATATTCAAGGCTTATCGTTTCATTCTCATCTATGTCTGTGACCCATGCAAAGGTTGTGAGAACATTGAAACTTCCCCAGTTTACTTTAGTTTCTCCTCCCCAGTAAACATGAGTATCTGTTACAGCTAAAATATCAACAGGATTTTCTTGTTCTATGCCGCTGGAATTTTTGTAAATATTTATTGGATTGCTTCCATCTTCATTTGATATGTAAATCCCGAAACCAGATTCACCCTTACCGATATAGACAATGCGAGAATTATCAATCCATTTTGCAAACTTATTGTACCCACTAGTAGGAGGTGCGCTTTCTGAAATCATCGTAGGCTGTTCGTCTAAATTATTTAAGTCAACTACATATAAAGTTGAGGACTCTTTGTAGCTAGTGTTTGAAGCAACCAGAATCTTAGTTCCATCTGGAGAAAAATCTTGAAAATAATTATTGCCTTTTAATCCATTTGTAATGGGTATTACATTAGTTCCATCAATATTGGCGGTAAACAGATTGAGTTCACCTGCTAATTCGGGAAAATCACTTGAAAACTCCTCTTTTCGATAAGAAAAGAGAATTTGACCTGAAGCCCCTCCAATTTGTGTAGGCGATGGCGTAATTGTTGGCGAAGGAATAGGCGTTTGTGTTGAAGTGGGTTCTGGCGTGAATGTTTCAGTTGGTACAAATTCTGTAGATGGCGGTGTTCCACAGGACGCTAAGAAGAGCCAGATTAGTAAGAAGTATTTTGCTGATTTCATTTTGTTCTCCTTTGTATAGATTTCCACTCTGGATGAAGATAGCCACCCAACGGTTTGCGTTACCTGCGCTGGGGCGGGGACGGCGAAGCCGTCCAGCCAGAAAAATGATAAGGCGTGTGAAACTGCTTGAGAT
>JAJTYX010000164.1:0-22411 GCA_021462865.1 Gammaproteobacteria bacterium | reverse complement strand
GCGCGGCGATGGACACCTTCATCATCTGCCTGATCTGGCTCCAGCTCGTGACCGGGCTCGGCACGATCGTCGAGTCGACGGGTCATCCCGACGGCCACACGATGCGACTTCTGGCGCACTGGGCACAGCACATTGTCACGTTCCGCGCCGGCGCGCACGAGTTCATCCAGGAACTGTCCTGGTCCTACAAGAGCCACATCCTGCTCGGCATGGTGATGTTCACCGCGCTCCCGTTCAGCCGGCTGGCGCGGTCGAGCGTTACCGGGTCATGCCGTGTCATATGACCGTCTTTATAGGTCGGATAACCTATTTTATAGGTTATGCTGTCAGCCATGCTCGAAGCCGCCTTCGGAAGCCTGGCCGCTGAACGGGTACTCCTGTTCCTGCATCGGTACGAACAGGCGTACGGGCGCCAGATTGCGGATGCCTTCGATATGCCCGTCAGCGAGATCCAGAAGCAGTTACGCAAACTGGAACTTGGCGGTCTTCTGGTCAGCCAGATGATCGGCCGCACTCGTGTGTATCGATGGAACCCGCGCAGCGTTTTCGTGGCGCCGCTACGGGGGCTGTTGCAGGCGGTCATGGAGCACCTGCCCCCCGAGCAGCGCAGCCCTTACGCCGCCGGACGGCGCCGGCCCCGCCGGGCGGGCAAGGGGGGCTGATGGCCATCACGCGCCGCTCGACGATTCTCGAGGTCGCGGCGCAGGTGTCCCAGGCGCTGCACGATGCCGGGACGGTTCTACCCCGTTTCCACGGACGGTTTGATTAAGGCCTGGAGCTCCCCGTCACGCCGGTGAGTTCAACAGGGCTGCTGGCGGGGACGTTGCAAGGGGCGTGCGGAGCCGCGCGCGGGATCGGCACCGTGACGGGAAAGAGTCGCCGCAGAGCGATTCTGAACCTGATTTCTTTGAGAACCAGTGCATAGCGTCATTGGCGCCGGCAGGTCTAGGCTGCCGGTCTTACATAGTGCGCGACGACTTTGCGTTATGTTAACGATTCAGGAACTCGTCCTGATCTTCGGGCTCATCGGTGTCCTCGGCGGATGGGCCATGGGGCGTATTGGCACATGGTTCGCCGCGCGCCACGGCGCCGCGCGTCCGCAGGAGGTCAACCACCGCATCCGCGCGCTGGAGGCGGACCTGCGCGTTGCGCAGCGCAAGGCCGAGGAGGCGGAACTCGCGATCGAGCGCAGCCGCGAGGAGACCGGCCAGTTGCAGACGCAGGTGCAAACCGGTGCAGCGGCGCTGCTCGAGCGTGATCACGAGATGGAGCATCTGCGCAAACGCCTGGCTGACGAATGCGCGAAGACGCAGGCGCTGCGCGAGGAACTCGTGGACCGCGCCGAGCAGACCATCCGCGCCAACGTTCGCGTGAAGGAAGCCGAGACGGAACTGAGCGTCGCGCGCGCCGGCTCGGAAGCGGTGATCGAGCAGGTGCAACAGCTCGCTGCCGAGCGCGAGGAACTCACGGGGAAGTTGCGCGTCCTGCAGGCGGAAGCAGCCAGCCAGCCGCGCGGCAAAGTCACCCGCCTGCCGCTGCGCGATCCGACGGATCGCTGAGCCGCGCCCGGGCGGGCAGGGCGCCCCGCTTTGCCTCCTTCGGGGCCGCTGCCCCTGTCGTTCACGAGCAGCACTGCGGGCTGGCGCTGCCGGTTCGCGTCTCGCCGCCACCTTCACTGCAGTTCCCGGCCGCGCTCGCGATGAGCCGCGGCGCACCGCACTGCGCACCGCCGCAGCCGGCGAGCGGCGCGGGCAGTTGCCGCCCGGGGCCGTTTCGGCACACGATGGCCGTGGCGATCCGGACAGGAACACAACCCGATGCGGCTCGGCTTCGTGGCTGGTTACGGCATGGCGCAGGTCAGCCTGCCACTCGACCTCGTGCTGGAGGCCGAGCGGCTTGGCTTCGACTCGGCGTGGACCTCTGAGGCCTACGGGACCGATGCGGTCTCCACGGCCGCCTGGCTGCTCGCGCGCACCACGCGCATCCGCGTGGGCACTGCGATCATGCAGATGCCCGCGCGAACCCCGACCTGCGCGGCCATGACCGCGATGACGCTGAATGCGCTCTCGGACGGACGCTTCCTGCTCGGAATCGGCCCCTCGGGGCCGCGCGTGGTGGAGGGCTGGTACGGCGTCGCCTACGGCCGGCCGCTGTCGCGTACCCGCGAGTACATTGCGATCATCCGCCAGATCGCCGCGCGCGAAGGGCCACTGGTGCACCAGGGGCGCGATTACCGGATTCCCTACGCAGGCGACGATGCCACCGGCCTCGGTACGCCGATGAAGAGCATCCTGCACGCCGACCGGGCGCTCAGGATCTACACCGCTGCGGTAACGCCGAAGGGGCTCGCGCTCGCCGCCGAGATCGCCGACGGGGTGTTCCCGATCTGGCTCGATCCGGAGCGGCCGGATCTCATCGAGCCGCATCTCGCCGAGGGCCTCGCGCGCGCCGGCGGGCGCGCACGCGACGCGATCGAGGTGGCGCCGTTCGTGCCGGTCTCGCTGCACGACGACCTCGAGGCCGCGCGCCGCCCCGTGCGCGAGCACCTCGCGCTGTACATCGGCGGCATGGGACCGCGCGGCCGCAATTTCTACCAGGACTACGCGCGGCGCCTGGGCTATGAGGCGGCGGCTGCCCGCATCCAGGATCTCTACCTCGCGGGCGAGCGCGCTGCCGCCGCGGCCGCCGTGCCGGAGCAGCTCATCGACGCAGTCGCGCTCGTTGGGCCGCCGGCGCGCATCCGTGCGCGGCTCGCGGCCTGGAAAGCGGCCGGCCGCGCCGGCCGCGTGAGCGCGATGCTCTTCGGCGGTGCCTCCGCCGAGGCATTGCGCCTGCTCGCCGCGGAACTGCTGTGAAGCTGTCGCCGCTCTCGGCCTGAAATCACACGATGCAGATCGACGTCATCCTCGACACGCGCGCCAGGGCCCAGGATCTCGCCCGGCTCGGGCAGCTTGCCGAGCGGCACGGCATCGGCGGGGTGTGGGTGTCGAGCCTGAACGATTCGCGCGACCCGTTCACCAATCTGTCCGTGCTGGCGCAGGCGACTTCGCGGATCACGCTCGGCCCGATCGCAGTCAACCCCTTCGACACACATCCGTTCAAGCTCGCAGCCGCGTTTTTTACGCTGAACGAACTCGCGCGCGGGCGCGCCCGCATCGTTGTCGGCGGCGGCGGGGAAGCACTGGCCGCGCTCGGCCTCGCGCCGCAGCGGCGGGTGCGTGCCGTGCGCGAGTGTGTCGGGATCATCCGGGGCGCAGGCAGCGGGGAGACGGTGAACTTCGAGGGCGAGTTGTACCAGGTACGCGGTTGCAGACTCGGCTGGATCGAGGCGCCGGCGCCGCCGATCTACGTCGGCGCGGGACAGCCGCAGATGTTGCGCATGGCGGCCGCGGTGGCCGACGGCATCATGATGAGCGATGTGCCGCCCGCGCCGGCGCGGGACGTCATCGCCACGCTCGACGCTGCGCTGGGGCAGGCCGGCAGGAGCCGTGAGGGCAACGCCGATGTCGCTCCCGGCGCTGGCGCAGTCCCGGGGAATGACAGTTTTCGGACCAGCGTCTTCACCGCCTGGCACGTCTGTGCGGACGAAGCCGAGGCACGCCGTGAGGCGAAGTGCTGGCTGCTGCTTCGGGGCATCTTCCGGCCGTGGCTTCTTGCTGCGTTCCTGGAGCCCGCCGAAGTGCAGCTCGTCATGGCGAGTCGCGCGGCCTTTGCGCGGGCATTCGCGGCCGGGAGCGACATCGTGGAGGGTGTGCCCGACCGCATCCTGGATGCACTGGTGGACAACGTCACACTCTGCGCCACGCCGCGCAGCATCGACAAGGTCGTCGCGAAGCTGCGCGCGCTGCGCGATGCGGGCCTCGGCGCGGTGGCACTGCGCCTCTACGCCAATCCGGCCGAATCGATCCGCCTCATCGGCGAGCGCGTGGTCGGGGCGCTGGGCTAAGGGCTCGGGTGCGTCAGGGCGGGCGCCGGTGTTGCACTCAGTGCCGGTGTTCCTGCGGCGGAGTCGGCGCGAATCCCGGGAATCGCGCGGTGGCGTAGGCGGCGTGGCATGAGACGCAGCCTTCCATCAGTCGCGCATAGTGGTGGGCGACGAGCTCGGCATCGCCGGAGCGGGCCGCGATGGCGAGCTTTTCCGCCCGCTGGTGAAATGCGGAGTCGAGTTGTCGGAAGGCTTCCGGAAGTTGCTGCTCGAGTTCGGCGGCCTGTTCGGGGCTCAGCGACTGCTCCATGACGTAGCTCGCGCGGATGCGTTCAGCCGCCTTCGCGATCGTGTGCCAGTCGGCGCTGGCGAGCGCCAGCGCGATGC
The DNA here is from genome assembly GCA_021462865.1 of Gammaproteobacteria bacterium. Classification (GTDB taxonomy): domain Bacteria; phylum Pseudomonadota; class Gammaproteobacteria; order Steroidobacterales; genus QUBU01. The sequence goes on along the minus strand of JAJTYX010000164.1, from coordinate 18,099 downwards.
CCTGCACGCCGCCTGCGATCTCGACCATCTCGGCACGCAGCAGCGCGAGCGTCCCGGGCGACAGGGCGAGGGACTGCGGTGCAGTGGCCGGCCCGGCAGCGTGGGCCGGTGCCACGGCGGCCGTCAGGCCCGCAACCATAAAAACGCTGAACAGGACGAGTTGCTTCATTGCTTTGTTCCTTCCATTCGGACCGTCAGTCCTCCGCGGGGATCCTGCCGCGCAGCGCCTTGGTGCGCGCGGCCTTCTTCTTGCTGTCGATGCGCCGCTCCTTCGACGCCCGCGTCGGCCGGGTCGCCTTGCGAGGTTTGCGGGTGGCGAGCGCCTTGCGGACGAGCTCATCGAGACGCGCAAGCGCTTCGTCGCGGTTCTGCTCCTGCGTGCGATGACGCTGAGCCTTGATGACGACGACGCCGCCGGCCGTGATGCGCCGGTCGCCGAGTGCAAGCAGGCGTTCCTTCAGCGCTGCCGGAAGTGAAGAGGCCGGCACGTCGAAGCGCAGGTGTACGGCGCTCGCGACCTTGTTGACGTTCTGTCCGCCGGCGCCCTGCGCGCGGATCGCAATGAGGTCAATCTCGTGCTCGGGGATGCGCACGGCGGGGGAGGCGGGTCGGGCTCAGCCGGCGGCTGCGCCGTGGCACTTCTTGTATTTCCTGCCGCTGCCGCAGAAGCAGGGGTCGTTGCGCCCGAGCTTCGGCGCGTCGCGCCGGAACGGCGTGGCCGGTTCGTGGTGGTGGGCGTGGCCGTGGTCGTGGTCGCAGTCCGGGCCATGGACGTGCGGTTTCCCGGGTGGTTGCTTCTGCGTCATGAGACTGCCCTGAAATCTCGCGCCGGCCGGAACTGCATGTCAGCGAGCGTGGGCGCGTCGTAGGAGATGCGCACGTGCTCGACCGGCGGCTCGCGGTAGAGCGTGGTGCGGTGCCGGGCACTGCGCCCGAGGCCGGCGATGAGCGCATCCATCGCTTCCGGCGCCAGCTCCTGGCCGTGCGCTGCGCCGGCGGCGCGCGAGATCGACTCGTTCATCAGCGTGCCGCCGAGATCGTTGGCGCCGGAGTCGAGGCATGCGGCAGCGCCGGCCGTGCCGAGTTTGGTCCATGAGGTCTGGATATTCGTGATATGCGGGTGCAGCACCAGACGCGCGATCGCGTGCATGAGGCGCGCTTCGCGCCAGGTCGGCCCCGGCCGCGCACGCCCGCGCCGGTACAGCGGCGCCTCCATGTGCACGAAGGGCAGGGGCACGAATTCAGTGAGGCCGCCGGTCTGCTGCTGCAGGTCGCGCAGCGCGAGCAGGTGCCGCGCCCAGTGCCGCGGCTCCTCGAGATGCCCGAACATGATGGTGGCGGTGGTCGGCAGGCCGACGCGGTGGGCGGTCGCGACTACGTTCAGCCACTGCAGCGTGTTCACCTTGTCCGGGCAAATGAGCCGGCGCACCGTGTCATCGAGGATCTCCGCGGCGGTGCCGGGCAGGCTGCCGAGACCGGCCTCCTTGAGCTGTCGCAGGAAGGTTTCGACCGGGATGCCGAGCGTGCGCGCACCCTGCGTGACTTCCAGCGGCGAGAAGGCGTGCACGTGCATCGCCGGCACCGCTTCCTTCACCGTGCGCAGCACGTCGAGGTAGGTCTGTCCCGTGAACGCCGGATGGATGCCGCCCTGCAGGCACACTTCGGTGGCGCCGCGCGCCCAGGCTTCCTCCGCGCGCCGCGCGATCTCGGTGAGGTCGAGCACGTAGGGCGCGCCGCGCAGGTCTTCGTCGGTGCGGCCCTTGGCGAAGGCGCAGAACTGGCACTTGTAACTGCAGAGGTTGGTGTAATTGATGTTGCGGTTGACCACGTAGGTCACCGTGTCGCCACAGACCTCACGGCGCAACTCGTCGGCGGCCGTGCAGAGCCGCTCGACGTCGGCGTCGCGCGCGGCAAACAACCGCGTCACCCCGGTTTCGTTCAGCCGCTCGCCACTGCGGGCGCGTGCCACGAGGCCGGCGAGCGTGCGATCCGTGAATGGCGCCGCCGGTCGCGCGACTGGCGCCGGCGGCCGGGCCGCGGCGTCGCCCGCCGACCAGTCGCCGTCGCGGGCGTAGCCCTCGGCGTCGGCAACTGCGAGCACGGGCTTCACCATCGCGGGATCGAGCCAGCGCTCGCGCGCACGCACGTAGCCGGGGTAAACCGTGAGCCGCTCGACGAGGGTCTTGCCGGTGGCGGCGGTCTGCGCCGCAAGTTCAGCGATGTGCGGCCACGGCGACTCGGGGTTGACGTGGTCGGGCGTGACGGGTGAGACGCCACCCCAGTCGTTGATGCCGGCCGCGACCAGCTCGCCGAGTCGGCCTTCGTTGAGATTGGGCGGTGCCTGCAGGCTCATCTCCGGCCCGAACACCAGGCGCGCGACGGCGATGGTCCAGAGCAGCTCCTCGAACGGCGGAGCGGGCACGGCAGCCATGCGCGTGCCGGGCTTCGGCACGAAGTTCTGGATGATCAGCTCCTGGATGTGGCCGTCGCGCTGGTGGATCTCGCGCAGCGCGAGCAGGCTCTCGACGCGTTCGGCGCGCGTCTCGCCGATGCCGATGAGCAGCCCCGTGGTGAGCGGCACGGCGGCGGAGCCGGCGTCCGCGATGGCCTTCAGGCGTACCGCCGGCTGCTTGTCGGGCGAGCCGAAGTGCGGCCCGCCGCGCGCGGCGAGTCGCCCCGAGGCGGACTCCAGCATGATGCCCATCGAGGGTGCGACGGCGCGCAGGCTGCGGTAGTCGTCCGGCGCGAGCACGCCGGGGTTCAGGTGCGGCAACAGCCCCGTCTCGCGCACCACGAGTTCCGCCATCGCACGCAGGTAGGCAAGCGTCGAGGAGAAGCCGAGCGCGGCGAGCGCGTCGCGCGCCGCGCGATAGCGCAGCTCCGGCTTGTCGCCGAGCGTGAACAGCGCCTCGCGGCAGCCGGCGGCCTGCCCGGCGCGCGCGATCGCGAGCACCTCATCCGGTGCGAGGCAGGCGTGCCGCAGCCGGCGCGGAGTCTTCGCGTAGGTGCAGTAATGACAGACGTCACGGCACAGCTCGGTGAGCGGAATGAACACCTTGCGCGAGTAGGAGACGATGGCGCCATGACCCTCGTCGCGCAATGCGGCGGCGAGCGGCAGCAAGCCGGAGAGCCCGAGCGACCCGGCGCGGGCGAGGATCTCGTCGCGGGACAATGACTGCCAATCGTTCATGACGGATTCATGCGCTGTGCGTTTCGCGTCCTGCCAGCACCCGGGCGCAGATGCCGCTGCGGTCGAGGTAGTCGCGGGCGGATGTGCCGGGAGTCTGTTCGCATAACCAGCGCACATCATCCACGGTGTCGATGTCGCGCGCAAAGCCCGGTAGCGTACAGCGCGTGGCCACGAGGCCCCGTTCGTGCGCTGCGGCGAGATGCCGCGCGGCGCTGTCGGGCCCGAACAGGCACGGAATCGCGCCGGGCGGCGTCAGTACGAGGCCGTTGGTGCCGCCGTCGCGCGCCGCCACCGCGACGCTGACGCCGCCGCGGTGCGCCGCAAGCAGCGCATCGACGTCGGCGCCGGTGAGCGCCGGCAGGTCGGCCGGCACGATGAGCACGGTAGCGGCGCCGTCAGTTCCGAGCCGGCGCGCAGCCGCCATGAGGCTCGCGCAGAGATTGCCCGGATGTTCATCGGCGAGCAGGCGGCAGGGCAGGCCGCCGGCGAGGGCCGCCGCACTGTCGTCGGCCGCGAGCAGCGCGATGCCCGCGACCGTCCGCGCACCGCGCAGCGCCGCGAGCACGTCGCGCGCCATGTGCCGCGCCAGTTCGGCGCGTTCGGCGGGGTCGAGCTGCGGCGCCAGGCGGCTCTTGGCCTCTTCCGGCGGTTTCAGGGGCACGAGCGCCCACACGGGATCGAACGCGCCCACGACGTCAGCGCCCGAGCCGCAGCGCGAGGTCGGTCACGAAGCGGGCGAGCGCCAGCCGGTCGTCCGTCGACTGCATGACGGTGCCGGTGACTGCCGCAGTCACGCCCAGCGCCTCCACGGCCGCAATGTCGCCGGCATCCACGCGATCCAGTATGAGTGCATCGATGACCTCGCGGTAGTGCTGAGCAATGCTCGTCGAGTTCACGGGCAGCCCGAGTTCGGCCATGAGCTTGCCGGTCGGTCCCTTCAGCGCCCGGCCGCCGACCAGCGGCGAGACGGCCACTACCGGGACTCGCGCGGCGGCGAGTGCCTTGCGGTAGAACGGCACGGCGAGGATGGGCTCGATGCTGAGCCAGGGGTTGGAAGGGGCGATCACGATACCGCGCAGTTGCGGATCGGCGAACGCTGCGCGCGCCACCGCCGGCACCGTGGCCTGCGCAGCGCCGGCAAAGGCAATCGCCGTGGCCACCGGCTCTGCCCGGCGGCGCACGAAGTACTCCTGGAAAGCGAGTTCTCCCTCGCTCGTATGCACGCGGGTCGCCACGGGCCGGTCGCTCATCGGCACGATGCGACTCCCGAGGCCGGACGTCGAGCAGAAGTGCGCGGTGATCGCCGTGAGTGTTTCGCCCGCGGCAAGCCGTCGCGTGCGCTCGACGTGGGTGGCGAGGTCGCGGTCGCCGAGGCGGAACCAGGTCTCGCCGCCGAGACGTTCGAGTTCCGCCATGAAGTTCCAGGTCTCGTCGCGACAGCCCCAGCCGGTTTCGGGATTGACGCGCTCGCCGAGCGTGTAGAGTAGCGTGTCGATGTCGGGCGAAATGGCGAGCCCGAGGTGACGGAAGTCGTCGCCCGTGTTGGCGATGATGGTGAGCGAGCCCCGCGGCAGAACGCGGTCGAGGCCGAGCGCGAGCTTCGCGCCGCCCACGCCGCCGGACAGTAACACCCAGTTTCCGCCGGCAGCCTGCATGGCGGTCAGGTCAGCGAAACAGGTCTTCGGCGCGCGGGCGCAGCACCGCCGCTGCCGGCCCCTCGCCGAGTGCGATCGCGGCGCCGCGGATCAGCACTGCGGGGATACCCTCGGCCGCTTCGCCCATGACCAGCGCAGCGGCGGCGGCGAGGCTGTCGGCCGGCGCGATCTCGCTCACCTGCAGCGCGCGGCCGTGGCGATCGCGGCGGCCGCGCAGGTCGAGGAACGGTGCTACGCCGGCCGTCCCGATGGCAATGCCGACGGTGCCCTTGCGCCAGGCGCGCCCGACGCTGTCGGTGATGATCACGCCGCATTGCTCACCGCTCGCCGCCTGCAGTCGCTCGCGCAACCGCGCGGCAGAGGCGTCGGGGTCGGCGGGCAGCAGCAACACCGTGTCGTCACTGTCCGCGAGATTGGAGCGGTCGATGCCGGCATTGGCGAGCACGATGCCGAGGCGATGCTCGGCGATGATCAGGTCGCGGCGCCTGCGCACGATGTCGCGCGATTCCTGCAGGATCAGTTCCACCAGGCGCGGGTCCTTGTGCGTCTCGGTGGCGAGCGTGAGCGCGCGCGCCGAGGGTACGACGTCGGCGAGCCTGCGGACGCGGCCTTCGGCCTTCGAGACGATCTTCTGCGTGACTGCGAGCACGTCGCCCGTGGCGGGCACGAGGTTGGCGTGGCGCAGCGCGCCGAGCAGCAGTTCGCCGAGATCGTCGCCGGGACGCACCTCGGGCAGGCCGCCGAGCGGCGTGATCAGGAGGGCGGGGCTGGTCATGGCGGCGGTCGGTCGGGCGACGGGGCGTCGCCGTGGACTCAGGCGGCGGGTTCCTGCCGGATGCCGGTCAGCCGGATGCCGGCGTGATCGCCCCGGTAGTGCCGGTTCATGAAGATCAGTACCGAAGTCAGCGCCTCCATCGCCGCGGAGTTCGCCAGCGGGCCTGCATGCCAGGCGCGGAAACCCGCCTCGCGCGCCAGCCCCACCACGACTTCGCGGGTATCGGCCTTGTCGCCGGCGACCAGCACGTCGCACTCGGGCGTCGCACCCGAGGCGAGCAGGTCGGCGGCGACATTCTGGAACGCCGATACCACCGTGGTGTCCGGCCCGACGATCTGCTGCGCGATGACTGCGGCCGAGCCTTCCTGCGGCAACTGCACCCGCATCACCTTCGGCGGCACCAGCGGCACGGTCGTGTCGACGAGGATCTTCCCGCGCAGGTGAGGGCGGATCGCCTCGAGGATCGGGCGCTGATGCGTGAACGGCACCGTGAGCACCACGAGATCGGCAGCGGCGGCGGCGTCCGGGTTGCCGTGGCCGCTCACCTCCCGGCCGGGAAGCCGCGCGGCGAGTTCTTGCGCGGCGGCCACCGCCTTCCCGCTGTCACGCGAACCGATGAGGACGCGATACCCGGCGCGTGCCCAGCGCCAGGCGAGACCGCCGCCAAGTGCGCCGGTACCGCCGATGACCGCGATGCTGCGAATTCCGCTGTTCGATGCCATGCGCGGCATTCTAAAGGAAATGATGACAGCGGCCGAACTCCACGGCGGCCCGGAAACCGGTCACTAACCGGCCGGCGGTCAGAATCGCTCGAAATGCGGCAGCACGTGCCGGGCCAGGATCTCCAGTCCCGCCATCGGCTCGTCGAACAGCCGGATGGAGAGTTCCGTCAGGCCGGCCCGCTCGAAGATGCGGAAACGCTCGATCTGCGCCTCGATGTCGTCGAGATTCCCGGCCGAGGCACAGGCAGCGATCAGGCGCGTGACGATCGACTCGGGAACGTCCTCGATCACACCCGAGCGCGTCCAGAACGCCTTGGCGAAGTTCTGCCATTTGTCGATCACGAGCTGGCGTTCCTCCGGGCTTACGTACGGCAGCATGTCGTACTTCGGCGGCAGCAGCTCGCCGCGGAACACGAGCTCGCGCCGCGCTTCGTACATGGACTTCTCGCGGTCCTCCTTGATGTGCCAGGCCCAGAAGTTGCCGATGCGGAAATCCTCGGCCGGTGTTGCGCGCGCGGCGAGTCCCTTGCGCAACGACTCCATGTGGTGGCCGATCTTCTCCGGCGTCACGTCGCTCATCTGCGTGCCATCGGCAATGCGCCCGGCGAGCTCGAGCATCCTCTCGCCCGTGGAGCAGGTGAACACCTTCGGTTTCAGGTGCCGGGTCCAGGTGGACTTGACCGGCCGCGCCAGCTTGTAGAGCTCGCCGTCGTACTTCATCACCACCTTGCCCGAGCCGACCGCCTGAATGATCTCGACCGCCTCACGCACGCCGCGCAGCATGCGCTGGGCCTTGGGGTCCATTTTCCGTCCGGTGGCGCCCATGACGGAGCCGCCGCCGCCGATCGCCACCACGGCCCGCCCCTTGCTGATGTCGTTCAGGGTGAGCAGCGCGTTGGCGATTTTCAGCGGATGTGTTTCGTAGGGGGAGACCGCGAGAGCGCCAAGGCGGATGCGGCTGGTGGCGAGCGCCGCCGGCACCAGCGCGACGAATGCATCCGGGTTCTGGTGATAGTTGGAATGCCACAGCGTGCGAAAGCCGTGCTTTTCGGCGGCAACGGCGATTTCGGCGACCTGGGCAGGGCTCAGGTCGGGTTCCAGGATGAGGTCGATCTGCATGGCCGGGGTTCCTGCGGTATATCGGTCGCCGGATCATACAGACGGTGGGGTCGACCGCCGCCACGCCTGCGGCAAATGCGTAGCGCGGCGTCCGCCTGCCGGTGGCTTCCGGGCGGGCACCTATTGCAGAATACGGTCGCGACGGCAGCGAGACGCCATCGCAATGGCGCGAACCTCCCGAATAATAAAGGCCAGTACAGGATCCCGACGCTCACGCAATCCCGATGACGGCTCCCGGGCCGGTCACCGTCCGACGGCGTCACGGCGCACCGACATGGAGATATATAAGGAGTTCATCTTCGAGGCTGCGCACCGGCTGCCGAACGTGCCGCCGGGGCACAAGTGCGCGCGCCTGCACGGCCACTCCTGGCGCGGTGCGATCCATGTGTGCGGTCCGGTCGGCGGGCACAGCGGCTGGATCATGGACTACGCGGAGATCCGGCGCGTGTTCCAGCCCATTTTCGACCGGCTCGACCACAACTATCTCAACGACATCGAGGGGCTCGAGAATCCGACCAGCGAGGTGCTGGCGAAGTGGATCTGGCGGCAGCTGAAGCCGTCGTTGCCGAACCTGTGCCAGGTGGTGATCAACGAGACCTGCTCCTCCGGGTGCATCTATCGGGGCGAGGAGGAAGAGGGCGCATGAGCGGTGGCGCGGAGCTTGCTGCCCCCTGCGCCGCTGCGCCGGCCGCGAGCGACGAGACCTGGATGCGCACGGCCCTGGAGGCTGCGCGCCGCGCCGGGCTCGCCGGAGAGCCGCCGATCGGCGCCTGCCTGGTACGAAACGGCAAGCTGGTCGCCACTGCGTCGAACTGCGTCATCTCGAGTCTCGACATCACGGCTCACGCGGAGATCGCACTGATCCGGGAGGCCTGCCGCAGGGAGCGCACGCTCGATCTTTCCGGCGGCGTGCTCTACGTAACCGTCGAACCCTGCCCGATGTGCCAGGCGGCGAGCCATTACGCGCGCATCGACCGCATCGTCTACGGGGCGAGCCTCGCGGACCTGCACGCGCTCACCGGCGCGGAACTGATGCCAGCGCACGCGGAGGACGACGCCGGCGCAGGGCGCACAGGCGGCTGTCTGCGCCAGGACGCACTCGCGTTGCTGCAACGCTGGGCAGGCGGAGGCGGCCGGTGAGTGCCGCGCCCGGTGAGGTGCAGGCGCGGGCGGCGGCGACGCAGTACGACGCCATCGCCACGCAGTACCAGCGCTCCAGGCGGTCACCGATCCGCCGCTTCGTCGAGGAGCCGAGCCTGTTCACCATGCTGGGCGACGTTGCGGACCTCGCCGTCCTCGATCTTGCCTGCGGCGAGGGCTGGTACTCGCGGCAGTTGCGCCGGCGTGGCGCGCGACAGGTCGTCGGTGCCGACATCTCGGCGGCGATGATCGATCTCGCGCGCGCGCAGGAGCGCAGCGAGCCGCTCGGCATCGACTACCGCGTCTGCGACGCGCGCGCGCTGCCGGTGCTCGGTGCGTTCGATGTCGTCTGCGCGGCGTATCTGCTGCACTATGCGCGCGACACGGACGAACTCGCCCGGATGTGCCGGAGCATCGCCGGCCAGACCGTGCCCGGTGGGCGGCTGGTGTCGCTCAACGAGAACCCGTTCCAGTCGCCGGAGCGCTACGCGGGGTACCTCAGCTACGGGTTCAGCAAGAGCGTCGTCGGAGCGCGGCGCGAAGGCTCGCCGATTGCCTATGCGATGGTGAGCGGGCGGGAGCTGTTCCGCTTCGAGGTCTATCACTTCGAGGCGGCGACATACGAGCGCGCACTCGCCGAAGCGGGCTTCGTCGACGTGCGCTGGCACGCGCTCGTCTTCGACCCTGCGGGTGAAGCCGGACTCGGCGCGGACTACTGGGCCGAGTATCTCGGGAACCCGCCGGTGATCGGACTCAGCTGCAGGCGGGCAGGCTGAGTGGTGGCGGGACGATGAAACCGGCCGACACAGACCGGACCATGCACGAGGACGCGGGCCTTGACCGTTCGTTGGCGCGAGCGGTGGAGCGCCACGCGCGCGAGCGCGGCGACGCGATTGCGCTCAGCCACGGCGTGGAGTCGCTCAGCTATGCGCTTCTCAACGCCCGTGCGAACCGGATTGCGCGGCGCCTCGCCGCGCTCGGTGCGCGGCCCGGTGCGCTCGTCGGCCTGGCGCTGCCGCGCGGGCCGGAGCTGATCGCGGCGTTGCTCGGCGTGCTCAAGGCGGGCGCGGCGTTCGTGCCGCTCGACCCCGGTTATCCCGCGGCGCGACTGCGTCGCATCGTGGGACGGGCCAGCCCCGGGGTGCTGGTATCGGTGGAGGCAACAGCGGGAGCGCTGGCGCCGCAACTGCCGGCCCTGTGTCTTGACCGCGATGCGGCAGCGATTGCCGCTGCCGATCCGGCGAACCCTGGTACCGCGATCGAACCCGGGCAGGCCTGCTATGTCATGTTCACCTCCGGTTCCACCGGCGAGCCGAAGGGCGTCGTGGTCAGTCACGGCAACGTCGCGCGGTTGTTCGACGACATGGGACCACGACTCGCGCTGGGTGACGCCGATGTGTGGGCACAGCTCCACTCCTGCGCCTTCGGCTTCTCCGTGTTCGAGATCTGGGGCGCGCTCACGCACGGTGCCCGTCTCGCCATCGGCCCGGCGGCCGCCCGCTCCGACGGCGTGGCGCTGCGCGATTTCCTGCGCCAGTCCGGCGTAACGATCCTCTCGCAGACGCCATCGGCGTTTCGCGCGACCGTGCTGACGCCGGCGTTCGCGGGCGCGTGGCCGACGCTGGCGGTGCGTGCGCTGGTGCTGAGCGGTGAGGCGGTGCAGCCGGGCGATCTGCAGGCGTGGTCGGGGTCGCATGCCGCCCGCGGCCCGCGACTGGTCAATACCTACGCGATCACCGAGACCGGTGGCAACGTCATGTTCCGGGAGTACGCGGTCGGGGATCACGACGCGCGCAACATCGGCGTGCCGCTTGCCGACGTCGGGATCCGCCTGCTCGACCCGCTCCGACAGCCGGTGCCCGATGGCGATCCGGGCGAACTCTACGTGTGCGGGCCCGGCATCGCGACCGGCTACCTCGGCGATGAGCGCCTGACCGCGAGCCGCTTCGTCGCGCTCGATGCTCCACGGCGACGCGCCTACCGCACCGGCGATCGCGTCCGGCGGATGCCCGATGGCAGCCTCGAGTTCCTCGGCCGCGTGGACGAGCAGGTGAAGTGGCGCGGCCACCGGCTCGAGCTGGGCGAGATCGAGACGCTGCTGCGCGATCATCCCGGCATCAGCGCGGCTGCCGCTGCCATCCGCGCCGACGAGGCCGGTAACGAAAAACTGGTCGCCTACGTGGTGCCCGGCGCAGGCGATCCCGGTCGCGAGGCCGAGTTCTGGCCCTCGCTCGGCGGCTACCAGGTCTATGACCGGTTTCTCTACGACCTGATGAGCGCTGATGCGGTGCGCACGGAGGCGTTCAGGCGCGCGTTCGAGCGCCACGCGCAGGGGCGGGTCGTGCTCGATCTCGGTACCGGGCCGCATGCGCTGCTCGCGCGGCTGGCCGTGCAGGCCGGGGCGCGCAAGGTGTACGCCGTGGAGCTGCTGCCGGAGGCGGCGGAGCAGGCGCGCGCGGCCATCGCCGCGGCCGGCCTCAGCGAACGCATCGTGGTGCTTGCGGGCGATGCGCGTTCGATCAGCCTGCCGGAAGCACCCGAGCTGTGTGCGCAGGGCATCGTCGGCAACATCGGCAGTGCGGATGGCATCGCTCCCATCTGGAATCGGGTGCGTACGCAGTTCGCGCCGGGCTGCGTACCCGTGCCCCTGCGCTGCACCACGATGATCGCTGCGGTCGAGCTGCCGGCGGAGTTGCACGCGGCGCCGGCGTTCGCGCCACTGGCCGTCGGGTATGTAAAGAAGATTTTCGAGGCGCAGGGCCGGCCGTTCGACCTGCGGCTGTGCGTGCGCAACCTGCCCGCCGGGCAACTGATTTCCGACAGCGTGGTCTTCGAGGACCTCGATTTCCGTGCCGCGCTGCCGGAACGCTGGAGCAACCGTGGCCGACTCACCCTGCACCGCCCGGGGCGCTTCGATGGTTTCCTGTTGTGGACCGTCGTGACCACCGCCGAGGGCGTGCAACTCGATTACCTCGGGCACCAGCAGGCCTGGCTGCCGGTGTTCGTGCCGTTGCCGTCCGACTCCCCGCGGCTCGCCGCCGGCACGGTGCTCGGGCTCGACTGGGAGTGGGCGCCGGGCGGCGACGGGTTGATGCCCGACTACACGATCCGCTGTGAGTTCGCTGCGCAGGGCAGGATGCGGCGAGTGACGGCCGCCAGCCGCCATCAGGAGACCGCCTGTGGCAGCAGCGCCGTGCACCGGCAACTGCTCACGCTTGCCGAAGAGCCGGCGCAGGGCGTGGCGCCGGTGGAACTGCGCGCCTGGCTCGCGCGCCACCTGCCCGAACCCATGCTGCCCACGGCCTGGATGTACCTGGATGCGCTGCCGCTCAATGCGAACGGCAAGCTCGACCGCCGTGCGCTGCCGGCACCCGGCAGCCGGACCTGGGGCGGCCATGGCGGGGCGCCGCGCAGCGCGCTGGAATCCGATCTTGCCAGCCTGTGGTCGGAAATCCTCGGCGTTGCGGCCGTCGGCGTGGAGGACAACTTCTTCGACCTCGGCGGCGATTCGATCGCGGCGGTCCGCCTGACCACCCGCGTGCAGCAACTGCTCGACGACGGCGTGATGCTGGCTGCCGTGTTCGAGGCGCCGACCATCAACGCCTACGCCCGTCATCTCGCCGAGCATCATGCTGCGGCGGTGGCCGGCCGTTACGGGACGCGCCGCACGCCATCCGGACCGCAACGCGGGCAACGGGGGTCGCGGCGCAAGCACGGCGAGCTATGAGTGCCGCCGAGTTGCTCGACCACCTGCGCCGCGCGGGAGTCGAGCTGTGGGCGGACGGCGAGCGGCTGCGCTACGACGCGCCCGAGGAGGCGCTGACCGACGAGTTGCTCGTCCGGCTGCGCTCGCACAAGCCAGAACTGCTGGAGCTCGTGCGTCGCCATGGCGGTCGCGAGGCCGCATTCACCGCAGCGCCGGCGCAGCGCTCACCGCTCGCGCCGGCCCAGGAAGGCTTCTGGCTGCTGCAGGCGGTCGACCCCGGCCATGCCGGCGGCAACGAACAGTTTGCGATCTGCATGGATGGCACGCTCGATCGCGCCGCGCTCGAGCGTGCCTGGTGCGCCGTGCTCGCCCGGCATCCGATGTTGCGCGCCCGCTTCGGCGAGACGGGTGGCGAGCCCTGGCAGGAGCCGGGTGCCGGAGCCGTCACCGGCTTTGAATTCCACGATGGCTGCGCGATCGCGGGCGCCGAGCCGGGCGCGCTGACGGCGTTGGCATCGCGCGCGATCTGCACGCCGTTCGACCTCCGTGCCGGCGAGGCGCCGCTGCGCGCTGTGCTCGTGCGGCTCGGCGAACATCTCCATGTGCTGCTGGTGACGGTCCACCACATCGTCGCCGACGGCCACTGCGTGCCGATCATTCGCGATGACCTGGTGCGGGCGTACGAGAGCGCGCGCGCCGGCAACGCGCTGCCGGCGGCGCCCGCCGGGCCGCAGTACGCCGACCTCGTGGCGCGTGCGCTGGCGCCGGATCAGACCACGCAGTCCGTGGCGAAGCTCGCTTTCTGGCGCGAGCGCCTGCAGGGCGCGCCGGTGCGCCACGCGTTGCCGCAACGCCCGCGGCCCTTGCCTGCCGGGCGCCGCTCGCGACGCGTGGCGTTCGAGGTCGGGCCGGTGGTTGCCGAGGGTCTGCGGGCACTCGCCCGCTCGCAGGGCGCAACGCTCTTCAGCGTGCTGCTCGCGGCACTGCGAGTGCTGCTCGTGCGCTACGGCGGACAGGACGACGTGCTGATCAGCGTGCCGGTGACCCAGCGCGATACGCCGGAGAGCCAGCGCCTCGTGGCCTGCCTGATCAACAACCTGGTATTCCGCGTGACCGCAGGCGGCGACCCGCTCTTCACCGGGTTGCTCGCCCGGGAGCGGGCCGGGCTGCTCGAGGCGCTGGCGCGGCGTGACACGCCGTTCACCCGCGTCGTGCAGGCCTTGCGACCGGACTGGCGGTCGGGTGAGCAGCCGCTGTCGCAGATCCTGTTCCAGTTCGATTCGGCGGCGCCGCCGCGCACGGGCGACGGCGTCGTGTTCCGCATCGAGCCGGTGCACGCCGAGCGGCATTCATGGTGGGACCTCGAATGGTCGGTGACGGACCACGGCGTCGGTGAGGGTCTCAGCGGGCATCTCGGCTATGCGCTCGCGCGCTTCGAGCCCTGGCTCGCGGAGGCGATGCCGGCGCACTTCGTGACGTTGCTCGAAGGCATTGCGGTGGACCCGCATCGACCCATTGCCGCGCTGCCACTGCTCGATGCGGCCGGGCGGCGTCGTGTCCTGGTCGAATGGAACACGACGGCCGCCGAGTACCCGGCGCGGGCGACCCTGGACGGGCTGGTCGCGGACCGCTGCCGGCGCGCCCCGCAGGCGACGGCCCTGATCTGCGGCGAGGAGCGGCTGAGCTATGGGGAACTCGAGCGGCGCGTCGCGACGCTGGCGGCGCGGCTGCGCGAACACGGCGCCGCACGCGGGGACTTCGTCGCGCTGTCGCTGCCACCGTCTGCGCACCTGGTCGTCGGGCTGCTCGCGATCATGCGCAGCGGCTGTGCCGTCGTGCCACTCGATCCGGCCTATCCGCGCGCGCGGCGCACGTTCATGTTGCGCGACTCGGGTGCGCAGTTGCTGCTGACGGGGTCTGCTGTCGCCTCCGATCCCGATGTCCCGGTGGAGCGCATCGAGGTGGACCGCTGCGACTGGTCGCAGGCGGTGGCGTGCGCCGAATCGGGCAGCGAACCGGACGGTGCGGCATTCGTGCTCTATACCTCGGGTTCGACCGGCGAGCCGAAAGGCGCGGTCGGGCTGCACCGGGGTGCGGTCAATCGCTGCCACTGGATGTGGCACGAGTACGGCTTTGGCCCGGACGATGTTTTCTGCCTGCGCACGAGCGTCAACTTCATCGACTCGCTGTGGGAGATCTTCGGTGCGCTGATGCACGGCATTCCACTCGTCGTGCTGCCGGGCGAGGCGGCGCGCGACCCGGCACTGCTCGTGCCGGAGCTGGCCCGGCACGAGGTCACGCAGTTGGTGCTGGTGCCCCCGTTGCTGCGCGCCTTGCTCGACTGCGCACCGGACCTGGCGACACACTTGCCGCGGTTGCGTGTGATCGTCACCAGTGGCGAGCCGCTTACGCCGGAGGTGCTTGCCGCCTGCCGCCGCGTGCTGCCGGCGGTACGCGTGCTCAATACCTACGGCACCTCGGAGATCTGGGATGCCACCTGCTTCGAAGCGTCGGCAGCCGCGCCGGGCGACCGGGTCGCGATCGGCCGGCCGATCGCGAACATGCGCTGCTACGTACTCGATGCGCGCCTCAACCCGCTGCCCGTCGGCGTGCCGGGCGAGCTCTGTGTCGCCGGCGTTGGCGTAGGACCCGGGTACTGGCGGCGGCCCGAACTCACCGCGGAGCGCTTCCCGCCCGATCCGTTCGCAACCCAGGCGGGCGCCCGACTGTATCGCAGCGGTGATCTGGCCCGCTTCCTCCCGGACGGCAACCTCGAGTGCCTCGGCCGCATGGACCGGCAACTGAAGCTGCGCGGGTTCCGGCTGGAGCCCGGCGAGATCGAGGCGGCGCTGCGGGCCTGTGACGGAGTGGCCGATGCGGCGGTGGTGCTGCGCGGGGAAGGCGACGCCGCCCGGCTCATCGCCTACGTGGCCGGCGTCGTGCCCGATCCCGATGCCCTGCGCGCGCAGGCGGCCGAGCGCCTGCCGGAGTTCATGCGGCCCGCCGCCTGGGTGGTGCTGGAACGCCTGCCGCTCACGCCGAGCGGCAAGGTCGATCGCGATGCGCTTCCGGAACCGTCCGCTCCGCGCCGCGTGGCGCGCGAGTGCAGCGATCCGCTGGAGGCGCGCATCGCAGCCCTCTGGTCGCAGGCGCTGGGTGGCGTGCCCGTAGGCCCTGACGATAGCTTCTTCGATCTCGGTGGCCAGTCATTGCTGGCGATGCGCGTGCTGGCGCGCATCGGCACCGACTGTGGTGTGCAACTGACGCTGAAGGATCTCTTCGCGGAGCCGACGGTCGCTGCGCTGGCCCGGCGCATCCGCGCGGCGGGCGAGGAATCGCAACCGGCCCTGCAAACGATCGCGCGCGACGGCGTGCTGCCGCTGTCCTGGGGCCAGGAGCGGCTGTGGTTCCTCGAGCAGCTCGATCCCGCGAGCCCGGCCTACAACCTGGCATGGACCATCCGCATCACCGGGCCACTCGAGCCCGCCCGCCTGCAGCGCGCGCTCGATGCGCTGGTCGCGCGCCACGAAACGCTGCGCACGGTGTTTCCGACGCGCGACGGCCGGCCGCGGCCGGAGATTCGCGCGGCCCTGCCGGTCGCGATCACGGTCGAGCCGGTGGACGAGCAGCAGCGTGCCGGGCGGGCGAGCGCGCTCGCGCGCGTGCCATTCGATCTCGCCAGCGGGCCGCTGCTGCGTGCCGTCCTGTTGCGCGGCGCCGCGGATGCGCACGACCTGGTGCTGGTGGTTCACCACATCGTGACGGACGGCACCTCCAACGCCATTCTCTTCCGGGAGCTCGCGGCGCTCTACGCAGGTACGGCGCTCCCGCCGTTGCCGGTGCAGTACGTGGACTACGCGGCCTGGCAGCGCGACTGGCTCGAGGGCGAACGCAGCCGCCGGCAACTCGAATACTGGCTCGAACGGCTCGCGGGCGCACCGCCGGCACTGGTTTTGCCCGCGGACTTTCCACGACCTGCCGAGCAGCAGTTCCGCGGCGCCTGGATCTGGCGCACGCTCGCGCCGGAGCGCGCCGGGGAGCTGCGCGCGTTCGCGCGCCGCCGGGGCTGCACGCTCTACACGCTGTTGCTCGCCGCCTTCAAGGTGCTCCTCGCGCGCTACTCGGGGCAGACCGACATCGTGGTCGGCACTCCGGTCTCGGCGCGCCCGCATCCCGATCTCGAAGGACTCGTCGGGCTGTTCGTCAACACGGTCGTCCTGCGGACGGATGCCGCGGGCGAGCCGTCTTTCGGGGAATTCCTCGGCCGCGTGCGCACTACGGCGCTCGATGCCTTCGCACACCAGGACCTGCCCTTCGAGCGGCTGGTGGAAAGCCTGAAGCCCGAGCGCAGCCTGGCGCGCGCACCGGTGTTCCAGGTGATGTTCAATCTCGTGCCGATTCCCGCGCGCCAGATCGAGGCGGGCGGCGCCGGGGTTCGACTCGGCCGGCTGCTCGATCACGGCGTTTCCACCTTCGACCTGACGCTGACGGTCGGTGAACACGCCGGGGAACTCGAACTGATCTTCGAGTTCGACACGGACCTGTTCCTCGCGCGCACGATCGAGTGCATGGCCGATGCCTACGAGTGTCTGCTCGAAGGGTTGCTGCGTCACCCGGAAATGCCGATCGGCGAGCTGCCTCTGCTCACGCCGGCCGCAGCCGCGCACATCGACCTGGCGCTCGCCGGTGCGCGGGCCGCGGTGCCGGAACACGAGACGGTGTTGTCGCTGTTCGCCGGCCAGGTGGCGCGGCGCGCCGGTGCCGTGGCGCTCGTCGGTGAAGGCCGGCAGGTGACCTATGCGGAACTCGACGCTGAGGCGGATCGCATCGCGCAGCGCCTGCTCGTGCTCGGCTGCGGTCGTGGCAGCCGGGTCGGCATCTGCCTGCCGCGTGGGCCGCGGTTGCTCACAGCCCTGCTCGGCGTGCTCCGCGCGGGCGCCGCCTACGTGCCGCTCGATCCCGAGTATCCCGTTGAGCGACTGCGTCTCATGGCCGGGGACGCCGGGCTGAGCCTCGTCGTCGGTGCCGGGCGCGTGCTCACGGTCCCGGGTGTGCCGTCGCTCGATCTTGCGGACGACCCCGCCCGGTTCGCGGCGAAGCCCGGGCATACACCGGCCGAAACCGTCCGGGCGGACGATCCCGCCTACCTTATATATACGTCCGGCTCCACCGGCCGCCCGAAGGGCGTGGTCGTCAGCCACGGCAACCTGGCGGCGACCTTCCGCGGCTGGGAAGGCGCGTATGCGCTGGGGCCGGATGACGTACACCTGCAGATGGCGTCTGCGTCCTTCGACGTGTTCGCCGGCGACTGGGTGCGCGCCTTGCTCTCCGGTGCCCGCCTGGTGTTCTGTCCGCGCGAGACACTGCTCGATCCGGCGCGGTTGCATGGCTTGCTGACTGCCGAGCGCATCAGCGTCGCAGAGTTCGTGCCGGCGGTGATGCGCGCGTTGTCGGCCTGGGCCGGGCAGGAGAGTTGCCGCCTGCCGCCGCTGCGGTTGCTGATCGTCGGCTCCGACACCTGGTACGCCCATGAGTATCGCGCGTTGCGTGACGTGTGCGCCGCCGGCACGCGCATCGTCAATTCCTACGGTGTGGCCGAGGCGACCATCGACAGCACCTGGTTCGAGTACGAATCCGATCCCGCGGCCGACGACACGCGCGCCGTGCCGCTCGGCCAGCCGTTTCCGCAGGTGGCGCTGCATATTCTCGACGAGCGCAGCCGCCCGGTGCCGGTCGGTGTTGCGGGGGAGTTGTGGATTGGAGGGGCAGGGGTAGCGGCGGGTTATCACGGT
>JAJTYX010000163.1:0-8541 GCA_021462865.1 Gammaproteobacteria bacterium | reverse complement strand
TCTTTCCTGAAAGATAAAATCATTCTTTTGTGAGGTGATCAAATGATTAAAGACCTCAAAGTAGACATTTGCAGACTCGCCCTCTATGCCGCGCAAAATATCGAGGGTGTCTTCAGCCTGCAATCTCCTCATTGAAAGTGCAAGCCTCTGGGATGCCTGTGAAACCGCGTCCGCATCAACCTTCTCTGCATGGTCTCTCAATGCGCGCTGAAGCACCGTGCGGCAATTCGCTATCTTGCCCGTTACTACCGCGCGCGCTATCAGAGCGGAGATTTTTGGATCATCTGCCCTGCGGTACTGCTCACGCCTCAAAAGGACGTTACCCGACACAGGACCTTGCACCTTTGCAAGAAAACCGCCATATTCTGTCAGAAAGCTGATTGCCACCCCATTCTCCGCGCAGAATCCCATTAAGTAAGGACTGCACGACACCTGCCCGAAGCAGACGATCCCGCCGAGGGTATGCACCGGAATGGTCAGGCCGACCTGACCGTCAACCTTCACCACTACCGTTTCTCCCTCTTTAGCAAGATACGCCCCCTGCGTTGTCACGAATAGTGTATTCAGGTGTTTTTTCATGCTTTTGCCCTATCTTTTTCTTCTTTCTGAGCGCACCCGGTAGAGCCTCTCCGTAAATCCGCCCTCTTCCAGAAAGGCCTTTTCCAATGCCCTCAGTTGTTGGTCAAGCAGGTAGTTTGCCTGGTGAATCAGGCAGATCATGGTGTTTGCCGCCACTTCTGGAGGCGAAGCCTCAACATAGGTCTTATAAGTCTCATAAGACCTATTCTTGCAGTGCGCAAGTTTGCGCACTACGAGTGCCTGCTCATGCTCTTTTCCCCAGAGCGGCAGCCTGCGCTGCCGCAAAAAATCCTGAAAATCAAGAAGCAATTCTTCTAGGCTTGCCCGCGCCACGCCGATAAGCTTTAGTTCGGTTTTTTTGGATGTGCCTGATGCCATACTGCCTTCGGCGATGTTTTGTTTGCCGCTGCGCGCCGCCTGCACCATCTGGTCGTGGGTGCGTGAACGACGGTCAATGAAACGATCGCAAAATACTATCGTGGCATCATAAACAATCTCTGACATCTGGTAAGACTGTAGTTCACGATACCCGCCATGTGGCGGTATAAGCGGGGATTCTTTTGGGTCAGTCATTTTTCGCCTCCTCTTTTGCCTCTGATGCGGAATCCACCACATTCATCAGATAATTACTTGCCTTTTTGCTCACCTTCGGCATACACAGATTCAGCAAAGAGCATTGCTTGCACTTTTTTGAATATTCAGCCTTTGGCGTTATGCCTGAGTCAATGAGCTCATGCACCTTTCTTGCTGCATCCTCTGTCCTCTGTCGCAATGCGTCATCGAAGGCAACATCCATGCGACGCATGGTTTTACCATAAAAAATCGCACCGGTTGAAATATTACCCCCTAGCATTTCCTCAAGGCATATTGCCTGAGCGCAAAGCTGAATTGCAAAGCTGAGTTCATGACGAAGATATCCTCTTTTATACTCAACCGGAAACGGCACCCATAATCCCGATGCGCCTTCAAGCTTAACTCCGACTGTTGCTGTTTTATGGAACTCCACCATATCAGCTTTGCCAACGAGTCCGAGAACAAGGGAACGTAGCCAAACACTGCGCACTATGCGCACACTTCCGCGCGTTTCCGAGAAAGAAGCATCATCAACCCGCTCATGAAGAATAGTCCCCTCCGCGGTACATACATTGTCTTCCCATACGCACTCGATAAAATGCAATGCTGCCCGGCGTTCACAGAAAGTGAAGTCGGCAAGCGCAGAGATGGGGACCAAGTCGTCTTCATTATACATTTTTAGCTTTGTCTTCTTTTAGTGGGATATCCCAAATTATCTGATTTGCCATTATCTCGTCATTAATATTACTTTTGAGAGCATTCCCCCAATAATCATTAATAGAATCAGGGAATTCTTTATCCTTATCTTTTTTCTCAACTTTTACCATGTCGAATAGTTTATGCGCATGTTCATTACCGAGCGGTCTTGAATGTTGAAAATCAACAAGTCCCACTACTCTCATTCCAGAGCGGTTAGAAGATGGGTCATCTGTAAACATGTGTGTCATGGCAAAAAGAAAATTGTCCAGATCAAAATAGGTAAATCTGGTTTTTGCAGCAAAGGCAGGAGAAAAATAGATATGCGCCCTGTAGAGTCCATAATCTATATTATATTTTCGCCCCATAGTGCGATTGCCGCCAGTCTTCTCATCACCTTCACTTTGCTTTTTTGACTGTTCCACCTCTTTCTTGCTTGTTGAGCAGCAACGAGTAATTGTGGAATCCAACTGAAGCACCTTATCCAGCGACTCAGCAAATGAGAATTGAATAGGTCCCCTGACCTGTCCGTAGAAACTGCCCTTAAGCGGTCCTTCCGTAGAAATCACACCGCCGAAGGCTCGCAAATCAAAATAGGTTTTGCACAGAGCATCCCGATAGGATTCCTGCTTCTTTTCTTCCGCAGGATTAATTTCTTCTTGCTTCTCTGTATTATCATCTGTTTTAGCATCTTCTTTCTTACCCTTTGCTTTCTTTGTTTTCTTGGCATCCCAGCTTTCAATTTTTTGACTATACTTTTCTACAAATATTGCCTTGGCTAAATCCTCTATTGGCTTGGCTTCCATCAACTGCTGTAGAATCGCATTTTCTTTTATAAAAATATCGTAACCATCTTCCAGACTGTCTTTTAAATCTCCATTAGTCTTGTAAATGCTGAAAAAGTTCCTAATCTTTCTTTTCAGGCAGACATCCGTAACCAGTCCTTTCAAAGTATTCGGCTGAATTCTTGGCATATTTTCAGCGTCAGGGTCGCCGTTGGGATTTGCCTTTTTCGCCTCAAACAGCAAAACTATGTCATGGCGTTCGGTAACTACATCAGAAACTTTCTTCCTTTTGGGAAGTACTAAACCATGTAGAAGTTTATCGGTATTGTTGGTCATTTTTGTTCCTCCTCTATTTGGTTATTGGTTTGAATATTTTGCCCGGTATCTTTTTTATTAGTTTTCAATCTCCTTGACCGTTCTCGCTCATAATAAAAACCTATTGCAAAGCGTCCTTGATCTTCAAGACTTAAGATCCTTGGAAATTCTTTGCCGATGGTTTCTTTCAATCGGGAACATACTTTTGCCAAACCTTCAAAGTCTTCTTCTACCCCATCACCGCGTTCTTCCTTTGGAATGCCGTATTCTAGACAATTTGCCCATCCACCACCGATTTTGTTTAAGTGATGTCTAGTCAAATTACAAAGTCGAGGGAAAATCAGCGCTGGTGTCTTAGACGCAATAGCGTAAACCCTGTTGGCAGGTGAGTTGTTTGTGCCTCCACTTTCTCTATGCGCTTCTTGATGAATTTTATCCAAGATAGCCAAAAGCCGCCCGCATAAATACCCAGGATTGTTTTCAATATCGTGTCTTTTCTGTTCCATAGTATCTCCTCCTTTCATTATTTTAAAAAATAGTTTTATTACGGCCGTTCTTGCAGCCAACCGTTTCTCAAAATCTTTTTCTTCCGCTCCTTTCGCCATTTCTACGCCCTGCCTGATTAAGACCGACTTAAATAATTTATATGTTACTGGGAAACCAAACAGCGCGGTTTCAAATAAGGATATGTAAGTATTTGGGAGCGGTTTTGCTGGTTGTCCTTTCTTTGGTTTTCTAACCGTTACGCCTGCAAGTTCCGAAACAGAGAATGTAGTATCTTCTCCCTTTAGAGGCACAACTATAATCTGAAAATAGGATTTAATCTTTTCTTCTGCTTCTTTTAAAGTCTCGGTATGCCATGAATAAATTGAAAATCTCCCTCTTTTTGGCGCTATTAGCACGGCATAAAAATTGGATTTCTCAATACTTGGCTGCATGCGTCCCCAGATATTGTTAAAAAAATCCTTCACCTCCAGAGTATCATTTTTTGAAATAAGCGAAACAAAGCCTGTTGAATTGACAGAATCTTTATTTTTTGCCCAGAAAACCGCTGTAATATCTCCCATGGTAATATTGTAATTTTCATCTGCCAACATCCAGTTCAAAGCTGCGGCAGATTTTTCAGACGTTTCAACGCGCAAAGGTGTAGTTTGTTTCCCCAGACCATAAGATATAAATGGTTCCTTGTCAAAAGAGGCAAATGGAATATTGTTAAAGACTATAGGGAAAAATTCTGTAAGCTTACCGATGTCTGGCAAAATAAAGTCTTTGCCATCGGGTAAAAGCTCCAAAACCTCGTTTCTTACTTTCTCATTGCGCGATATCCACCATTTTTGTATTTCTTCATCAAGAAATACGATCTTGCCATTGACCCGAAACGAGATTCTTTCTTTGTCTTCATTAAATCGTTTCAATAAAGTTTCCTTTTCCTTATCATCAGAGGACGACAAATCATTAACCGGAAAGTCTGGATCTTTTTGCAAGTACAGCTTTATAGCAGATAAAAGCCTGTTTTGAGGTAACGCTTCGGCTGCCTCGAAAATTACTGCCCGTGATTGATTTAGTTTCTTTATCTTTTTATCATCTTTTTCCCCATAAACACCGCCGGAAAATAATTCATTCGCCGGATATGTCAGAAAATCCGGAAGCCAATTAGACTGATTTGTGCAAACAGATTTAATCTCTCCTTTTTCAGCTTGGCAGTAAAGATTCACAGGCGTTTTATATTGCTTGCCTCTCTCATCTTTATTTTTTCCACCCGCCGTTGTCGGACTAAAGCTTAAATAATTTCCGTCAACGTCAAGGTCAATGAACCAATGGACTTTTCTTTTACGAAATGATTCGTGACCGGTTAATCCTTGATTATCAGCAATTTTTAATAATTCTTCTAACATGCCTCTACCCTCTTTTTTCCGTTTTCTGAGATAATTCGGGAAACTGTCATCCATCCATTCTCGGCCTTAGCATAAAAAGCTTTAGCAACCGGATGAATTGTTTTACCATTTATTACCCACTTCTCAGGTCTTTCTTTCTTATTGCCCCAATGATTCCATACCGGAGAGAAGTCAAAATCATGAAACATATTGCCAAAATCATCGTTGACCGTTTGATCCACCTGTGCATTTTCATCCCATTCAAATTCACAAGGATATTCACGGCAACCCAAATAAGGTCTGTGAAAACATCTGCCGGAATTGACGCGCCTTTCAAATATCTTCCTGTATTTGACCACAGAAATAACGCCGTTATTTTTTATATATTCTTCGGGAACCTCAATGACCGCCTCAATCAAATACTCAACATCCTTTAAAATCAAACTGTGCCTTTGGGTATGACTTTCTTCTGTATCTGAAACATTAATAGGCTGGCCTGCCTTGCCTGAAAACGCAATTTTTGATGTTTTAAGTTCATTCCTTAAAATTGAAAATGGAACTCCTTTCTTTACTATGCCAATCCTTAAAATTCTCCAGATGAAACCAGATTTGTCTTGCCGTTTATCCGACTGTGGCTTTTCAATCGGTTTCATCAGGATTGCTTCGAAAATGCCTCTGGCCGCAGACGGCGTGATGACCGGATAGCTCACTCTTTCAACATGAAATTCCGGTCTTGTAAAACAAGCCCATTGGCCTTTAACACGAATGCGTACTGGCTCACTGATCATTGTGTCATCTCCTCTATAGTTAAACCGTTAAATTCCAATCCGTATCCGTAGATTCCTCCGCGATAAATTCCATTCCATAAGTAAAGATTGAGTTTATCATCAAAAGTAGCGCTGATATTTTCCCTATAGGGAGAATGTGAAAGATAATGATACGGTAAATTAATCATATATTTTTGCAAAATCCGCCAGTCGTCTCGGAGGAAAAATCCTCGTTTTATTGCAATATCATAAACTTGCTTTGCCTCTGTATCATGTTCTTTGTTCGCAATTTTTTCACGAAGTATTAGAACCGGAATGGTCTTTTCATCTATGAAATTAAAGAGCTTGTCCACTTCCTCGAAACGAAATTCCGCACGCGCTTTCTGTATAGCACATTCATCTGGAACGCTTAATTGATAGAGGAGGCGGAAATAGTGTTCAAAGGTTTCCGGATTCTCAGGATCAGCAAGATTCATTTTTCTCAGAAGATCCGTTTGTTTAGTTGCCGTAAAATACAGACCTTTGGATAATCCTTTGTCTGAAGGATGAAAAACATGAACCTTTCCTTTTTGAAGAAGCTTCCCATTACGATTACATCTGCCTGCTGCCTGAACTATAGAATCATAGGGTCCAAAAGCTCGCCAGACTTCAGGAAAATCTACATCCACCCCAGCCTCAATGCACTGTGTGCTAACTAAAAGACACGGCTGTTTATTTTTAAGCCTATTTTTAACCTCATCTAAAACAATTCTTCTATGCGACGGCATCATCCATGTTGAAAGATGGAAAAGATATTCATTGTTGTGACCGATTGCATTTTTAATGGCTTCATGCAAAGAACGTGCATTGGGTCTTGTGTTGACAACTGCCAAAGCCTGCTTCATAGGAGTATTGAGCATCTCGTTTGTAATGTCATTCCACGACTTCTTCTCATCTTGCCAATCATATTCTGTGCGTTTTAAAATATTGAAATGTTCTCTTGCTGTTTCTATGGGGATAATGGGAACTATGTTCTCTATTCCACAAGGCAAGTCTTCCGTCTTACTTAATGCAGGCTGAGTTGCAGTGCAGAATACAGCGGAGCATTTATACGGGCGTTTCGGATTCGTTAACTCATCTAACACATTTAAAATAGGCTGCAATAATAGTGGCGGCAATGTCTGCACCTCATCAAATATAATGACCGATTGGCAGATATTATGGAGTTTCCTGGCTTGCGAGGGTTTTCTCGAAAACAGCGAATCAAAAAACTGAACGCTCGTAGTTACAATAATAGGCGCATCCCAATTTTCTGCAGCCATTCGCCTTCTCTTAGCCTTCAAATCTATTTCGCCATCTTCCTTTTCTTTTTTGTAGTTAGACGCATTTTCTTCTTCAACCTGAGAATGGTGTTCAAGTATCATTTCTTTACCGAATACTTTTACGTATTCGCTTACAGTCTGTTCAATAATACTAAGATAAGGAATTACAACAATGATTCGTTTGAAGCGTTTAGGGTCATCAGGGACAAGCTTATCATTATGGAATTTTGCATGTTCCAAAGCGAATAGAATGGATGCAAGAGTTTTTCCGCCGCCTGTCGGAACACTCATTGAGAATAATCCTCGTTCGTTCTGAGCCGCCTGCTCAGCCAATCGTCCCACTTCATTTCTGACCTTCAGGACATCTTGAGATGCCTTCAGTTCCCTAACCGCCCTTTCCATACGATCATGAAGGTCTTTCTTTAGTTTTTGGATCAACTCATCGGGCTTAAATTCCGGCCATTTCCTCAGTTCAAGTGATGGATCATTCATTTTTTCAAATGCTTCGGTATCTAACCGGTCGGCATCAATCAAAGCGCTGAAAAGCATACGAGTGAAAAACTCTGCTGCAAACCAGCCCTCAGAAGTTTTGGTGGGGTCAAATTCCAAATCCTGCAACCATGATGGAAGAATCTCAGCAATGTCAGGACAAACCCAATTATTATCAGAGCCATGAAGAAGATTAGATGCTGTTACAGCCTTATTCAAATAGTCTTTTTGTCTCTTGCCTACATCACTACGATTATGAAGCCCTGAGTGATGACCATTTATTGCAAAAGCAATTGGCCACGCATCTTTTTTCAACGCAATCATAGCCCCATGATGGGCATGTGGTTTTTTATTTTTCACCTGCTTATCATCGCTCTCTAATCGTTGCTGAAACTCTGCTTCTACTTTTCCCAAGTCATGCAATAATCCTGCTATCTTCCCATGGAAAGAGGCATCAAACGCACCAGCGAAAACAGACGCTCTTAATCCCACATCTTCTAAGTGCTTGGATAATAGATGATCTTTATGTGCAAAATACTGCTGCTCCTTCATTGTATTTTCTCCTTCTAAGCATAATATTCTGTCATCTTGAATAACCCCTCATATCAGACCACAAACCCGCCGAATAAACCAAATTCACGGCGCTGAATTTATTAACAAATATTTTGCCCTGGCTGACCGAATTTTTCGGATGACCCTAAAAAATATTTCTGATCTTGTGAATTATCGGTATGAGTATACAGCCCTTTAACCATAAATAACCTCTTGATTGCCAGATCGGTAAATGCAGTTACTCTTTTTCTGAGGAAAGACGCTACAATTATTTTTCTAAAATGGTTACAGTCCTCCGTATGAGGCGGCATTCTACTACATATTGTGTATCTTAACAATAGATATGTTTGTCAATCCAAGCTTGCTGGGAATAGAATTTTGGAGGGTGTGTATATTTGCCTTTACCTTTTTCACGGCGGCACTTGTCAAACCGGTGATGGTGCCGTATCTGAAGTGGTCATTCCAGCAGCGATTGACCGTTCCTTTACGCCTGTAGCACAAGTCACATCCTGATCGGACGAAGACTCCTGGCTGAGGCAGAGATTTCGGAGCGATGAGGATTGTTACCCAGTCTCTGAAAGTTTAATTGAACTGTATCAGATTTTTTTTA
>JAJTYX010000162.1:0-1044 GCA_021462865.1 Gammaproteobacteria bacterium | reverse complement strand
GGACTCAGTCTGGCTGCCCACCGTCTCGTAAATTCCGCGCACGCTCAGGCCGGCCTCGGCGTGCTGCTGCAGCTCATCGGCGATCTGAGTGACCGTGAACGAAAACGCCATAAAGCGGACACTGCGCTGTGCCCCCGCGATCTGGTTGATGATCTGGGTCAGCACGTCATCTTCGGGCGCGAAATAAATCTCGACCGGGATACCATCCTGTGTGAACGACGCTGAATTCCCGCGCGGCGAGCGCGGCCCAAAGCTGCGCGCCTCGAACATCTCGTTAAATTCCGCCTGGTATGCATCCACCGCACGGCGCGCGCGCAGCACCAGCATGTTGTTGTTGTTGCGGTAAGCGTCGTTCACTGTGTAGTTCATCGAGCCGGTCCACACCTCGGCCCCGTCCAGAATCATGAATTTGTTGTGCATCAGGGCGCTGCGGCCGTCGTCAACCACCGGGATGCCGGCGGCGATCAGCTCGCTCACCTTGCTGTCCTCATCAGCCAGGCCGTGCTCGTTGTCAGTCACAAAGCGCACGCGCACGCCGCGCCGCTGGGCATCCAGCACGGCGGCGTGGATGTTGGGGTTGTTCCACTCAAACGCGGCGATGTCGAGCGTGCGCTGCACCCCGCTGAGCGCCGCGACCAGCGCGGTATCAACGCCGCC
This sequence comes from Gammaproteobacteria bacterium, assembly GCA_021462865.1. Classification (GTDB taxonomy): domain Bacteria; phylum Pseudomonadota; class Gammaproteobacteria; order Steroidobacterales; genus QUBU01. The sequence goes on along the minus strand of JAJTYX010000162.1, from coordinate 387 downwards.
GACATAATCCGCCGGCTTGCGGCTGCCGGTGGGCGCTGTGAAATAGGACTGCCAGAAACCCTGGCGCGCGCCATAACCCTGCGTGAACGAGATCGTTTCCAGCCCGCCGGGGCCAATCGCGACTTCGGTCGGCAGCACAGGAACCGACGTGGGCGCGACTGTGAGCGTGGGCGCGGCGGTGAGCGTGGGCGCGGGCGTGTTGGTCGGCAGGCCCAGCACCTCCTCAACGCCGACGCCCGTCAGGCGCGAGACCAGCAGCGCCAGCACAACCACCACCCCCGCGACCACCAGGCTCAGCGGCGAGGTTGGCCCCTTCGTGTTCGCGGATTGTTTACTGGAAGCACTCTGTTTTTTCGTCACAATACCTGCCTTTGCAGTTGCTACATC
>JAJTYX010000161.1:0-5437 GCA_021462865.1 Gammaproteobacteria bacterium | reverse complement strand
GGAAGAGGAGCGCCGCCAACGGACCTACGAGGAAGCGCGCGCCCGATACGAAGCGCAGGTGCGCGCGCGCAACGAAGAACGTCGCCAGCTGCACGCCCTGTTCCGCGACGCGAGCCGGCTGCAGCGTGCGAGCCGCTTGCGCGAGTTCATCGCCGCCGTCGAGGATCGAGCGCGCCACGACGATGAGCTCACGCCCGAGAAGCAGCAGTGGATTGAGTGGGCCAGAGCCAAGGCGGACTGGCTCGATCCGCTCGTACGACGCAGCGATCCGATCCTGGACGCCCCGGAGCCTGAAGCTCCGAGCTTCTGGAACTTCTGAGCACGCGCCGCCCAGCTTTGCCGTGACACACCGGGCCAAAGGATGCCGGTGTCGCATCGAGCCTGGTCAGCGTCGCGGGCCTTACCCGTCGACACCGGCGGATCGCGAGTGAGATCTCTCGACAGGCCGAGCAACGGGCCTGTCGATCACGACAGGTCACCTACAGGAGGTCTGAAAACTTTGGAACGGCATCGAGTAGCGATTCGCGGCGAGAACGGCCTTGAATCCATCAGCCTGGGCAACCGATATGCGTCCTTGACGGATGGCCTCAAGTAGAAGCCCCTCAGTTCGCACGATCCGCTCCTCGCCAATCAGTTCCACGGCCCGCCGTCGAAAGCGCTTCTTCTCGTCCGAGGCAATGTGACATTCTCTCGTGGCGGCGAGAGCGAGGCAGGCCGCTTCACCCATTCCCATCACGTCGCGTAATTCGGCGAACAGTTGGAGCGATTCCATTGTGTCGACGACCACCTGTTCGAGATAGCCTCCTGCCAGCGCACCCGCGAGGGCTTCCCGCTGGTCTGGCTCCGTAATCTCGTTCGCCACTTCGGCGGGAACGAGGAACCGATAGCCGTCCAGTTGGCCGAGAAGCGGCAACTGACCAATCCGAATCAGATTGATGAGCACGTTCGCGTCGGTGACGACGACGACTGTCTCGGCGTTTGTAGCCATTGAATACGCTCGCGCCGCGGTGCGTCAATCCAGCTTCGCCGAAGCGAGCGCATCCCCGAGTTCGTTCCGACCCAGGTGAACCATCGTCGCGAGCTCAGCAAGCTTGCTGCGCGTGATCTCCTCGCGGCGATAGGCTTCTAGGGCGAGCGCGAGGAAGCGTCGACGGAAGTCCTCGCGCGACGTGTCTTCCTTCGGCACTTCGGGCGCCGAGAGGAAAGTTGCGATCGCCTGACCTGCTCCACTGTCTTCCTCGGCCTTGAGGCGTTGGAACTCGCGCTCGTCGATCAGCCGCAGGTTCTTCATGCGATACAACGCCGAGATTCGGCTCGCCCCGAAGTGGTGTGCGAGCAAGGCTACGTCGTAGAGTTGAATGTCCTGAGATCCTGGTGCAGCACGTTGCTCGACCTGCACCGCCTCGGCCTCGTCGAACACGGCGATCTGGGCGCGACTTGCGCCGCCCTTGCCGAACGCAACGACAAACTGCTCCACACCCTCCGCCGGCATGAGGAAGTCCGCGGCGAAGGCGTTCGCCCGAACCTCCAGGAGATCCGATCGGTTCTCTGCGCGGCTGATGGCGCCGGCTCGACCTCGATCCAAGAGGACGTGGCCGTACTCGTGAGCAAGGGAGAAGCGTTGTCGAACGGCCGCGTGCTTGGCGTTGATGACCACGAACACGCCGATCGTGCTGTCGACGAGCGTCAACCCCGAGATGTTCTCGGGGAGCGCGACGGCGCCGGTACGCACTCCCTGCGCCTCCAGCAGATCGCTCAAGTCACCGATCGGCGCTGCGCCGAGCCCCAGCCTCTGCCGCTCTTCCGCAGCCACCTTCTGCCCCTGCTGGATGGCATCCCAGCGCGATCTGGGGGCCGGGAGTTCGTACGACGCGGTGAGGAGCTGAACGCGGTCAATACCTAGCAGGCGCTCGAGATTGGTTAGTTCGTGGCCGAGCGCCAGGCTGTCCTGCAACGCCTTCAGCAGGTCAGCCTGCTCTGCGAGTTCGGCGTCAGAACGAAACAGCGCGGCGAGGGCGTCCCGCTCCACAAAGGACTCAGCGAAGAAGGATTTGATGTCGCGGCCCACGGCGTGGGCAATTCGGTCCAACTCCAGGCTGGAGACCGACCGCGACCCGGACTCGATCTGGCCCACCGCGACACGGTTCAGGTCGGCGAACTCGCCCAACTGCTCCTGCGTAAGACCGCAGGTTTCCCGGGCGGACCGTATCCGCCGCCCCAGTTCCTCTCGGGTCAGTCCCATGCGCACCCCCATTTGGTTTGCCTGATGATGGCTTTTCTTGCTATACTTGTCAACAACTGGATTTTATAGAACGGTATTCTGACATGAAGACAGCGGCCCACAAGTCCCACCCTTGGCCAGCGGCCCGTCGGCATCACTGCCAGTCCTATCACCGGGCGGCCCCGCTGATCGGACGATGAACGCTTTGGAGCACGGATATGCACGCTGACCCCAAGTTGATCGAATTGAACTCGCACAAGCGGCGGATGCTGGGTGTGGTTCTCGACGAGCTGTTCGCGCAGATCGACTTGACTGACAGCCAGTACGAGACGGCAAAGGCTCGCTACGAAGCCGTCAGCGCCTGGCTCGCCGAAGGCGAATCACCGTTTCTGCAGCACGCCGCGATCTACGCGCAGGGATCGATCGCGGTGGGCACCGCGAACAAGCCGATCGGCCGCGCCGAGTTCGACGTTGACCTCGTTTGCCACCTGCCCTCCGTCGGCGCCACATCCAATCCCGCCGCGGTCAAGGCATTGATCGGCGATCGACTCAGGGCCCACGCCACATACGCATCGATGCTCGAGGAAAAGCAGCGCTGCTGGCGTCTGTGCTATGCGAACGAGTTCCACCTGGACATCACGCCCTCGATTCCCAATCCAGCATGCGGCAACGGCGGCGAGCTGGTGCCCGACAGAGCGCTGGCGGCGTGGAAGCCCACCAACCCAAAGGGATACGCCGCCCGTTTCGAGCACTACGCAGCCTTGCGGCCGAGGTTGACCCTGCGCGAGGCCGCGACCGCTGCCAAGCGTGCGGACGTTGAAGATTTTCCCGAGCAGGAGATGCGCAAGCCTCCGTTAAAGCGCATCGTGCAACTTTTGAAGCGGCATAGAGATGTGTCGTTTGCCGCTCCTGCACGCAGCGAGTTCGCGCCGATCAGCGTCATCCTGACGACGCTCGCGGCGCGCTCCTATGCAGAATGCATCACCCGCTTCGTCTACGCGGACATCTATGAGCTGATCCTCGACGTCGTGCGCCGCCTGCCGGAGTTCATCCAGGTCGGCGAGCGGAACGGAAGACCGTTCTACTTCATCGAGAACGAGACCACGACCGGGGAGAACTTCGCCGACAAATGGAATCTCGATCCGCGCCTCCCCCGAGCCTTCTACGGCTGGCACAGGGATGCGGTCGCCATGCTCGAAGGGCTGATCGCCCTCGAAGGCAAGGACCGACTCGGCGAGGCGCTTCAGAAGTCCTTCAGCGCGAGCCAGGAGGCCGTTCGCGCTGCATTGGCGCCGCTTGCGACGACAGTCGGCAATGCCCGCACGGCGGGGTCCCTGCTCGTCGCGCCCAGCTTGGGACTCGTCACCTCGCCCGCCGCCGGGCGCGTGACCGTTCCGCCGCACACGTTCTTCGGCCGGTAGCGTGCGGAAGGTCCGCGATCCTTGGCTCAGCCCGGAACAGCAGTGGATGCGTCTTCGGGCCAGCCCGGTGAGCCGTGGCCACGGTGTCGTGAAGCGGGGTGAGTTGATCTGGAATCTCGAAGTCAGACCTTCGCCGTTCGGCCGTCTGTACAAGGTACGTATTCGCTGCCGCCGTGCCGATACGCCGGAAGTTGTGGTCGTCTCACCCGACCTCAACGAGTTGGCCGACGGGCGCCATCTGCCGCACGTGTACTCGACGAAACCAGTGCGGCTGTGTCTCTTCGATCCGCAAACCGCGGAATGGTCACCCGGCGCCGCGATTGCCGACACGATCGTGCCGTGGACCTACGAGTGGTTGTTCTACTTCGAAGAGTGGCTCGTCAGCGACGAGTGGAAGGGCGGCGGGCGTCATCCGGAGGTACGCGATGCCTAGACGACGAATCCTTGCTCTCGATGGCGGAGGGATCAAAGGCGTCCTCGAGGCGGCGTTCCTCGATGCTGTCGAGACGGCAACCGGAAGGCGGATCGCGGACCACTTCGACCTGGTCGCCGGTACGTCGACCGGGGGCATCATCGCGCTGGGCCTTGGTCTCGGTCTATCCGCGCGCGACATCGTCGAGTTCTACGTTCGGGAAGGGCCGCGCATCTTCGATCAGGCCGAGGCGATCGGCGCCGACGGCATTGCGCAGCGGTGTTCGGCCATGCTGCGCAAGTGGAGACGTCGAGGCCAACAGCTCGCGTGGCCGAAGTACGAGCCGGACGCCCTTCGTGTTGCGCTGACGGCGGCGTTCGGATCGAAGACGCTCGGCGAGAGCAGGCTCCGTCTCGTGATTCCCGCCTACCACGGCGACAAGGACGATCTCTACGTCTTCAAGACGCGTCACCATCCTCGATTGCAGGTGGACTGGCGGGAACGAGCCGTCGATGTTGCGCTGGCGACGGCCGCGGCGCCAACCTACTTTCGGGCGCATGTCATGCCGAGCGGTGCGCCGCTGATCGATGGTGGCATTTGGGCCAACAACCCAGCGGGCGTCGCCGCGGTTGAAGCGCGCAGCATCCTGGGCTGGAAGGACGACGACCTCTTCGTCCTCAGTCTGGGATGCACCGAAGAGATCTTCGATGTCCCGATCTCCGCCGGATACAAGGGCTTGCTGCTGAAGTCGAGTGAGCTGTTCATGCGCGGACAGTCCAGGGCGGCGGCGGGAACGGCGAAGCTTCTCTGCGGCCACACCGAGGCGGCCCCGCGGTACTTCCGGCACCAGGTCGCTGTTCCGGCAGGCAAGTTCCCTCTGGACCGCGTCGAGATGATCGACCGCCTGCGAGGCCTTGGAGCGAGCTGCGCACGGGACGCTCTGCCAACTCTGCAGGCGAACTTTCTGGACACGCCCGCCGAACCGTTCGTACCGGCCGATATGAACGACTCCGCCCCGCGTCGTTGATTGCCTCCCGCGTCGGGCAGTCCTGACGCTCGACATCCGCGGGCCGCCGCGACGCGTCGGCCAATGCAGCGACGCACGACTGACCTACATGTGCTTCTTGTAGTACGCCCACTGCACACTCGCCAGGCCGCAGGTCAGCAGCGCGCCCAGCGCCACGCACAGTTCCCACTGCACCCGCCCCGGCCACATCAACAGGGCAACCCCGCCCAGCCCCAGCACCGCCAACTGCAGGTACTTCGCCCGGTGGTAGAGGCTGGCTGACTCGCGTCCCCCGCAGGCCCGGCGGATCGCGCGCTGGGTGAACCCATCGGCGGCGCCGACCGCATACAGAAGCAGGAGCAGGGGCGCGAATCGCG
>JAJTYX010000160.1:0-2922 GCA_021462865.1 Gammaproteobacteria bacterium | reverse complement strand
TGGCCGGTTGGATCAGCAGTCAGCACGAGCAAGCCGTGGCAGCATGACCCCGTTCCCTTGGCGGACGAAAAACAGAGGGAAGCTCAGTTCGGGCCTTCGCCGGTTCGTGCACCGATCTCGGCGTACCGGTGGCGGTCGAGATTTCCCGCTCGGGAAACGGGGCGCACGCCTGGATCTTTTTCGCCAACCGCGTATCGGCCCGGGACGCCCGTCGGTTGGGCACGGCCATCATCAGTCACACCTGCGCGCGCACGCGGCAACTGGAACTCTCGTCTTACGATCGACTGTTTCCCAATCAGGACACCATGCCCAAGGGCGGCTTTGGCAATCTGATCGCCTTGCCGCTGCAGAAGAGGCCGCGGGAGAACGGCTTCACTGTGTTTGTCGACTCCGACCTGCGACCACACCCCGACCAGTGGGAGTTCCTGGCGTCGATCCAGCCGATGTCGCCGCACGACATCGAGCCGACGATCGTTCGGGCGACAGGTGGCGTGCATCCCCTCGACGTGACCTTCATCGACGATGAGGATCTGGCGACGCCGTGGAAGCGCACGTCGCCACCGCCTGCGAAGATTGCGGGCGCGATGCCGATGTCACTCACCGTGACCCTGGCGAACCTCCTCTACTTCGAGAAGGCTGGGCTCCCCCAGCCATTGGCCAACCGCCTGATCCGCCTCGCGGCGTTTCAGAACCCCGAGTTCTACCGGGCACAGGCCATGCGGCTGTCGGTGTGGGACAAGCCGCGGGTGATCGGTTGCGCCGAGAACTATCCCCGTCACATTGCACTGCCGCGCGGCTGCCTCGATGCCGCGCAGGACTTGCTGCGCCAAAACTCAATCCGCTGTGATCTGAGGGACGAGCGCAACGCCGGCGAGCCGATTGGTGCCCGTTTCGTCGGGACGCTTCGAGCTGATCAGGAAGCGGCTGCTGCCGCGATGCTCCATTACGACGTGGGCGTGCTGTGCGCCCCGACCGCATTCGGCAAGACCGTTACCGCTGCCGCGATGATCGCGCGCCGCGGCGTAAACACCCTGGTGCTGGTGCATCGAACCGAGCTGCTCAAGCAGTGGCAGGAGCGATTGCAGACGTTTCTTGGTGTGTGCGGGGACGTGGTCGGGACCCTCGGCGGCGGCAAGGCGAAGCCCACCGGCAAGATCGACATCGCGGTGATGCAGTCGCTGTCCCGCCAAGGCGAGGTCAAGGCCCTGGTTGAGAACTACGGCCACGTCATCGTGGACGAGTGCCACCACGTCGGCGCCGTGTCTTTCGACGCCATCCTGAAGCGATGCAAGGCCAAGTACGTGCTCGGCCTGACCGCCACGCCGATCCGGCGTGATGGTCAGCAGCCGATCATCTTCATGCAGTGTGGACCGATCCGGCACACGGCGGCGAGGCCTGTGGACGCTCCCCACGACCTGGAGGTGCTGCCTCGATCATGCTTTGCTCGAATCGATCTGTCGCCGGCGTCTGGGATTCAGGAGGTGTTTCGGCACCTCGCGAACGATCGGGCGCGGACAGCGGCAATCGCCGCAGAAATCAGGAATGCGTTCGATCAGGGCCGCAAGGTGCTGGTCCTGACCGAGCGCACTGAGCACCTCGACGCCATCCAGGTGGCGTTGGGTGCAGAGGCCCCGCAGCGTTTCGTTCTTCACGGACGGATGTCCAGGAAACAGCGCGCTACGCTCATCGCAGAACTCGATGCGCTGCCACCCGATGCGCCGCGTATTCTGCTCGCCACCGGCAAGCTCGTCGGCGAAGGATTCGACCATCCGCCCCTCGATACCCTGGTCCTGGCGATGCCCGTCTCGTGGAAGGGAACGTTGCAGCAGTACGCTGGCCGGTTGCATCGAGAGCACGCCGACAAGGCCAGCGTTCGGATCATCGACTTCGTGGACGCCGGGCACCCGGCTCTACTGCGAATGTGGGACAAGCGCCAGCGCGGCTACCGTACGATGAGCTATCGGATTGCCGAAGCGCAGACCGTCATGCAGGTCATGCCTCAATCGATACATCCGAACGCGCCTTGATTGATGCACCTGGCGGCAACACTCGGGACGCTCACGCCGACGCCGCTGGTTCCAAGGAGCGGGGCCACCGTGCGGTGGTCTGATTCCTAACGACGAGTTCCGCTTGACAGAACCTGTATTGCGGATCATCATGCAGCATGATTCGCTCGTTCGCGTGCGCCGATACCGAGGCCCTGTTTCATAGCCACTCGATAGCCCGCTTCCGCAACATCGAGCGCGTCGCTCGGCGAAAGCTGCTCCAGATCCACGCCGCCACCGAGCCATGCCTGCGAATCCCGCCGGGCAACCAGCTGGAGGCACTGAAGGGCGACCGCAGGGGCCAGCACAGCATTCGCATCAACGACCAGTGGCGGGTCTGTTTCGTCTGGAAGTCGGACGGAGCGCACAGCGTCGAGATCGTGGACTACCACTAGGAGTTCTAGAAATGCCCAAGTTGCTCGAGGAGATTCATCCCGGCGAGATCCTCCTAGAGGATTTCATGAAGCCCATGGGCATCAGCGCCCGTCAGCTTGCGGCGGACATCGACGTCTCGCCGAGCCGGATCAGCGAACTGGTGAATGGTCAGCGCCCCATCACGGCGGACACCGCGCTTCGGCTCGGGATCTTTTTCGGCATGGAGCCCAGGTTCTGGCTGAACCTGCAGTCCGAGTACGACATGCGGGTCGCAGACCGAGAATTGCGCGCGAAGCTCGCGCCGAGGATCCGCATCTTTCAGCCGACTGCGGCGTGACCGTCCGCGCGCGATACGGCGCGCAATCCGGAGGGTGGGAGCCGTCCCGCGTTCGCAACTAGTTCACTGAAACGGAAAAATCGGCGTGATATCGACGTCTGGGATTGTCGTACTTCCACTTGATGGGCCGAGCGTCCTTGTTGTACTGGCGGATGAATCGCATGA
>JAJTYX010000016.1:0-1503 GCA_021462865.1 Gammaproteobacteria bacterium | reverse complement strand
TGTCCGGCTCGGATTCGACTGGCATCTTCATCAAAGATAACATCCAGGACCCAATGAACCTTGTTCTCAATCCCCCAGTGGGCGCGAATAGCTTCAAGCAGTTCAATGGCTGAAGCATCTCGACTGCAAATGTAGTAACGACATTCTTGTCTTGTTTTTCCGCCCACCCGTCGTTCGGCACAGAGCCTGACAATGCTGTGCAGTTTCTTCCAATCACGACGATGGCGTAGATGGTCAAGCCAATCCGGTGCTGAAATGACTTGGCAATGGCGAATCTCCAACCGACCATGCTCTTTCCCCACAGTACGATGCTCGTCAAATCCTTCAGCTTTGAAGTTCTCAGCATGGCTGTGCTTGAAGAGATGATCAATGTCTTCATACAGGTATTCCTGATTCTTCTTGACGGCTAACAGATAATCTCCATCCTCTTTGACTATCTTAGGACTTACGCAAACCCGCGAGAAATTGAGATAATGGGAGGATGAACAAGCTTTCCCATTGGGATTACTGTCAATTTCTGCTGGTCAGCCAGGTCAATTACACGCAAACTTACTTTGCCGAACATAGCGAACAATTCAGTCATGACCGTATCAATCGGCTCATGCGAGAAAACAAACTGACAGCGCACGAACTTCGACAACTGGTGCGACAAGAGTTGGTCTTGTCTGAAAACGGCTACATTCTCTTTGATGACACGGTCATCGATAAAAGCCATTCTTTCGCTATCGAGCCGGTGCGTCGCCAATGGAGCGGCAATGCCAAACAGGTCATCAAAGGCATCGGTCTGGTGACTTGTGTCTATGTCAATCCTGATATCGACCGGTTTTGGGTTATCGACTATCGCCTTTTTGACCCGGAGCGCGATGGACGCAGCAAACTCGACCATGTGCTGGAGATATGGCAAACCATCGTTCATGTAGAACAACTGCCCTTCCGCACGGTGTTGATGGATAGTTGGTATGCCACGATGCAAGTGATGAAAGCGATCGAGAAAGCGGACAAAATTTACTACTGTCCGCTCAAATCGAATCGTCAAGTGACCCAGGAGCCGGACGACCCTTATAGCCGGGTCGATTCGTTGACCTGGAGTGATGAGGAATTGAAGGCAGGCAAAATGGTTCATCTCAAAAAGTTTCCAGCCGGCCATCAAGTGAAGCTGTTCCGGATTGAGTTGTCTACCCAACGCACGGAGTATGTGGTAACCAATGACCATTCTCAGGATTCCGCGGCTGCTACCCGACAAGAAAGTGCCATCCGCTGGAAGATTGAGCAGTTTCATCGCGAGGCCAAACAAGTAACCGGGCTTGAATCCTGTCAATGTCGTTCACAACGAGCGCAACGTAATCATATTGCTTGTGCCATGCTGGTCTGGGTACGCCTCAGTCAGTTCGCCCACAACGCTCAAACCAATGTTTACCAAATCAAGCAGGGTTTGCTGAATGATTACATGCGTGCTCAGCTTCGTCAACCGTCTATTTCAATGCTTCCTGCGTAAGTCCTAAT
>JAJTYX010000159.1:0-2620 GCA_021462865.1 Gammaproteobacteria bacterium | reverse complement strand
TTCATGTTCGTAATGTTGTGGCTCGGGACCGGCGCGTTTAAGTGGCTGGAACGCAGGGTGCGCGTATTGGGCACGCTTGGACAGCATTAAGTTTGAGGCAATACCGCCCTGCGCCTGATTCCCGCGACGCAAAATTTCTGGCGGTAGCAACGGCTCGATGGACAGGATCAGGCCTCCCGATGAAAGAAGCGGGGATTTTTTAATGGGATAATCCCGATTATAAAAATTCTCAAATACCGCCAAAGGATTTATGGAGATTCAAAAACTTCCCCATGTTGTCATCATCGGCGCCGGGTTTGCCGGGATGGAAGCCGCGCGCGGGCTGGCGAATGCGCCGGTTCGCATCACCTTGATGGACAAAAATAATCATCACCTGTTTCAACCGCTGTTGTACCAGGTTGCGATTGCGGGCTTGCTGCCTTCGCAAATTGCCCAGCCGGTGCGCACGATCTTTCGCAGACAAAAGAACCTGACCTTTCAGATGGGCGAAGCGACGGCGATTAACCTCGCGGAAAAATTCGTCAAGATGAACGGCGCGGCGATCGCCTATGATTATCTTATCCTTGCGGCGGGAGCGCGCACAAACTTTTTCGGCTTCGACGCGCTCGAGCGACATGGCTTGCAGATCAAAGACCTTGAGACCGCGGTAATCACGCGCAATCATTTGCTTTCCATGTTCGAGCGGGCCAGTCACGAAGCCGATGCGCAAACCAGAAAATCCATGCTGACGTTTGTCGTTGTGGGGGGCGGGCCGACCGGCATCGAGACGGCGGGCGCGCTGGCGGAGTTGATCACGCACGTCATGCGCAAGGATTATCCGCGCCTCGATCTCAAAGAAGTCAAGGTCATCCTGCTCGAAGCCGGGACAAGCCTCATCGCCGCCTATCCCGACGAACTGCGTCAGTCTGCCCTGCGGCTGTTGAAGGATAAAAAAGTGGATGTGCGCCTGAACGCCAGGATGCAGGATTACAACGGCCGCCAGGTGAAACTCGCGGACGGCTCGATCATCGAATCTCAAACGCTGATTTGGACGGCGGGCGCGAAAGCGGCTGAGATTGTGGACGCCCTGCCCGCCGAAAAAGCCGGCATGGGGCGCGTCCGCATCGAACCGACGTTGAGCCTGCCTCTGTTTCCTGAAGCCTTTGTCATCGGCGACGCCGCTTTTCTCCTCCACGAAGACGGCCAACCCCTGCCAATGCTTTCGACGGTGGCGATTCAGCAGGGCCGGGCGGCCGCAAAGAATATAAAATTAATGATGAAGGGGAAGGAGCCCGAAGCGTTCCGTTACAAGGACCCCGGTCTGCTTGCCACCGTGGGACGCAACGCCGCCGTCGCAAGAATTTTTGGCGTATCCTTCAGCGGTTTCATCGCCTGGGCGATCTGGGTCTTCCTGCACATCTACCGCATCATCGGGTTTCGCAATCGGATTCTTGTGATGTTCAACTGGGCGTGGGATTATTTATTCTACGACAATCAGTCGCGGTTGATTACGAGGGAGTGAGGGGAAATTATGGATTACGCATCGCGGATTATGCAATCTGTGACGCGTAATTATGATGACGCCGGTCAAGTGATTCCAAACTGGCTGGCGGCCAACATGGCGCAAACTCCCATCGAATTGACGACGAAGTGCAGAACCATGGACGGAAAGATCGAGCCGCTGCGCTGAACCATGTAGGAAAATAACGCGCCGAGCAAAAAGGTGGGGATGAGGGTGGCGATCTGCCCGTGAAAGAGGGCGAAGATGATGGAACTGAACATCAGCGCGTTAACCCAGCCGTATTTTGCGCGCAATCCCTGAAAGAGAAAACCGCGAAAGAAAAGTTCCTCGGTGACGGGCGCGACGAAGGCGGTGACGAAGGCAAAGAGCAGGGGCGATTGAATCTCGTCGAGCAATTCCATGATCGCATCCGCCTGGGTGACGATTTTCAGCGCGACCATGACGAGGTTGTTCAGAATGACGAGGATATACACCGCGACAAGAAGCCCGCAACCGAGGGAGAGGGCGTTGCGATCGAAGCGCCGCAGTCCCAGTTCGACCCATGAGGCTTTGCGATAGGCCAGAATCACGGCGACGGGGATCAGCGGAATAAACTCAAACAGGGACAGAGCAGCCAGCCCCGACATCCGGGTTTGCGGAAGTTGCGCCAGTGCGAACAGAAACCCCGCCGTCAGCAGGAGGAGCGCGCCCAGCCCGAGCCAGGAATCGTTTGCGGTCCACGCCACAGGACCGGGCGCGGAGGGAGGCGTTCCCTCCGACGGGGAGGGGGAGGAGGTCGAATTGAAATTGTCGGGCGGCGGAGGTTGATTCATTGTCTGCTTCCAGTTTTGGATGGAATTATAATGGGCGGGAGTTGAAATTTAAATATGCCGGACGAGGCTGCGAGATGATTAAACTTTACCGTGAAGAAACGAGCGCGGCGGCGGATGCGATCGAGGCGGAGTTCAGGGAGTTGGTGTTGGGGTACGACCGCGTTGTTCTCGAGGCGGACAGGGCGGAGGAGATGTTTCCCGGGCGGACGCTGCCGGTGATCGCCAATAATGAGCGCGTTGTGAGCGGGGCGGAGATCGCTCCCTATCTTCAGGAGTTGGAAAACCTGGCGCGCGACTGGCGGTTGTT
>JAJTYX010000158.1:0-1106 GCA_021462865.1 Gammaproteobacteria bacterium | reverse complement strand
GGATATTTTTGTGCAAATAACAAAAATTTCTCCGCCCCTACACGGTATGGTAAACATCGCTATTATGGGGATTTTCAAAAAACTAAAGTGTTACAGAATTTGAATAGATAAATCTTTTTCTCAGTGTCCCCGGTGTTCTCTGTGGTTCGCCTCCCCACTACCTGCTATTACAGACGTAAGACATAAGTCGTAAGTCACGAAACTGGTTGATTGGTTTGATTGGTTGAGTAAACTGAGTAAAGGGTTAGGGGTGATGTACGATGTATGATGTATGACAAGCAATGAGAAACTACAGAAAATGCCTGTGTAATGAAGTTAAAATTTTTGGTAAAATATGAATTTAATTTAAAATGAAAGTGTTTTAGGGTATTTAATTTGTTTAATAAATATTTGAGGAGTTATGTATATGCCAGGCGCTCATACATCATATGAACATATTGTAATAGATGAGAAAGGGAATCCAGTTATTGCTGGAACCACTATGAAGGTTATAGAGTTGGTGGTTGAAAAGCTAGCACATGGCTGGAGTGCCGAAGAATTATATTTTCAGCATCCCTATTTAACTCTTGGACAAATATATTCTGCATTTGCTTATTATTTTGACCATCAGAGTGAGTTAGAAACAGAAATAGAAAAAAGACTTTGTTCAATTAATGAATTGAACAAATATTTTAAAACACCTGCTTTTCTAAAAAGACTAAAATTGGAAGGCTTGGTTTGATGATTCCTGTGTATATGGATGAACATGTACCGAAAGCAATTACTATCGGTTTAAGAATGCGAGGTATTGATGTACTAACAGTCCAAGAAGATGGTTTGTCTTCAAGCATTTTATACCGTCCATATTCATTGCCTCCCTTTTAGGAAGTATCAGTTTATCTGCGGTTATATTTTGTTTGGGACTGTTTTTCAGTCTCAGATATTATTCAGTTTTGTTCAGGCTTTCTACCTGTGGTATCAGTTTGGTACTTCCGGGAGGAATTTCAGGCTGTTATGCATTGACTAATAGTATTTCTTCGGCCACGCTCTCGTATAAACATGGTTTCAGATATTTCTTTGTGCTTCCTATAGTTTTTGCGACCCTTCATTTCAGTTACGGCCTTGGG
>JAJTYX010000157.1:0-2748 GCA_021462865.1 Gammaproteobacteria bacterium | reverse complement strand
TGCTCCCAGCGCCGTCCCCGGCGCGGGATTTCCCTCGTAAACCGCCGCCGCCCACAGGGGGCTTCGCACAGGACGGCGGCTTGAGCGTATGCCGCTGACAACCTTTGCGCGCACACGAACCACAGAGACGCAGAGACGCGAAGTAAAATTATGAAGTTGGTTTAACAAGGAAGAGGAAAGACCATGCAGTCTTTCCTCTTCCTTCCCTGTTAAGGCGCGTCGCGCTTCCTGCTATTTCAAAATAAACGAAAGCGCCACAAGCGCCGCGATGAAGAACCCGGCCAGGATGCCGATGCGAGCCAGGTCCTTCTTGACGAGGCTGTAATCGGGGTTGAACTCGAACTTCTGCGGGGGCTGGTTCGAGAGCGTCACAACCGGCGTCGGGCGTTTATTTTTCTTTGCCATTTTTTTCTCCTATATTATTGTCATTGCGAGGAGCGTTTTTTGCGACGAAGCAATCTCCAAATTACCTGTTGAGATTGCTCCGGGCGGGAGAGCGCCACCCTTGCAATGACATAAATTAATCCTGCAACCTTGCAAAAACCACAATGCGCTGGTCGTTGATGAGGTATGGATAACACGAAATGAGCGTAACCGTAGGCGAGGCGGTAGGCGACATCACTTCCACGGCGGTCGGTTCGACCAGAACGGTGCGATCCACGATGTAAGTGAATTGCCGCTGTTGCGTATACACGATCACCTGGTCGCCGGGGACGAGCCTATCCAGGTAGCGGAAGAGTTCGCCGTACACATCGTTATGCGCCGAAAGCACAAGGTTGCCGTCGCGCCCGGGCGCGGATGAGCCGATGTATTGTCCGACTCCTTTTTTCAATTGTTCCCAGCCGTCTCCCTGCACAATGGGCGCGTCCACATTCAAAGCGGGAATTTGAATCCGCACAGCCTGGTCGGGCGCGGCGGTCGGCACGGGCATGTTCGCCAGCGACTGCACCATCGGCAGAAGATGTTCCGGAATCTCCGCTTCGTTCGGGCGCGTGTTGCCCTGCGCGTCGGGGGGCGTGTGTCCCGACGGAAGCACAACCGCCATCACCAGCGGCGTCGGCACAGCGGTTTCGGGATTCAACGCCTCGACCACTTCGGTGTTGAGCGTTTGCAACAACCCAACTCCGTTGATGATGACCGCCGCCAGCCCAAGCACAGCCAGGACTTCGACCCCAAGCAGGATTCGATCGAGCAGTTTGCGCTTCGGGTTGACGGGCAACGGCTCGGGCGCAGGGACGGCTGAGTCGGCCGTCTCAATCTCGGGCGTGGAAGGAAGCGGGTTCGCATCCGCAAGATCGGGCGCGAGCAAAACAGCCCGCCCCGTGCGCCGGAAATGCTCCAGGCGATCCTTGCGCGCGCCTCGGCGTTTTTCCACCAACAACCGGCGGAGTTCTTCCACGGATAATTCTTCGGGCGCTTTCCTGCGTGCCATGGCTGGGCGATTATACCGCATGGATTGTTTTATAATTCGGGGGCTATGGCTCTCATTACAACATCCAACCTCGCCAAATCATACGGCGCGACCGACATTTTCACAAATCTCACGCTTTCAATTGAAAAAGGCTCGCGTCTGGGCATTGTCGGCCCCAATGGCGTGGGCAAGACCACGTTGTTGCGCATCCTGGCCGGGGAGGACGAATCCAGCACGGGATCGGTGATCCGCTCGCGGGGAGTCCGAACCGGATATCTGTCGCAGGAGGCGGACTTTCAGATGGAGGGAACGCTTTGGGACGCGTGTCATTCCGTCTTCGAGAATTTAATCAAACAGCAAAAAGAATTGCATCGTCTCGAAGAATTGATGGCGTCCACGCCGGATGTGATCGAGCAATATGGAAAACTTCAGGAGGATTTCGAACGGCGCGGCGGGTACACGTTCGAGACGCGCATCAAGCAGGTGTTGACCGGGCTGGGGTTCGACGCCTCGGACTACGCCCTGTCTTTGGATCACCTCTCCGGCGGACAGCGCACCCGGGCTTTTCTCGCCCGCCTCCTGCTCTCGGACCCGGATGTGCTCCTGCTCGACGAGCCGACCAACCATCTCGACATCCGCGCCGTGGAATGGCTCGAAGGGTATTTGAACCAGTGGGAAGGCGCGGCGGTGATCGTCTCGCATGACCGTTATTTTCTCGATAAGGTCGGCAATGTGATTTTGGAAATGCTGCCCGGCGCGTATGAGACGTATAACGGAAATTACACCGCCTACTTGAAACAGCGCGAGGAACGGATTGCCCGCCGGCAGGAAGTGTTCGAGAGCGAGAAGGAAAAACTGCTCAAGGAAGTCGAGTACATCAGGAAGAATATTTCCGGGCAGAACACCTTGCAAGCCAAGGGCAAGTTGAAGCGGCTTTCGCGTCTTGTGCAGGCGGTGGAGCAGATCGGTTTTGAAGCGGCGTTGAATCAGAAGTGGAGCGAAACCGCTGATGAAATCTCCGTGACGACTTCTTATTTCAGCGCGGAGGAGGCCGAGCGGCGCGTGCGGGCTTTAAGGTCGCCGGTTCGGACTCTGCCGCATTTGCATCTGCGACTCGGCTCGGAAAAACGTTCGGGCGATCTTGTCATTCGCACAAAGGATTTGCAGGTCGGCTTTCCCGATAAATTTTTATTCAAGTCGCCGGATATTGAGTTGCGCCGCCAGGATTGCGCGGCGTTGATCGGCCCCAACGGGGCGGGCAAGTCCACGTTTTTGAAGACGATTTTGGGACAACATGCGCCGCTGGCTGGCGAGGTGATTTTGGGGTCGAGTCTGCA
>JAJTYX010000156.1:0-1447 GCA_021462865.1 Gammaproteobacteria bacterium | reverse complement strand
GATCTGGGCGACGTGGATACGGCTAAAGCGTTCTATGAGGACTCGATCGGGATCGCACGCAACAGCGGCGATCTGCGCGCTGAGAGCCTGCGCCTGGGCAATCTCGGCTGGTTCTATTCGCTGACCGGCCAGCCGCGCACCGCGATCAACAAGCTGGAAGACGCGCTGAAGATCAGCCGCGCGCTGGACGACACGCTCATGATCGCGGTCCAGACCAACAACCTGGCGCGCACCTATTACCAGCTCGCCGATTACGACACGGCGCGCACGCTGCACAAGCAGGCGCTCGCCGCCGCTAACGCGCTCGGCGACGAACGCTGGCAGGCGATCTTCCAGAGCGATATGGGCGCGACCTTCGAGGCGCTGGACCGCGCGGGCGAAGCGGAGCCACTGTACACGTCCGCACTGGACAAGAGCCGCGCTATCGGTGACCGCGAAAACCTGGTCCGCACGCTGGCCCGGCTGGCGACCCTCTATCGCCGGACAGGGCGCGGGGAGCAGGCCCGCCCGCTGCTAACTGAAGCCCTGGCAATCGCCCGGCGCATGGACTACAAGAAGGGGTTGGCCGACATCGCCGCCGCGCAGGGCGATCTGGCGCAGGATGACGGCGACTTTGAGGCCGCCCGGCGCTTTTACGCCGAAGCGTGTCGCCTGTACGCCATTCTGCACGACCCGCTGGCCGAACGCCTGCAAGAACGCCTGACGGCGGTTCCTGACCGCGCCACCGAAGGATCATAGCGGCAAGGCAGGCTATTGCGCCGCCGGTCACAAGGCAGTATCATCTGTCGCGTGCTGAACCGGTTTTCAGGCAAAGCGGACCGCGCCGCTGTGACCCGCATCAGGAGAAAGCGTGATGAAGAAGTCGTTTAGTTTGGTGTTGCTGGCGCTGACGGTGACCTCGCTGCTCCTTACCGGGTGCAGCAGCGAGCCGCCGGAAGAAGCGAAGAATTACGTCGAGGCCCTGTTAGGCGGCAATGCCGGCGCAGCGCAGCAGATCGCGTGCGAGTCGTTCCAGGCGCGCACGGGCGAGCTGGCGGCCTATTTCAGCCAGAACAACGTACGCGATTGGGACCTGAAGTATGATGTTGGCAAGGGCGGGCGCCAGGAAGAAACGATTGTCACCGGCGCGCTCACCTACGGGCAGGACGATCTGGGGCGTGAGATTAAGCTTCAGGAGAAGGACAAGACCCGGATCGTGGTCTGGATGGACAAGCAGGGCGATGGCTGGTGCGTAAACGACAAGACTACGATCGGCGAAAATCTGCTGGCGCTGCGCAGCGGCACGGTGGCGCCGGCAGGCGAAGCGACCGAGGAGCCAGCGGAAGGCTCCGGCGGGGAGCGCGGCGGCGCGGCGGATGGACTTTTCAAGCGCCTGGCGGCTTCGCTGGGCGTTTTTTGTTCGCGGAAGCGGAATCGCATGAACGAGGGGCGAAGTCTCGCAAAGCCG
>JAJTYX010000155.1:0-8683 GCA_021462865.1 Gammaproteobacteria bacterium | reverse complement strand
TCGCCAACCGCTATCGCGCACCGACCTTTAGTGTCTCGGGATTTGAACCGCAACACCTTCCTGCGTATCGAAGGCGTTGCCTGACCGCTACCGGACGCGAGCCGGGCCGGCATACACGTTGCAACGCCCGTCGCGCAGAAAGCCAATCAGCGTCATGCCGGATTCCCAGGCCGCCTCGATGGCGAGGCTCGAGGCCGCGCCAAAGGCGGCGACCAGCGGGCAGCCGGCCATGCGTGCCTTCTCCACGATTTCGAAGCTCGCCCGCCCGCTGACCAGCAGCCCCTGCCCGGCGAGCGGCAGTCTGCCCTCGCGAAGTGCCGCGCCGATGAGCTTGTCGACCGCGTTGTGACGGCCGACATCCTCGCGCACTGCGCGGATTTCACCGTCCGGGCCGAAGAGCGCCGCAGCGTGCAGTCCGCCGGTCGCCGTGAACCCCGGCTGTTGCGCACCGAGTGCTGCCGGCAGGCCGGCAAGCGTCGCGGCATCGAAGCGCAGCGCCTGATCCGCGATCTCAAACGGCGCACGCGCCCGCAACGCGTCGAGCGCCGCACGCCCGCAGATGCCGCAGGATGAATTCGCGTAGAAATTCCGTGCCGCACCGCTGAAGCGCTCGCGCAAACGTTCCGGCACCATGAGCAGCAGGCGCTCGCCAGCGCCCTCGTCCGCGACGATCGCCTCGAGCAGATCGGCAGCGCTGCCGATCAGTCCCTCGCTGAACAGCAGGCCGCGCGCCAGGTCCGCATCGTGCCCCGGCGTGCGCATGGTGACGAGCAGGCTTTCGCCCGCCGGGTCGGACCCCGGGAAGCAGACACGGATCTCGAGCGGCGCTTCTACGGCAACCCAGTCGCTCTGCTCACGCGGTCCTTCATCCGCCGCGCCAGCGCCGATGCGACGGACGGGCCCCCGGACGCGGCTTGCGGTCACGCGCCGACTCCCCGCCGATGTAATACATCTCCACCTTCTCCGTGCCCGGGCGCAGCGAGGCCCGCAGCTCGCTGTAGCGGTCCTCCCGCCCGGTCCAGACCGTGGTGATGATGCGGCGCAGTTCCTCGTCGCTCGCGCCGGCGCGCAGTGGCGTTTTCAGGTCGGTGCCCCGGGCGGCGAACAGGCAGGTGAACAGTTGCCCGTCCGAGGACAGGCGGGCCCGGGTGCAGGACCCGCAGAAAGGCGCGGTGACCGAGGAGACGAACCCGATCTCGCCCCTGCCGTCCTCGAATGCGTAGCGGCTCGCCACCTCGCCGTGGTAGCTGCGCTCGACCGGCGCGAGCGGCCAGCGTGCGCCGATGAGCCGGACGAGCTCGGCGGATGGCACGGTGTCGGCGCGCCGCCAGTGGTTGATGGTGCCGACATCCATGTACTCGATGAAGCGCACGATCACGCCGGTGCCGCGGAAATGTTCGACGAGATCCGGCACGGTGTGGTCGTTGACGCCGCGGATCACCACGGTATTGACCTTCACCGGCGTCAGCCCGGCGCTCATCGCCTCGCCGATGCCCTCCAGCACGCGCGCCAGCTTGCCGCGGCCGCCGTTCATCGCAATGAACACGGCCTCGTCGAGCGAATCGACACTGACGGTGACCCGGGAGAGGCCCGCCGCCTTCAGCGCCGCCGCGTGCTGCGCGAGCAGAATGCCATTGGTCGTAAGGGCAATGTCCTCGATGCCGCCGATCCGCGAGAGGTCGCCCACGAGATCGGGCAGTCCGGGTCGCAGCAGCGGCTCGCCGCCCGTGATGCGGAGCTTTTTCACACCCAGCCCGGCAAACAACTGCGCCAGGCGCAGGATCTCCTCGAAGGACAGGCGCTCGCTGCTGCTCAGGAACTTGAAATCCTTGTGGTACTTGTCCTCCGGCATGCAATACGGGCAGCGGAAATTGCAGCGGTCCATGACCGAGATGCGCAGGTCTCGCATCGGGCGATGCAACTGGTCGCGCACCGCTTCGGTCGTGTCGCGGCGCGGGCCCGGCCAATTCACCAGTTTTTCGTCGCTGCTCATGGCTCCGGCACTCAGGATGTATCTGCCGGTGACGCTAGCACAGGCGCAGGGTTGAGCTGAAGCCCGGATTGCCGTATGCGCCACCGCAGCGCCACTGCGTCCGCGGGCACGAACACCACGGCCGCAGCGGAGGAGCCCTTATACTGCCGGCGTTCGCCGGTCACGGGAAATTCAGTCGTGGTGCTGCCACAACGCATGCGCGCCGTTGCCATCCGCGAGCCTGGCCCGCCGCAGGTACTCACGCTCGTGGAACGGGACCGGCCCGAACCGGCTGCCGGCGAGGTGCTGATCCGTGTCACCGCAGCCGGCGTGAACCGCCCCGACTGCCTGCAGCGGCGCGGCCTGTACCCGCCGCCGCCCGGAGCCTCCGACCTGCCCGGCCTCGAAGTCGCCGGCGTCATCGCCGGACGCGGCGCCGGCGTAGCGGGCTGGCGTGACGGCGAGCGCGTCTGCGCCCTGCTCGCCGGCGGCGGCTACGCCGAGTTCTGCACCGTGCCTGCCGTGCAGTGCCTGCCCGTGCCGGGCACGCTGTCCCTGGTCGAGGCCGCAGTGCTGCCGGAAACCTTCTTCACCGTCTGGGCCAACGTCTTCGAGCGCGGCCGGTTGCAGGCCGGCGAAACGCTGCTGGTACACGGCGGGGCCAGCGGCATCGGCACGACGGCGATCCAGCTCGCCCGCGCCTTCGGCGCCCGCGTCTTCGCCACCGTCGGCACGGACGAGAAACGCGCGCTCTGCGAGCGACTCGGTGCCGAGCGCGCCATCAACTATCGCAGCGAGCAATTCGCGACCGTGATCGCAGAGCTGACCGGCGGCCGGGGCGTAGACCTCATCCTCGACATCGTGGGCGCTCCATACTTCGCCGACAACATCGCCCTCCTGCGCGAAGACGGGCGCCTCGTGCTGATTGCCGCCCTCGGCGGCATGAAGAGCGAGATCAACCTCGGCAAGGTGTTCGTCAAGCGACTCACCATCACCGGCTCGACGCTGCGCAACCGCAGCCCCGCCGACAAAGGCCGCATCGGCGCCGCATTGCGCGAGCAGGTCTGGCCGCTGCTGGAGCGTCGCGTGATTTCACCCGTGGTGCAGGCGACCTTTCCGCTCGCGGATGCCGCTGCGGCACACGAACTGCTGGAAGCCAACCGCGCAATGGGCAAGCTGGCGCTGCTCATGGGCGACACCGGCTGATGCAGGCAACCGGGTTGCAGGAACGATGAGCACCCGCCAGGTACTCGATGCCTTTGACCGCTGGCGAGCGCAGCGCGTGCCGCTGGTGCTGGTGACCGTGACGGAAACCGTCGGCTCGACGTACAGCAAGGCAGGCCACCGGATCCTGTTGACCGAACGCGGCGAATTCCAGGGACTGGTGAGCGGCGGCTGCCTCGAAGGCGACCTCGCCGAACACGCCCGTGGCGTGCTGGCCGCGGTACAGGCACGCACGCTGACCTACGACCTGCGTGAGGAACAGGACGCGCCGTGGGGGCTCGGCATCGGCTGTAACGGGCTGTTCCGGCTGCTGCTGCAACCGTTGTCGGCGGCGGATGACTACGCGCCGTTCGCAACCATCGCCGAGCGCATGCGCGGTGACGACCCCGGCGCCACCGCGACCGTGGTCGAGAGCGACGACCCGCGGCTGCCCGCCGGCGCGACCGTTGTGAGCGCGGGCGCCACGCCGTTCGCCTGGCAGGTCGCGCCGCACTGGCGCGAGTCGCTCCTCGGCGGCTGCCGCGAACACGCGGCTGCTGTCACCGCCGTGTTACGCCGCGAGTACGGCGCCGGGCACGCGGCCACCGTCCTCTACGCGCCGTTGCGCCCGCTGCCACGGCTGCTCGTGCTTGGCGCCGGGCTCGACGCGGTGCCGCTGGTGGCGATGGCGCAGCAGCTGGGCTGGCGCGTGACGGTAGCCGACCACCGGCCGGCCTACCTCGAGCGCGGCGATCTGGCGACTGCCGACACGCTGCTCCTCGATCCCGCAGGTCTTGCCGCAACGCTGCCGCTCGCAACCTTCGCTGCCGTGGTCGTGATGAGTCATCACCTGGAAACCGACCGCGCCTGGCTGGCGGCGCTCGCGCCATTCGCGCTGCCCTACCTCGGGCTGCTGGGTCCGGCCGAGCGCGGCGCGCGGTTGGTCGCCGAACTCGGCGCGGCGGGTGTCACGCTGCGTACACCGCTGCACTCGCCCGTCGGCCTCGCCATCGGCGCGGACTCGCCGGAGTCGATCGCGCTGTCGATCCTTGCCGAGTTGCAAGCGACACGGTCGCCACACCGCCCGCAAGCCGCGGCAGGAGTGCGAACTTGAGCGACCCGCAGCGCCTGCCCCGCCAGCGCATCAGCGTCGAGGAGGCCACACGCCTCATCGACGAGCACACGCCACGCTGGCCCACGCTTCGTGTGCCGCTCGCCGCGGCCGCCCGGATGGTACTGCGCGAACCGATCGCGGCCGAGCGCGACCAGCCGCCCTTCGACCGGGTCACCATGGACGGCATCGCCATCGCGGGCGCGGCGCTTGCCGCCGGCCGGCGCGAGTTCCGTGTCGGCGGCACGCAGGGCGCCGGCGCCGCGGCGCTCACCCTGCCCGACGGCAACCAGTGCATCGAGGTGATGACCGGCAGCCCGCTGCCGCAGGGCGCCGATTGTGTCGTGCCAGTGGAGCGCATCAGCATCCGCGACGAAGTCGCCACGCTCGAGCCGGGTTACACGCCCGCAGCCGGACAGAACGTGCACCGTCGCGCCAGCGATCACCGTCAGGGCGATGAACTGCTCGGCCCGGGGATCGTGATCGGTCCGCCCGAGATCGCGGTACTCACGATCGGGGGGCGCGCAGACGTTGCCGTCACGCGGCCACCGCGCATCGCAGTAATCTCCACCGGCGACGAACTGGTACCGCCCGGACAAGCCATCGCGCCTTACCAGATCCGCTCCTCCAACGATCTCGCCATCGAGGCGGCGCTGCATCAGCGCGGTCACGCGCTGGTGACACGGTCACTGCTGCGCGACGACCCTGCGGATCTGCGCCGCGAAATCGGCCGGTTGCTGGAGGCCTCCGAGGTGCTGATTCTTTCCGGCGGCGTCTCGATGGGCCAGTTCGACCATGTGCCCTCGACGCTCGCGGCACTCGGCATCGAGGTGGTGTTCCACAAGGTCACCCAGCGGCCCGGCCTGCCGTTGTGGTTCGGCTGCGACGGGCACGACCGGCTGGTCTTCGCGTTGCCCGGCAACCCGGTCTCGAGCCTCGTCTGCCTGGTGCGCTACGTGCTGCCGGCGCTCGCCAGCGCCGCAGGCTCAAGGCCCCCGCCCGCCCCCTTCCTGCCGCTGGCTGCCGCGGTCGACTTCCGGCCGGACTTCACCTGGTTTCTGCCGGTCGCGCTCGAGTGGCAGGACAACGGCGCGGTGGTGGCCCATCCCCGGCCAACCAACACCTCGGGCGACTTCGTCTCGCTGGCCGGCACCGACGGCTTCCTGGAACTGCCGCGCGGGCGCGACCACTACCCCACCGGCTTCGCCGCGCGCTTCTTTGCCTGGTAGCGGCGCGGGATTCGCGCTCTACCTTTCCACCCGCAGGAAGCGCGTCGGAGTCGTGCCACGCGGCGTGTCGATCCAGCCCTTCACCACCGGCGATACGAGTCGGCGGCCCACGTAGAAATAAATGGGAATCACCGGGTGCTCGGCCATCATCAGCGCCTCGGCCTCGCGCAGCAGCGCGACGCGCGCGACTTCGTCACGCGTCTCGTTCGACTGGGCGAGCAGCTGGTCGAAGCGCGCATTCGACCAGCGCGCCCAGTTGTTGGGGTTGCCGCTCTCCAGGAGTTGCAGGAACGCGTAGGCATCGCTGAAAGTCCCGAAGTAGGCCCAGCGCGCCACGTCGAAGTTCATCGCACGGATGCGGCCAGTCAGCGCGCGAAAGTCGAGGTTGGTGAGTTCGGCGCGGACACCGACTGCCTGCCACATGCCCGCCAGCGCCACCATGAGCTTGCGATTCTCCTCCTGCGTGTCGTACACGAGCGGCACGACGAGCGGCTGCGCGGCACCGAAGCCGGCTGCGTCCAGCAGCTCGCGGGCGAGCGCCTGGCGCCGCGCAAGCGGTAATTCGTCGTCGGCCTGGCGCAGCCCGCCGGCCTCACCGTCGACGTCCGGTGGCACCAGCGACCAGGCCGGGCGCACACCGGTGCGCAGCAGCCGTTCGGTGATCGCCTCACGGTCGATCGCGAGCGACAACGCCCGGCGTACGCGCGGATCGCCGAACGGCTGGCGTGAGGTATTCACCGCCAGAAAATACGTGCCGAGCGCGGGCACCACGCGCAATGCCTCGGGCATGTTGGCCCGGATCCAGTCGATCTCGTCCGGCGGAAAATTGAGCACGATGTCGAGTTCGCCTGCGCGGAAACGGCGCAGCGAAGTGCCGAGATCCTGCGTCGGATGCCACCAGATCTCGTCGATCGCCACCGTGTCGGCGGCGAAGAACCGCGGGTTGCGTACCAGCCGGATGTGGTCCTGCGGCACGCGCCCGGCGAGCACGTAGGGTCCATTGCCGACCATGCGACCCGCCCGCGTCCAGTCGTTGCCGTACTGCTCGATCACGTGGCGCGGCACCGGCGCCACCTGCACGTTGGCGAGCAACTGCGGGAGGTACGGCACCGGGTGCTCCAGGCGCATGACGAAGGTGCGTGCATCGGGAGCCGCTACTCCGAGAGTTTCCGGCGACGCCTCGCCGCGGAACACGGCGCGCGCGCCCTCGATGAAAAAGAACACGCCCGCGAGGGTCGAGGCCGTGGCGGGCGTCATCAGGCGCCGGAACGAGTAGACAAAGTCATCCGCGTTGAGCGGCCGGCCGTCGGACCAGACCAGCCCAGGGCGCAGGTGGAAGGTGTAGCTGCGGCCGTCCGCACCGACGCTCCAGCTCTCGGCGGAGCCAGGCGCGGGGCGCGACCCGGCATCGCGCACCAGCAGGCCGGCGACGAGATCGGCGATCACCGGTGCCGCGAGCGAGCCGGCGGCAACACTCGGGTCGAGCGACGGCGGCTCGGCTGCCGTCCCCTGGTGCAGCACCATCGGCTCCGCCACGGCGGATGCAGTGGTTGACGCAAGCACGAAAGCCAGCGCAAAGCGCATGGCGGCGCGCGCGATGACGCGGTGAATCATCCACCCCCCCGTACAGGCCTGCCGGGCCAAGGATACGACGTCGCAGTGGTCGGCGAGAACCCGGGAAGCGTCGTTCCGGCACCGCGCCCGGTCCGCCGATCAGGCCGGCGCGGTGAGTTCCACCGTGATGACCCCGTCGACCGCGCGCAGGGCGTCGACCAGCGGCGCTACTTCGCCCGCGCGCGTCGGTGTCACGAGCCAGAGTTCTGCCGTGTCGGTGCCGTCGGCATGCTGGAACGTTGCGCGTTGCACGGCCAGGCCGTGTGCCGCGGCGAGCGCTTCTATCTCGGCCAGTTGCAGGCGGCCGCGACCGGATTCCACGCGCAGGAGGCGCGCCCGGCGCGATGCCAGCAGACGCCGTTCCACCAGCTTCAGCAGAAACAGGATCACGAACGCGATCGCGGTCGTGCCGATGGCGGCGAAGTACAGGCCGCTGCCGGCGGCGAGACCGATCGTGGCGACGGTCCACAGCCCGGCTGCAGTCGTGAGGCCGCGGACGACTTCGAAGCGGTGCATGATCAGGATGGCGCCGGCCCCGAGGAACCCGACACCGGAAACCACCTGTGCGGCGATGCGCGAGGGGTCGAGCGCGACGTGCGGCTGGTCGATGACGTCCTCGAATCCGAAGGCCGACACGATGATCGCCAGCGCGGAACCGAGGCACACCAGCATGTGCGTGCGCAGCCCGGCGGTGCTGACGTGACGCTCCCGTTCGTATCCGATGACACCACCGAGCAGCACGGCCAGTACCAGCCGGAGCAGGATTTCCTCCTGGGTGATCATGGCTGCCTCCCGGGATAAAGGTGCCGGGGATAAAGGTGCCGGAGCATTCGATCATTTCACCATGATCAGAAGCTGCCGACAAAGGCCGCGCTGCGGGATTCTGCCATACTGAGTCGCATGCGCTATCTGGAAGACCTCACCGTTGGCGAGCGCATCCTGACCGGGCCAGCCGAGGTCACGGAAGAGGAGGTTCTCGCTTTCGCCAGGCAGTTCGATCCACAGCCGATGCATGTGGACCGCAAGGCAGCCACCGCGGGACCGCTCGGGGGGTTGAGCGCCAGCGGTTGGCACACGGCCGCTTTGGTGATGCGGCTGATCGTGGCTGCAGACCCGCTGGACGGAGTTCCCTGGCTCGGGCTGGGTGTCGACGAGCTGCGCTGGCTGAGTCCGGTAAGGCCGGGCGACACGATCACCGTGGAGATAGAGATTGTGGCAATCACTCCGTCTCGCGCGAAACAGAGTCACGGCATCGTCCGTACCGGCATCACCGCACGGAACCAGAACGGCGAGGCGGTGATGACGCTGTCTCCGAATCTCTGGATTCCCCGGCGTCCGCTTTAGCGAAAGCACAAAAAAACGTTTCTGCGCCGATCTGCGGGGACGCCTGTGAAGTCGATACGTTGGTCCCTCACGGTAGCTGCTGGTGGGGACGCTGTGCCCTTGTCCGACAGGTGCGGGTGATGAGGTGGCCCGGTGTCCGCCGAGCGCCGCTCCTCGCACGTCCCTGTGCTCGTCGCTACGGGTTACGCCGGCTGCTGCCCTCCTGGCAGC
>JAJTYX010000154.1:0-36915 GCA_021462865.1 Gammaproteobacteria bacterium | reverse complement strand
GGGACTCCAGTCCCGACTACTCCTACACGGCTTCGTTCATCGCCGCGGGCGGCAGCACCCTGTAGGAGGGACTTCAGTCCCGACTACCGCGACGTCCGTAAATGGTCGGCACTGAAGTGCCTCCTACAGGGATCGAGTCCGACGGTGCGTCTGGGTCAGCGACGGCGAACCTGCCGCTGAGCGCAATCCGGTGGTGGCCCGGTGTCCGGCGAGAGCACGTGTGGAGCCGGCTGCCAGGAGGGCAGCAGGCGGCGTAAGCCGTAGCGACGAGTACAGGGACGTGCGAAGAGCGGCGCGCGGCGGGCACCAGACCCCCCCATCACTCGCATTTGCCGGATTAAGTTGCGGGCAGCTCCGCCAGCAGCCACCGCGCAGGAACAACGGATCGTCAGGGCGGCGGTAGCTGCACCCGCGCCAATGTCGTCCCGCCACGGGCCTCCCGTAACTCGTACTCGACCACGTTGGCGGTGATGGTGCCGCCTGAAGGCCCCGGCACCACGTCGGTGATTGCCACCAGTACGTCCAGTTCCACGTTGTTGGACATGGCCAGCTTGTCGCGGATCCCCTGGGCTTCTGCCGCGGGGACGCGCCAGATCTGCGCATATTTGCCGTTGCCAAAGCGGAGCGACACCTTCTGCCCCAGGGCGTCGAAAGGCACCACCGAACCTGGTGACAGGGCGCGTACCGTGAATTCTCCGTAGGTCGGATCGTAGTCGCTGAGATTGGCGCTGTTGAGCGACAGGCGGATCCTGCCCGTGCCCCGGACTGCCGCGATGCCGGCTTCGAGTTCCGCCCGGACTGCGTCGCGCTGCGACGCCTTTTCGATGGCTGGCCTGTATTTGACGCGGCTGTCGTCTTCCACCCACCTGTCGATGGGTGGCGTGATCCCGGCGAGGTCGTAGTAGAGGAAGACCATCGCGTTGTTGTCCGGGTTGACCAGCTCGCGGGTCCGGCCACCCGGACCGGTAGCCGTTTCGGCTGTTGGTGACGTTGCCGCGGCTGCTGCGCTGTTGTCCGGTGACGCTGTAGCGGCCGGCGCACCCGGGGGCGGTGCGTTCCGTGGCAACGACTCCTCGGCTGGCCCGGCGCCGCCGCTCCTGGTGGCCGTATTGTCGCCACCGCCGCAGGCGGCGAGCAGCAGCACCGTTACTCCGGAAATCAGCAAAGTGCGCATGGCCAGGTTCCTACAGGGTAGGCGCGTCGGCGTTTCTGGAGGCATCCTCGACCGCCTTCGCCCGCTTCTTCTGCTCCTGTTCCTGCAGAGACTGTTCCACCCTGGACACCAACTCGTAGCCGGCGGCCTGGTCCACCACGCCGGTTTCCATGGAACGGGCAAGATCCGGATTGTCCTGCATCGGGGTCAAATGAGCCTCCACGACGATTCCACAGTCGGGCGACAGACTGACTCCGCCGGAGGCACCTGTGCCGGCGCACTGGGAGTGGATCGGTGACGTCTCCGTCGCGAGGCGGCCGAACGGATCATAGACCCAGCGAATGAAGTGCTGCCCGGGATTGTTCTGGTCGATGGATGGCGTGCCGTACTTCTTCATCAGGGCCTCGGCCACGCTCGCCATGGTGGGATTCTTGCCTTCGGCAAACCATTCCTCCCGGCCCGCTGCGATGACGATTTCCTCGCCCGGCAGGCCCATGGTGGTGACGTTCCACTTGGACTGTCCGGGCTTGAGGTCGTAGCGCACCGCATTGCCGCTGCGCGCAATCATGTCGTCCTGCATCTCCTGCATGATCTGCTTGGAGGTCTTCTCTACGCGAGGCTCTGCCAGCCGGGCGGTAAAGCCCTGGCGCAGCGTCGCGCCGTAGGTCTGGATATTAAAGCCGGTGGTGATGGGCCCGGTGACGACCATGAGGTCGTTGGTGCACATGACGACGTTCGCGGCTTCGTCGTAGGTCATGCCAGGACGTACGCCGACGACATCATCCACCGGGGCGTTCGCGGCCCTGGCCGGGGTCTTGACCTCGGCCGGGCAATTTACGTCGCCGCGGGCTTCTCCGGCGACTTCCTCGGCGCTCGCGTTGCCTGACGGGGCAAACTTCGGTTTCTGTTCGGCAGTGGCGGAATCGCCTGCTGCGGTTGATTCCGGCTTCTTGGAATCACATGCTCCCAGGATCACGGCAACCAGCACAAAGGGTAACCATTGGTACAGCTTCATGGCGCGCTCCCCGTCCTTAGTTCTTCTTGAAGATGTTCTTGAGGCCCTCGACCGCTTTCTTGAGATCGGCCGGAGCCGCCGCTGCATCCGTCGATGCAGCGGGCATGTGGGCACTCAGGTCGGCAAAATGCAGGCTGTGCTCGGCGCCGGAGCGCACCTGTCGGCTCGGGAGGATCTCCAGCTCCGTGAGGACGACGTCATAGGACCAGCCCGTACCGAGTTCCTTCCCACCTGAATTGAAGCGGGTTACGGTGAAGCCTGCGTTGCGCGACTCGCCCGGTTTCAGCACGAATGACGGGTCCGCAGCGCGTGAGGTGACGAGGCCAATACCGGAAAAGCTGGTGTCGTGGGTGCCGGGCCGGCCAAAGACGTACGCGTTGCCAAGGTTATCGACAGCCGCGCTGCTGTTGGACTTGTAGCCCAGGACGACCGGCTCGTTCGTGATGTTGCGGAACATCACGTTGAGCTTGAGCGAGTGGTGCCGGTCAGCGGGATTTCCCACCGGCGTGAACGACACCACCTGGGCAATGAAAGACCCGCCACTCGCGCAGTGCTGCAGTCCTGCGCAGGGATCGGCGGCAGCAGCCGGCGCTGCCGCAGCGTCGGTGTTCTGGCCCGCGTTGGCGAAGTGCAGCACGCGCTCCTTGCCCGGCTGATATTTTCCGCCGGGCAAGGCCTGGATTTCCTGCACCGTCAGGTCCAGATCAAACGTGGTTCCGGGAGCGTCCTTGCCGCCTTTCCAGGTGAACTCGATGCGGGCGTCGCTCGCCTCGCCGGGCTCCAGCGTAAACTTCGCGTCGACGTTGCTGCCGGTCACGGCGCCAATGCCTCGCACGCTGTTCGGGCCGGGAACGTAGCGGTTCCCCTTGTCGTCGGCCACCAGGCCGGAACCGCTGACGTAGCTGAGTATGAGTGGCTGGTCGAGCTTGTTCTGGAAATGCACGGTGGCGGTAGCCACGTGATCGTCGCCGGCGGTGCTCGTGCGGAAGTCACTCAGCGTTGCAACGAAGCTCGACGTTTCCATGCAATCGGCCTGGCCCGCACAGGATGGCGTGGCGGCGAGTGCCGGGGTTTGTCCGCAATGGACCACGTCGAGAACAACCAGCGCGCACAGCGGCGCCAGGCGGTGTCGAAGATGCATGGTCAAATGCCCCCCCTGGGCAAGTGCGGCCGGAATGACAGTTGCCTGTTGTTGTTGACTTCGGACCCGGCCCCACTCGTCGCGACTATAGTCGCGACGGGCAATGACCGCCACCATCGGCATCCGCGGCTACCGGTATTACGAATCCTGGAAGACCCTGCGGCCAGAAGCATGGCATGGGCGGCGGGGTGTGGGGACGGGCAGGGCGACGGTGCAGCCCGGCGGCCCGCATGGGCCGGCTGCAGGCCGTTTCGGGTCCGTGCGAGAATACACGGCTACTGCCAAACGGCCCGAACGACATTCATGACTGACCTGCGCGGCAAACCACTGGTATCGGAGCAAGACGCAAAGAGCGGCGAGAAATACCGCACCTCGGCCGGTTTTGCGGCGATCAGGCACGGCGTCAAGCGCTGCGCCGACGCGCAGCCGGCCACACCGGGCGGCAAGCCGCCCTGGCTGCGGGCGAGGATTGCCGGCGGTGGCAAATACACCGAGCTGCGTGACATCGTGCGGGAGCACCGCCTTGCCACGGTCTGTGAAGAATCCCTGTGCCCGAACATGGGCGAATGCTGGGGGCGGGGCACCGCGACCCTGATGCTCATGGGCAGCGTGTGCACGCGGGCCTGCCGCTTCTGCGCGGTGGATACCGGCAACCCCCGCGGCTGGCTCGATCGCGACGAGCCGGCGAATGCCGCGCGTACCGTCACGCTCATGGGGCTCAGCTATGTCGTGCTCACGTCCGTGGACCGCGACGACCTGCCCGACGGTGGCGCAGCGCACTACGCCGCCTGCATCCGCGCCATCCGCGCGGCGTCCCCGGCGACGGCCGTCGAGGCGTTGACGCCCGATTTCCGGGGCGATGCGGGTGCGGTGCGCGCGGTCGTCGCCGAAGACCTGGCCGTGTTCGCCCACAACCTCGAGACCGTGCGCCGCCTGACCGGGTCGGTGCGCGATCCACGCGCGGGCTACGAGCAGTCCCTGGGGGTGCTGGGGGTGGCGAAATCGGCGCGGCCCGACATTCTCACCAAGAGCAGCCTCATGCTCGGCCTCGGCGAAAGCGCGGAGGAGGTACATGCCGCGATGACGGATCTGCGCGGGCAGGGCGTGGACATCCTCACGCTCGGCCAGTACCTGCGTCCGACCGTGAATCACCTGCCCGTGCACCGCTACGTTCATCCCGATGAGTTCGCCGCCCTGCGCGAGCAGGGGCTCGCGCTCGGCTTTCTGGAGGTGGTCTCCGGGCCGCTGGTGCGCTCCAGTTACCGGGCCGAGCGCGCGCTCGAACGCAACAACGTGGGGTTGTGATGGCTGAATTCTTCTTCCAGTACGGTTTGTTCCTTGCCAAGGCAGTGACCTTCGTCGTCGCCGCAGGCGCGCTCACGCTGATCGTCGTCGGCCTGTCGCGGCGGGGTTCCCCGGCGGGCGGGCTCAAGGTCGAGAAGATCAACGAGCGCTATCGCGAGCTGTCGGGAACCTTGCGCCAGGCGGTGCTCCCGAAGGCAGACTGGAAGAAAGAGAAAAAGCGCGAGGTCAAGGAGCTCAAGGCGCGCGAGAAGGAAGCCGCGAAGCACGAGGCGGAACGCAGGCGCGTATTCGTGCTCGATTTCAAGGGCGACCTGCGCGCCACCGCGGTCACCTCGCTGCGCGAGGAAATCAGCGCCGTGATTGCGGTCGCCCGACCCGAGGACGAGGTCGTCCTGCGGCTGGAGAACTTCGGCGGGGCCGTGCACGAGCACGGGCTGGCCGCCTCGCAGCTCCTGCGGCTGCGCAAGAGGAACATCGCGCTCACGGCCATCGTGGACAAGGGCGCGGCGAGCGGTGGTTACATGATGGCCTGCGTGGCGGGCCGGATCATCGCCGCGCCGTTCGCGGTCGTCGGTTCGATCGGCGTGCTGGCGCAGATCCCGAACTTCCACCGCGCGCTCGCGGACCGCGGCGTGGACTTCGAGCAGGTGACGGCCGGCCGCTACAAGCGCACGGTCACCATGTTCGGTCGCAACACCGACGAGGACCGCGCCAAGCTCAAGGAGGAGCTCGAGGACGTGCACACGCTGTTCAAGTCCATGGTGGCCGAGAACCGGCCGCAGCTCGACATCGAGCGCGTGGCGACCGGCGAGCACTGGTATGGCACGCGGGCGCTGGAGCTGAAGCTGATCGACGAGATCGGCTCGAGTGACGACTATCTGCTGCAGGCCACGACCGGGGCCGACGTCTTCCACCTGAGCTACCGGACCAGGCACACGCTGTCCGAGAAACTGCTGGCGGCGGTGCGTGCCGGGGCCGAGCAGTTCGAGCTGTGGATGGCGCAGCGGCAGCGCGAGCGGGTCCTGCCCTGAAGCGCGCGCGGGCGCGCCGCAGTTCCTGCCGGCTATAATCGCTGCCGAGGGTTGTTTTGATGTCGGGAACCGCGCTGCGCGCATTGGTCGTTGCTGCCACGCTGGCGCTCTGCGCCGGCGGCTGTGCCCTGCCGCTCGCCAGCGAGAGCGAGCTGAATACGCAGGGCGACGCCGAGTTCCAGAAGATGCGCAACCAGGTCCCGGTCAGCACCGACGCGCGCGCCCGTGCCTACGTCAACTGCGTGGCTGACGCGATCATCCGGGAGCTGCCACCGCCGTACGTCGACCAGAGCTGGGAGATCGAAGTGTTCGACAGTGAGGAGGTCAATGCCTTCGCGCTGCCGGGTGGCAACATGGGCGTGTTCACCGGCATCTTCAAGGTCGCCGAGAACCAGGATCAGCTCGCTGCGGTGATCGGTCACGAGATCGCGCACGTCACCGAGCAGCACGCGCTCAAGCGCTACAACCGGGAAGCCACCACGCAGATTGGTGTCATCGGCGTCGCTGCGGCGACGGGGACCGGGCAGGCCGGGGCCGACCTGCTCGGGATGGCAGCCCAGGTGGGTTTGTCGCTGCCATTCAGCCGCGGTGAGGAGGCCGAAGCGGACACGGTCGGATTACGCTACATGGCCGCGGCGGGATTCGACCCGCGCCAGAGCGTGCCGCTGTGGCAGAACATGAAGGCGAAGAACAAGCTCGGACCGCCCGAGTTTCTCTCGACCCATCCGTCCGCCGAGCACCGCATCGATGATCTGGTCGCGCAGTTTCCCGTGGTACTGAAGATCTACAACGACGCGCAGGCCGCCGGCAAGAAGCCGCACTGCGGGCCCTGAGCCCAGGTCAGTCAGTCTTTTCGGACCGCAATGGCATGGAATGCATGGCTGAAATGAGCAGAAAGGCGGCGGTCTTGCTGCTGCTCGCGGCGACCCTGCCCGGCTGCAGTCTGCTGCAGACTCCGGAACCGCCGGCGCCGGTGGCGGCCCCCGTCGAGCAGCCGCCGATCGATACCACGCGCTTTGCCCTTGCCGGCCCCGACGTGAACGTGGTCGGGACACTGCAGGTCGTGCGCGCGCGCGCCGAGGACACCTTCATCGACATCGCGCTGGCCTACGCGCTCGGTTTCGACGAACTGGTCGAGGCCAATCCGGGCATCGACCCGTGGTTGCCCGGCGCCGGCACGGAGATCGTCCTGCCGAGTCGTTTCGTGCTGCCTGATGCGCCGCGCGAGGGGGTGGTGCTCAATGTCGCCTCCAAGCGGCTGTTCTATTTTCCGAAGCCGCAGCCCGGCGCCGCACCGGTGGTGCATACCTTTCCGATCAGCATCGGCCGCGAAGGCTGGGCGACGCCGCTCGGCAAAACGAAGATCGTCTCGAAACGCAAGGACCCCGTGTGGAACGTCCCGGCCTCGATCCGCAAGGAGCACGCCGAGAACGGCGACCCGCTGCCGGCAGTCGTGCCGCCGGGGCCGGACAATCCGCTCGGCCGCTATGCCATGCGGCTCGGCCTGCGTGGCGATTACCTGATCCGCGGGACCAACAAGCCGGCCGGTGTCGGCATGCGCGTCAGCCACGGCTGCATCCGGATGAATCCCGATCACATCGAGTGGCTGTATCCGCAGGTGCCGATCGGGATGCCCGTGCACATCGTCAACCAGCCGGTGCTGGTCGGCGTGGATGCCGGCGAATTGTTCGTCGAGGTGCACCCGGCGCTCGAGGAGGACAAGACCCGGCGCACCGCGGCGTTGCTGAAGGACGTCGAAAAGCAGCTGCCGCGCGGCCAGGGCGCCGTCGATTACCAGCGCCTCGCGCGCATCGCGAGCGAGCAACGCGGCTTCCCGCAGTCCATCATGGTTGCCGGCCCCGATCCCGAGGCGACGGTTGCCGCTGCGCGCCGGGTGACCAACGTCGTGACTTACGAGTGGTTCGGCGAAGGCGAAGCGCCGCAGACCGGTGCGGCCAGCCGGGCTGGCGCCGGGCCCGCACCACCGTGAGCGTCCGACCGACGCTGCCGCCAGTGCGTTGACCGCCGCGCGATGATCCCGCTGTCCGACGAGAACCGCACCCGCAACGTGCCGGTGGCGAGCCGCACGATCCTCGTGACCTGCTGCCTCGTCTTCCTGTGGCAGAGCTTCGGCGGGGACTGGGGCCGCATGGCGGCGCAGGCGCTCGGGTTCACGCCGGCCTGGTTTTTCGCCGGTGGCGCGCCCGAGCCGGCGTTTGCCTGGGTGCCGTACGCGGCGAACCTCATCACCTATCAGTTCCTGCACGCGGGCTGGCTGCACCTGGCCGGCAACATGCTGTGCCTGTGGATCTTCGGCGACGATGTCGAGGATGCCTTCGGTCCGGCCGCGTTCATTGCCTTCTACCTGATGGCAGGGATTGCGGCCGCGCTGGCGCAGGCGCTGCTCGACGTGGATTCGCGCACGCCGGTGATCGGTGCGAGCGGTGCCGTCTCCGGGCTGTTCGGTGCGTTCCTGGTGTTGCACCCGCGTTCGCACATCAACGTGCTGGTGCCGATCTTCATCGTCGTGGACATCGTGCGCCTGCCGGCCTGGGTGGTGCTGACGTTCTGGTTCGCCGTGCAACTGCTCTACGACCTGTTCGATCCGGCGGCCGGCGGTGGAGTGGCATTTCGCGCCCACATCGGCGGATTTCTCGCCGGGCTCGTCATGACGCCGCTCTTTGTGCTCGCGACCGGCGGACGCGCCAGCCGCGCCACAGGCTGATAAGATGATTTCAGGTTGTTGTTCGCGTGGGGCGGTGCCGCACCGGTTCGCCCGCGCCTGAGAGGCACTGCGCGGTGGAGCCAGTCAGCCGCGGTATCTCGGTCGTCGAGATTCCGCCCCGTAGCCAGGTGATTCCCGTCGCGCGGGAGCCTGTCACCGCTTTCATCGGCCCCACTCCAAGGGGGCCGGCAGACATCCCGGTGGCCGTGCGCAGCCTGGAGGAGTTCCTGGCTCGGTTCGGCGTGCCTGGGCATCTCAGCCGCATGGAGTTCCTGCTCTACCAGTACTTCGAAAACGGCGGTTCGATGGCGATCGTGGTGCGCGTGTGCCGCGTGCGTCGCTGCAATCGCATTCACCTGCCCGGCCCGTCCGGCGACCTGGTCCTGGAAGCGCTCAACCCCGGGGCGCTCGAGCACCTGCGTGCCACGGTGGACTACGAGGGCATACCGGCCGGCGAACGCGACCGGTTCAACCTGGTGATTCATCGCTGCCGCTCGCCGGAGCACCCGCTGGTGGAGGAGCAGGAGAGCTTCGCCGGCATCTCCGTCCGCCCCACCGACACGGAGTTCGCCGGCAACGCGCTGGCCGCGTCGAGCCTGGTCCGGGTGGTGGAGCCTCTTCCTGCCGAACGGCCGGGCCGCACGCTCGGCGCCGACAGCGGCCAGCCGCTGCGGTACGTCTACAGCCGGGGCGACGACACGACGGATGGCGACAACATCCCGACGGACTATGACCTGCTCGGATCGCGCGAAGAGGGCACGGGCTTGTTTGCGCTGGAGCAGGTGCCGTGGCTGGACTTCGTATGCCTGCTGCCCGGTGCTTCGGGCCTCACGCTGGGCCCGGTCGCGCTGTTCGCGGCGGAACGCTATTGCCGCGAGCGCCGGGCGCTGCTGCTGCTCGATCCGCCCGCCGCGTGGACGAGCGTGGCCGATGTCGTGCGGGCGCAGCGCGAGCGCGGTTTCGCGAGCGGCAATGCGCTCACCTACTTCCCGGCACTCGAAAGCCCGTTGCATGTCTCGGTCAGCGGCGGACTCAGTGCGGCCGGCGCCATAGCCGGACGCCTGTGCGCGGCGGGGCTTGCCTGCTCCGGCGGGCAGCCCTTGTCGCTCGGGCGCAGCCGCGCCGCGCTCGAACTCGATGAGCAGGAGATGCATCAGCTCGGTCGGCTGGGGGTCAACTCGTTGTCGCGGCCGGCGCCGGGGCGCGTGGAACTGACCGGCCTGGTGACCATGGCGCGCTCGGGCGGCGTCTCCACGTCCTGGAACAACCTGCGCCAGCGTCGCGTGTTCCTGTTCATCGCCGACAGCATTGCGCGGCACACGCGCTGGGCGGCTTTCGAGCCGTCCGGCCCGTCGCTGTGGCGCGAGGTGCGCGGCCAGTGCGAAACCTTTCTCGCCGCGCTGCACGCGCAGGGCTTGCTGGCCGGGGCGACACCGCGCGAGGCGTTCTACGTCAAATGCGATGCC
This sequence comes from Gammaproteobacteria bacterium, assembly GCA_021462865.1. Classification (GTDB taxonomy): domain Bacteria; phylum Pseudomonadota; class Gammaproteobacteria; order Steroidobacterales; genus QUBU01. The sequence continues at coordinate 27,079 of JAJTYX010000154.1, read as the reverse complement.
GACACCCACGATGCCACACGCGGGCAGGAGATCGCCGCGCGGCTGGAGGCGATCATCGGCGTGGCGCTGGCGCGTGGTGGCGACTTCGTCGCCTTCCGCGTGGCGCATGCGACATCGGGATCGTCCGTCACCGAGCTGGGCTGGCAACCGGGGCCCGCACTCGCGCTCGCCGGGTGAAGCGCAGCCGTGCCAGGGCCGCGCATCTGGCACTCCGGCATCGCGACTGCCAGTGACGACTTGCTGTGATTGCCGTCACAGATCCGGCAATCGGCGTCCGTTACAGTCGAGACCAACTGACTCTGGTCGCAGCGGCTGGCCCGAGGAGCCGCCCGACCGTTGACGTCCGGATCAACACGGTATCGGAGGCAGGTCGGTGCAGAGGTTCTCGCAATCGCGCCACGCGTCGCTGGTGCCGGTGCCCAGCCTCGAAGAGTTCTTCCGCGATTCCGTCGAGGCGGCGCTCGCCAGCAATCACGTCATTGTCGAGCGCGATACCTCGCATTACGTGGTCAGCCTGCTCACGTTGTTCGCCCGGTCCGACGCCTGTTATGACCCGACCGACGGCGGCGCCCGCCACCGGCCGCTGGCGCTGATGCTGGCCGAAGCGGTCGGCGCCGGCAGCGCCGAGGAACGGTCGTTCGCACTGCAGCGGCTCGGGGACATCGCGCTGTTCACCGCGGGCTTCTTCGCCGAGACGCTGCGCGACCGCACGGTCGGCGTCGATTACTACGTCAACATGGGCGGCGGGGCGTACCGCATGCTCGCCGCGGGCGGCCACGCCAGCGTGCGCACCCGGGCTCTCGCCGAAGTGTTCGCCGAACTCGCCGCCAAGTTTCTCGACCTGGTCGATGTGCTGAACGAGGTGCGCGAGTCGGCTCGCGGGGGCGACGCGGACGTGCTGCGCCTGTACGAGGCCTGGGTCCGCACCGGGAGCCCGCGCGCGGCGCGGCTGCTGCGCCAGGCCGGCATCGAGCCGAGCGGGCAGGCGCGCAGCGATTACCAGCATTGAGGTGCCGGTATGCTGCTGCGTGCGTTGCAGAGCCTGCTTGCCGACCTCTACGGCATAGAGGTTGACGCGGATGTGCGCGACTTCGTCGTGACGGATGCCGCGGCACTGCGCCCTGCCAGGGCGGCCGCCAATGCGCGCGATACGGCCGAGCAGCTCCTGATCGGGGAAGGCGACGGCGAGCTTTGCCTCGCCCTGTACCTCGATCCTGACCTGCTCCACCGACTGGACGCATTCGACCCGCTGCGCTGCCTGTGCGCATGCAATATCGAGGATTTCTGCACGGTGCTCGAGGGCGTGAGCCACTTCAACTACGTGGCATGGAACGCGGCCTGCGACAAGCCGGTGACGCTGCTCGAGCTCGAGATGCAGGCCGAGGTCGACAAGTACGTCAGCGCCAGGGCGCTGCTCGGCAGGCAGGCGGGTGGCGACATCGGCAGGCGGCTGCTCGCGCACCTGTTCGATCAGCCGGCATTCGACCCGGCGCTCCCGGTCGAGGAGCTGCGCCGTTACCGCGACGCCAGCCGGTTTGCCAGTGCCTATTGCGCCAGCCTCGAGAGCCGCTTCCCGGCCGGCGCCCCCGGGCCGGGGATGCTGCGCGAGTTGCGGGCATTCTTCCGCTGGCCGCAACCCGCGAAAGTCAGCCACATCCGCTCCTCCCTGCTGTCCTGATCCGGGGCCGCGCCGCGGCGCCTGTTTTGCTACAGTGGCCCCGCCGGAGCCACGGGGACCGGTTCATTCGCACCCCGCATGCGAGAGGATTCCAGCATGGCCAGACACGTCGCTTGCGTTGCAATCATCGGTTTCACCAGCGCGCTGCTCGCCGCCTGCGGCAACCGCTCCACTCCGGCCCCCGAGGCCCCGCCACCCCCGGCTGCTGCGGCAGCCGCTCAGCCCGCGGCGCCGGCGCTTGCGGCAATCGTTGCCGGTGAGCATCGCAGTGCCGAGAACCGGGCGCGCGACGCCGCCCGCCACCCGGTGGAGACGCTGGAGTTCTTCGGCCTGCGGCCGGACATGACCGTGATCGAGATCTGGCCCGGGACCGGCTGGTACACCGAGATCCTCGCCCCGTACCTGCGCGATCACGGCCGCTACATCGCTGCGCACTGGGATCCCGAGGCGAAGCCCGAGTTCATCCGCAACAGCGTGCGTGCGTTCAAGGAGAAGCTCGCGGCGCGACCGGACCTCTACGACAAAGTCGAGGTGGTCGTGCTGGCACCGCCGGAAAAAACCGAGATGACGGCGGCGGAATCCGTGGACATGGTGCTGACCTTCCGCAACATCCACAACTGGATGGCGAGCGACCTGGCGCCGGGAGTGTTCGCGGCGATGTACCGCGTGCTCAAGCCGGGCGGGGTCCTCGGCGTCGTGGAGCACCGCGCGCCGGCCGACCAGCCGCAGGACCCGAAGGCCAGGACCGGCTACGTGCGCGAGGATCACGCCATCGCCCTGGCGCGCGCGGCGGGCTTCGTCCTGGAGGCAGCCTCCGAGGTGAACGCGAACCCGAAGGACACAAAAGACCATGAGGGCGGCGTCTGGGCCCTGCCACCGACCTTGCGCCACGGCGACAAGGACCGCGACAAGTATCTCGCCGTCGGCGAGAGCGATCGCTTCACGCTGCGGTTTCGCAAACCCGGCTCCGCCGCCGGTGTCGGCGAGGGGGCTCCTCCGGCAACCGACGAGGCGACGGCTGCGACGTCCGCTCCGGCAAACTGAGTCGCGCCTGTTTCCGGCGGGCGGTCAGGCCCGGCTGCTCAGGAACATCCGGTAGGCGGGATTGCCGGTCTCGTCCCACCACGGGAAGCCGAGTTCGGCGAGGTGGGCGTGGAAGTCGCCGAGCCCGGCATCGGGGACCTGGACGCCTGCCAGCACCCGGCCGTAATCGGAGCCATGGTTGCGGTAGTGGAACAGGCTGATGTTCCAGCGCGTGCCGATTGCCTTCAGGAAATCGAGTAACGCCCCCGGGCGCTCCGGAAACTCGAAACGGCACAGCCGCTCATTGCCGAGCGCGGCGGCGAGACCGCCGACCATGTGCCGGACGTGCAGCTTCGCCATCTCATCGTCGCTCATGTCGATCACCGGGTAGCCGGCGCCGGTGAGTCCCGCCACGATCTGCCGGCGCTCGGCCGCTCCCCCGCGCAGCTCGACACCGACGAAAATGCGCGCCCGCCCGGGGTCGCCGTAACGGTAGTTGAACTCGGTGACGCTGCGCCGCCCGAGCGTCTCGCAGAAGCGCAGGAAGCTGCCCGGTTGCTCCGGGATCTCGACCGCGAGCAGCGCCTCGCGTTCCTCGCCGACCGCCGCGCGTTCGGCGATGTGGCGCAGCCGGTCGAAGTTGACGTTGGCGCCGCTGTTGACGGCAACCAGGGTGCGATCACGCATCCGGCCGCTGGCGACGTGCCGCTTCAGGCCGGCCACCGCCAGCGCGCCGGCCGGCTCCATGATGCTGCGCGTGTCTTCGAAAATATCCTGGATTGCCGCGCAGATCTCGTCGGTGCTGACCAGGATGACGTCGTCGAGGAGTTCCCGGCAGATGCGGAAGGTCTCATCGCCGACGCGCCGCACGGCCACCCCGTCGGCAAAAATGCCCACGTGCTCGAGCGTCACCGGCGCACCGGCAGCGAGGGAGCGGTGCATGCTGGGCGATTCCTCCGGCTCCACGCCGATCACGCGCACCTGCGGATACAGCGCCTTGGTATAGAGCGCGATGCCGCTCGCCAGTCCGCCACCGCCGATCGGCACGAAGACCGCGTCGATCGGTTCGCGGTGCTGGCGGTACAGCTCCATCGCGATCGTCCCCTGGCCTGCGATCACCTCCGGATCGTCGAAGGGATGAACGAAGGTGAGGCCCTCGGCCGCGGCGAGCGCGAGCGCGTGCTCGTAGGCCTCGTCGTAGTTCGCGCCGTGCAGCACGACCTCCGCGCCGAGGGTCTGCACGGCCTGCGTCTTGATCGCGGGCGTGGTCGCGGGCATCACCACCAGCGCGCGCGCGCCGTAATGCCGGGCGGAGAGGGCGAGCCCCTGGGCATGATTGCCGGCGGAGCTGCAAATCACGCCGCGCGAGCGCGCCGCCGGGGACATCTGCGAGAGCCTGTTGTGCGCGCCCCGCAGCTTGAAGGAGAACACCGGCTGCAGGTCCTCGCGCTTGAGGAGCACACGGGCGCCGAGGCGTTCGCTCAGGCGTGGCGCGGCCTCGAGCGGGCTCTCGACGGCAATGTCATAGACGCGCGCCTTGAGGATGCGCTCGAGGTAGTCAGCGGCGGTTCCCATGCGCGGATTCTACCGTCGTCGCGGCTTGCGCCGCTCCGGCAATGCCGCGACCCGAGCCGCTCCTACTTGGTCGGGGGCCGGGGCGCGAGCAGGTCGTCGAGTGTCCTGGTGAGTTGCTCGCCCTTGTGCGCGGGCAGCGTGTAGACCCAGGCCGCCAGGCGCGCCTGGAGTTCTGCGGCTTCCGCTTTGACCGCATCGGGGCTTTTGCGGGGCGCTGCCGCCGGCTCGGCGGCCTGCGGCGTGCCGTCGTTCGCGCCAGCCGGGGCGGCGCCGGCGGGTGCCGGCGCGAACCGGGCAGCGAGCGCGTCGTCGACGCTGACGCTGAAGCGCACCCGCGGGCCGGCGGGAAGCTGCCAGGTACGCGCCTCCACCACCAGCCCGTCGAAGGTCTCGTAGCGGGCCACCACCGGTTGCACCTCGCCGGGGCTGAAGCCCGCGGCCGGTTCGACATCCTCGAGCGTGAGGTCGGTGAGCGCGGCGCCGATGGAATTTCCGGCGCTCGGGAAGGAGAGTTCCCGGTCCCCGGGGACGCCCGTGACGGTGAAGTCCTGCGTCTCGGGCGACGCCTTCTCGACGCGCAGGGTCTTGCCCCGCGGGGGGCTGATGACGACCGAGTGGACACGCTTCGCGACGATGTCGAGGATGCCCTGATCGAGCCATTGCGCGGTCTCGCGCGGGACGTCGAACGACCCGGATACGAGCCAGCTCGTGGTCTCCCCTGCGCGGCGCGCATAGGCGCGCTCGCCGCCGCCGACCCCGGTGTTGCCGAGGATGACGCTGGTCGTGCCGCTGGCGCTGCCCAGGTCGAGACGTACGCCGGTGGCGGCTTCCTTCTCGATGTCTGCCACGCCCAGGCGGTCATAGAGCTCCGGGTTCGAGGTCTTTTCCTCGAGGATACGGGCTTCGGCGAGGCCGATGAGGTTTCTGCGGATGCGGCCGATGTCGGCCGGGTAACCGCTGCGTTCGGCGACTCCCCAGCGGTCATCCTGCTTCGCGATCGTGGCAATCGTCTTGTCGCCGCCGGTCCTGACGATGATCGTCCCGATCGTATTCAGTTGCGAATGCAGATCGGGCAGCAGCAGGTCGCCGCTGCCGGTGGTCTTGCGCTGGGACTGGGACACCGCGACTGCCAGCGCAACCAGGACGGCGAGCGAGGCGAGGAGCGCGATCAGCGTGCGGGTGTTCATGGCCTTCAGCCTCCCGCACGGTGCCGGCGGCGCAGCAGCAGCACGCCGAGGCTTGCCAGCGTGATGAGCAGCGGCACCAGGCCGATGTTGATCGCCTTGAGCCGGTTGCCGAGCCGCTCGATCTCGCGATCGAGATTGCGCTGGACCTGGCGCAGCTCGCGGCGGATGGTGACGCGCTGCTCGCGGAAGCGTTCCAGCTCCTGGGCCTGCTCCGGCGTCAGTATCTGGGCGTCGCGATCCTCGCGGCGCGCCTGCAGCTCGGTAAGTTTCTGCTCGGTGTCCCGCAGTTCCTGTTGCAGGCGTTCCTCGGTGACGCGGAAGCGCTCGTCGGCCGTCCGGCGCAGTTCCTGCACGCGCGTAAACGGGCGGCTGAACGTGGCGCGGCCGCGGATGCCGATGAGGTCGCTGCTGCCGAGCAGGTTGTCGAGCGCATTGACCACGAAGTCCCCGTTGTTGGCGAAGGCGTTGGCCATGCGCTGGCCGAAGAAATTCTGCGTCTGCACCCACAGTCGGTCGCCGAGCAGGTCCGTGTCGGCCACCAGCACGACGTTGATCGGGGCTTCAGCAGCTTTCAGCGGCGCCTTGCCGCCGGCGGCCGCGCTCGCCGGCGCGCCTTGCGGGAAGGCGCTCGGCACCTTGCCGCTGATGCGGGCCGCGAGGATGTAGCGCTCGCCGGTCGGATTGAATCCCTTGCGCAACATCTCCGGGTCGGACATCAGCCCGAGCGATGCGGTGGGCACCGGCGCGGCGAGATCGCTCGAGCGGATCAGGGGGGTAACCGTCGCTGCGGCGTTCGCCTCGCTGCTGATGGCGCCGGCGAAGCCGAGGTTGACGAGGCTCAGGCCGCTGGTCACGACGTCGTCGGGATCGAGGCCGCCGGCGTCCACGCCGATCAGGCCGATGTCGCGCACGGCTCGTCCGTCGGGGCCCATCACCTGCAGCGCGAACCGGTCGTCGCCGACGAAGGTGTCGGAGCTGACCTTGATGCCCCAGGGGCCGAGCAGGGTGTCGAGTCGGGAGCTGCGCCCGCCCATCATGGCGCTCGCCGGGTCCTGCGGATTGCCCGGGTCGGCTTCGGCCCAGGGGTCGACGAACAGCATCGCGCGCCCGCCACGCAGGATGAACTGGTCGATCGCATAGAGCGTGGCGTCGGAAAGCTCCTTCGGGTGGACGACCATGAGAACCTGGACGTCGTCGGCGATCTGCGTCTCGGTCGGCTCGATCATGCGCAGTTCGAAGAGCTGGCGCAGCTGCGTGGTGATCGTCCAGGGCTGGCGCATCTGCTGCGTCATCGGATCGAACCCGGCGTTCATCGGCAACCCGGACATCAGGCCGACCACCGGGCGCTTCGGGTTGGCGAGCGAGTAGACGAGCTTCGCCAGTTCGTACTCCAGGAAGGCTTCCTTGGAGGGGTCCAGGAAGGCGATGATCTGTTCGTCGCCGACACTGTTGGTGCCGGCGAGCCCCATGAACACGGGGTCGGCGGTATTGTCGAGCCGGATGCCCTGCAGGCCGAACTGGGTGGCGCGGTCTTCCTCGTCGGAGAACGGGATGGGATCGACCTCGTGCAGCTTCAGCATGCCGTTGGAGTCCTGCGCGAACTCCCGCAGCATGTCGCGCACGCGGCCCGCATAGGCGCGAAGGTACGGGATGTCGGTGGTCGCCCTGTCGGAAAAGAAGAAGTAGAGGTTGATCGGTTCGCTGATGTTGCCCAGCGTCTTCACGGTGCCCGGCGCAAGGGTATAGAGGTTGTTCTCCGTCAGGTCGACTCGCGCACCGCGAAAAATGATGTTGGCGAGCGACACCGCCACCACGAATATCACGGCCAGCGCCACCAGGCCCAGGCGTCCGAACGCGGAACGGCTTGCGCTGCTCATCAGATTCCTCCTAGTCCGCCTTCCTGAGTTCGAGCACTACGGCGGTGGCATACAGCCAGGCGGCGATCACGATCACGAAGTAGAAAGCGTCACGCAGGTCGATGACGCCCTTGCTGATCGCGTTGAAGTGGGTGAGGAAGCTCAGGCCGGAGACCATGTCCACCAGCCATTGCGGTGCCCAGCCGGCGAAGAAGTCGAGCACGAGCGGGAAGCCGGCCAGGAGGAAAACGAAACAGATCGCCACGGTGATGATGAACGCCACGACCTGGTTGCGATTGGCCGCCGAGATGCACGAGCCGATGGCGAGGAAGCCGCCCGCCATCAGCAGGCTGCCGAGATAGGCGGCCAGGATCACGCCGTTGTCCGGTTCGCCGAGGTAGTTGACCGTCAGCCAGATCGGGAAGGTGAGAACGAGCGCGATGGCGGTGAACGCCCAGGCGGCGAGGAATTTGCCGACCACCGCCGCGGTGGTGGTGACCGGCAGCGTCATCAGCAGCTCGATGCTCCCGGACTTGCGCTCCTCCGCCCACAGCCGCATGGAAATGGCCGGCACCAGGAACAGGTACAGCCAGGGGTGGAAGTTGAAGAACGGGGTGAGATCGGCCTGGCCGCGCTCGTAGAAGCCGCCGAGGTAGAAGGTGAAGATGCCCATCAGGGCCAGGAAGATGACGATGAATACGTACGCAAGCGGCGTCGCGAAATACGCGCGCAGCTCGCGCGCGGCGATGATGCGGATGCCGTTCATCATGCGGCCTCTTTCTCGGTGATGCTGCGGAAGACCTCGTCCATGCGGCCGGACTCCAGGTGCATCTGCTCGAGGGCCCATTGGCGTGCGCCGGCAAGGTCTCCGACGGCGGTCAGGATGTGCGCCGCGCCTTTCGGGAAGGCGGTGACCGAGCGCGAGTGTTCGTTCACCTCGACATGGTCCACATTGCCAAGCGCGCGCAGCTCTGCGGCCGCCGCCTTCAGGTCGGAGGCCTTTTCGAAACGCAGCGTGACCGCGTTGTGGTAACGGGAGCGGCGGATCAGGGCCGCGGGCGTATCGTCGGCCACGATCCGGCCCGAGGAGATGATGATGGCGCGATTGCAGACGGCTTCCACCTCCTCGAGGATGTGCGTGGAGATGACGATGATCTTGTCTTTCGCCATGGCGCTGATCAGTTCGCGCACCTCGTGCTTCTGGTTCGGGTCGAGCCCGTCCGTCGGCTCGTCGAGAATCAGCACCGGCGGGGCGTGCAGGATTGCCTGGGCGAGGCCCACCCGGCGCCGGAACCCCTTCGAAAGCGTCTCGATGCGCTGGTCGAGAACGCGCTCGAGATGCAGGCGGGCAGTGACGTCTCCAAGACGCTTCCTGCGGTTGTCGCCCTGCAGGCCGCGGATGTCCGCAATGAACCCCAGGAAGTGCCGCGGCGTCATCTCGCCGTAGGACGGCGCGCCTTCCGGCAGGTAGCCGAGGCAGCGCCTGGCCTCTGTCGGCCGGTCTTCGACGGAGAAGCCGCAGATCTCGGCGCGCCCGGAAGTCGGCGGCACGAACCCGGCGAGCATGCGCATGGTGGTGGTCTTGCCCGCGCCATTTGGCCCGAGAAAACCCAGCACTTCGCCGGCCTGGACGGTGAAACTGATGTTGTCCACGGCCCGCAACGGGCCGTATTGCTTCGACAGCGACTCGGCTCTGATCATGCTCCGTCCTTCTTTGCTGCTGCGCGCGACTGCCGCTCTTGCATCACGGGAACGTGACGTCAGCCCCACGGGATCGGACTGGAGCGCCGGTATTTTGCACAGGGGAGCCGCCTAATCAAGGCGCGACAGCGTCCGGCTGCGTCGCGGCTGCGGCCGGTGCCGGGCGACTGCGCTGCGATGCCGTGCTCAGTCGGCGGCGATCGGGCGGATCTCGTCGAAGCCGAGCGACGCCAGTTGCGGTTCGATCCTGGCGCGGTCGCCGACCACCACGACGACCTGCTGGCCGGGCTCGATGTAGGCCTGCGCCGCGCGATTGACGTCAGCGAGCGTCACGCCCCTGACGGCATCGGCATAGCGGGCCCAGTAATCGTCCGGCAGGCCGAAGCGCACGCTTTCCGCAAGCGCGCCGGCAACCGCGCCGGCGGTCTCCCACCGGCCGGCAAGGCCGAGCGTCTCCGTGGTCTTGACCCGCTCGAGTTCGGCGGCCGTGACCGGTCGCTCGCTGGTGATCGCGCGCATTTCCTTGCGCAGCTCAGTCAATGCCTCGGCCGTCTTGTCCGTCTGGACCGGGGCGTAGGCGAAGAACGGACGCGGACCGCGTGCTTCGACCAGCGACGTGTAGGCGCCGTAGGCCCAGTGCTTGTCCTCGCGCAGGTTCATGTTGATGCGCGCCGACACCTGGCCGCCGAGGACGTTGTTCATCATCTGGATCGCCAGCTCGTCGGGATTGGCGTAGGGCGGCAGGGTCTGCCCGACGAAGATCACCGACTGGTCGGCGCCCGGGCGGTCGAGCAGGTAGAGCACGTTGCCTTGCGCGCGTTGCGGCGGGCCGATCTCCCGGCGCGGAACATCGCCCGGCTTCCAGTCGCCGAGATGGCGTTCCAGCAGCGCGCGCAGCTCCGGCATCGTGATATCGCCGGAGGCGACCAGGGTGGCGTGATTGGGCCGGAACCACGTGGCGTGATAGGCAGCAAGATCCTCGCGCCGCAGGGCCTTGATCGACGCCTCGGTGCCCGATCCGGTCAACGGGTTGGCGTAGGGATGATTGGCGCCGTAGAGCAGTTTCGGCAGGACCCGCAGCGCCATCGCGTTCGGTCGGGTCTGCTCCTGTTTCAGGGCAGCAATGTGGATGCCCCGCAGGCGTTCCAGGTCCTTCTCCGGGAAGGTCGGATTGAGCACGACATCGGCGAACATCGCGATCGAGGGTTCCAGCCGGTCGCGCAGCGCCGAGAGCGCCACGTAGGCGGTGTCGAGATTGGCACCGGCGCTCAGGTCCGCGCCAAGCAGCGCCAGCTCTTCGCTGATCTGGAGCGCGCTGCGGGTCGTGGTGCCCTCGTCGAGCATGCTCGTGGCGAGGCTTGCCAGCCCGGTGCGATCAGACGGGTCGGTCGAATGCCCGCCCTCGAGGATCAGCTGCATTTCCACCAGCCCGAGGCCGGGCCGCGGCGCGAGCACGATCTGCAGCCCGTTGTCGAGCGCGGCGCGCTCGACCGCGGGGAACTGCACCGGCGGCGGCGGTCCGGCCTGTGGCAGGCTGCTGCGGTCCGCGCCGGTGCTCGCCGCGGAGTAGGCGGGGTAGGGCAGCACGGTCAGCGTAAAGGAGCCGGGGCCGAACCATTCCGCAGCCACCCGGCGCAGGTCTTCCGGTCGCGCGGTATCGAGCGCGGCGAGGTCGTCCTTCCAGGCGTCCGGGCGTCCGCCGAGCACCATGCTCTCGGCGAGCGTACCCGCCTTGCCGCTGAAGCCCCCGACCCGTTCGATGCTGCGCAGGAATCCGGCCCGAAAGCTGGTGGTCACCCGCTCGAGTTCGCTGCGCGTCGGGCCCTTGCGCATGAAGGCCTGCAGTTCCTCGGCGATGGCGGTCTCGATGTCGGCGAGATTCGCATCCTGCTGCGCCGAGACCACCAGGTAGCTCACGCCCGCGATCTCGAACGCGAGCGTACCGAGCGAGACATCGGTGGCGAGACGATCACGGTAGACGAGCCGCTGGTAGAGGCGCGAATTCTTGTCGCCGGCGAGCACCGCGGCGGCGAGCGACAGGTGGCGGGCGTCGGCGCTGCCCCAGTTCGGCCCCACCCAGGCCCGGTAGATGCGCGCCTGCGGCACCCGGTCCTGGATGGTCATGCGCCGGTCGTCCTGCCGGCGCGGGATCCAGACGCCGGGGCGATTGAGCGGCGGGCCGGCGGGAATGTCGCCGAAGTACAGGCGCGCTTTGGCCATCGCCTCTTCGGTGTCGATGTCGCCGGCGATCACGAGTACCGCGTTGTCGGGTCCGTACCAGGTGGCGAACCAGTCGCGCACGTCTTCGAGCTTTGCGGCGTCGAGGTCCGCCATGGAACCGATGGTTTCCCAGGAGTAGGGGTGATCGGCGGGGAACAGCGCCGGCTGGATGTACTCCCAGACCCGGCCGTAGGGCTGGTTGTCGCCCTGCCGCTTCTCGTTCTGCACGACTCCGCGTTGTTCGTCGAGTTTCTCCTGGCTGATCGCGCCGGCGAAGTGCCCCATGCGGTCGGACTCGAGCCAGAGTGCGCCGTCGAGCGCGTTCCGCGGCACGGTCTGGAAGTAATTGGTGCGGTCGTACCAGGTGGTGGCGTTGAAGTCGGTCGAGCCGAGGCTTTCGAGCGCCGTCAGGTACTCGCCGTCGTAGTTCTCGGTGCCCTGGAACATCAGGTGCTCGAACAGATGGGCGAAACCGGTGCGGCCATGCACTTCGTTCTTGGAGCCGACGTGGTACCAGATGTTGACCGCGACGATCGGTGCCTTGCGATCCTCGTGCACGATGACGGTGAGCCCGTTGTCGAGCACCTCCTTGTGAAACGGGATGTCGATGCCGGCCGCGCCGATGGCTGCGGACCATGCCAGCACGACAGGCAGACAGAGTCTTGCGAAGGCGCTCGGATTCATGGGTTCACTCGTGCCGGGGGCGAAAAAGGGGGCGCGGCGGATTCTAGCAGGGGCAGGTGACGCGGATCGGCGTCGCGCGCGCTGGATGCGGATGCAGCGAGGCGCGCGCCGGCCCGGTGCAGCAACACGGCTATACTGCCGTCCCATGCCCGGAAATGTGCCAGAACGGGAGCGGCCGCGCGGTCTGTATCCCGAGATCGAGCCTTACCGCAGCGGTTACCTGCGCGTGTCGCCCCTGCACGAGATTTATTTCGAGGAGTGCGGCAATCCACGCGGCAAGCCCGCGTTGTTCCTGCATGGCGGGCCCGGTGCAGGCGGGGATGCGACGCCGCGGCGATTCTTCGATCCGGCGCGTTATCGCATCGTGCTGTTCGACCAGCGTGGTTGCGCCCGCAGCCGTCCCCATGCCGAACTGCGCGAGAACACGACGCAGCACCTCGTCGCCGACATCGAGCGGCTGCGCGAGGAACTCGGCATCGCCCGGTGGCTGGTCTTTGGCGGGTCCTGGGGCAGTACGCTTGCCCTGGTCTACGCGGAGCAGCACCCCGAGCGCGTGTCGGAACTCGTGTTGCGTGGCATCTTCATGCTGCGCCCCGCCGAACTGCGCTGGTTCTACCAGCACGGCGCCAGCGAGATCTTTCCGGACCGCTGGGAGCACTATCTGCGGCCGATTCCGGCCGCCGAGCGCGACGATCTGCTCGCCGCCTACCATCGCCGCCTCACGGGCGACGATCCGGCAACCGCCCGGGAAGCCGCGCGCGCGTGGTCGGTGTGGGAGGGCGCGACCAGCCACCTGTTCGAGTCGGAGCAGACGGTGGCGCGTTTCGGCGCGGACGACTTCGCGCTGGCACTGGCCCGCATCGAGGCCCACTACTTCGTCAATGGCGGGTTCTTCGATGCCCCGGAGCAGATCCTGCGCGACGCGGGCCGGATCCGGCATATCCCCGGGGGGATCGTGCAGGGGCGCTATGACGTCGTCTGCCCGATGGTCTCGGCCTGGGACCTGCATCGCGCCTGGCCCGAGGCGCAACTGCGCCTGGTGCCCGACGCGGGTCATTCGGCCTTCGAACCCGGCATCACCCACGAACTCATTGCAGCGACAGACAGGTTTTCCCAGGCATGAGCAGCAAATCCCTTCTCATCGTCAACGCCAGCATCGTCAACGAGGGGCGCATCACGCAGGGCGACGTGTTCGTGCGCGACGGGCGCATCGAGCAGGTGGGATTCGCGCTTACCGGGCAGCAGGCGGACCGGGTGATCGATGCGCGCGGCCGCCACCTGCTGCCCGGCATGATCGACGACCAGGTGCACTTCCGCGAGCCCGGGCTCACGCACAAAGGCGATATCGCCACAGAGTCGGCGGCCGCGGCCGCGGGCGGCATCACCAGCTTCATGGACATGCCGAACTCGATTCCCCAGACCATCAACCGGGCGGCGCTGGCCGACAAGTACATGCTGGCGGCAGGCCGTGCGCGCGCGAACTTCGCCTTTTACCTCGGCGGCGCCAACGACAACATCGAAGAGATCAAGGCCGTCCGCCCGGAGCAGACCTGCGGCGTGAAGGTGTTCATGGGCGCATCCACCGGCAACATGCTGGTCGACGACCCGGCGGTGCTGGAGCAGATCTTCGCCCATTGCCCGTTACTGATCGCGACGCACTGCGAGGACCCGGCGCTGATCCGCGAGAACGAACGGAAGTTCGCGGAGCAGTACGGTGACGACATCCCGCCGTCGGCGCACGCGCTGATACGTTCCGAGGAGGCCTGTTACCGTTCTTCGTCGCTGGCGGTCGAACTCGCGCGCCGGCATGACGCGCGCCTGCACGTCCTGCACCTGACCACCGCCAGGGAGATGGAGCTGTTCGCGCCGGGGCCGCTCGCCGGCAAGCGCATCACCGCCGAGGTCTGCGTGCACCATCTCTGCCTCGACGACACGAAATATGCGGAGCTTGGCAACCTGATGAAGTGCAATCCGGCGGTGAAGACGCCGGCGGATCGCCGCGCACTCCTGCAGGCCCTGAAAGACGACCGCATCGACGTGGTCGCCACGGACCACGCGCCGCACCCGTTGCGGGAAAAGGAGCAGCCGTATCGGCGCGCGCCGAGCGGTTTGCCACTCGCCCAGCACGCGCTGCCGCTCATGCTCGAGCATTTCCACGACGGCGCGTTGTCGCTGGAGACGATCGCGCACAAGACCAGCCACGCGGTGGCGGAGTTGTTCGGCATCCGCGACCGCGGCTATATCCGCGAGGGCTACTGGGCAGACATGGTGCTGGTGGATCTCAACCGCAGCGATGAGGTGCGCGGCGACGACTGCCTGTACAAGGTGGCCTGGTCGCCGTTCGAGGGCATGACGTTGCGCTCGCAGATCTGCGCCACGATGGTCAACGGCGTGCTCGTGTGGGAGGACGGCGGGCTCACCGGCGAGGCGCCGGGGCGGCGGCTGGAGTGCAATACGGCGCGGTAGCCGTGCAGGCGGGAGGCGAGATCGTGAGGTATCCGAAGTTGAGCATCTTCCTGGCCCTGGTCGCCGCGCTGCTGGTCTGGATCCTCGTTGCCGGCATCGAACCGGAGCGCACCGACGCCGGGCTCGCCCCGGTGGCGGCGCAGCCGGGTGCCGGCGCCGTGTTCGTGATCGGTGGCACGCGCGCCACCGGGCTGGAGGTGGTCCGGCTCCTGCGCGCGCGCGGAGACGAGGTGGCCGTGCTCGCGCGGCCAACCTCGGACGCCAGCGCTGCCGAGGCGCTCGGCGCGCGCATCCTGCGGGGCGATGCCATGCAGCCGGCGGACCTTGCCGCGGCCATGGCATCGGGCAGCTTTCGCGCGGTCGTCTCGACGCTCGGGGCCCGCGCGACGGACGGCCCGCGTCCCGATTTCGAGGGCAACCGCAACGCGGTGGACGCCGCCAAAGCCGCCGGGATCCGCCGCTTCGTGCTGGTGACGGTGATCGGCGCGGGTGGGTCGCTCGACGCCGCTCCATGGATGGCGCGTCGTTTCCTGAAGAACATCATCGGCGAGAAGACGAAGGCGGAGGACTACCTGCGCGAGAGCGGGCTCGACTACACGATCATCCGGCCCGGCGGGCTGCTCGACAAGGAACCGCAGGGCCGTGCCTTCCTGACGGCGGACACGCACGCGATGAGCTGGATCCGCCGCGCGGACCTCGCGCGACTCGTGGTGCAGGCGCTCGATGACCCGGCGGCCATCAATAAGGTCTACCACGCCCACGATCCGGACCGCACCCGTTTCTGGGCGCTGTTCCTCGACTGAGGCGCCGGACGCACGGTTTTTCGCGCGATTGCCTTGGCCGAATGCGCGCCTGTACACTCCGGACGGAACCGGTGCGGACGCGCGCCGGTGCCGACGTCAAGGGGGGTAGTCATGGGGATCAGGCTGGGCTGGCTGCTTGCGGGGTTGTTGTGCGCGCAGGTCGCGCAGGCGCAGTGGAGCGCCACGATCACCGGCACGACGGATTACGATTTCCGCGGTGCTTCGCAGACCTCGGGCGATGAGGCATTGCAGGGCAGTGTCGACTTCGAATCGGGCCTGTTCTACGGATCCCTCTGGGGCAGCAACGTCGATTTCGGCGACGACGTGGACGGCAGCATCGAGATCGACCTCAACGCCGGCCTCGCGGGCGAAACAGAGCGCGGCATCGACTGGGACGTTGGCGCCGTGTACTACTTCTATCCCGGGTCCAACGAGGATGTCCAGAACGAAACCGAGGCGTTGGCCGAATATGGCGAGTTCTACGCCGGCGGCGGCTACGGCCCGGTGCAGGCGCGGCTGTGGTGGAGCCCGAGTTACCTGGACGAGAACGAGACTGCCTACTACGCGGAAATCAACGCCGCGGTCGACCTGCCGGCGGATTTCGTCTTCAACCTCCACTACGGCTACAGCTTCGGCGATTATTTCGACGAACTCGAGGACGCGCTGGGGAATCCGGCGAGCGACATCTTCGATCCCGATTTCAACGGCGACGATGCGGAGTACGCGGACATATCCTTTGGCGTGGCCCGTGCGTTCGGACGGGTCGATACCGAGTTGAAGGTGGTGACCACGAATACCGACGACTACTTCGAGGTGGACCGTGGTCCCGGCCGCAACGACACGCGTGTCATCTTTTCGATCGGCACGACCTTCCCTTGGAGTGACGAGTAACAGGGGAGACCTGGCATGAGCAGCATCCGGTATCACAGAGTCTTCGCGCGTTTCGGTATCGCAGTGTGCATGGCCGCGCTGGCCGGCGCCTGCGGCGGCCCCGGCGCGCCGCCGGAGCAGGGCGCGGCCCCGCCCGCCGGAGAGCAGCCGGCGGCCCCGCCGGCAGCGGCCGCCATGGACGCTGAGAAGACGCTCAATGTCTACAACTGGTCGGATTACATCGACGACTCCGTGATCGAGGACTTCGAGAAGGAGTACGGGATCGACGTCACCTACGACGTGTTCGACTCCAACGAGGTGCTCGAGACGAAGCTCCTCGCCGGCACCACCGGCTACGACATCGTCGTGCCCTCGGCATCGTTCCTCGAGCGCCAGATCCAGGCCGGCGTGTTCCGGCCGCTCGACAAGTCGCTACTGCCGAACCTGAAGAACATGGACCCCGAGATCACCCGGCAGATCGCCCGGCACGACCCGGGCAACGATCACGCGGTGAATTACCTCTGGGGCACGTCCGGGCCGGGCTACAACGCCGCGATGATCGAGCGGCGCATGCCCGGCGCGCCGGTCGACAGCTGGCGCATGTTTTACGACCCGGAGGTCGTCGCGAAGTTTGCCGATTGCGGGGTGAGCATCATCGACGCGCCTTCGGAGGTCGTCGGCACCGTGCTCATATTCCTGGGCCGCGACCCGAACAGCGAAAAGCCGGAGGATCTGCAGGCAGCCGAGGACGTGCTGATGAAGATCCGCCCGTACGTGCGCTACGTGAATTCCTCGAAGTACATCGAAGACCTCGCAAATGGCGAGATCTGCCTCGCGCTCGGCTGGGTCGGCGACGTGCTGCAGGCGCGCGACCGGGCGGAAGAGGCGGGCAAGGGCCTCGATATCCGCTACAACATCCCGAAGGAGGGCGCGATCATGTTCTTCGACATGCTCGCAATCCCGAAGGATGCGCAACACCCGCTGAACGCGCACCTGTTCATCAATTACCTGATGCGACCCGAAGTGGCCGCCAGGAACTCGAGCTTCGTGAATTTCGCCAGCAGCAATGCCGCATCCTACCCGCTGGTGGACGAGGCCGTGCGCAACGACCCGAGCATCTACCCGACGCCCGAGGTCAAGGCGAAGCTGTGGCCGGACCTGGCGGAGACACCGGAGTTCACGCGGCAGCTGACGCGTAGCTGGACACGGTTCAAGACCGGCAAGTAGGAGAGGTACCAGCGGCCGTGCCCGAGGCGCTGTCGGCGGTCGGACCAGCCCAGGGCGAGCACGCGGCCAGGTACGTGCGCATCGGGCGCGTCACGAAGAAGTTCGGCGATTTCGTCGCCGTCAACAATGTGTCCCTCGACATCCGGCAGGGAGAGATCTTCTGCCTGCTCGGCGGTTCCGGCTGCGGCAAGACCACGCTGTTGCGAATGCTCGCGGGCTTCGAGGAGCCGACCAGCGGCACCATCGAGATCGACGGTGAGGACATGGCCGACATTCCGCCCTACGAGCGGCCGGTGAACATGATGTTCCAGTCCTACGCGTTGTTCCCGCACATGACGGTGGCCAGGAACGTGGCGTTCGGGCTGGAGCAGGAGGGGCTCGCGCGCGCCGAGATCGAGCGGCGCGTCGGCGAGATGCTCGAGATGGTGCAGATGGGCGGCTATGCGAAACGCAAGCCCCACCAGTTGTCGGGTGGCCAGCGCCAGCGTGTCGCGCTGGCGAGATCGCTGGTGAAGCAGCCGAAGCTCATGCTGCTCGACGAGCCGCTCGGCGCGCTCGACAAGAAGCTGCGCGAGCAGACCCAGTTCGAGCTGATCGGGATCCAGGAGCGGCTCGGTGTCACCTTTGTCGTGGTCACCCATGACCAGGAGGAGGCGATGACGCTCGCCTCACGGATCGGGGTCATGCACCGCGGCGAGATCGTGCAGGTCGGCACGCCAACCGAGATCTACGAGTATCCGTCGTCGCGCTTCGTGGCGGACTTCATCGGCTCGGTGAACATGTTCGAAGGGAAGCTGATCGAGGACGAGCCGGATCACGTCCGCATCGATTCGCGCGAGCTCGGCGGCACGGTGTTCGTGGATCACGGCATCAGCGCGGCGCCCGGTGCGACCGTCTGGGCCGCGATTAGGCCCGAGAAGATCAACATCGAGCGTGTGCGGCCGGCGGGCGAGGACAACTGCGTACGCGGCGTGGTGAAGGAAATCGCCTACATGGGCGACATGTCGGTGTACCTCGTACAGATCGGAAGCGGGCGCATGATGCGGGTGAGCCGACCGAACATCGTGCGGCAGGCCGAGGACCGCATCAGCTGGGACGAGACGGTGTTCCTCTCCTGGCACGCCTCCAGCCCGATCGTGCTGACCCAATGAGCACCGGCCTCGCTGCGCGCCCGCGCCGGCCACGCGCCGCGCGGCCATCGAGCGGGCGTCTTACGCCGCTGTGGACCCTGATCCTGCGGCTCGCCCCGCCGAGCTGGTCGGACTATGTGCTGCGGCACTGGAGCGGCAGGCGGCTGGTCGCCGCCGTGCCGTACCTGTGGCTCGTCCTGTTCTTCGTCGTCCCGTTCCTGATCGTGTTCAAGATCTCGTTCTCCGAGGTCAGGATCGCGATGCCGCCCTATGCGCCGCTGATCGAATGGGCGGGTGCGCAGGCGGTCGAAGTGAAGCTGAATCTCGCGAACTACGCGTTCCTGCTGACGGACGATCTCTATTTCAGTTCCTACGTCTATTCGATCAAGGTGGCGGCCGTGTCTGCGCTGTGCTGTCTGCTCGTCGGTTACCCGATGGCGTACGCGATGGCCCGCTCGGCGCCGACCTGGCGCAGCGTTTACGTGCTCCTGGTGATCCTGCCGTTCTGGACGTCGTTCCTGCTGCGCGTCTATGCCTGGATCGGATTGCTGAAGAACAATGGCGTGATCAACAACGTGCTGATGGCCGCCGGCATCATCGACGAGCCGATCACCATGATGAACACGAGTTTTGCCGTCTATATCGGCATCGTCTATTCCTACCTGCCGTTCATGATCCTGCCGCTGTATGCCAACCTGGAGAAGCACGATCCGACCCTGCTCGAGGCGGCGGCCGACCTCGGCGCCGGGCCGGGGACGCGGTTCCTGCGCATCACGCTGCCGCTGTCGATGCCGGGCGTGATCGCAGGGTCGCTGCTGGTGTTCATCCCTGCGGTGGGCGAGTTCGTCATTCCCTCGCTGCTCGGGCCCACCGATCAGCTCATGATCGGCCGGGTGCTCTGGGACGAGTTCTTCGCCAACCGCGACTGGCCCGTGGCGAGCTCGGTCGCCATCTTCATGCTGTTGCTGCTGGTCGTGCCGATCATGATCTTCCAGCGCTTCCAGAACCGCGAACTGGCGGCACGCAAATGACGCGTCGCCCGGTATTCCAGCCGCTTTCCCTCGCGATCGGCTTTGCGTTCCTCTACGTGCCGATCATCTCGATGATCGTGTTCTCGTTCAACAACTCGCGTCTCGTGACCGTGTGGGACGCGCCCAACTCGCCGACCCTGAAGTGGTACCGCGAGCTCTTCGGCAACGAGCAGATCCTCAACGCCGCATGGCTGTCCATCAAGGTCGCTGCGATGACTGCGACCGGTGCCGTAGTGCTCGGCACGCTTGCCGGGCTCGTGCTCGCGCGCTTCGGGCCCTTCAGGGGGCGCACCCTGCTCGCCGGCATGACGACCGCTCCGCTGGTAATGCCCGAGGTGATCACGGGGCTGTCCATGCTGCTGCTGTTCGTGTCCATGGAGCAACTGCTCGGCTGGCCGCAGGGTCGCAGCATGCTCACGATCACCATCGCGCACATCACTTTTGCCATGGCCTATGTCACCGTGATCGTGCAGTCGCAGCTCGCCGGGTTTGACGACTCGCTGGAGGAGGCGGCCATGGATCTCGGCGCCCGTCCGGCCCGGGTGTTCTTCCGCATCACCCTGCCGTTGATCCTGCCCGCGATCGCCTCGGGCTGGCTGCTGGCCTTCACGCTGTCATGGGACGACCTCGTGATTGCGCAGTTCGTGGCCGGACCCGGCTCCAGCACCCTGCCGATGGTGATCTTCTCCAAGGTGCGCCTGGGCGTGAGCCCGGACGTCAATGCGCTCGCGACGATCCTGGTGCTGCTGGTCGCGACCGGGGTGGTGGCCGGTGCGTGGTGGATGCGCAGGCAGGAGAAGCGGCATGAGCGCGAGGTGCAGCTCGCGATCGCCGAGAATCTTTAGCCCGATGAAGAGTGCCGGAGCATTTGATTATTTGATTTCTGTCCGGTCATCGGTGCCGGCGGAGAGTGGTACTGGAGCATTCGATCACCCGCATTCCCGGCGCCTTGGAATGCAACTTCACGTCTGTGAAGGCGCATTCGCGCGGATGGCGCCATAATAAAATAATCAAATGCTCCGGCACCGCTGACCGCTCAGATGACGCCGTCGCGGCCGAGCCGTTCGATGTCGGCGAGCTGGAACTTCGTCAACTCGCCCTTCCCGGGCACGCGTACCTTGCCGTCGCTCAGCAGCAGATTCTTCGGATGGAAGACCGTGCTCGCGTAGCGCTCGGCGTAGAGCTGGAAGGGCTGGCGGACCAGCATGTTGGTGAGGCCGGTGCGCCGGCGCGTGGCGCGCAGCGCCTCGATGTCGATGGTGGCAGTCGCGACCATGGACTCTCCGCCTGCCGCGGCCTCCGCCAGGACGTCGCCCTTGTAGTCGATGATCTTCGACATGCCGGTGGCGGAATTCGCCGGGATCGCGATGTGATCGAGCCGCGCGGAGTTCGCGGAGACCACGTAGGCGATGTTCTCGGCGGCGCGGGCGCGGCGGGCGATTTCCTTCGGCGTCAGCTGCGGGCTGCCGACCTCGCTGGTCGGGTGCACGAACAGTTCCGCGCCGCGCATGACGTGGCAACGGGCGATCTCGGGGTAGAGGATCTCCTCCGACGCGATGGCGGCCAGCCGCCCGATGGGCGTGTCGGCGACCGGGAACACCTTCTCGATGCCGTGGACTTCCAGGTAGCGGTCCCACACGTCGTAGGGCGTGGGCGCGCTCAGCGACACCAGCCGCCGGTAGCGCAGGATCACCTCGCCGGCCGGGCTGATGATGAAGCAGCACTGGAAATACAACTCGGGGAAGTGCGGATCCACCTCGTAGGCGTTACCGGCAAGGTAGAGGTCCATGTCCCTGGCAATGCTGCACAACTCCGCGTACTCGGGCCCGTCGATGGCGAGCGCGGCCTTGTCGCGCCACTCCGGGATGGATTCGGCCATCGGAAATCCCGTGAGGAAGTACTCGGGAAGCACCACGAGCTTTATGTCCACACCGTTGTACTGCCGGATGAAGCCCTTGCTGCCGGCAAGGCTGCGGCGCACCCGCGCCAGGTTTTCGGTCATGCGGGAGCGGGCGCTGGCCCGGTCCGGGCAGTCGTTCACGCAGCCGGTCGCGAGCTGCAACGCGAGGGCAGCGTAGCGAGGCACCAACACAGTGGCGGTTTTGTTTGACATCAAAATTGTTCCCTGGAGCCGGGCGAGTCGGAACCGATCACACGCGGTGACGACGACGGCGGACGGATTCTTCCACCGCGCGGCAAGTCAGCGCAAGCCGCGATATGCTTTGTTTTCGCCGTATGTATAATCCCGCCAGCCTCAAAGAAGTACCTGCTATTCAGCACCGCTCCAACCTCAGGCCCGGAGCTTCCGGGTAGCGCCCGCGCTCGCCATGCAACCCACCGATATCAGTAATCCGCAGTACTTTCACAAAGTCGTCGATTGCCAGTGGGGATGCCCCGCGCATACCGACGTGCCCGGTTACATCCGGCTGATTGCCCAGGGGCGTTACACCGACGCCTACATGCTCAATCGCCAGGCCAACGTGTTCCCGGGGATTCTCGGTCGCGTCTGCGATCGCCCCTGCGAACCCGTGTGCCGGCGTGCGCGCGTGGAGAAGGAGCCGGTGGCTATCTGCCGGCTGAAGCGGGTCGCGTCCGATTTGCGCGAGGACGTCGCGGCCCTGCTGCCCAAGGCGCCGCGCCGGAAGAACGGCAAGCGGGTCGCGCTGATTGGCGCCGGACCCGCATCGCTCACCGTGGCGAACGACCTGCTGCCGATGGGCTACGAGGTGGTGATCTACGAGGCGCTCGCGGTGCCCGGCGGGCTGATGCGCAGCAACATCCCATCGTTCCGGCTGCCCGCCGAAGTGCTCGACGAGGAAATCGGCATGATCGTCGGCATGGGTGCGGACCTGCGGCTCGGCACGCCGGTGAAGAGCATGAAGGCCCTGCTGGCGGAGGGCTACGACGCCGTGTTCGTCGGCAGCGGCGCGCCGAAGGGCAAGAACCTGAAGCTGCCGGGTCGCGACGAGGCGGCGGCGAACATACACATCGGCATCGCCTGGCTGGAATCGGTGGCGTTCGGCCACGTCGAGCGGATCGGCGAGCGGGTGCTCATCATCGGCGTGGGCAATACCGCGATGGACTGCTGCCGCACGTCGTTGCGCCTCGGCGCGAAGAACGTGAAGGTGATGGCCCGCAAGCCGCGCGAGTTTTTCAAGGCCTCCGCGTGGGAACTGCAGGACGCCGAGGAGGAAACCGTCGAGATCGTGGTCAACCACTCGCCCAAGTCGTTCGTCGTGGAGAAGGGCCGGCTGACCGGTATGATTTTCGAGAAGATGGAGTACGAGATCGATGCGCGCGGGCGCATCACCGCGGAGAAGATCGCAGGCGAGGAGTTTTTCCCCTGCGACGACGTGGTGCTCGCCATCGGCCAGGAGAATGCCTTTCCCTGGGTGGAGCGCGACCTCGGCATCGAGTTCGACAAATGGGACGTGCCGGTGGTCGACCAGGTCACCTACCAGGGCACCCGGCCCGGGGTCTTCTTCGGCGGTGATTCTGCATTCGGGCCCAAGAACATCATCTGGGCGGTCGAGCACGGCCACCAGGCCGCGATCTCGATCCACAAGTACTGTCATGGCGAGGACATTGCCCGGCGCATGCCCTATGGCATGAATCTCGCGACCTCCAAGATGGGCATGCACGAGTGGTCCTACAGCAACGCCTATGACCCTGTCGAGCGGCGCGTGATGCCGCACGTCAGCCTCAAGGAACGCTTCAAGAAGCTGAACCTCGAGGTGGAGCTGGGATTCACGGCGGAGCAGTTCACCCGGGAAGTCGAGCGCTGCCTCAATTGCGACATCCAGACGGTGTTCACGGCGAAGCTGTGCATCGAGTGCGATGCCTGCGTGGACATCTGCCCGACGCGCTGCCTGACCATCACCACCAACGGCCCCGAAGACGAACTGAGACAGCGGCTTTCCGCGCCGGCGAACAATCTCAGCCAGGATCTCTACGTCTCAACCGGGTTGCCGCAGACAGGCCGCGTCATGGTGAAGGACGAGGACCTGTGCGTGCACTGCAGCCTGTGCGCCGAACGTTGCCCCACCGGCGCCTGGGACATGCAGAAGTTCACGCTGAAGGTGCCATACGCCGCTGATGAGGCGGCCGAATCCGTCCCGCAGACGCGCACCGGAACCTGATCCGAAAACCACCGGCCGGGAGGCCCGCGGGGGCGCGGGCGTCCCCGGCCAGCGACACACACCACGATGAGCAAGAATCCCAGTGACAATGACTTCACCGTAAAGGTGGCCAACGTCAACGGCACCGGCTCTGCCAGTGCCAATACGCTGCTGATGAAGGCGTTCTTCCGCATGGGGATCCCCGTGGCCGGGAAGAACTACTTCCCCTCCAACATCCAGGGGCTGCCGACCTGGTACGAGATCCGCGTCAGCCACGACGGCTACATCTGCCGCTCCGGGCGCGTGGACGTGCTGGTCGCCATGAACGCCGAGACCTATCGCAAGGATCTCAAGGACGTCGCTCCGGGCGGGTACCTGATATACGACTCGACCTGGCCGCGTTCACAGCAATTGCACCGCGAGGACATCACGGTCCTCGGAGTCCCGCTTGCGAGGATGTGCAACGAGCGGTTCACGAAGACGCGCGAGCGCGTCCTGATGAAGAACATCGCCTACGTCGGCGTGCTGGCAGCGCTGCTCGAGATCGATACCGGAGTCGTGCGCCAGCTTCTCCAGGACAGCTTTGCGGGCAAACCGCACCTGCTCGACTCGAACCAGGCCGCCTTCGACCTCGGGTTCGCCTACGCGAAGGAGCATTTCTCCTGCCCGTTGCCCTTCCGGGCGCGGGCGCTCGACCGGACGGCCGGCCACGTGATGATCGACGGCAACACCACCGCGGCGCTCGGAGCGCTGTTTGCCGGCGCAACCGTGGCCGCCTGGTACCCGATCACGCCATCGACATCCGTGATGGATGCCTTCAAGCGTTTCGCGGAGCGATACCGCCGCGACCCGGAGACCGGGCGCCTCAATGTGGCCATCATCCAGGCCGAGGACGAACTCGCGGCGATCGGCATGGTGCTCGGCGCTGGCTGGAACGGCGCGCGGTCGTTCACGCCGACCAGCGGACCGGGCATCTCGCTGATGAACGAATTCCTCGGCTACGGATACTTCACGGAGATCCCGGCCGTGCTGATCGACGTGCAGCGCTGCGGGCCGTCCACCGGGATGCCTACGCGCACGCAGCAGGCCGACATCATGGCCTGCGCCTACGCTTCGCACGGCGACACCCGCCATGTGCTGCTGTTTCCCGCCAACCCGGAAGAAGCGTTCTATCTTTCCGCCGCAGCCTTCGATCTCGCCGAACGCCTGCAGACCCCGGTGATCGTGCTGACCGACCTAGACATCGGCATGAACGACTGGATGTGCCGTGACCTGAAGTGGGATCCCGCCTACCAGCCCGATCGCGGCAAGGTGATGCAGGCGGAGCAGCTCGAGAAGATCGAGAAGTTCCACCGCTACCTCGACGCGGACAAGGACGGGATTGCCTGGCGAACACTGCCCGGCGTGCATCCGAAGGGTGCGTACTTCACGCGCGGCTCCGGGCACAACATGTACGGCGCATACACGGAGGATGCAAAGGAGTACCAGGCCGTGGTGGACCGGCTGCGGCGCAAATGGGATACCGCGAAAGAGCTGGTGCCCGTGCCGGAGGTCGATTACACGGACGGTTGCCGCACCGGGATCATTTCGGTCGGCAGCTGTGACGGGGCCGTGCGCGAGGCGCGTGATCGGCTGGCTGGCGCCGGAGTCCGCACCAATTACCTGCGGGTGAAGGCGTTTCCCTTCGGCCGGCAGGTCCAGGAGTTCATCGATGCGCACGATCGCGTCTACGTGGTCGAGCAGAATCGCGACGCGCAGCTGCGCGGGCTGCTCCTGCTCGAGCTGAACGCCGATCCCACGAAGCTGGTTCCGGTATTGCACTACGACGGGCTGCCCATTACGGCAGCGGATGTCATCGGGAAGATCGACCAGGGCATGGCCCGGGGTGAGGCCGCATGAGTTTCATTGCCAAACCGAAGGTTTCGCATCCGGGCCTGCCACGCAATGCGCTTGGACTCACGCTGCGCGACTATGAAGGCGGGATGTCCACGCTGTGCGCCGGCTGCGGGCACGACTCCATCACTGCCGCGCTCGTTCAGGCGGCCTTCGAGCTGTCGATTCCGCCGCATCGCATGGCCAAGCTCTCCGGCATCGGCTGCTCGTCGAAGACGCCGGCGTATTTCGCCTCGGCCTCCCACGGTTTCAATTCCGTCCACGGGCGCATGGCGAGCGTTGCCACCGGTGCCAACGCAGCCAACGGGCAACTGCACTACATCGGCGTGTCCGGCGACGGCGACACCCTTTCCATCGGCCTCGGGCAGTTCTGCCATGCGGTGCGCCGCAACCTGAACATGCTCTACGTCCTCGAGAACAACGGCGTGTATGGCCTCACCAAGGGGCAGTTCTCGGCCTCGGCGGACGTGGGCAGCAAGGCGAAGAAGGGCGAGGTGAACCAGCAGCCGCCGATCGACCCCTGCCAGCTGGCGTTGTCCATCGGCTGCACGTTTGTCGCGCGCAGCTTCTCGGGCGACAAGGATCAGCTGGTGCCGCTACTGAAGGCAGGCCTGAGCCATCGCGGGTTTGCGATGGTGGACGTGATCTCGCCCTGCGTGACGTTCAATGACCACGAGGGCTCCACCAAGAGCTACGACTTCACCCGCAAGCACTTCCATGCCGCGATCTATGCGGACTACGTGCCGCCGGCGACCGAGATCCGCTCACGCCAGACGGCCGGCTCGGTGCGCGAGGTCACCATGCACGACGGCAGCCGGTTGTTGCTGCACAAGGTCGGTGCGGACTACGACCCATCCGATCGCGTAGCCGCATTCGAATACCTTTCGCGCCGGCAGTCCGAAGGCCAGATCGTCACGGGGTTGCTGTTCATCGATGAGGGCAAGCCGGACATGCATGAGGTCCAGAATCTGGCTGCCGAGCCGCTCAACACGATGGGTTACGCAAACCTGAATCCTGGCCAGAAGGCGCTCGACGCAATCCAGGCGCGGTTCCGCTGATCCGCGGGAGGCTGGCCGGTATTACGGCGGACACCGTGGCGACCGAATCCTTCCTCCGGCCGGCAAGTCACCTCCGTGTTTTCTGAGCTGGGCCGGCGCGGCTATCGGCTGGCCCGCCAGGTGGTGGTCGCCGTGATCGGCGGAACAGTGCTGCTGGTGGGGCTGATCATGTTCGTCACGCCGGGCCCTGCGTTGCTCGTCGTCCCGCTCGGGTTGGCCATTCTCGCCCTGGAGTTCGCCTGGGCCCGCAATTGGCTGCAGCGCCTGAAGGACAAGCTCGGTCCCGAGCAACTGAATGGCTATCTGAACAAGGCGCGCAATTTCGGCAGGACGCCGAAGCCGCCGCCGGGCGATCCCTAGCTCCGGCACCGAAAATTTCCCAGAGAATTGGTTCTCCGCCGCTCTGCTCCCGCGTGGTGGCTGCTGGCGGGGACGCTGCGCCGGGACGCACAGCGCAGGCGCGGGCTACGGGTCCGGACGGCCTGCGCCGGGACGCTCGCTCCGCACGTCCTGTGCTGCGCTCGCTCGGGTTCGGCTGCGGCTGCGCTCCTGCTGCGCC
>JAJTYX010000153.1:0-1276 GCA_021462865.1 Gammaproteobacteria bacterium | reverse complement strand
TCCAGCGCGCGCCGCTGCAGGCCCACCGCCGCCGCCGCCACGCCCGGCCGGCTGTGGTCGAACACGCCCATCGCCAGGTAGAAGCCGCGCCCCTCGCCGCCGACCAGGTTCTCCGCCGGCACTTCGACGTTCTCGAACACGATCTCCGCCGTGTCGGAGGCGCGCTGGCCCAGCTTGTCGAACTTCTTGCCCACGCTGACGCCGGGCGCGTCGCGCTCGATCACAAAGCAGCTCATGCCCTTGTGGCCGGCGTTCGGGTCCGTCTTGGCAAAGACGGTGAAGAAATGCGCGTGCGAGGCGTTGGTGATGAACGTTTTCGAGCCGTTGATGATGTAGGCCCCGTTCTTCTTCTCGGCGCGCGTGAGGATGCCGACCACGTTCGAGCCAGCCGCCGCCTCGGTCACGCCGTAGGACACAAGCTGGCCCTGCTCCATCAGGCGCTCGCCCAGCCAGTACTGCTTCTGCTGCTCGTTCCCGCCCAGGATGATCGGCAGCGCGCCCAGGTTGTTGGTGCTCACGCTCGTGCCGATGCCGGTGCAGCCGTAGCCGAATTCCTCCGCCACCAGGCATTCCTCCAGCACCGACGCGCCCACCCCGCCGTACTCCGCCGGGATGTTCATGTTCGTCAGGCCGAGCTGGTGCGCCTTGTGGAAAATCGCGTCGGGGAAAACGGCGTGTTCGTCATATTCAGCCGCGACCGGGGTGATCTCTTTGGCGGTGAAGTTGCGCGCCATCTTCTGCAGTTCCAACTGTTCCTGGGTCAGCGCAAAGTCCACGCCGCCTGTCGCTGTCATGTCTGCCATCTTTCTGCTCTCCAGCCCATCAATAATCAAATGTCCGTTCGATTAATCATTGTAGCATGGAAACCGCGCGCGGCAACAAATCTGATGCGGCACGGCTGTCTTAGGCGCGCTATACTCGGCGCCATGATCGAGTTTTCCTGTCACACCTGGGCCGTCAGCGACCTGACGCTGACCGAGGCGCTCGGCACGATCGCCCGGCTGGGCTTTCGCTATGCCGACATCGGCAGCGGGCCGAACCTCAACGCGCCCCGCGCCGCCGCCGACCCGCTGCGCGCCGCCGCCGAGATCAAGGGTGACCTGGCGCTGTTCAACCTCAAACTCAGCGACCTCTACCTGCTGCTGCCGCGCATCTCGCTGGCCGACGACGACAAGCGCCAGAAGGACCTCGACCTGTACCGCGCCCTGCTGCCGTTCGCGCAGGCGCTGGGCACGCCCGGCATCACGCTGTCGCCGGGGCTGGCGCACCCCGCCGC
>JAJTYX010000152.1:0-3127 GCA_021462865.1 Gammaproteobacteria bacterium | reverse complement strand
CATATTTCAGATTTTTACCTTTTCGGGATTGTTCAGATTTGGAGAGATAGCGAGGCCTTTAGATGCGGTCCCTCTTCCATCGGATTCTCTGCCAAGAATCCACAAAAAACCGCATAATACATCATGCTGCAAGGCTAACATAAAGCGCTTTTCTTCATATCATTATGCTTTTGAAATAAGGAGGGATGCAGGGGGCAACGTTATTGCGGTTATACGGTCTTAAGATTTTTGTTTTATTTCAATCAGGTTGCCGGAAAAATCCTTGAGAAAGTATACGGTCTTCTCCTTATGTTTCCCGAGGATAATCTCAACATGTGACCGCTGTGCCTTTTCTGTTATCTCTGCGAAATTGTCCAGCATCAGGCCGAAATGGGTAAAATTAGGGTTGGCATGTTGAAAATCGGATATGAATACCTCAACCTTTAGCCCGGGTTTTTCAAATACCAGCGCTTTGATCTCCCGGGAAAGGGAAAACAATTGCTCCGAAAGTTCCGGAGGCAGGAGAATTTCTCTTGTTTTCTCAAGACCTAAAAAATCTTGATAGAACCGTATTGCCT
Source organism: Gammaproteobacteria bacterium (assembly GCA_021462865.1). GTDB lineage: Bacteria > Pseudomonadota > Gammaproteobacteria > Steroidobacterales > QUBU01. The sequence goes on along the minus strand of JAJTYX010000152.1, from coordinate 2,570 downwards.
GCTCTTCATTCTTATTTGTTATGCCAACGTGATTTAATTCCATGCCGTATTTTAGCTTTTTATTCTTCAATTTGCAAGCTCATGATGTCCGGGAACGAATCAGATTTGAGGGCTAGATTGCGTCTCCGAGTCGCCGGATCCATAATTTTTGAAGCGGGCTGAGATCTCCTGCGTCGCCGGCCCGCAGGGCTTCAAGATATTTACGACGCCTCTCAGGGTCTGTGGGCGCGGTTTCAACAGGGGGCAGGGCAAGTCTGTAAAGAAGTACGGCCAGCACCAGACGGCCGATACGGCCATTGAAGTCTTTGAAAGGATGAATCCACTGAAATCGCCAATCCACCCAGGCGAGAAACTCCGCCATCTCGGGCAGATTTTCATCATCCACATGCCGCAACCGCTCAGCCAAATCATCGCAGAAAGAGTGCACGAGAACCGGCACTTTGTAATAAGGCGGAGGCTCCAGCGTCCCGACCTTCACATCCGTTGTCCGAAACCGGCCAGACCATTCGGGAAAGAGATGTCCGGCAAGTTCCTGGTGTTTCTGGCAGAGCCACTCAGGGGTAATGACGATCTCATGGGGTAAAGTTTGCAAAAGCTGATCAAGTATCCGGGCAAGTGATACGGCCAACTTCTCTGAGACTTCCGTATAGGTAAAAGTCCCCTCCGTCGTTTTAAACGACCGGGTTGATCCTAGGTGTCCTGTTTCTTCACTCATGTGTCCGATTGATTTAATAGAAATTTAAGACGAGCCTCGGTAATCGGTTCACCTTCAAATGTCATTGATTGGGCAACTCGTTCCAGCAAGGCTTCCCGATGGGCGGCAATGACCGTGCCCGGTGTCTTGTGCTGTGCCCGCCATTGACGAAACTTAGTTGCTAATGCGTCGACATCGATGGGCTCGCTACTCTTTGCTGTCACAGCATTAATTTTTGCATGGCTCCGAGTTTCTGACATCACGTTCGTTACAGAAGAGACCGACTTCATGACGTTAATGATAAGGAAATTGCTTTTTTATTCTGAGGCAATGGTAAAGAAAGATAAAAAAGAATGCAAGTTTTTTTTATTCTCTCCAGCTACTGTGAACGCCAAAAATGATTATCCCGTGGAACGCTTTGAGGAGTAACGGCTCTGTCGAAGTAAGATGATTGGACAGATTCAGGAATTGAGCTTCTTATCGTAATCTATACACATGTTAGCGCCAGTCATCGATCACATATACCTCAGGCCGGTTGTAACCCGGGTCATCGGGTCGATGCATCGTTACGCCCTGAATGTCCGTGCGAAAGCCTCGCTCGAGCATTTTACGATAAGCCTGACGTCGTGCTGTACTGACACCAGCTTCGAGGAGTGTCATACTCTGTGTGGCTGCCAAGGCCTCGCACCCGTCCAGCAGACGATCAAACAGCGCTCCGCCTGTTGGTCCGGATCGCACCGCACCAAACTTGACGTAGCATTTATTGTGCCCTGCCTCCGTATTGGGACCACAGTGGCAGACCGCAAAACCCATTAATTCCCGACCATTCCAGAGCAGTACCGTGTCACCCAGACCTTGTGCAGAGACGGCGCGGATTTCCAGTTCCACATCCAATCCTGCGTACAAGGTATCTGTCAACGTGTGACATGCCCGCAGACATGCCTCACGTTCACTCTCAGGCAACGCAGAATACGTTGACCATTGAGAAGGGCTTGTGGGTGAATGCACCGGCTTTGACATGATCGCAGTCAGAAACCGCGGCAGGAAGCCATAGTGTTGATACAAACCGATGTGTTTTGGGCTTTGGGCAAAAGTGAAGAGACCCGCATGTGTTACATGCCACCTGTCAAAGCATTCCATGGCGGGGGCAATCAACTGCTTGCCAATACCACGATCCCACAGATCGGGGTGCACGGTAATCGGACCGAAGAAACCCACGCTACCCCAACGGGTAACAAAATTCGATCCGACAAGCATACCGTCCATCTCAGCGACAAAGGCTGTGGCCGGGTCTGTATGCCAACGGGTAGTCGCATAGTCACGATCAGCACGAAACTGCTCCGGTTCAGGAACACCGAGGAACGTGCCGAATGCGAGGGCGATAATGCGTCTTGTGGCCGGGAGATCACGCTCTGTCAAAAGGCGAATGGTAGCGTTCATCACTTTTCCTCCTTCAGTTGCGCAGAAAACGTGCAAGGGCATAAAACGCCCCATTGGTTTTAGCGTATCGGTGAGAAAGCTCGTCTGGGTTCAGGCAGTTGTTTGCCCGTGTTGCTACTATATTTTTCCCATGAAATATTCTTTTTGTTCTCAAACGAATATCAATTCAATGCGGTTGTTATGAACAATAACGTGAACCTTTTATCCCGGTGAGAGCAGAAGTGTCTCTCTGATTTCACTCGGTATAACAATTTGATATGTGAGGAATATTATAACATGTTTTATATCTGGTCTTCATCAACCTTCTTACTTTAATACAGTTTATCAATCAATAGGGGGGATCAAGGTGCTTTTTTATTTAGGGTCATCGTGTAGTCGTGTGGGTTCTTTTATATCTCCTTGAGCATACAGGTAAGGATTTTCAGTCGGAGATACT
>JAJTYX010000151.1:0-5836 GCA_021462865.1 Gammaproteobacteria bacterium | reverse complement strand
TCGTTTGCGTCGCCGTCCAGATTTACTCATCAGTTTCTTTCACAATGCTGGACTATCTGTTAGGCAACTTCGGTTAACCTGAATAATCAAACAAAGACGGCGCACTGATGAGTGCGCCGTCTTTCATTTCCCAAGGATCTCATATGAACACCCTACTGCACCTTCAATCCCCGTATACCCCACCGCGCCTCAAGACCATGCCCTTGCGCGAACAGCCCGCCTATCGCGTGACCCAGGATGCCACCGCCTGCAGCCAGACCGAGCTGCTCGCCGCCCTGATCGGCGGACAGAAACAGATCGAGATCGCCCAGGACCTGCTGGCGCATTTTGGGAACGATATCCGCCGCCTCTATCAAGCCCATCCGCAGGAATTGGCGAAAGTGAAAGGCATCAATCAGGCAACGGCCGTGCGCATCAAAGCCGCGCTCACGCTGGGCTTGCGCCTGAGCCTGCCTGCCGAGGAGCGCATCGCGATCAACTCGCCCGCCGATGCTGCCGCGCTGGTGCAATCCGAGATGGCACTGCTGGAAAAGGAACACTTGCGCGTACTGCTCCTGGATCGCCGCAACCGCGTGCTGGAGATCGTCGAGGTCTATCAGGGCTCGGTCAACTCCTCGCAGGTACGCATTGCCGAAGTCTTCCAGCCTGCGGTCACCCGTAATGCCTGCGCGATCATCGTGGTCCACAACCATCCCTCAACCGACCCGACTCCCTCGCCGGATGATGTTGCCGTAACGCGCGCGATGGTACAGGCGGGCAAGCTGCTCGACATCGACGTACTCGATCATCTAGTGATTGGCGGGCAACGCTGGGTCTCGCTCAAAGAACGCGGGCTTGGCTTTGGGTAGGAGGCGCAAATGCAACTGACCCTCAACCTGGAATTCATACCTGCAACACCCCGAAACCTGATCCGCCCCATCATCTGGTTGGATGCGGGTTGGGCAAGCGCCCTTCTCGGCTTCACCAAAAAGGTCGAGATCAGCCAGGCGCTGAGCGATGCCCTGCAGCATGGCGATGAGGACGAGCACGACCAGCAGCTCTACGACGCGCTCTGGCTTGCCCATCATCATCTGGTAATCGACCAACGTCCCTCCCTTTCCTTCACCTTCGATTACCTCCACAACGACAAACTGCGCGGTCGTTACCTCGAACGCAGCCTGCGCCTGCACGTGGAGGAACGTGAGGACCTGATCCTGCTGGGTCTTCTGCAGGATTTTCCAATCCCATCCAATCAACCCAAGGAGTAATCTCATGCCGAACTGGAACGAAAACGAACTGACCATCACGGGTCCCGATGTAAAGGCGGTGCTCGAAGCCATCCGCTCTGATGACATTCACGATCAGGATCTACGCCTCCTGGACTTCAACCGCATCATCCCATATCCGCAGATCTACCGCGACATGGACAAACGTGCGGAGGAGTATCGGGAAAAATTCGCAGATATTGAAAATGATGACCCCGAGCGCCAGCAAAAACTCGCAGCCCTCGGCGCGGAATATGGCGTCGAACCCAGCACGCCGTGGATCCAGGATGGCTACAACTCGGGTGGATATGAATGGGCTTGCGATCAGTGGATGACAAAATGGAATGCCTGCCATATCCATCTCACCACCCACGCCGACTCCTCCAAGCCTCTCCACAAAAAATCCAAATACGCCTACTGCGGAACAACTCATAAGACCGAGGCGATGATCGTCCTGACCTGCCAGCAATGCGGCAGCCCCCTGCCGGACGCCGAGCCCATCCAGGCGTTCCTGGAATTCGACACCGCCTGGAGTCCGCCCATCCCGGTCATCGCCAAACTTGCCTGCATGTTCCCCGACCACACCTTCGAGCTGAAATACTTCGAAGGCGGCATGGGTTTCAGCGGCCATGCGCGCTGGTCCGGAGGCGACGAGGAATTCCATCATCAATATGAATATAGTGGTCCGCGCGGCGGATAAGGAGATGAGACCATGACCATGCAATCCGAACACAAACGCATTCAACCCGTGCTCGACCTGGCGCGTCAACTCGACATTGCCACCAATCCCCATCCTGCCGCGATCTTCGAAGCAGGCAGCGGCGGCCTTCAGGTCTGGGCTACCCCACACGATCATCCCCAAGGCTGGAATGGCATCGTGATGAATTCTGGAGCATTCTCCAAGCCCTGCGAGTATGTGGGTAGCGTGCAGTGGAAATGGGAGGACGAGACCATCGTGGCGTTGGAGATCGAGACCAGCGCCTACGCCCTGGCAGACCAAAAACCGGATGAGTACTGCAACCTGACCTCCATCCCGCGCGATTTCCAGCGTCGCACGATCTTCAACCGCGATGCGGACATCGAGTGGCTCAAGGAGAAGGTCACCTGGCTGTTTGTCAAGGCCCATGTACCTCTACCACCCTTTGAATACCGACAGGCGCCGCTCTCCGAACTCGGTCCTTATCTGCTCGCACACTACCTTTCCGAGACCGATGAATATGTGGTGATCGTCTCGCCGGAACTCGACCCCGAGGAATTTTGCAAACCTGGTTATGAGCTAATGCGCACGCTCCCGATCTGGAAGGCGGGCGACTTCCCCGCCGATGTCATTCTGCGTCCAGATTATGAGTACCAGGAAGTGGACGACGAACCCGATGAGGGACCGCTGGTGGAACAGTACGAGAACGCCGCGCGCCTCGGGGATGACAGCTGGCTGGACTACGCCTACGAAGACCGCATCAGCGGTTGGGATGAATAGACCAAACAATGGAGGACGGCAGGTGCCGTCCTCCAACTTTTTCAAGGAGAACCCAAATGACCACCCTCTTTCAAGAAACCATCGAATACCTGTTGAAGTCCCACAACCTGCTGGAGGATTTTCAGAATAAAAACTCCTTTCATGTGCGCTTCGAGAAGCAAGGCTACCAGCCGCTGGTGATCGAACGCCACGGTAACATGATCTCTGTCGCGCACTACTTCGAGCAGAACGGCGACCTGATCGCCGACCCGGACGTGGAACTGCATTATCCCTCCTGGGTGCCGACCGGTATCACCCAAGCCTACTTTGGCTACCGCACGAAGTTCATCGAACGCGATGGGATGACCTACATCGATACCCGCTTCCACAAGCAGGTCTCTTCCTTCCTGAGCCTGTGGGCGCGCAACCTCAAGGCGCAGGGTTGGGCGGAGGGCACGAAAATAACCGATGCCAATCGCTGATATACTTAATCCAATGACGTACAACTATTCCTTTACGCCAGAGATCGTGCGCCATTTGCAGACCATCGAGCGGTCGCGGGCGGAAGTCACTCTTACCGTCCTGCCGCCCGCCATTGCGGAAGGTCTGCGTCTGCGCGCGCGGGTACGTTCCACGCATTTCTCCACCCGCATCGAAGGCAACCGCCTGACTCTGGTGGAAGCCGAGCAAGCCGTTCTGGAGGGGAAGGATTTTCCTGGGCGCGAACGTGACACGCTGGAGGTTCAACATTATTTCAAAGCGTTGGCGCAGGTCGAAGCCTGGGTGGAAGAACAAAAACCGATCACCGAAGAACGCATTCGCCAATTGCACGCCCTGATCTATACGGGAAAATCCAATCGACCGACGCCCTATCGCGATGGACAGAATGTCATCAAGGACAGCGCAGGCGGAATTGTGTACCTGCCGCCGGAAGCGCCGGATGTCCCTGCCCTGATGCGCGAATTGGTGAATTGGATCCAGACTTCCGAAAAAGACCTGCCCATACCCGTGATCGCCGGAATGGCTCATTACCAGTTTGTCGTGATCCATCCCTACTTTGACGGCAATGGACGGACCGCGCGCGCCCTTGCCACCTGGATCCTCTATCGTGGCGGATACGATCTGGGACGGTTCTATGCCCTTGAAGAGTTCTATGCACAGGACTTGCAGGGATATTATGATGCGCTGGTCACCGATCCGAATCACAATTACTACTTTGGACGCGCTGAAGCCGACATCACCCCCTGGCTGGTCTATTTTCTAAAAGGCATGGCGGCTGTCTTCGAGTCGGTGGCGCGGGAAATTCATGCACAGTCCCTGGTCCCGGATGAGCAAACCGAAGGGTTGCTGCGCAAACTGGACCGCCGCGCCCGCATCGTGTTGGGTTTGTTTTCCCGTCAGGATGAGATCACCGCCAACGATGTGGCGCAGGTGCTTGGACTCTCTGCCAGGCAGTCCCGCGAAGTCTTGAATGAGTGGCTGGAGGCAGGCTGGCTTGAGGTCAGCAACACCGCCCGCAAGACCCGCAAATACCGGTTATCGGCGGAATATCGGCGGTTTATCGGCTAAATAACGGCGGTTTTACTTACAACAGCCCGGAAGGTATCGCTGCCTTCCGGGCTGTTTGATTCCACAAGGAGTACCCTATGAAAATATGGAAAAATATTGATCCCACGCGAAACAGGATGTGCCATGACTGCCAATCCTAACATCCGCTTTATCTACCTGTACCGCGATGCCAGCAATTACAAGCAGCATGGCGAGGTCATCCTCTCGAATGAAACGCAGCTGACCCCTGGGGAGTTCGATACACAGATCCGTTCACTCCTCTCCGATGGTCTGTTCTTCATCGCCAAACAGGTGCAACTTGAGGAACGCTTCTTCGCTGTTGTGAACGAGGACGATCATCCCTGGCATGAATTTGTGCAGGTGGAAATGACTACCGATCCCACCTTTGATCCCGTCCCTGAGTCAAAACGTGACATTGCACAGTTCCTGCAGGAATTGGAACAGGTGCACCACACCGGATGGGATGAGACTCAGGTACGCGAGGATCTAGTCCGGCAGATCGAGAAGGAACGCCAGGCGTTGAATCGCTGGCTGGTCTCCAAAGAGAGCACCTATACAGATAATGGAGAAACCGCTGCATCAACATATTGACCAACCAACCTATCATCCGATGTAAAATCAATTTCTGGAGTGAACCATGAAAACTACATTTGAAGTACGTGTCCACCGCAACGGACAGATCACCCTGCCCAGTGAACTGCGTAAACGCGCCCACTTGGAAACGGGGATGACGCTGTCCCTGCATGATATGGGAGACGGTGTGCTCCTGTTGAAAACATCGACTTCAAGCGTGTCCGCGATCGCCGATAGGCTGGCGCAACAATGGAGCGAGTCGGGCATGTCACTGGAGGACATGCTCGCAGAATTGCGTCGGGTGCGCACGAAAAACAACTGATCCATTCCCATTCAATTGAACTGCGGGTTCGGTAACCACCGAGCCCGCAGTTTTTATTTCCAAAAAGGAGACCCCATGTACGACCACATGATCGAAGAGATGGCGGATGCCATTGCAAAAGAACTGCATCTCGAACCCAATGCCATCCTGCCCAGCCTGCACCGCTTCTGGCAGGACAAGATCGCGCATGTCTGGCAGGTGGAGGATATCTATGAAGCTGCCCGCCGCGTTGGAAAGGCGGTCACCCGTGAGGACGCCATCGGGCTGTTGCAGGATGTCTTTCATCACCACGACTCCAGTCTCGGCATCACCTGGGACTCACTGGACGCCGCCTTGGAGGATTACCACCTGGACCTGACCGCGCTATCCGAGGAACGCCTGTCTGAAGTGCATGGCATCTTCAAGGTCTGGCGCGCAGGCAACCTGATTGCCAATCAATTCGGCTTGTATCCCGATCAAATGGAAGGTAACCTGCCGCAGGCTTTGTCCCTTGCAAGACAGATGGCAAAAGAACATTCCGGGGAACACGTCTATCTGGGACTGGAGGACAACCCCGATCCCTGGCTGACCCTGACCCTGCTTGATGACGAGATCCATATCGAGGAATACAAAACTTTGGAGGAAACCCAATGAACACCTGGACCGAACCCTATGAAGATGAATACATCAAGG
>JAJTYX010000150.1:0-1129 GCA_021462865.1 Gammaproteobacteria bacterium | reverse complement strand
GTACATATAAGCGGGTTCCGTCGGGAGAAACTATTAATGAGGTGAGGTTAGCATACTGGGGTAAATCTAACAGCAATGTCTGATCGCTAATTAACCAGACTTTCATTTTAGGTTTACTTTTATATTGGTCGTCATCAGGACTAAAACTGTCAGAAAACAATAAGGTACCATCAGGCGAGAAAGTAATAATACTTACGAAGCGATCATTATTTTCTGGAAACACCTTAGGCTCATCCTTGTTAAAAGGTGAAACTAAATGAATGCTCCCATTTGAATTAACGTACGCTAGGTTCATACCATCGGGTGAAAATACTGGTTCCCGACCACTATACGATGCGACTTTAGATGGATCTTCCATATTTATTACTTTTATGTTTCCATCCTGTCCCGCGATTGCTAGGTATGACCCGTCTTTATTAAAGGACAATCTAACACGGACATACGCCCTGAAAGGCTTGATTTTGGTTGTTAATTCTTTAGTACCTAGATTCCATAAATATAAACTTCCATCTGCTGTGACAAACGCCAGCGTTTTCCCACTAGGAGATATCGTAGCCGCTTGTATAAAATCGGTGACATCAAAAGTTTGTTCAACCTTTGATTTAATGGTGGGTTTTGGTTCTAAAGATAATATAGTGATAGCGATTTCGCTCCCTTGAGGCTCTACTCCAGCCAGACTGCCATCCAATAGGGGCGCGAAAGAGTCCCAGGGGAAGTCTTGAATAGCAATCTCGTTCAATGCTTTTTGATTTAGGTCGAATACTCCCGAGGACAGAATTAATGCGGTTCCGTCTGGAGTTATATTTTGGATACCGCCCAATTCGCCAAATCCAAGCGCTTTTATTTCCTTGCTCTTGAGAATATGTAAAAACTCGGGATTCTTGAATGCCTTTCTACTCAATGCTTCCAAAGATAAGGTGGTAATATCGTAAGATTCCAAATCTATTAAATTATAATCATGAGAGCGAAGAGCCTTCACCATTAATGTCTTTTCATCTAAAAACATCATTTGAGTTGGAGATAAAAATACATCCCAATCTAAACTGAATTTTTCTTGTTTGTCAAAATCATACACTGTGAGTTCGCCAGATTCATGAGCGGCAACAGTGTTTGTATATGGTGATACTGC
>JAJTYX010000015.1:0-12115 GCA_021462865.1 Gammaproteobacteria bacterium | reverse complement strand
CGACCGCGGATCACGTCCGCGCAGCCGCAGCCGAACCCGAGCGAGCGCAGCACAGGACGTGCGTAGCGAGCGTCCCGGCGCAGGCCGCCCGGATCCGTAGCCCGCCCCTGCGCCGTGCGCCCAGGGTCGACGTCGCCTACAGCCGGCCTTATGCGGGATCGGCTGATTGACTCGGCAGCGGCGCCGCTCATTGGCGAAGAAATCAGAGAAAAAAGAAAAAAAACGCGGCCGAATGGCCGCGCTGGCGTGATCGGGATGTGCGGGGCCAGGCCCGCCGGGTCCCCGAGCTTCCGCTCAGCCACCAACGATGGCGAGAACGACCGCCACCGGGAAGAACAGGGCGATACTCACTACCACGACGGTATCGAGCAACTCACCCGCTTCCAGCCAGTCATTGCGCATAATGTGCTCCTTGGCTTTTTGACAACTACCCAACTCTCGACCGAAAGCCTACCGTCCCTTTGTTGCCGATTCCTTGCAGCGCCGTAACGGCCTGTAACGCTTTGTAACAGCGCGAAGCGCCGTCGATTTCCGGGACGTACAATTGCCCCTGCGCAGCCCGGCAGGGATACTCCAACGCACGGCCGCGTACGATACGGACCGCATCGCGATGAAACTGTGAACCATGCCGCGAATCCTCCTGATCGACGACGACGAGAAACTGGGTGAGCTGCTCGGCGCTTACTTCAAGCGCTTTGACCTGGATCTCGTCGCGGCAAACCATCCGGCGCTGGGCCTGGAGAAGCTCGAACGCGAGCAGCCCGATCTGGTGATCCTCGACGTCATGCTGCCGGACCAGGACGGGTTCGCGGTGTGCCGGGAGATCCGCCGCAAGAGTTCGGTCCCCATCATCATGCTGACTGCGCGCGGCGACGTGACGGATCGGGTCGTGGGGCTGGAGCTCGGCGCGGACGACTACATGCCCAAGCCCTTCGAGCCGCGCGAACTGGTGGCGCGTGTGCAGAACGTGCTGCGCCGGACCGTCGGTCGCGAGGAGCCCGGAGAGCCCGGCCGGCTGGTGTTCCAGGACCTGGAGGTCAACCTGGAGCGGCGCACGGTGGACCTCGAGGGCAGTCCGCTCGAGCTCACCACGATGGAGTATCAGTTGCTGGTGCTGTTCGCGAGCAACCCGGGGCGGACATTCACCCGCGACGAAATCCTCAACGAACTGCGCGGCATCGACGCGCAGCTCTTCTCGCGGTCCGTCGACATTCTCGTGAGCCGGCTCCGCCAGAAGCTCAAGGACACCACGCGCCAGCCGCGCTTCATCAAGACTGTGTGGGGAACGGGCTACACCTTCGTGGGTGCCGAGGCCCGCTCCTCGTGATCGACCGGATCACCCGTTCGCTCTCGGCCCGGGTGCTCGGGGTATTCCTGCTGACCTCGCTCGTCTACGTGGGCGCTTCGCGCTACGTCTTCGATCTCGTGTGGGGCACCGGCTATCTCAGCGAGGTGATCGGTGCGCACATGGCGCTGCACGTGGAGTACGTGCTGAACGACATCGGCCTGCCGCCCAACGTCGAGCGCGCCAGGGCCATCGTCGACAAGGTGCCGGTGGATATCATGATCGTCGGTCCGGACATGCACTGGGAGTCGGACAAGCGGTTCCCGCCGCTCGACGAGGTGCCCTTTTCGCGCAGCCGCTTCCTGGTGCCGGGCGTGCTCTACGAGGTGCAGCCCTGGACCAAGACGATCGAGCTGCTCGAGCTCGCGCGTTACGAGAATCGGGCGTTCGTCAAGATTCAGGACGGTCCGTACCAGATCATCTTTGCCTCGCCGAAGTTCGCCGAGCCGCCGCGGCCGCAGATCGCCACGCCCATCATCGCCGTCCTCTCGGTGATCGTGCTGACGGGCTGCTACATGGCGGTGCGCTGGCTGGTGAAACCGATCCGCTGGATCAAGGAAGGCGCGGCGCGCATCGGCCAGGGCGATCTCGATTACCGCATCCCGGTCACCCGCCGGGACGACCTCGGTGAACTTGCCGCCGACATCAACCGCATGGCCGACGACGTGCACGCGATGCTCGAAGCAAAGCGTCAACTGCTGCTCGCCATCAGCCACGAACTGCGCTCACCGCTGACCCGCGCCAAGGTGGCGCTGGAGTTTCTCGAGGACGCGAGCGTGCGCGAGAATCTTATGCAGGACATCGGCGAGATGGAGCGGCTCATCGCCGACCTGCTCGAGAGCGAGCGGCTCAACACCCGCCACTCGAAGCTGCAGCTCACACCGGTGAATCTCGGCGAGCTGGTCGCAGCCGTGGTGGACGCCGACGTCGCCGGTGCCGAAGGGCGCGTTAGCATCGACCTGCCGCCGCAGCCGCTGACCATCCAGGCCGACGCAACCCGGTTGCGGCTGCTGGTGAAGAATCTGGCGGAGAACGCGCTGCGCTACACGACGCCCGACCAGCCGCCGGTGGAAATCGCGGTCCGCGCGAGAGGCGAATCGGCGGAGATTCGCGTCTGCGACCACGGGCGCGGCATGTCCACGCACGACCTTGCGCGTGTCACCGAGCCGTTCTATCGCGCCGACCCGGCCCGCAGCCGTGTCACCGGCGGCCTCGGGCTCGGCCTGTATCTGTGCCGGCGCATTGCCGAGGCGCATGGTGGCTCGCTCGCCATCCAGAGCGAACTCGGCTGCGGCACGCAGGTTACCGTGTGCCTGCCGCTGCGCGCGGGCGCTGCCGCGTGAACGGCTGCGCCGGGGCGCGGCCCCTGATCCGGAGCTGGTCATGACGGACAACGGTCGCTACGTCGGTAGTGCCGGCATCCCGATGCTGGCGGCGGTGGCGGATGCCGAGAAGGATTTTCTGTCCGGGCGCCGCCATCATGGCGCGGACCTCGAAAGCGCGGTGCGCCTGTTCCTGGAGTTTCTCCGCGGATTCGAGGCGCTGGAGTTCAAGGGGCCGTGTGTGACCGTGTTCGGCTCGGCGCGTTTTGCCGCCGGCCACCCGTACTACGAGTCGGCGCGTGCCCTCGGCAGCGCGCTTGCGCGCGCCGGCTTCGCGGTGATGACCGGGGGCGGGCCCGGGATCATGGAGGCGGCAAATCGCGGGGCGCGCGAGGCGGGCGGCCTGAGTCTCGGCTGCAACATCCGGCTGCCGCGCGAACAGAAGCCCAATGAGTATCTCGACCGGTTCGTCGAGTTCGAGCACTTCTTCGTGCGCAAGGTCATGCTGGTGAAATACTCCTGCGCTTTCGTGGTGATGCCGGGCGGGTTCGGCACGCTCGACGAGGCGTTCGAAGTGATGACGCTGATCCAGACCCGCAAACTCGAGCGGTTCCCGGTGGTGGCGATGGGCGGGCAGTTCTGGCAGTCTCTGCGCGCCTTCCTGCTCGATACGCTGGTGCCCGAAGGCACCATCGGGACGGATGAGCTCGCGATGCTGAGCCTCGTCGACGACGTCGATGAGGCAGTCGACATCATTCGGCGCACGGCGGTCTGCCCGTAGGGCCCGTCGCGGCGGCGGCGAACGGATACTGCTGAACGGGGGGGTGACGCATGCGATTTCCAACCATGGTGGCGCTGATACTGATGGCCTTGCTGCCGCCGGGATTGTCGGCGAGCGAGGCGGGCGACTACCGCGTAGCGATCACTCCGCTGGTCGGTTACCGCATGGGCGGGAGTTTCGATGCCGAGGAAGGAAACGAGGAGGTCAGCCTCGACGATGACGCCGTCGTGGGCCTCATCGTCAACCTGCCTGCCGAGCGGGTGCGCGGCGACGACTATACCGAGTGGGAGCTGTACGTCAGCCGCCAGTCCGTGGGGCTCGACGACGCGCCTGCCGGCGTGGACCCCGGGCTCGACATCGACATCAGTCACGTGCTCCTCGGCGGCACCTACGTCGGCGCAGGACAGGGCGCAAGCTACCGACCGTACCTTGCAGCCGGTATCGGTGCGGCGCATCTGAGTCCCGACGATTCGGGGTACAGCTCAGACACGGTGTTCGCCTTCGGCGTCGGCGGCGGCGCGCAGTTGTTTCCGGCGGATCGCATCGGCGTCCGGCTGGAGGCCCGCGTGCTCGGCTCCGTCATCGACAGCGACACCTCCATTTTCTGCCGCTCCGATTCCGAAGGGGCGGCCTGCGCCTTTCGGGCCAGCGGCGACATACTCTGGCAGTGGGAGGTGTTCGCCGGGCTCACTGCCAGGTTCTGAGTCTCCTGCGGCAGCCGTGCGGGCGCCGCACGCGCCCGATCGGTTACGATGCTCCCTTGGGCAGTCGCGATGCCATCGCCCGCGCGAGGTTGCTTCCATGACCACCACAGACCCAGCGAAAACTCCCTTCGACCAGGCGGCGGAGCGGGTGATCGAGCTCGGTAACCGGATGCTCGACCAGGACAATGGCGCCGATACCTGGAAAGTCGCCTCGGGGTTGCTCGCCGGTGCGGTGCAGTTCTGGCTGTTTTCCAGGCAGCCCTGCGACGACCCGTTCTGCGAATCCTGCGCCATGGTGAGCACGGCCGAGAGGCGCGTGCGCACGCTGATCGAGGAGGCGCGCCAGCTCGCCGAAGACAGCGATTACTACGCCTCGCCGCACGACCTGAACGCGGGCACGGCCTGATTCGATGCGGCGGCGCCCCGGCCGCCGGCCGGGGAGGCGATTGCGGTCAATGCGCATGCTCCTGCCCGTGGCTGCCGTGCTATATTGCGCGCCCTTTTTCACCACCCTGCGCTCAGGTGAGGTATGGCGAAGATTCACGTGACGGATCGCGAGGGCCACGAGCTCGACATCGAGGCGAAAGACGGCCTGACCCTGATGGAGCCGCTGCGCGACGTCGCAGACGGCATGGAAGCCTTGTGCGGCGGGATGTGCTCGTGCTCGACCTGTCACGTCTTCATCGCGCCCGATTGGGCGAAGAAGCTGCCGGCCCCCAAGGACGACGAAATGGAGTTGCTGGAAGGGTCGGAGAACTATCGCCCGGGCGAGTCGCGCCTGGCCTGCCAGGTGCGGGTGTCGCCGGCGATCGAAGGCCTCGCGGTCATCATTGCGCCGGAGGAGTGAGCGGCCGGCTTGGTTTGCCCGCGCGGCCCGGCTAAACTGCCGCCGCCGATCGAGGCAGCGCATGGGGCGGTAGCTCAGCTGGGAGAGCGTCGCGTTCGCAATGCGAAGGTCGAGGGTTCGATCCCCTTCCGCTCCACCATTTGCCTGAAAACCAACCGCTCCCGGTTGGTTTTTTTTTTGGTTCTTCGCCGGCCTGCTGGCGGATTTGCCCTCATTCCGTCCGGTGGGTGTGCGTGATGGGGTGGCCCGGCCGTTGCGCGTGGCATCGTCTCTCAGCTCGTGGCCTCAAACGACGCGTGGTAGCTGACTTGCCCCTGCGGCCGATTCGTTCCGAGGAAAAGCGCCTGGAAATACTCCGGCGGCACGTCAGCGAGCGTGAGTGACGGGTCGTTGCGGAAACCGAACCGCGCGTAATAGCGAGGGTCACCCAGCAATACGCAGCCTTGGGCGCCCTTGCGCTGCAGCGCCTCGATGGCCGCGTACATCAAGGCAGAGCCGACGCCGCAGCGCTGGTGTGCGGGTAACACCGAGATCGGGCCGAGGCCGTACCACCCCGCAGAGCCGTCCGAAATCACGACCGGGGACAGGGCGACGTGTCCGACCACGACACCGTCCAGTTCAGCCACCAGCGAGACGGTCAGGGCAGCCGCGCGGCGCAGTGCGCTGACGATGTACTGCTCGGTGTGGCTGGTGTGGGGGGCATCAAGAAATGCCGCGATCGTGACCGTCTCGATCACGGGTATGTCGGCCGGCGCTTCCTCTCTGATCGTCAGTTTCATGGGGGTGGTGCTTTTCTCCAGACGTTGCGAGCGGGCGTCAGCCGTGGGCGGACGGAGCGCAGGAACCGGAGCATACACGCCAGCAGGAACGAAACCCTGCAGCAGAGGGAGTTCAGTCCCGACCCGGTACCGGCCAGGCAGCGCCTTCGATACGCCGGAAGGTGTTGCGGTTCAAATCCCGAGACACTGAAGGTCGGTGCGCGATGGCAGTTGGCGACCTCATTGATGCCGCCTGCGCACCGGCAGGGACTTCAGTCCCGACCCGGCTCCGGGCTGTGTATCGCGGGCCTGCCGGCCGGCGTCCGTCACTGGCGGTCGCGGTGGTCGCCTGTCCTGCGGCGTCCGTCGCGGTCCGGCGGGCGCGAATCCGCAAGCGTGAAGGCGGTCACATCGCCCGGCCGCGCTGCGCGGTAACGTTCGCGCACCTTATATTTATGTCAGGTGGAATCACCCCATGAGCTGGGTGGAATGGCTGAAGGGCCTCGCTGAGCGCCTGCCCGGCGCCGATTCGGGCGCGGACTCCGGCAGTCCGGGCCAGGTCCGCCCGCCGCGCAAGGGCGGGGATGCCTATGCCCGGCAGTGGGTGCGGGTGCTGGAGGATTCCGCCCCGCAGGTCGATCCGTCGAGCACCTACACCTGGGAGTTGAACACCGAGTCGGAAACCGGCCGTGGGCGTCGAGCCTCGGCTCAGGGCAAATCTGCATCACCGCCCGCCAAGGCGGATCCGTTCGACACCTACACCTGGGAACTGCAGGAAGGGGATTCCCCCGAAGACCCGTGGGGTCTGAACAAGACGGCTCCGCCGCAGGCTGTTACCCGCAAAGACGGCGTCAATCCCTACGACACGGGCATCTTCGACGCCAGCTGGACCGGCCGGTTCGACCAGCGCTGATCAGCGTTCACTCCGGCGGATGGTGCAGCGCGGCCTACAGTCGCAGCGCGCCGTCGATCTCGAACACGCGTCCCGAAACGTAGTCGTTCAGCAGGATGAACTCCACCGTGTGGGCGATCTCGTCCGGTTCGCCCATGCGCCGGAGCGGGATGCCCGACACCAGCTTCTCGCGTGCCTCCGGTTTCATGGCGGCGACCATCTCGGTATTGATGAAGCCCGGCGCCACGGCTGCGGCGCGGATGCCGTAGCGCGCCAGTTCCTTCGCCCAGGTGACGGCCATGGCCGCGACGCCGGCTTTGGCGGCGGAGTAATTCGTCTGGCCCAGGTTGCCGGCGCGCGAAATGCTCGAGATGTTGACGATGCAGCCCTTGCGAGCGCCCTCGATCATGCGTTGCGCGGCCTCGCGACCGCAGAGAAACACGCCGGTGAGGTTGACGTCGATCACCGCCTGCCAGTCGGCCACGCTCATCTTCCCGGCGAACTGCCCGTCCTTGAACTTGACCAGCAGGGCGTCGCGGGTGATGCCCGCATTGTTGACGAGCGCGTCGATGCCGCCGCAGTCGCGCGCGATGCGCTCGAACAGGGCCACGACGTCGGCTTCTTTGGCCACGTTCGCACCGTAGGTCTTCGCCTCGGCGCCGAGTTTGCGGCAGGCGCCCGCGGTTTCCGCGAGGCTGTCTTCGGCGAGATCCACCAGCGCGAGTTGCGGCCGGTGTGCAGCCAGGCGCTTCGCCATGGCGGCGCCGAGGCCGCGGGCCGCGCCGGTGATGACGATGGTCTTGCCCTGCAGTTCCATGAGCGGTCCTCGTGCTGATCGCGTGGCTGAACGAAGGCCGCCATGCTACCGACTTTCTTGTGCACCGCAAGATCGGCTTATCGCGGCTGCGCTGACGTAGGCAGAGTGCCAATCGGTACACTGTCCTCCGACTTTTTTGCGGACGGAAGATCCTGATGAAACCGAGGAAAGGCTATGCGGAGGGCCGCTGGGGCCAGATTCATTACACCCGCTGCGGCGACGGGGTGCCGGTGGTGCTGGTGCACCAGTCGCCGACCGACAGCGTGCAGTTCGCGCGCGTCCTCGCGCCGCTCGCCCGCCGCGGCCTGCAGGCGATCGCGGTGGACATCCCCGGCTTCGGCGGCTCCGATGTGCCGGATCAGCCGCCGACCGTCGCCGCGTATGCGCACCTCGTGCCGGCCGTGCTCGACGCCCTGCACGTGGAAGCCGCCGCCGTCGTCGGCCACCACACCGGTGCCGTGATCGTCACCGAGGCGGCGCTGCAGTTTCCCCGCCGCGTGACCCGCGTGGTGCTGCACGGTCCGCTGCCGATGAGCGATGCCGAGCGCGCTCAGTGGCGGCAGGTTCTGTCGCGCGAGAAAAACTGGAATCTGCGCTGGGACGGCAGCCACATCGCCGAGCTCTGGCAGTTTCGCCACGGCGCGCAGCGCGAATGGACGGACCTCGAAGCCTTCCACGCCAACTTCGTCCACGGGTTGCTGGCGGGGCGCACGGTCTGGTACGCGCACGACGCGGTAATGACCTACGCCCACGAGCAGGCCATGGCGCAGCTCACGCAGCCGACGCTGATCCTCGCCAACACGGGGGATGCGATCTACGGCTATTCGCAGAAGGCGCGCGAGCTGTACCCGCAGTTCGCCTACGTGGAACTCGCGGGTGGCACCATCGACTGCATCGACGAGCAGCCGGAGGCATGGGCCGAGGCGGTCGCCGCGTTCGTGACCGGCTGAGCGGCGCCGTCCCGGCGACCTGTCGCGCCGACCGCGCTGCGGTCCGCTACGCAGCGTAACCGCTTGCCAGC
Organism: Gammaproteobacteria bacterium; assembly: GCA_021462865.1. Lineage (GTDB taxonomy): Bacteria > Pseudomonadota > Gammaproteobacteria > Steroidobacterales > QUBU01. The sequence goes on along the minus strand of JAJTYX010000015.1, from coordinate 3,628 downwards.
GCGGAGCCCGACGGAGTAACTTGGCGTCGCGGATTTTGTTGTGCGGCGTTGGTGGTCCTGCGCGCAACGGGCAGGGGAGTTTTCGAAGTCGCTCGCAGCGGCTCACCGGGCGGAGCGTGTGTTCGCGAGCTGCTCGCGCAGGAACCGCGGAGGGGAAGTTTCGCACCGTGATCCGCCAGGCCGGTGAACCGGCTTGCGCTCATCGGTTGATTTTTTTTGAGACCCGACATCCTGGGAGGATTGCAATGAACAGACAGGTCAGCGCATTGGCGGCAGCCATCGCAGCGACACTGGGGACGGCCAGCGTGACGCAGGGAGCGACCGCCGTCGCGACGCTCACGGGCGTCACCAGCTACAGCGGCAACGGCTCCTCAGCCGGCAATATCACGTCGTCGACCGCGACCTTCGAGTACGACGACGTGACCAATCTGCTGACCCAGACCGGCGGCACGTTCAACGTGCGCTTCACCACTGCGCCGACGACGACGCTGTTCCGTCACTCGATCACCGGCCTCGTGCTCGGTAATGGCGCTGCGGCCGCGGCCTCGACCTACGCCTGCACCGAAGGCAACTTCGGCGGCAACGTCGGCGCGAGCCTCTGCGGCAACTACACCTTCGGCGCCAACTTCGTGAACGACTCCACCGCGACCTGGGGCCCCGGCACAGCCTTTGCCAGGACCATCGGTGGCGATGACATGGCGATCGGAGCGCAACAAAGCCTCGCCGCCTACGACAATTTCACGGAGTTGAGCTGGGTCGGCACGACACTGACCTTGAGCAACGCCAGCTGTAACCCGGTGGCCCCGGGTGGTGCCAACAGTTGCGCCGGCGTGGGTGGCTTCAATACCGGCTACACCTGGACGTTGAACGCGACGCAATCGACGCCAACCGCCGTCGACGATGCCGACAGCACCACGCGCAACGTCGCGAGGATCGTGCCGGTGCTGGCAAATGACCTGAACATCAGCGACCCGGTCACGATTACCGCCGATGCCGCGGGTACCAATGTGCAGGCCAACAGCACTATTGTCGTTGCGGGCTCCGGAGGGCCTGGGGCCGGCGTCACGGTCACCTACACGCCGAACCTGGCGGCCGGTCTTGCCGGGCCGATCACCGATACCTTCACCTATACCGCGAACGGCGAAACGGCGACCGTGACCATGACCATCGACAACATAGTGCCGAACGCGGTCGGTGGCGATGTCGCGATCAGCACGGTGGGTGTGGCACCGGACGGGCTGACCGGCAGCTTCACGGCGCCGGGTGAGGGTGGCAGTCTCGGCGACAGCGGTGCGGCTACACCCACCAACGGCGGCCGGGGCAACGCCACGATCGCGGGCAATACCATCACCTATACGGTGACGGACGACACGTTCTTCACGGGCACTGACAGCTTTACCTACAGCATTTCCGATCCTGATGGCGCGGGGCCGGCGGAGACCAGCGGCCCGGTGACGGTGAACGTCACGATCGCCGATGCCAGCCCAAGCCTGAATCCCGCCTCCGCCGAGACCAACCTGGATACGCCGGTGGCGGTCAACCTGGTACTGAACCCCGGCAACGGCAGCCCCGCGCAGCATACGTTTGACATCGCCACCGGCGCGACCAGTGGCAGTTGTGCCGTGGACGGCGCCGGCACGGTGACGTACACGCCGGATGCGGGCTTCACCGGCAACGACAGTTGCGTGGCCTCGGTCACCGACGGCGATGGCGACACGGCGCAGGCCACGGTCAGCGTCGAGGTCGTCGACCTGCTGCCGGTTCTCAACGACGCATCCACGGAGACGCGGCGCGATACGGCCGTAGCGGTCGACCTGTCGTTCACGCTCGGCGACGGCACGCTGGCCCAGCACAGCTTCGGGCTGGTCACGGACGCGACCAACGGCAGTTGCGCCGTGGACGGGGCCGGCACGGTGACGTACACGCCGAACGCCGGCTACACCGGCAGCGACAGTTGCGTAGTGTCGCTCACCGATGTGAACGCCAGCCAGGACACGGCGACCGTGAGCATCAACGTGACGAGCGGCACGGGACTGCGCGAGAACGACGGCGGCAGTTCCGCCGACTGGCTGATCCTGTCGTTGCTCGGTGGTTCGGCCCTCATCCGGCGCCGACGACGGAGTTGATCGAACGGCGGCAGCGGGAGCGCGCTCCCGCTGCCGCCGGACGCTGCACCGGCGGCATCCCGCGGGAGCGATGCCGGTCACGCCGGTGGGTCACGCGCATCACGGCGCAGCCGGGGCGACCACTGCCCCGGTGAACATCGTGCAGCCCTTTGCCTGACCGCCACTCGGACAAGCAAGCAAGTCGTCGCCTCTAAACGCCTGTTATGGCGCGGGGTCCGGGGAGGTTATGTCAATGCGGCTCTTGCCGGGCCGGTCGTCGCAGGTATAGTCGATCAAAGAAGGAACAGGCACTGTGGCTTGGAGCCTGTGGCGTTCGGTGGCGGGCCGCGCTCCCCGGAGAATCCGGGAAGATCGGGACGGGCTGCCGGGTAGCTGCGCCCAATGGCCTGCCTCATAAAAATGACCGGTACGGGATCTCTGGGGGATTGAATTCATGAACAAGACACGTAATGCCCTGGCAGTGGCGATCGCTGCCACACTCGGTTCGGCGGCCAGTGCTGATGCCGCGAGCGTCATTGCCACACTGAAGAGTGTGACCAGCTATGCCGGCGCCGGCTCGTCGGCAGGCAACATCACCTCGTCCTCGGCGGCGTGGAGCTACGACGTCGATGCAGATCGGCTGCTGCAAACCGGCGGCACGTTCAACGTGCGTTTCACCATCGCGCCGACGACGACGCTGTTCCGGCACTCCATCACCGGCCTCGCGATCGGCGACGGCGCCGCAGCCTCGGCTGCGACCTTTGCCTGCACCGAAGGCAATTTCGGCGGAACCGTGGGCGCGAGCCTCTGCGGCAACTACAGCTTCGGCGCCAACTACCTGAACGAATCCACCACCACCTGGGGCCCGGGCACGGACTTCGGCAAGACCATCGGCGGCGATGACATGGATATCGGCCCGCAGCAGAGCCTGCTCGCCTACGACAATTTCAGCACGCTGAGCTGGGTCGGCACGACGCTGACCTTGAGCAACGCCACCTGCAATCCGGCGGCTCCGGGTAACGCGAACGGCTGCGCCACTCTCGGCGGATTCAATGCCGGTTACACCTGGACTCTGGATGCGGACATCCCGCTGCCGGCCGCCGGCTGGCTGCTCGGCCCCGCAGTGCTGGCCGCTGCGCGCTACGCGCGCCGCCGCAAGGCGTAGTCCGGCACTGGTCCCGGAGCCGCTCGACGGCGGCTCCGTGATCGCCCGCCACCCGTGAACCACAGAGCCCGCCCGCAGGTCGCTCCGCTCCGGAGCGGCGCTGCCGGCGGGCCGTTTCTTTATTCTTCGCCGATCTGCGGGGACGGGGCGCCGTCGCTTCGGAGTCGATGCGTTGATCCCGCGCGTGTTCCGCTGGCGGGGACGCTGCGCCGGGACGCACAGCGCAGGCGCGGGCTTCGGGGCCGGACGGCCTGCACCGGGACGCTCGCTCCGCACGTCCTGTGCTGCGCTCGCTCGGGTTCGGCTGCGGCTGCGCTCCTGCTACGCCGGCCTCACACGCCCGTTACAGGCCGTCCGG
>JAJTYX010000149.1:0-46574 GCA_021462865.1 Gammaproteobacteria bacterium | reverse complement strand
AGCAGGAGCGCAGCCGCAGCCGAACCCGAGCGAGCGCAGCACAGGACGTGCGTAGCGAGCGTCCCGGCGCAGGCCGTCCGGATCCGTAGCCCGCGCCTGCGCTGCGCGTCCCGGAGCGGCGTCACCGACAGCCGCCCCCGCACAGGTTCGACACACGAACTCCGCCGCGTCCTTGCCAATCTGCGATGAACAGAAGAAGACAGAGAAACCCTGCGGGACCCGGAATGTCCTCATGTGCCTGCGGCGGCGAGACGGTAGACTGAGCGCCCGAAATTTGCGGCCTGCCCTCCATGACCATGCAGCAATTCGAAGGCACCACCGTCATCTCGGTGCGCAGAAGCGGCGTCGTCGCCATCGGCGGCGACGGCCAGGTGACGATGGGCAACACGATCATGAAGGCCAATGCCCGCAAGGTGCGCCGTCTCGCCGAGGGCAAGGTAATTGCCGGGTTCGCCGGCGGCACGGCCGACGCCTTCACGCTGTTCGAACTCTTCGAAGCGAAGCTCACCCAGTACGGCAACCTCACGCGCGCTGCCATCGAACTCGCCAAGGACTGGCGCACCGATCGGCGCCTGCGCCGGCTGGAGGCCCTGCTCTGCGTGGCCGACACGCAGAAATCACTGGTGATATCCGGCAACGGCGACGTGATCGAACCCGAGGACGACCTGATGGCCATCGGTTCCGGCGGCCCGTATGCGCAGGCCGCCGCGCGGGCGCTCCTCGATAACACGGAGCTGCCCGCCGCCGAAATCGTGCGCAAGGCGCTCGCGATCGCCGGGCGCATCTGCATCTACACCAATCAGTCGATCGTCGTCGAGACGCTGCCGGCGCAGTAGCGACAGGAAACGGGCACACCGCATGTCGAGCATGACCCCGCGCGAGATCGTCCAGGAACTGGACAAGCACATCATCGGCCAGGACCAGGCCAAGCGCGCGGTGGCGATTGCGCTGCGCAACCGCTGGCGGCGCCAGCAGGTCGCCCCCTCGCTGCGCAACGAGATCACGCCCAAGAACATCCTCATGATCGGCCCGACCGGCGTCGGCAAGACCGAGATCGCACGCCGCCTCGCCCGGCTCGCCAACGCGCCGTTCATCAAGGTCGAGGCGACCAAGTTCACCGAGGTCGGTTATGTCGGTCGCGACGTCGACTCGATCATCCGCGACCTCACCGATGTGGCCGTCAAGCTCGTCCGCGAGACCGAGACTGCCCGCGTGCGCCATCGCGCCGAGGACGCCGCCGAGGACCGCGTGCTCGACGCCCTCCTGCCGGCTGCGCCGGCGGGCTCGTTCGGCTTCGCCGCCGGCGAACAAAAGCCGCAGGGCGATTCCGACACGCGGCAGAAGTTTCGCAAGATGCTCCGCGAAGGAGCCCTCGACGACAGGGAAATCGAGATCGAGGTGCGCGCCATGCCGGGCGGCGTGGAGATCATGGCGCCGCCCGGCATGGAGGAAATGACGAGCCAGTTGCAGGGCCTGTTCCAGAATCTCGGCATGCAGCGGAAGAAGTCCCGCCGGCTGAAGGTGCGTGATGCGCTGAAGATGCTCCTCGACGAGGAGGCCGCGCGGCTGGTGAACGACGAGGAAATAAAGCTCGCCGCACTCGCCAACGTCGAGCAGAACGGCATCGTCTTCATCGACGAGATCGACAAGGTCGCCAAGCGCGGCGAGGCCGTCGGGGCAGACGTCTCCCGCGAGGGCGTGCAGCGTGACCTGCTGCCGCTGGTGGAAGGCTGCACCGTATCCACCAAGTACGGCATGGTGAAGACCGATCACGTGCTGTTCATCGCCTCGGGCGCTTTCCACGCCTCAAAACCCTCCGACCTGATACCGGAGTTGCAGGGCCGCTTTCCGATCCGGGTGGAGCTGGCGAGCCTCACCGCCGCGGATTTCGTCCGCATCCTGACCGAGCCCGACGCCTCGCTCTGCGAACAGTACACGGCACTGCTCGCCACCGAGGGCGTGACGCTCGCATTCGAACCCTCCGGCGTGCGCCGGCTCGCCGAGATTGCGCATCACGCCAATCAGCAGATGGAGAACATCGGCGCGCGGCGCCTGCACACCGTCATGGAGCGGCTGCTCGACCTGATCTCCTTCGAGGCTGCCGATCGCGGCGGGCAGCAGCTCACCGTGGATGAAACCTACGTCGACCAGCAGCTCGGCGCCCTGCTCAGGAACGAGGACCTGAGCCGCTACATCCTCTGAGCGACTGGTAGACTGCGCGCATGGCAGATACCACACATTTCGGCTTCGAGACCGTGGCCACCACGGAGAAGGCGGCGCGCGTGCGCGACGTGTTCGACTCGGTCGCCGGCCGTTACGACCTGATGAACGATCTCATGTCCGGCGGGCTGCACCGGCTGTGGAAACGCTTCGCGCTGCTGCGCACGGGCCTCGCGCGCGGCCAGAGCGTGCTCGATGTCGCCGGCGGCACCGGGGACCTCGCTGCGGGACTGCACGCGCAGGTCGGCCGCGAAGGCCAGGTGTGCCTCACCGACATCAATGCAGCCATGCTCGCGCGTGGCCGCGACCGCCTGACCGACCGCGGCATCGCCGGCAACATCAACTACGTCCAGGCCGATGCCGAGAGGCTGCCGTTTCGCACCGCGAGCTTTCATTGCGTCACCATCGGGTTCGGGCTGCGCAACGTCACCGACAAGCTGGCTGCACTGAAGTCCATGGCGCGCGTCCTGCGCCCGGGCGGGCGGCTGCTGGTGCTGGAATTCGCGAAGCCGGTGCTGCCGGCGCTCGCGCCGCTGTACGACGCCTACTCCTTCCGCGTGCTGCCGCTGCTCGGCGGCCTGGTCGCGCGGGACGAAGCGAGCTACCGCTACCTCGCCGAGTCGATCCGCATGCACCCCGACCAGGCAACGCTCGCCACGATGATGACGGAGGCGGGCCTCGAGGACGTGAACTATTTCAATCTGAGCGGCGGCATCGTCGCCCTGCACTCCGGTTTTCGCTACTGAGGGCATCGCGCATGCTGGCCGGGTTCCTCTTCCGTCCCTTCGAGGCGCTCCTCAACCGCGGCATCGCGCAATCCACCGGCGCCGCGGCGCTGGCGGCGCAGCTCGAAGGTCGCACGCTCGCGCTCACGATCGACGCCACGCCGTTCGACCTGCGACTTGCGGTCCGCGGCGGGCGCATCGGCGTCTGCCTGCCGGATGGCGCAGCTCCGGATGCCGTCATTCGCGGCCCCCCGCTCGCGCTCGGCCGCCTGCTCGGCCGGGATCCGCAGGCTGCAATCCGCGACGGCTCCGTGCACATTTCGGGCGACGCGGAGATCGCCGGCCAGTTCGAGGAACTGCTGCGGCAGGCCGCGCCGGACCTCGAGCACGAATTCTCGCGGCTGGTCGGCGCACCGCTGGCGCAGGACATCGGCGCAGCGGCGCGCGCCGTGACCGACTGGGGCGAGGAAGTCGGCGATGACGTGGCCCGCGGCATCGGCCGCTACCTGCGGGAAGACGCGAGGATGGTGCCCGGCGGCGACGAGATGCGGGAGTTCGGGCGTGGCGTGGACGAATTCGTGAACGACGTCGAACGCGCCGAGGCGCGCATCCGGCAGCTGCAAACCCGGGCACCGTGACCGCACTTGCCATGCACGGGAACTACCAGCACCGCGCCGCGCTCGACCATTGAGGTCGCTGTCCCCGATTCATGCCAAGAATCCGCCTGATCCTGCGCCTCCTCGCCATCCAGCGCGTGCTCTTCAGGCACGGGCTCGATGACCTGATCGTCCAGACACATCTATTCCGCCCGTTCCGGTTCCTGCTGTACCTGTGGCCATTGCACTGGCTCGGGCGCGATCACGCCAGGCCCCGCGGCGTGCGCATCCGCGAGGCGCTGCAGGATCTCGGCCCGATCTACGTGAAGTTCGGTCAGTCGGTGTCCACGCGCCAGGACCTGCTCGCACCGGACATCGGCGTGGAACTGGCCAGGCTGCAGGACGAGGTGCCGCCCTTTGCGCCGGAGCAGGCACTGGCCGAGATCGAGCGTGCCTATCGCCGCCCGGCTTCCACGGTCTTCGCGCAGTTCGACGAGCAGGCGCTGGCTGCAGCATCCATCGCGCAGGTGCATGCAGCACGGCTGATGACCGGTGAAGAGGTGGTCGTCAAGATCCTCCGCCCGCGAGTACGCGAGCAGGTGGAGCGCGACCTCGAAGTCCTCTATGCGCTCGCGCGGCTCGCCGGACGCTTCTGGAAGGAAAGCTGGCGGCTGCGGCCCGTGGAACTGGTGGCCGAGTACGAGAAGACCATCCTGAACGAGCTCGACCTGCTCCGCGAAGCCGCCAATGCCACGCAGTTGAGGCGCAATTTCACCGATGACCCGAAGATCTACGTCCCGGAGGTGTACTGGGACTACTGCCGGCCGAACGTCATGGTGCTCGAGCGCATCCATGGCATCCCGATCGACGACATGGCCGCACTGCGCGCGGCGCGGGTGAATATCCCGCGGCTCGCCGCGAATGGCGTCGCCATCTTCTTCACGCAGGTGTTCCGCGACAATTTTTTCCACGCCGACATGCACCCGGGCAACATCTTCGTGGACGCGAGCGACCCCGAGCACCCGCAGTACTGCGCCGTGGACTTCGGGATCGTCGGCACGCTCACCGACAGCGACCGGCGATACCTGGCCGAGAACTTCCTCGCCTTCTTCGAGCGCGACTATCACCGCGTCGCGCAGTTGCACGTGGATTCCCGCTGGGTGCCGGAAGGCACCCGGGTGGACGAGTTCGAGTCCGCGATCCGCTCGGTATGCGAGCCGGTGTTCGCAAAACCGCTGAAGGACATCTCCTTCGGCACCGTGCTGCTGCGGCTGTTCCAGACCGCGCGGCAGTTCGACATGGAGGTGCAGCCGCAGCTCATGCTGCTGCAGAAAACGCTCGTGCAGATCGAAGGTCTCGGGCGGATGCTCTACCCGGAGCTCGACCTGTGGGAAACCGGGCTGCCGGTGCTGCGCGCCTGGCTGCGCGAACAGTCCGGGCCGCGGGCGACCCTGCGGCGCCTGCGCCGGGAATTGCCCGACCTGCGCTATACCCTCGAGCGACTGCCGACGGCGCTGCGCCGGTTCGTCGAGCGGGAGTCTGGAGCCGGGCTCGAGCCAGCCCGGGGGCAGCACGCGGATCATCATCGCGGGAGCAGCTTCAACCACGGTCCGGAGGCGCTGCCGGCGCGCAGGCGGCACGCCGAACGCTACGCGCTCGGTGCGGGCTCCGCACTGCTCCTCGCCGGCGTGCTCTTCATCGGGCTGCACGCGCAGCCGGACTGGGCAGGCTGGTTACTCGGTGCCGCAGGAATCGTCACGCTCTGGGCGGGCCGGCCGCGGCCGCTGTAGCAGCGGCCCGGGACAGAAGACCGGCGGCGGAGCAGTCAGTGCCGCGCGCTGCGCAGGGCGCGCAGGAACTTCACCGGATCGTTGCCCGCCTCGAGTTCTTCCACCAGGGCGGAGCCGACCACCACCCCGTCCGCGTGCCCGCTCAGCCCGCGCACCTGTTCGGCGGTGCGCACACCGAAGCCCGCGCAGACCGGCAGCGCCGAGACCCCGCGGACCCGGTCGAGGTAGCCGGTCACGTCGGCCGGCAGGCTGCGGGCGCCACCGGTGATGCCCTTGACGGTCACGGCATAAACAAACCCCCGGCTCGCGGCGCACAGTCGCTGCACGCGTTCCTCCGGCGTCGCCGGCGTGACCAGGTGAATGAGCGCGACCCCGCGTGCCTCGAGGCGCTCGGCGAGGTCCCGGCTTTCCTCCAGCGGCAGGTCGGGCACGATGAAGCCGCCGACATGTGACTCGACCGCAGCGCTGGCCAGTTGCTCGTAGCCGACGGCGAGCAGCGGGTTCAGGTAGCTCATCAGCACCACCGGCGCCGGCAGTTCGCCGGCCTTGCGCAGTTCGGCGAGGATCCAGCGCAACGAGACCCCGGCGGCGATCGCGGCGTGGCTGGCGCGCTGGATGGTGACACCATCGGCCATCGGGTCACTGAACGGCACGCCGACTTCGACCACGTCGGCCACCTCCGCGATTGCCCGCAGGGTGTTGATGAACTTCGCGCGGTCCGGATAACCCGCGGTGATGTACGGCACCAGCGCCACGCCATGCTCCCTGGCGCCGTGGCGGATGGCAGCGGTGATACGGTCGTGGGGAACGATGCGGGCCATGACGTCGCTCAGTGGTGGTTGGCCGGTGCGCTGTCGCCGGGAAACACCCTGGACAGGGTCGGCATGTCCTTGTCGCCGCGACCGGAAAGCCCGATCAGGATGCGCTTGCCGGGGTTCTCCCGCGCCCAGCGCCGCGCGCCGGCGAACGCGTGGGCGGACTCCAGTGCGGGCAGGATGCCTTCGGTGGCGCAACACTCGTGCAATGCTTCGAGCGCCTCATCGTCCGTTGCCGGCACGTAGCGCACGCGCCCGATCGCCTGCAGCAACGAGTGCTCCGGGCCGACGCCCGGGTAATCGAGACCGGCGGAGATCGAGTGCGTCTCCTGGACCTGGCCCTCGGCGTCCTGCAGCAGCAGCGAGAAACTGCCGTGCAACACCCCCGGCGTGCCGCGGCCGAGCGTGGCCGAGTGCTCGCCGAGCCCGCTGCCGCGGCCGCCCGCCTCGACGCCGATCAAGGCAACCGTGGCGTCTCCGAGAAACGGATGGAACAGCCCGATCGAGTTGGAGCCGCCGCCCACGCAGGCGAACGCGGCGTCGGGCAACCCCCCGGTCATCTGCAGGAACTGCTCGCGCGCCTCGCGCCCGATCACCGACTGCAGTTCGCGCACCAGCCAGGGATAGGGATGCGGGCCCACCGCCGAGCCGAGCAGGTAGTAGCTGCCCTCCGGGTCGGAGACCCAGTCGCGGAACGCCTCGTCGATGGCCGCGCGCAGGGTATGGTCGCCGCTTTCCACCGCCACGACCATCGCGCCGAGCTGGTGCATGCGGTCGACGTTCGGCGCCTGCCGGCGTACGTCCACCGCGCCCATGTACACCACGCAGGGAATGCCCACCCGCGCACAGGCCGCCGCGGTCGCCACCCCGTGCTGGCCCGCGCCGGTCTCGGCGATCACGCGCCGCGCCCCGAGGCGTCGCGCGAGCAATGCCTGGCCGAGTGCATTGTTGATCTTGTGCGCCCCGGTGTGCGCGAGGTCCTCGCGCTTGAGGTACACCTCCGCGCCCCAGCTGCGGCCGAGACGAGGCGCCGGCGTGAGTGGCGTCGGCCGCCCGACCCAGTCACGCAACTCCCGGCCCAGGTCGGCGGCGAACTGCGCGTCGCGCAGGAACCGGTGCGCGCCCACGCCGAGACGCTCGAGCGCAGGCACCAGGGTCTCCGGCGCGTAACGCCCGCCGAAGGGACCAAAACGGCCGTGGGAATCGGGCAATTCGCCCCTGAGCAGGCGCGCGAGCAGGCCCGCGGATTCTTCTTTACTGATCTGCACCGTTCAATTCCCGTTCCACGCGGCGCACCGCCGCGATGAACGCCTCGATCTTCGCCGGATCCTTGACCCCGCGACCTGATTCCACGCCGCTGCTGACGTCGACGCCCCAGGGGCGCACACGCCGCATGACCTCGCCCACATTACCCGGGTCCAGGCCGCCCGCAAGCACGAGGCGGGTGCGGCGCGCGAGCGCGCGAGCGCGGTCCCAGTCGGGCATCTGGCCGGAACCGCTCGCCGCCGCCTCGAAAAGAGCGCGATCTTCGCGTTCGAGTGCCGCGCTGTCCAGACCGGGAACGTCACGATACACCGGCAGCGACCCGACACCCGCGGGCATTTGCAGGGCCGTGAAATCGCGCGCATCCGTCTGCAACCAGTCGGGTCGCGCGACCGCCGCCACCTCCTGCCATTCCTCCGGCAATGGATGGCGCATCACCGCCACGCGCAGGATGCCCGCCGGCACCAGCGCGCCAAGCACCGCCGCATCCTCCGGGGTCCCCCGCCGCGGCGAGGCGGCAAACACGAAACCGACCGCGTCGGCGCCGGCCGCGACCGCCGCGCGAACCGCTTCCGCCGTGGTCAGGCCGCAGATCTTGATGAAGGTGCGCACCCGGGAGCCGCGGCTCACGCCGCTCCTGCATGGCGCCGACTGCGCCCCTGCAAACCGCCGGGACCGGTCGCCATGGGCGGCATCAACCGCAAGCCGGAAAGGGCGCCGGTCACGGTGGCGGGACGTTCGCGCGGCCCGCCGCCAGCAGCGCCTGCGCCGCCAGCGCGGGGTCCGCTGCGCGCATGAGCGTGGTGCCGACGAGAATTGCACGGTAGCCGAGGCGGGCGAGTTCCGCGGCCTGCTGCGGCGTCTCGATGCCGCTCTCGGCCACCCAGGGCACGCCGTCGGGCAGGCGTGGTGCCAGCGCCGCGAAGCGGTTGAAGTCCACTGCGAGCGTGCGCAGGCTGCGGCAGTTCACCCCGAGCAACACGCGCCCGCGGCCGGCCGTGGTTGCTGCCGCGGTTTCGACCGCCGGCAGGCAGCGGTCGAGGTCCGCCCCGTCGAAGACTTCCACGAGCACGAACATGCCGAGGCTGAGCGCGCAGCCGATCATCGCCTGCAACTGCTCCGGGTCGAGCATGGCGGCGATCAGGAGTACGCCTGCGGCCCCGGCCTCGCGCGCTTCCAGGATCTGGTAGTTGCCGACGAGAAAGTCCTTGCGCATGACCGGCAGGCCCGGCAACGCCGCCGTTACTTCGCGCAGATGCGCGAGATCCCCGCCGAACTCCTCGGGCTCGGTCAGCACCGACACCGCCACGGCGCCGCCCTGCGCGTAGCACCGCGCCTGCCCGGCAGGCGAAAGCGTCGCGCCCGCAAGCTCACCGGCCGAGGGCGAACGGCGTTTGACCTCGGCGATGAGGTGAAACGACGCTGCGGTAAAGCGCGGGGCATTCGGCGCCGGCATGGCGGCGATCTGCCGCTGAAGATCCTCCCGGCTTCGAACCGCGATGGCCGCCTCGAGCCTGCGCCGGCTCGCCTGCGCCATGCGCACCAGGAAGTCGCCGCGGCCGGTCATGAGGGCCTCCGGGCGAATGCGCGCAGCCGCGCCAGGAATGCGCCGGCAGCGCCCGAGTCGATGACCCGGCCCGCGGCCTCGATGCCGCGACGCAGGCCGCGAGTCCTGCCGGTGAGGTCGAGCACCAGGCCCGCGCCAAGCAGCAGCGCATCACGATGCGCGCCGCGGTCGGCGCCGGTGAGCACCATCTCGAGCGCACGCGCGTTGGTGGCAACGTCGCCGCCGGCGAGCGCAGCGGGACTGCAGGCCGACAGCCCGTAGTGCAGCGGATTGCGCCGCGCGCGGCGCACCGTGCCCGGCCGCACATCGAAGACGGTGAACGGGCCGACCGGCGTGGCTTCGTCCCAGCCGGGCTCGCCGTGCACGACGAAAGCGCGCTCGATCGGCAGCCCGGAAAGCGCCTCGGCCATCAACCGGGCCGTGGGCAGATCGAAGGCGCCGATGCAGCTGAACGGCGGTGCCGCCGGATTGGTCAGCGGCCCGAGCACGTTGAACACGGTGCGCGCCCCGAGCGCGCGTCGCACCGGGGCGATTGCCTTCATCGCGGGATGAAACGTCGGCGCAAACAGGAACGTGAAGCCGCATTCGCGCAGGCACTCGAGTGCATGGCTGGCGTCCCGCGCGAGCGGCACGCCGAGTGCCTCCAGCACGTCGGCACTGCCCGAGCGCGAGGAAACGGAGCGGTTGCCGTGCTTGACCACGGGTACGCCACAGGCCGCCGCGAGCAGCGCCGATCCGGTGGAAATATTGAAGCTGCCGGAACTGTCGCCACCGGTGCCCACGACATCGGCGGCAGGCAGATCACCCGGCAATTCCACCCGGAAGGCCAGGTCACGCATGGCGCTCGCAAAACCGCGCAGCTCCTCGGCGGTCTCGCCCTTGCTGCGCAAGGCGGCCAGCACCGCACCGGCGAGTGCCGGTGGCAGCGACTCATCGGCGAGCGCACGCATCAGCGCGGCAGATTCCGCCTGCGACAGGTTCTCCCGGCGGAGCAGGCGCGCGAGCGCCGCCTGGACCGCATTGCTCATGCGCGGCCCCGCAGGAAGTTCTCCATCAACCGGTTGCCCTCCGGGGTAAGCACGCTCTCCGGATGGAACTGCACACCATCGAGCGGCAGCTCACGATGGCGCACACCCATGATCTCCCCCTGCTCGGAACGCGCGCTCACCTCGAGCACCGCAGGCATGGACTGGTCTTCCGCGGTGAGCGAGTGGTAGCGGCCGGCCTCGAAGGGATTCGGCAGCCCCCGGAAGATGCTGCGGCCGTCGTGGCTGACCATCGACGTCTTGCCGTGCATCAATCGCGGCGCGGACACGATCCGGCCGCCGAAATGATGCACGAGGCTCTGGTGTCCGAGGCAGACCCCGAACAGCGGCGTGCGCCGCTCGAAGGCCGCGATGATGCCGAGCGACACGCCGGCATGTTCCGGTCGGCCGGGGCCTGGCGAGATGCAGACGTGGCTGGGCGCGAGCGCGAGCGCCTGCTCGACCGTGATCTCGTCGTTGCGAAAGACATGGACCTCCGCCCCGAGCACGAGAAACGCCTGCACGAGGTTGTAGGTGAACGAGTCGTAGTTGTCGATGAGGAGCAGCTTCGGTGTCACAGCCCGTCCTCCGCCATAGCGAGCGCGCGGCGCAGGATCGCGCTCTTGGCCAGCACTTCCTCGTACTCGGCCTGCGGCACGCTGTCGGCGACGATGCCAGCGCCGGCCTGGTAGCTATAGGTGCCGTCGCGGAACACCAGCGTGCGGATGGTGATCGCCTGGTCCATGTCGCCGTTGTTGCCGAAGTAGCCGACCGTCCCTGCATACAGGCCGCGGCGCACCGGCTCGATGGCGTCGATCAACTCCATGGCGCGCCCCTTCGGTGCCCCAACCAGTGTGCCGGCCGGGAACGCGGCGGCGAACAGATCGAGCGCGTCGCGGCCCGGCGCAAGCTGCCCCTGCACGCCGCTCACGATGTGCATGACGTGGCTGTAGCGCTCGATCGCCTTGTACGGGTCCACGTGCACCGAGCCGGCCTGCGCGACGCGGCCGAGGTCGTTGCGCGCCAGGTCGACCAGCATCACGTGCTCCGCGTTTTCCTTCTGGTCGGCCCTGAGACTCGCTTCTAGCGCGAGGTCCTGCGCGGCGTCGGCGCCACGCGGGCGGGTGCCCGCGATCGGCCGGAGCGACGCCCGGCCGGAACGCAGGCGCACCAGCGCTTCCGGCGAGGAACCGGCCACCTGCACGTCCCCGAGATCGAGGTAGAACATGTAAGGCGAAGGATTGAGCAGGCGCAGTGCGCGGTAGGTCTCGAACGGCGAGAGCGAATGCTCGCCCGCGAAACGCACCGAGAGCACCAGCTGGTAGACCTCGCCGAGCGTGATATAGCGCTTGGCATTCTCCACCGCGGAGCAGAACTCCTCCTGCGAAAAGCTTGGCACCGCCGGCCCGTGACGGGACGCGCCATTGCCGGGCGGCACCGCGCCGCGCAACAGGCGCAGGACCTCACGACGCAGCGCCTGCCGCTCACGCTCATCGCCTGCGTGCAGCAATGCGATGCGACGCGTGAGATGGTCGAAAACGAGCATCGAACCGGCTGCCAGGTACACCGCATCGGGCACCGCGGGCACTGCGGCGCCGCGCGGCGGGTGCGGCAGCCGCTCGAAGTTGCGTACCACATCGTAGCCGGCGACACCGACCAGCCCGCCCGCAAACGGCAGGCCGGGAATCTCCGGGCGCAGGCGCGGCGTGGCGGCGAGCGTCTCGCGAACGGCCGCGAGCAATCCGGCGCGCCCGGCCGGATGCGCACGACGAACACCGCCGACCTGCAGGCCCGATCCATCGAGGCGCAGTTGCGTCGCCTCACCGAAGCCGAGAAACGAATAGCGCGCGAGCTGCAGGCCGCCCTCCACGCTTTCCAGCAGGTAGCGCGGACCGAGCGGGCGCAGCTTCAGGAACGTGGACACCGGCGTATCCAGATCCGCAGCTATGTCGAATGGTCCTTGCATGTCTTCTCTGTTTCGCTCAATTCAGGCGTTCTGCCGGCATGCCGCGATCGCGTGCGGCCGGCGTTGCCGGGAGCACGGCGCAGGACCGTGCGCGACGCGCGTTCCGGCACGCCGCCGCATACACCCCTGCGGTTACGACCGTGGTTTGCAGGTATGACCGCCGGACGACGGGCCAAAAAAAACCCACCTCCGCTGCCGCGGAGATGGGTCATCGGCCGTACGAACCTCGCGCGCGCTAGCCGGCAACCCACTCCGCGAAGAGGGTCCGCCACCAGCGCTCGTTGGCAACCACGGCCTGCATGGCCGGCAGTATCCCCAGCGCTCCCGGTGAGGTCAAGCGCCGCGCTGCGCTCACAGCCCGTAATACGCCGGGAGAATCAGCGAAAACGCCAGCCACATGAGGATGGTGAGGGGCAGGCCGAAGCGGACGAAATCGCCGAACTTGTAGCCTCCCGCGGTCATGATCATGACGTTGGTGGGGTGGCCGATCGGGGTCACGAACGTCAGGTTGACCGCGAAGATCACCCCCACGATGAACGGCTCGGGAGGCACGCCCAGTTGCCGCGCGATGCCGATGGCGATCGGCACCCCAAGCGCTGCGGCGGGCTTGGCGGACACCATCTGGGTCAGCGCGGCGATGATCGCCATCAGCACGGAAAGCACCGCTGCCGGCGAGAGGCCGCTGGTCACCACCGTCACCAGCCTGGCGATGTACTCGGCGGCACCCGTGTCGAGCATGGCCGAGCCGAGCGCAAGGCTCGCCACCATGATCATGATGACGCCCGGATCGAGCGCCTCGCCGACGTGGCGCCAGCGCATCGACCGCGTGGCCAGCAACAGGGTGACGCCGAGCAATCCGGCAATCGACAAGGGCAGCACCTCGAATGCCCCCATGAACACCACCATGGCCATGATGGCGAGCGCCCACGGCGCCCGCGCCGTGTGGGGAAGATCGACCGTGCCGTCGAGGACCGGCATCGAGCCGCTGACGCGCAGCCTGGCGATCGCCTGGCGCGTGCCCTGCACCAGCAGCACGTCTCCGGCACGCAGGCGGAAGTCGTCCAGCGACGTGGTGCGCACCGCGCGACTGCGGTGCACCGCGAGCAGCAGCAGCCCGAAGCCCTCGAGCAGTTCGCTGGGATTGAGCACGCGCTGATACAACTGCGACCCGCGGGTGATCACCACCTCGGCCAGTTGTTGACCATCCGTGCCGAGCGGGTACTTGTCGCTCACCGGGTGCTCGATGTCCTCCGGCCTGAACAGGGTGACGCCGAGCAGTTGCTCGAACTCCTTCAGCCGATCCGAGGTATCGCGCACCAGCAGCCGGTCCCCCGCGCGAATGCGCACCAGCGGCAGCCTAGCCACCGTGAGGCCCTCGCCACGCAGGATCTGGTCGATACGCATCCGGTTCTGGGTCAGCGCCAGCACCTCGGCGATGGTCTTCCCCGCGGCGGGACTGCGTTCGCTCACGTGCAGCGCCGCGTTGAACACCCGTGGCGAAATGTCCTGCAGCGGCGGCTTGCGCTCCGGCAACAGCACCGAACCGAAGAGCCAGAGGTAGGTAACGCCCACCATGGCGCCGAGCAGGCCCGGCACCGCGAAATCGAATATGCCGAACTCCGCTACGCCGAGCTGCGCGGCAATACCCACCGCCAGCAGGTTCGTCGAGGTTCCGATGGTGGTCCACATGCCCAGCGTGTTGGCGAAGTTCATCGGCATGAGCACGTGCGATACAGGGGTGCCGACCTTCATGCAGCAGGCAACCATGATCGGCATCATCACTGCGATCATCGGCAGGTTGTTGATGAAGGCGCTGCTCAGGGCGCAGGTCACCAGCGTTGCGGCGAGCGCCAGGCGGGGACGGGCCAGCCAGTAGCGTGTCAGCAGGAACGCCAATGGCTGGAGGGCACCGGTGATCTCCAGTGCCTGGCCGAGGATGAGGAGCACGCCGACGATGACCAGCGCGTCATTGCCGAAGTAGTAGAGGAACCGTTGCGGGTCGACGCCCGGATAAGGAAAAAACTGGAAAACCCCCACCAGGAAGATGAGCACGCCGAGGCTGGTGGCCTCCATCGGAACCTTGTCCCGCGTGAACAGATAGAGCGCGACCAGCATGACCAGCAGGGTGACCGTCGCGTGCAGTCCGGGGAAAGGGGGCACAGCGATACCCGTCAGCTACTGCAGCCCGTAGAGAACGCTCAGGGCGAAGGTCAGCGCAACCAGCATGATCGCCGTGAGCGGAATACCGATGCGCAGGTAGTCGGCGCCCGTATAGCCGCCAGCCTTCATGATCATCAGGTTGGTCTGATAGCCGAACGGCGTGGCGAAAGCCATGTTGGCGCCGAAGATGATGGCCATGACGAACGCCTCCTCCGGCGCACCCAGTTGCCGGGCGATGTAGATTCCGGTCGGGACGCAGATCACGGCTGCAGCATTGTTGGTGACGAAGTTGGTCAGCACCGTGACCCCGAGCATGACGACGCCGAGCACAGCATACAGGGGCATCTGCGGCATGATCGCGATAAAGGCCCTGGCGACGAACTCCGCGGCTCCGGTCTTGTCGAGCGCTGTCGCCAGGCAGAGCGTCGACACCATCACCATCAGGAGACTTGCGTTCAGCACCTGGGAAATGTGCCGCCACTGCAGGCAGCGCGTGGCGAGCATCGCCGCGACGCCAAGCAATGCGCTGACGGAAATGGGCACGAGGCCAAGGGCATTCGCGGCCATCACGGCGATCGCGATTGCCAGCGCGAGCGGCGCGCGGTCCGTCCGCGGCAGATCCACGGCGCCATCCAGTACCAGCATCGAGCCGGTGCCTTTCAGGTGGCCGATTGCCTCGGCGGTGCCCTGCACGAGAATCACGTCTCCTGCGCGAAGCCGCTCGGCATGGGCCTCGTGGCCGCCGGGCCCGATCGAACTGCCGCGATGAACCGCGAGCGGCAGCAACCGGTACCGGTACACGAAATCCGCCATGTCGAGCGGCCGCTGGTAGAGCGGCGATCCTCTCGTGATGACGACCTCCGCCAGGCGCTGCCCGGCGGCGTCGAGCGGAAAGCGTTCGCTCACCGGATGCTGCAGATCGCTGGCGTTGTAGAGAGTCGCGCCGAGCAGGCTCTCGTACTCCTTGAGATGCCCGGCCGAGTCACTCACGAAGAGGCGGTCACCCGCCACCAGGACGGTGTCCGGGAGGCTGGCAACCGTCAGGTCGTCACCACGCTGGATGCGCTCGACATGCATTCGATTCTGGGTACGTGCCAGCACTTCAGCCAGTGCACGTCCCTGGGCGTAGCTGCCCTCGTTGACGTACAGCACGGCGGTGAACCGTCGCTGGGCCTCCTCGTCACTGGCCGGCCGGGACTCCGGCAGAAGGAAGCGCGCGGCGATCCATACAAAGAGCAGGCCCAGGCCACCCGCGAACAGCACTGGCGGAGCCAGATCGAAGAGCGCGAGCGGCTCGAGGCCGAGGTCCTCGGCCACACCGAGGCCAAGCAGGTTGGTCGACGAGCCGACCGTGGTCGCCATTCCGCCGATGAGCACGGCGTAATTGAACGGCAGCAGAACCCGCGATGGCGCCGCGCCGGCGCGCAGGGAGACGGCGAGGATCACGGGCAGCAGGATCGTCATCAGCGGCGTGTCGTTGATGAAGGCGCTGGAGAAAGCCGTCAACACCAGCGTCAGCGGCAACGCGAGCCGCGGGATGTGTTGCCAGGACCTGGCGAGGCCGGTCGTCAGGGGCTGCAGCGCCCCGGTGGTCTCGAGGCCCTTGACCAGCAGCAGCAGCGTGCAGACGGTGACGAGCGCCTCATGGCCGAACCTGGCGAAGAAATCCGTCGGCTCGAGCCCGGGATACGGAAACACATAGGAACCGAGCGTCAGCGTCAGCAATATCGCAAGACCGACCGAGGGCGCCCGGAACCTGTCGCTCGCGAACAGGTACAGGCTTGCGGCCACGAGCGCAATCGTTGCCACGGCGTGCATGCTCGGCAGATCTGACAATGCCAACTCCGGGATCGGTCACAGGCCGCTGTACTTCGGTCACGCCAGCATGCGAGCAGCGCCTGCAGCGGCTGACTCGAGCCGCATAGATTGCACGCTGCGGGAAAGCCCGACAATCACCAGGCCACGATATGCCCATTCCGCGAGGGAATTTCCGGCACCGCCGGCCGGCTCAGGCGCGGTTGCGGGCGATGGCCCAGGTCGTCCGCAGCAGGCGACGAAACGCATCGAGCGGCAGGGCTCGCGCAACGCCATCGCCTCGCATGGCGATCGTGTCGGCGGCCTGCACCACGGGCAGCAGGTGCAGGTAGTCGGGCAGCGGCCGGCGCGGGGCGCGCTCGGGAAAGACACTGTAGGGCGAGAGCACCAGCAGGTGACGGTGGCGCAACCCGGCCTGGCGCAGCAGCCGTCGTGCACGTTCGTCGCCGAGGCTCAGGGCGAGCGAATGCGCCAGGTCGCGCAGCTCCAGGCCAGGAAAAGGCCCGCGCTCGCGTGCCAGCGCGTTTGACTCGCGCACCATCAACCGGCGCACCATCGCGAGCCAGCGCGCAGCGAATTTGACGGAGCGGAACGCAGCCGGATCGAGTTCCCAGCGATCGATGAGGTCGCCGATCCCGGTCACGTGTACCGCCAGGCGCCGGTTCACCAGTGCATCCTGCGCAAGCTCCGGGGATGGCCAGTCGAGCTGCTCGACCAGGTTGTCGGCCAGGCGCAGGCCGGCCCGCAACAGGCGTCGAAGCTCGTTCAGGCCGGCGCGCACCGAGCCGAGGTCGAGGAGATCGAGGCGGATGCGGAGCGCCAGCCAGGCGGTTTCCGCGCGCACCTCGAACTGGCTGAGCGGCAGCACTGCATCGCCACGTTCCCCCCAGGCGAGCGCGCAGGCTGGCCGGGTCGTGTGCTCGAGCACGAGGCGCACGCCGGGTTCACGGTGCGCGACCGCGGTGATCGCGCGCCACAGCCGCAGGCTGTCGCACGGACCGCCGACGGGCGGATGCGCCCTGGCGCTGCCGAGCGCCAGCATCACGCGGTCTGGAATGCGCACGATCACCGGTGGCCGGCCGAGCGTCGCGCACTCGCGCAACCCCAGCAACGCGCCGAGGCCCGGATGGTCGGCGGTGAGCGACAGCACGAGACCCGCCGCGGTGACACCGTAGCGCGATAACGACTGCGGCAGCGCCTCCCGCAAGCCGGCGGCCACCAGCCGCATCTGTTCACGGCGCAGATCGGCGGCAGCTTCACCACGCGCGAGCGCGGACACGTCGAGTGCCACCCGGGAGCCCGCGGCAAGGTGCGCGGCGAGCCGCCGCGCGACGACCGCCATGCTCCGCTGCCGCAACCAGTCGGCATCGCCCGACACCAGCGGAAAACGCATCGCGTGTTCACCCGCCATGGCGCGCAACGTGAGTGGCTGAGCGTCCGCCGGCGCGACTGCGGCCACTGCCGGATGCGCAAGCAGCCAGGCGAACTCGGCACGCCAGAAGCGCGTGTTCGCCTCGACGCCGGCGCCGAATTCGAGCAGCTCCGTGTCCACGCCCGTACCGGCGAGGGAACGTCCGCGCGCGCACTGCCTGTCCACCGCCGGCGACCCTCCGCAGCCAGCCAGGCGCCGCACAGTGCCAGATCGGGGTGGCGCGGTCCGCTGCCGAAACGGCCCGTTTCGTGCCGATTCACAGGCGCGGGGGCTAAGATCGGCGCCCGGTCCGCTACCCGCCTCGCCCGGGGCTTCGCCCGATCCCGTCGCGCCGCATGTCCGCCTGGAACAGCAACCATCCCTCCGGCCAGCATCCCACCGCGCGCCCCGCCGAGAAGCGCCAGGACATCGAGTTCGCCGGCACGGACGAACAACTGCGCCACGACGTGCACGAACTCGGCGCGCTGGTCGGCGGGTTGTTGCGCGAGCAATGCAGCGAAGCGCTGTATCAGACCGTGGAAGAGGCACGGCGCGCCGCAATCGGCCGGAGGGAGGGTGATGCCCCCGCCAGCGCGCGCCTCGACGAGATCCTCGGCGGTCTGAGTCTCACCGATGCGCGCGATTTCGTGCGCGCTTTTTCCACCTTCTTCCAGGTGGTCAACATGGCCGAGCAGGTGCACCGGCTGCGGCGGCGGCGCGATTATCAGCGCACCGCCTCCATTCGCCAGCCGGGCAGCGTTGCCGAGACCATCTTCCGGCTGCACGAGGCGGGGATCAGCCTGCCCGCGCTGCAGAAGCTCCTCGCCAGCCTGCGCATCGTCCCGGTGTTCAGTGCGCATCCGGTCGCGCCCACGCGGCGCACCATCCTGCGCAAGCACCAGGCGATCGCGCGACGGCTGGTGGACATGCAGAACTCCACCCTGACGGAGAGCGAGCTGGCCGCCGTGCTCGATGCGATCCGCACCGACGTGACCGCGATCTGGCAGACGGAGGAGACGCCCCGGGAGGCGCGCACCATCGCCGACGAGCTCGAGCACATCCTGTTCTTCTTCACGGACGTGATCTATCGCGCCATTCCGCTGTTCTACGAGGCGATCGAAACCGCGGCGGGCAGCACCTACGGAGCCAGGGTCGAGTTGCCTGCCATCGTGCGCTTTGCCTCATGGATCGGCGGCGACATGGACGACAACCCCGACATCACCGCGAGGACGATCCGCGAGACCCTCGCGCGGCAGCGTTCACTGATTCTCGACCTGTACCACCGCGAGTGCCGCGATCTCTCGAGCAAGCTGTCCCAGACCCCCAGCCGCACCGGCGTGAACGCGGAGATACACGAACGCATCCGCTACTACGCGGGCCACTTCGGCAGCACGATGGGCGCAATCCCGCTGCGCCATCGCGACATGCCTTATCGTGTCCTGCTGCGCCTCATGATGGCGCGCCTGCAGGCCACCCACGACGACGGAGGCTTTCCCTACGAATCGGCCGAGGAGTTCCTCGGCGATGTCAGGCTCATTGCAGCGAGCCTCGAACGCAACAAGGGCATTCATGCCGGCCTCTTCGCGGTGCGCCGGCTGATGCGCCGCGTGCAGACCTTCGGCTTCCATTTTCTCAGCCTCGATCTGAAGCAGAGCGCGCTCGCCCTGCGCCACATCGTCGGCCGCTGCCTGAACGAGCCCGACTGGCCGGAGCGCACGCCCGAGCAGCGGGCCGAGCGGATCCGCGAAGCCCTGCGTCGCAATGAGTCGCCCTGCGAAACCCTCGATAACGAGGCCAAGCGGGCGCTCGCCATCTTCCAGGCGGTGGCCTTCTGCCGCCGCAAGTACGGCCAGCGCGCCATCGGGCCGTTCATCGTGAGCATGAGCCACGGCGTCGACGACGTGCTCTCCGTGATGCTGCTCGGCCGCTGGGGTGACCTGCATGGCCCGGGCGGCTCGGTGCCCCTCGACATCACGCCGCTGTTCGAGACCACCGAGGACCTTGCCAACGCCCACGGCACCATGCGCCAGCTGTTGCAGGATCCGCTCTACTGGGAGCCCCTCGCGCGGCGCGATCGCCGCCAGCTCGTGATGCTCGGCTACTCCGACAGCAACAAGGACGGCGGCCTGGCCGCCGCCCGCTGGCTGCTGAAGCAGACGCAGTCGGCGCTGGTGCAGGTGCTCGACGACGCAGGCGTCGACTTCACGCTGTTCCACGGCCGCGGCGGGACGATCAGCCGCGGCGGCGGCAAGACTCACGCTGCCGTACTGGGTTCCCCGCCGGGCGCCGTGCGCGGGCGGCTGCGCGCCCTGGAGCAGGGCGAACTGGTCAGCATCAAGTACGGCGTGCGTGGCATCGCGCTGCGCACGCTGGAGCAGGCCGCGGGCTCGGTGGCGCTGGCCCCCGCGCTGCCCGAGCACGCGCCGCCCCAGGAGATGACGCTCTGGCACGACATGGCCGAGGAACTCGCCCGTGTCAGCCGCGACAAGTACAAGGCGCTGGTGTATGACACGCCGGGCTTCTACGACTACTTCCGGCAGGCGACTCCGGTCGACGTCATCGAACGCATGCAGACCGGAACCATCCGCGAGCCGCCCGGGCGCACCGGCATCGAAGACCTGCACGGCGTGCCCTGGACCTTCGCCTGGACGCAGAGCCGGCACATTCTTCCCGGATGGTATGGCTTTGGCACCGGGCTGCAGGCGCTCACCGGCCGGTACGGGGTCACTGCGGTGCGCGAAATGGCGCGCGAGTGGTATTTCTTCCGCGCGTTGCTCGGTGACGTGGAACTGGTGCTCGCGAAGGCCGACCTCAGCATCGCCAGCCGCTACTCGGCGCTCGCCGGTGAGTTGCACGAGCGCTTCTTCGAGCCGATCCGCGCGGAGTTCGACCTCTGCCTGAGCCAGCTCCGCGCCATCCAGGAGCAGCAGACGCTGCTCGAGGCGAACCCGAGCCTGCGCCGCTCCATCCGCCTGCGCAACCCCTACGTCGACCCGATGAGCATGCTGCAGATGGTGCTCCTGCGGCGCTGGCGCGAAGGCGGCCGGCAGGACGAAGCCATCTTCGGCGCGCTGGTGGCGAGCATCAACGGCGTCGTGCGCGGGCTGCAGGATTCCGGCTGACGGCAGGGCGCGGCCGGCGCCACGACTGCGCAATCCGATGCAGGCGGTCTTCCTCGATTTCGCAACCTTCGGCCCGGCGGATCTCGATTGCTCGCCGCTGACGGGCCTGTTGCCCGGGATCCGCCTGCACGACGACTCACCGGAGATGACCCTCGCCGGGCGGCTGCGCGATGCCGAGGTGGTGATCGTCAACAAGGTGGTGCTCGACGCGCGCACCCTGGCGCTGGCGCCGCAACTGCAGCTGATTTGCTGTGCGGCCACCGGCACCGACAACGTGGCACTCGACGTCGCGCGCACACGCGGCATCGCCGTCACCAACATCCGGGATTACTGCGCACCGTCCGTGACGCAGCACGTCTTTGCACTGGTGCTGGCCCTGACGCAGCGCCTGCGCGAATACGACCGGCTGCTCGCCGGCGGCGCCTGGGCGGCGAGCCGCAGTTTCTGCCTGCTCGACTATCCCTTCCACGAACTGCGCGGGCGCACGCTGGGCGTCGTGGGCCTCGGTGCACTCGGGCGCAGCGTCGCACAGGTGGCGCAGGCTTTCGGTATGGAGGTCATCGCCGCGCAGCGTCCCTACGCTGCCTCCGCCGGCGGGGGAGAGACGCACGGGATAAGGCGGGTTGCCTTCACCGAACTTTTGTCCAGCTCCCATGTGGTGAGCCTGCACTGCCCGCTCACCGCGGAGACGCGGCGGCTTATCGGCGCGGGCGCGCTGGCGCGAATGCGCCGCGACGCGCTCCTGATCAACACCGCGCGCGGGGCGCTGGTCGATCCGGCCGCATTGCTGTGCGCCCTGCGCGATGGAGCGATCGCCGGCGCGGGCATCGATGTGCTCGAGCAGGAACCGCCGGCGAGCGATGATGCGCTGGTCGCGGCGCGGCTGCCGAACCTGATCGTGACGCCACACATCGCCTGGGCGGCCCGCGAGGCGCGCGAGCGCGCGCTGGCGGAGATTGCCGCCAACATCAGGGCCTTCCTGTCCGGCACGCGGCGCAACCGCGTAGACTGACCGGCGCACCGGCCTGCCATCTGCCAGCATCGACGGTGGATCGGGCCCGGAGGGAGTGCCGGATGCTGTCGTTCGTATTCCTCGTCTTTGCGCTCGTGCATCTCGGGATCTGGCTGTGGGGCTGGCGGCTGTGGGCACAAACCGGCCAGCCGGTGGCGCTGTTCCTGGTCCTGTTCGGCGGCACGCTGCTCTTCTACGACAACCTGCGCATCGGCCTCGGCCGGTTCATCGGGCCGGGTGAACTCCTCCACGCGCTGAGCGTGCCGGCCTTCGCCTGGCACTGGACCATGTTGCCGCTGCTGGTCATCGCGGCAGGGTCCGTGGCGCGCCTGGCCGGGCTGCCGTGGGCCCGGCGACGCCTGGTCATGGCGTGCTTCTGCATGGCTGCCGTCCTGCTATCCGCGCTCGACATGCCGAAGATCTTCACCATGGACCTGCAGCCCGCCTGCCTGGCCGACACGGTGCGCTACTCGACCCATGTCAGCGCAGCGCAGGTGTGTCCCGGCGGGGAGCCCGTCCAGGGTCACGGCGGGCCGCTGGTGGCCATCCTGACCAACCTGGTGGTGCTCGCGGTCGGCATCGCACTCTGGGCGCAGCGACGCTGGCCGTGGCTGGCGATCGGTTCGGCGGCGATGTTCATCGCCGCGGGCGCATTCACCCGCTCGCCATGGTCGCTGCCGATCGCCAACTTTGGTGAGGTCTGCATCACGCTGGCGTTCATCATGACCTGCGTGCACTTCGCGAGGCTGCGTCCGGAACGACCTGCCACGGGCGCGTGAGTCCGGCGTCAGCCGCAAGCCCGTAACACCCCGGGGCGCAGGCGCGGACGTGATCCGCGGTCGGGCGGTGTCTGGCATCCTCACGCGGCGGCGCTTCGTTCATCGCCGCGGGCGGCAGCATCCTGTAGGAGGCACTTCAGTGCCGACCATTTACGGACGTCGCGGTGGTCGGGACTGAAGTCCCTCCTACACGACTTCGTTCATCGCCGCGGGCGGCAGCACCCTGTAGGAGGCACTTCAGTGCCGACCATTTACGGACGTCGCGGTGGTCGGGACTGAAGTCCCTCCTACAGGGCTCGAGTCCGACGCTGAGTCCGGATCAGCGGCGTTGAACGTTGCGTTGAGCGCGCGCCGGCGACGCACCAAATAACGCGGGGCCGGAGTCGTCAGACTCCGGCCCCGTCGTCAGTCGGTCTCAGAACCTGAAGGCGAGGTTGTAGTTGGAGGCGATGTTGTAGGTGTTCTGGGTTGCGTGGCCCTGGATGGAACCCGCCGAAGGCCGGCCGTCGTCGCCACGCGCTTCGACGATCTGGTCGATGTTCCCGGGCAGCGCACCGAACACGACCACGTGGCCGCTCAGGTTATAAATGCCCTGCTCGAAGCCGACCAGTCCGCCAAACGCATGCGTGGGCTGCTGGTAGCTCGCCGCGGTGCCATCCACCGGGCCCTTGATGAAACCGGCACCGCGCAGATGCTTCCAGATCTTGCGGGTTTCCTGCGCGTTGTTGGTGCTGTCCCAGGCGCCCTGCACCACGCCGTTGCCGTTGCCGTTGTCGGCCGGTGTCCAGGTGCCCGGAAAGCGGGTGGAGGCCGCGGGATCATCGCCGGGCAACACACCGTAGCGGTCCTGGTAGGCCAGGATCGCGGCCGTAATGCCCTTGAAGTCGTTCTCCACCTTGGTGACCTTGGCGTTGGTGATCATCTCCTGACCCTTCAACACGCCGCCGATCAACAAACCGATGATCACCAGAACGATGGCGATTTCCACCAGCGTGAAGCCCTGCTGCCTGCCCGATGCACCCATGCAACACTCCTTGTCCGGGAACCGCGCCCACCATGGTGCGCGGTCACCAGGGGAAACTCCGGCGCAGCTTGCGTGATCGGCGCGTGAGGTTCTGTAAAGCCAATCACACAATTGACAAATGGCGCGATGCGCTGCGGTCTACGGCAGGCGCCCCGCCGCGACCATCTGCCCGTAGAGCGCCGCCGGTGAGATCCAGGTCACAAGATCGTCGAACTCGTTGCCGGTGGCCGCCGAAGCGCTGCGGCTGACGAACACCCCGTTGGCGGCCACCGGGTAGCTGCGCCCGGAAGGGCCGCCGCCCAGGCTGGCGCCGACATTCGCCTGCTGGTCGGCCGAACCGGGCGACGCCCAGTCCTTGCCCATCGACAACACCACTGCCGGGGCCGTCGCCACCACCGTCGTCGCGTTGCTCGCGCAGGCGGTCGGCGAGGAACCGGCGGCAGTGGTACATACACGCAGGTCCGGCAGGAGCGCGGCCACGGTGACGTTGCGCATCTCGCCCGGGCGGACGAAATCCCAGTTGCCGTCGCCGTCGGCATCGCTCGCGCTCACCGAATAGCGCAACGGGTTGCCCCAGGCATCGAGCAGCAGTTGATCGTCGTTGCGCGCGCCGCCCAGAGCGAGGGTCACCGCAGGCACGAAGCCGTGCTGCGTGACACAGCCGGTGGCCGACGGCGCGGACTGGCCGTTGCTGCCCGGCGTCGCGGGGCAAGGCAGGGCGTCATGGGCGAGCGCATAGCCGGCGAGTGCGGCGCGGATCTCCTCGAGCTGCCGCGTGGTTTCCACGACGCGCTGCTGGTCCACGCGCGCGCTGAGCGGCATGACCAGCCCGCCGAGCAGCAATCCCATGATCAGCAACACGATTGCCAGCTCGAGCAGGCTGAAGCCGCCCTGTGCGGTCGGGGTCGCCTGAGCGGATCGGGCCGCAAGCCGTGCAGCGGCAGTGCTCAACATGGCGCCACTCCCAGGTTCACGTCGATGCAGAAGAGCACGTCGTTGAAGGTGGGTCCCGGCGCGCCGGACTCGTAGTCGGCGTTGCCGGCGGTATCCGGGTGATTGGCGGCATTGCGGCCTTCCAGGTAGTTGCCGATGACCCCGCGCGTATCCGCATCCGCGGGCGGCTCGTCGCGCACCTGGTCGAGCGCGTCGAGCCGCGGGCCGGCGAACATCACGACAGCGGCCCAGCTTCCCGCGCCATTCACCGACAGGCAGTCGCCACAGCTGGAATGCGGCAGGGCATCGGGGCGAAAACTGCCCGCGACGGCATAGAACAGGTGGTCCTTCCAGTTGCGCCACAGCGCCAGCAGCTCCGGGGTCCACTCCGGTACCGCGACCGGGTTGCAGTTCGTCAGCAGCTGCGTGAGCGGGTTGCCGGTCTGCGCGCTGGAGTCATCGACCCGGTCGGGCAGACGGCCGCTCAACCAGCCGATCGCGGAATCGTCGTACCGGTTGTCGGCCCGGTACGAAGCCAGACTGACCGGCGCGGGCCACGGCAGGCGCCGGTCACCGGGGCCACCTGCATTGCTCCGCCCAAACTGGGCGACGCATTTTGCAGCGGCCTCGGTCAGCGAACGCAGCTTCGCCTGCAGGTCAGCGCGGCGCATCAGCCGTTCTTCGATCTCGGCGCGCGTGACGTAGATCAGCTGGTCGTTCACGTCGTCGCGACCGGGATCCGCGCTGATGAAGTCGTCGATGGCATCGGCAATCGCGGCGAGGTCGCTGTTGTCGATGCCCGAGGCGCCATCGGCGTCCAGGTACCGCGCTGCCGAATACGATCCTGCACAGTGCTCCACGCCGGCGCCGAGCGTGGTGCGCAGCTGGCCGGCCAGCGCCGACCCGGGCGCGATGATCACCGCCACCGCGCGCTCCTCCGGGGTGGCACCGGCAACCAGTGTCGAGCCGTCGCCCGCGTAGACCCGGAACTGGCCGTTGCTGTCCGGGTTGTGCAGCTCGGGCAGTGCCGCGCTGGCCGCCTTCCAGGTGCCAGAGACCGCGTACCAGAGACACTCGTCGGTCTCGCCACGGGCAGGGTTCACGCCCACGCTCTTCCACGGGAAGCGGCCGATCGCGCTGCGGTAGCGGGCCAGGCAGGCGCTGTCATGCGCCTCGCCCTCGGCGAAGCTGCCCGCTGTGTCGAGATCCGGGCACGGCAGCAACCCGAACCGCCCCGGGTGGCTCGCGTCATAGGTACTCGCGTAACCGAGCAGGGCTTCCCTGGCCCGGGCGAGTGCCGCGGCATTCGCGTCGATCCGCGCGGCCGTGCCGGTGCGGGCCGAAAGCTCACGCACCAGCACCGCGGCCACGCCGAGCACCAGGATGAGCATCATGATCATGAGGGCCGCGCCACGCTCGCGATCGCGATGAGAGGAACACTCAACCCGCATGTTCCGCACACCGGATCACGGCGCCTGCGCGCTCGCGGCAGGTGGCGTTGCGCTTGCCGGGACGGCATCGGCTGCAGACGGCTCCACGGGCGCCGGGCCCGCCGGCGGCGGCGCCATGCACTGCACGCAGTCGCGGATGGTGCCACTCACCGGGTCCCAGGCCTGGCCCGGCTTGAGGCGCGCCACGGCCTTGCCGTCCGGCGCCCGGACCGTGACGCGATTCTGCGCGTCCGGCGGGCCCGCTTCGGTGGCGCCCGTGTGCGACGCCCCGTTGACCCAGACCACCGGGGCACCGTGCTGCCGGCGCAGCACACCGTTGAGGAGCAGCGGAGCGGAACCGGTCGTGGTCGTCGCTGCCCCTGCGCCGGGCTCACGCTGCCGTTGCTGGTCCAGATCGTGGCGCTGTTCGGGCGCGAAAAACAGGCGGCCGAGTTCGGGCGCTTCCTCTGCCCGCAACAAGACTGACCAGACCGCCACGACGGCGATGAACGCGCCCACCACCGCCAGGCGGCGGCGCCGTCCGGGCGGACGCACCGCCGCGCTCATGAGCCCGCCTCCGCCACGAGCGGGCCGGGCTGCAGCGGTATGGCGAACCAGCGCACCCGGCAGCTTGCCGCCAGGTTCGCCCGCTCCGGCGCAACCGCCGCCTCCTTCTCCGCACGCTCCAGCGTGCAGCCAGCGACATCGAGCCAGCCGGGCGCGGCACGCAACCGTGCGAGCAGGCGCAGGAGATCGAGCTCGTGCACGAGGCCGGCCTGCAGCTCCACCGTGGTTACGGTCACGGGCAGCCCGGTCTCGCCGGGCAACCACGGCGCCGTGAACGGCTGTTCGGCAGCGGCGACATAGCGCAGGTAGGGAAGCCCGAGCACGGTCGCGCTGTCGCGCATCTGCTGCGCCCAGGCGAGCCGTTGCCCGTCGCCGATGACGCCGGCCGCCTGCAACTGGTGGAACCGTCCGGCAAAATCGCCGCGCGCCTGCAGGCGCGCAGCCAGCTCGATGCGCTGCTGGTCCAGGCCGGCCAGTTGCTGCTCGTCACGCGCGAGTGCACCGCCGATTCCACCAAGAGCCCATGCGGTCAGCAACAGGGCGGCAAGACTCGCGGCAGCGAGCGACGCCGGCAACACCAGCCCCTGGCGCAGGTAGGCGCGGTCGGACTCAGGCAGCTTCATGGCCGGTCCTTATCACGAGCTCGACGGTGAACGGCGCCTGCGGTACGGCACCGCCCGATGCCACTTCGCCGCTGAATGTCGCATCGGGATTCACATCGAGCGGCTGTTTCGTCGGCTGCACCCGTTGCCCCCCCGGCGCCGCACGCAGCGCCTCCACGAACCCGCGCAGCTCCTCGAACGCGCGCGGGTAGGCGCCATCGAACGGCTCGACGCGCCCCTCGATCACGACGCTGACGCCGCCGGGATCGGCAGCCGGGGGCTCCTCCGCCACCGCGGAGGTGTCGTCCGTCGCAGGCACTTCGGCGTCTGCCGACGCCGCCCACCGGATCGAGTCGATGCGGATGTGGGGCTGGCGCGAGACCGCCGCGGATACCGTGGCGAGGATCGTGGCCGGATCCGACTGGTGCGCGCGCAACGACTCGAAGATCAGTACCGCCTCGCGCATCTGCAAGGGGTCGGGCTCCGACGATTGTTCATCCGCCGTCCCGGGCAGCACCGTCTGCAGCGCCAGCGCGGTGCGGGAGGAATCAGCCGCGCGTTGGCGCAGGTCGGCGATCGCAAGCGCGTTGTACAGCGCGCCGGCCAGCGCGGCACCGGCCACGGCGTAGCAGGCGGCATGGGCGAACCGCCGCAGCCTGAACAGGCCGAAGTAGTGACGATCCGCGGGCGGTGCGAAGTTCGGCTCCTGCGGCGGGTGGCGCAGCAGTTCGATGAACCAGCGCTCCGATTCGTTCTCGCCGATATCGGCCGCGATGCGCAGGCGCCGGCGCATCGCCGCGAGCGCCAGTGCACGCGGCTGCCAGCCGTCGCCGTGCACCCCTGCGGACTGCAGCGCGGTGACATCCGCCGACGGCAGCAGCACCTGCAGCGGTTCGGCGACGCTTGCGGCGAAACTCGGCTCGAAATAGCGCAGGCTCTCCTCGATCTGCGACACGAACAGGCCCGGGTCCTCCTCCGCCGTGACCGCTGCCGCGCGCAACCGTCGGCTGCCGGCCAGTTCGCCGTGATGGAAGAAGCTGTGCTGGAGCCGCCCGTTGCTCCGGCGCAGCACCAGGAACGCCGTCGGCGCGCTGCGCGCCTGCTCGTCGAGCAGCCGTGAGGCGAGCAGCTCCGGGCTGTAGATTCCGATGACCGGGAGCCGCGCCGCGGCGAGACGCTGCAGCAGGCTGCGCACGGGTTCCGGGCGCGTCAGTGCCGAAAGCAGCACCCGCTGCTCCGTGGCGCCGGCCTGCCTGCGGCTCTGCGGTTGCGCGGCGCGGAATGGAGTGCGGGGAAAGGCCTTGGTGAGCTTGCGCTCGACCAATGAGCGCTGGTCGCGCCGTGCAAGACGGGCCATCGTGTCGACCACGTGCTCTTCGTCGATCATGTCCACCAGTACGGCGACCGGTGCAGGATCGAGCCGCTGCAGTTCCGCCACCATGGCACCGGGATCGGCGCCGACCGGCACCCGCACCGGGTTCGGCAGGAACCTGCGCTCGTGCCAGCTCCACAGCGTGCAACCGAGGGAGCTGAAGTAGACGACATGGCCCGCGCGCATCATCCGGCTCCGAGGTTGCCGACGGTCTCGTAGATCGGGCCGAGCACCGACATCATCACCCAGCCGAGAATCAGGCCGAGGATCACCGTCATCGCCGGCTCGATCATGCCCTGCAGCCGGTCGACGGATTCCTGGACTTCGCGGTTGTAGAAGTAGGTGACGTTCAGCAGCGCCTCATCGAGCTGCCCGATGTCCTCACCCATCCTGACCATGCGCACGACGAGCGGCGGAAACAGGCCCGCCCTGGCAATGCCCGCGCTCAGCGCGTTGCCCTGCTCGACGAAGGCGCTTGCCTGGTCGAGGGCGTCGGCCACCACCGCGTTGCCGGCCAGCTCGCGCGAGGTCCGCAGCGCATCCACCACGGTGATGCCCGAGGCATACATGATCTGGAAGTAAGTCACGAAGCGGCTCATGACGATCTTCTCGAGGATCGGCCCCACCACCCAAGCGCGCAGCTTCAGCCGGTCGAACGCGCGCCGCGCCGTCAGGCTGCGGGCGAGCGCCAGACGCGCGCCGAAGAACGCGATCACGGGCAGGGCGAGCAGCGCCGGCCACCACGCCACGACGAACGCCGAGGCCGCGACGAGCGCCCGCGTGTGCAACGGCATCTCCTGGCCCATGTTCGTCAGGAACTCCGTCAGCTGCGGGACGACGTAGAGCATCAGGAAGAACACCACGCCGGTAACCACCGCACCGACAAAGGCGGGATAGAGCACGAGCTTCTTCGTCTGCGAGACCAGTTCGTCCTGCCACTTCAGGGTGTCGGTCATCTTGGCGAGCACCTGCGTGAGTTCGCCGGACTGCTCGCCGGCGCGGATCAGGCTCACGAAGACCCGGTCGAAGGTCGCCGGAAACTCCGCCATGGCCTCCGACAGGCTGCGGCCGCTCTCCACGGCGAGGCACAGCGCGGCAAGCGTGACGCGGAAACCGGCATTGCCCGTGCTCTCGCGCAGGTCGCCGAGCGCGTCGAGGAGCGGCAGGCCGGCCTTGTGCGCCTGGCCGAGGTGAAAGCAGAAATTGATGAGCTCGCGACGCCCCACCCGGGCGCCGGTCACCCGGCCGTCGCCACGCAGTTTGCGACAGCGGATGAGCTGCAGCCCGATCAACGCGAGACGGCCGTCGAGGTCGGCTTCGCTCAGCGCGGCGATCTGGCCCCGGACGACGCGCCCGCCCGAGTCGACCGCGCGATAGGCGTAGGCGCTCACGGCACGACTCCTGCCGCGCGCTCCGTCAGGTCCACCACCCGCGCGATTTCCTCCAGGCTCGTGTCACCGGCCAGCACGCGCCGGATGCCGTCGTCGGCGAGCGCGCGAAAGCCCTTGGCGGCTGCCAGCCGGCGCAGTTCGCCGAGCGACTGGTTCTGCGCGAGGGCGTTGTCGAAGTCCTGGTCGAAACGCAGGACTTCCATGACCGCAAGCCGGCCCTTGAAGCCCTGCTGGTTGCAGCGCTCGCAGCCCCTGGCGCGGTAGAGGGTTGGCATCGCCGCGGACTCCAGGCCCATGAGCCGACACTCGATGTCATCGGGCTGATACGGCGTCCTGCAGTTCGGGCACAGGCGGCGCACCAGCCGCTGCGCGAGCACGCCGATGATGTTGCCGGCAAGGACGGCCGGCCGCAGTCCGATGTCGAGCAGACGCGGGATCGCGCCGAGCGCGGAGTTCGTGTGCAGCGTCGAGTAGACCTGGTGCCCGGTCATGGCCGCGCGAAACGCCATTTCCGCGGTCGCCTCGTCGCGTATCTCGCCGACGAGGATGATGTCGGGATCCTGGCGCATGAGCGAGCGTATGCCGCCCGCGAAGTCGAGCTTCACCGCCTCGCCGAGCGAGGTCTGGCGGATCATCGGGAAGGGATACTCCACCGGATCTTCGAGCGTCATGATGTTGACCGACTCGTCGTTGCGGTAGTTGAGGATCGAGTACAGCGTCGTGGTCTTGCCGCTGCCCGTCGGGCCGGTGACGAGGATCACCCCCTCCGGGCGCGCCATCAGCATCTTCAGGACCGTGAGCTGGTCGTCGTGCAGCCCGAGCTGCTCGAGCGGCACCACGCCGCTGCGCCGGTCGAGGATGCGCAACACCAGGTTCTCGCCGTGAATGGTCGGCTGGGCGGCCACGCGGAAGTCCACGCTGCGCCCGCCGATGGAGAGCGAGATGCGGCCGTCCTGCGGCGCGCGGGTTTCGGTGATGTCCATGCCCGACATGACCTTCAGGCGCACCACGATGGCACTCCAGAACTTCTTGTGAATGGTCGACACCTGCTGCAGCACCCCGTCCACGCGGTAGCGCACGCGGATGAAGCCCTCCTCCGGCTCCAGGTGGATGTCGGACGCGCGCCGTTTCACCGCATCTGCGAGCAGCGCATCGACGAGCCGCACCATCGGCTGCGTCACTTCGTCGACCACGGCGGAGGCGGCCGCCGGATCGTTCATGGAATCGATTTCGTGCAGGATCCCGGCCAGCGAGAACTCGCGGCCGTAGAACGTCTCGATCGCGGCGTATATCTCGGCCTCGCTCGCGAGCAGCGTGCGGATCTCGATGTCCTGACCGAGGAGCGCCGCCACCTGGTCCATCGCGACCACGTCGAAGGTGTCGGACATGGCCAGCGTCAGCACCCGCGTGTTCGGATCGTAGGAGACCGGCAACAACCGCAGCCGCCGCGCCAGCTCCTCCGGCAGCAGCATGACGGCGTCATGGTCCGGCACCACCCGCGAGAGGTCCACGCTCTCGACGCGCAGCATCTCGGCGAGCGCATCGCGCAGCACGGACTCGCTGATGAGCCCGAGCCGCACCAGGATCTTGCCGAGCCGATCGTTGCTCTGCTTCTGCTCGGTCAGGGCGACGCGCAGCTGGTCGCGGGTGAGCAGGCCTTGCTCGAGAAGAAACTCGCCAAGCTGGCGGCGCGGGCCACGCCGCTCCGTCCGCTCAGGCGACGGTCGCGCGTTTGCAGTGGCGGCATTCGGAGCCGTCGTCGCCATGGGACTCAGCCCTGCCCGCCGCGCAACACGGCGAGCCGCGCGCGCGCGGCCACCGGATCGAACTGCTGGGCACCGCTTGCGAGTTCGATGGCCCGCTCGTAATAACTCGCCGCCTGCCGCGCCTGCCCCATGCGGTCGAGGCTCACCGCGAGATTGAAGGCGAAATCCGCATTGGTGGGTTCGTGGCGCACCGCCTCGAAGAACGCCGCCTGGGCGTCCGGCCAGCGCTGCTCGTTGACGTAGCGCAAGCCGAGCGCAAAGTGCAGCGACGCGGCCGCCGGCTGCTCGCGCAACATGAGCTTCAGCTCGCTCTCTGTCGCAGCCGGCGCTGCCCCGCCGGGGAGGGCCGACAGCGCTGCCGCCGCGGTGGCGTTCTTCGGGTCGAGCCGCTGCACACTGCGGAAAAGATCGAGCGCTTCCGGCGTGCGCCCGGCGCGGGCCGCGAGCGATGCAAGGCCGAGCAAGGCGTCGATGTTGGCCGGCTCGACGCCGAGCACCTCGCGATAGAGGCCCTCGGCGCGAAACCCGTCGCCCGCAAGGAGCGCATCGTAGGCCGCGCGCAGTCGCGGAAAGACCGGGCTTTGCCCGGTAGTGCCGCGCGTGATCTCGATCAGGGGCGCGGCTTGCGGCGCCGGCGCCGCCTCCGGCAGCGCCGGTTGGTCGTACCAGGCGACTTCGGTCGCTGTATCGACGGCCGGCCGGCGTGCTACGGGCGCAGCAGCCGGCGGTGGCGCAGCTGCGCTTGCCACCGACCCGGCTTCGGTACCGGTATCGACGACCGCAGTGTCGGCGACCGGTGCCGGCATCGGCTCCGGTTGTGCCAGGAAACTCTCCTGCGGCGGTTGCAGGAGTCGCCAGGCCGCGAGCGCAGCCGCGACAGCAACCAGTCCGAGCACCACCAGCACGAACCCCACGCGGCTTCGCGCCACCGGGCTGCTGCCAGCGACTGCGATCGTGGCCGGCGCCGCGCCGGGCTCAGCCACGTCGGTCCACCGGCGCATTTCCGTGGTCGTGCCGAGCGCCTGCGTTGCGTCCGCTGGAATATCCCTGTGCGGGACGCTTTCGTCCACCGTCTCATCGGAAGCGGTAACCACTGGCTCGCGATGCAGTCCTGTCGGCGCGGCGACAAGCTCGAGCTCCGCGGTAATGTCGAGCGCCGCAGCGGCCTCCCCGACCGACTCGGGAGCGCCCGGCGCCACCTCGGCGGCCGCCGCCGCGTCCCCCGGCCGCGACGAGCGCCGGTGCAGCACGTCGAGCAATGAGCTCAAAGGCGCGGCTCCACGGACTGCGGGACGATTGCGCCGACCGAGGTCGGTGCCGGCCCGCGCGCGATGGCCGCGTCGCCGACGCCTGCGCCGCGGATCACCGTCGGGCGCAGGAACAGCACGAGCTCGCTCTTCGTCACCTTGTCATCGCGGTAGGCGAACAGGTCGCCGATCCCGGGAAGGCGGCCGAGCAGCGGCCCCTCGTCGCGATTCTTGCTGACCTCATCCGTCATCAGCCCGCCGATGACCACGGTCTGGCCGTCGGCAACCTCGAGCAACGACTCGATTTCGTTCACGTGAATCTCGGGTACGAGGTTCTGGAACTCGGCGCCGAGCAGTTCCGGCGCCGGATCCACCGCGAACCCGAGAATCCGCGTGATCGTCGGCCGGATGTTCAGGCTGACGTTGCCGTTCGCATTGATCTGCGGCGTCACGCTCATCACGAAACCCACCGGCACGGTGCGGATCTCGCTGGTGATCACCGTGCGCTGCGGGTTGTTGCTGGAGGCTTCCGTGATGTCCTGCTGCAGGCTGAAATACACGCGCTCGTCGACCACCTTGAGCAACGCGGTCTGGTTGTTCAGGGCCATGATGCGCGGGCTGGAGAGCACCTTGGTGTCGCCGAACTGCGCCAGCAGCTTGACCGCAGCGCTGATGCCGCTGCCGTCCGCATCGAAGTTGTTGTACGTCATCGTGAACACCGGCGGCGCGGCCAGGTTGTTGGCGGTCATCTCCGAGAGGAACGAGGGTCCGTTGCTGCCGGCGCCGCCGCCGGCGGAAACCCGTGCCCAGTCCACCCCCGCCTGGTACTGGTCGCCGAGATTGACCTCGACCACGGTGACTTCGATCAGCACCTGGCGCTTCGAGTTGACGGACACCTGGTCCACGAAGGCCTGCACCTGGCTGTGCTGGGCCTGGGTGGCCTGCACGCTCACGATGCCGGCGATCGGGTTCACCAGCACCGGGTCGCCGCCCGCCGCCGGCGCGCCGCCGGCCGCCGTCTCGCTGCCTGCGCCCTGCCCGGTGACGATCTGGCGAATATTGGCGGCGAGGATCGTCCAGAACGCGTTGTCCGAAACACTGCGCACCGTGGTGCGCGAGACGTTGCCCAGCTCGCTGCCGCCGGAACTGCCGCCGCCACCGCCACCGCCGGATTCCTCGCCTTCGACGCTGCCGCCGGTGGAGGCAACGGCCGTGGCGACACTGACCTCGCCCTCGCTGCTGCGGGCGAGATTGACGTAGTCGACGCGATAGTTGCGCCAGAAGGGCAGGTCCGGCGTCACCACCAGGCTGCCGGATTCGAGCTGGTAACGCAGGCTCACCTGGCGGCTGATCCGGTCGAGGATCTGCGGCAGGGTCTGGTCGATGGCATTCATGGTGACGTTGCCGCCGATCTCGCCGTGAATGTCCACGTTCACGCGCGCGTCGCGCGCGAGCGCGAACAGCACGTCCCGCACCGGCATGTCGGTCACCACCAGGCTGTAGGTTTCCTGCGGCGGGGCGGGCGTCGGCGGAGGCGGCACCGGAAGCTGCGTCACGGGCGCCGGAATGCCGGCATCGGTCACCGGCTGCTCGAGATGGACAGGGTCAGGGTCGAACTGCGTGAGCGTGCCGCAGCCCGCGAGCACCGTCACGGCGGCGCTCGATATCGCGAGCAGGACGCCGGTACGGACGCGGGGGCGTGTTGCGCAAGCCGGATGCGCCTTCGTGCTGGTCATGATCGTGAGTCCTTGTGACATAACCGCTCCGGACCAGGCCGCGGACGCACGCCCACAGCACAACCGGAGTGGTTCGCGCCCTAC
The DNA here is from genome assembly GCA_021462865.1 of Gammaproteobacteria bacterium. Lineage (GTDB taxonomy): Bacteria > Pseudomonadota > Gammaproteobacteria > Steroidobacterales > QUBU01. Next base: position 12,156 of record JAJTYX010000149.1, on the reverse strand, counting down.
CGGGTTCTGGCCGGACCAGCTTCCGGATTCATGTGAACCGGCGGCGTGTCATATGTCACATTCCGGTCACGGCCGGGCTGGCGGGACCGGCGTTATGCAAAGCGGGTCTCGGTTCCGCGGCCACAGAGGACGCAGAAGGCTCTCCGGCCTTGGGCACTTTCACCAATGGGACGCGGGGCTACGCCACTGCCGCCGGTTGACAGAAGCTCCCGCGGCGGCGCGCGCTTGCTAGAGTGTCCCGATGCAATGCCACGCAGATCCGGGAGGGCGCGCCGTGTCATCGGTCGATGACGCGGTGGCCAGCCAGCCATGATGGGTGCGTTCGGCAGGTTTCTCGAGCTGAGCGTGCCGGCCAACGACGTACTCGACTCGCTCGGGTTCTACCGCCGCCTCGGCTTCGCCGAGCTGTCGACGGGCGACATCCGACCGTGGCACTACGCCGTGGTCACCGACGGCCACATCGCCATCGGCCTGCATGCCGAGGGGATCGACGAGCCGGCGCTCGCCTTCGTGCGGCCCAATCTCGCCAGCCAGGTGCGCGCACTGGAAATGGCCGGTCACGATCTCGAATGGTGTCGGCTCGGCCCGGACGAATTCCACGAGGCCGCGCTGCGCGGGCCCGACGGCCATCGCGTGCTCATGATGGAAGCGCGCACCTTCTCGCCGGGGGGTAACTTCCCGGGCACGCCGCCCCTCATCGGAACCTGCGTCGAGGTCACACTCGCCTGCCGCAACCGCGATGCCACGCGCGGCTTCTTCGAGGCCGCGGGCTTCCTCCCGGCGGACGAGCAGGGCAGCGAGGTCGTAACACTGCACACGCCTGGCATCCCGCTCGGCCTGCGCGAAGCGCCGCGCTCTGCAGTCGCGGTGCTGCGCTTCGCCACCGCCGATAGCGAGCGCCGGCGCGCGGCGCTCGCCGCGCTCGACCTGTTGCCGGTGAACCGCCCGGAGGGCGAAGTGCTGCTGGCCCCGGAAGGTACCCGGCTGGTGCTCGCGCCCTGAGGCGGTCGCCCGTCGGCGCGCGCAACGACGCCCACGGATGGCGTCGCCGCCCGCCGGCAGCCCGCTAGGCTTCGCCCCGGAGCTGCTCGATGATCGCGGGGTTCTCGAGCGTCGACACGTCCTGGGTGATCTCCTCGCCGCGGGCAATGGCCCGCAGCAGCCGGCGCATGATCTTCCCCGATCGCGTCTTCGGCAGGTTGTCGGCGAAGCGGATGTCGTCGGGCCTGGCAATCGCGCCGAGTTCCTTGCCGACCCATGCGCGCAATTCCGCGGCGAGTTGCTGCGCCTCGGCGCCGGTCGGACGGTTGCCCTTCAGCACCACGTAGGCGCAGATCGCCTCGCCCTTGATGTCGTGGTGCCGGCTGACCACGGCCGCCTCGGCGACCCGTGGATGGGCGACGAAGGCCGATTCGACCTCCGCCGTGCCGAGCCGGTGGCCGGAGACCTTCAGGACATCGTCGGCCCGGCCCATCACCCAGAAGTAACCATCCGCGTCGCGATGCGCCGTGTCGCCGGCGACGTAGAAGCGGTTGCCAAACTTCGCCCAGTAGGTATCGAGATAGCGCGCGTTATCGCCCCAGATGGTGCGCAGCATCGCCGGCCAGGGCTTGCGGATCACAAGGTACCCCCCACGGTCCGGGTCCGTGATCTCGTTGCCGTCATTGTCGACCACCGCCGCGTCGACGCCCGGCAGCGGCTTCGTGCATGACCCTGGCTTGGTCGCGACCGCACCCGGCAATGGCGCGATCATCGTGGCGCCGGTCTCCGTCTGCCACCAGGTGTCCACGATCGGGCAGCGGGTCTTGCCGATGACGCGGTGGTACCAGATCCAGGCCTCCGGGTTGATGGGCTCACCGACCGTCCCGAGCAGCCGCATCTTCGACAGGTCGTACTTCGCGGGGATCTCTTCGCCGAATTTCATCAGCGCGCGGATCGCGGTCGGCGCCGTGTAGAAGATCGTGACGCCGTGACGCTCGCAGATGCTCCAGAAACGCCCGGCATCCGGGTGTACCGGGGCGCCCTCGTACATGAGTATGGTGGTACCGGCCGCGAGCGGTCCGTACACGACGTAGGTGTGACCGGTGACCCAGCCGATGTCCGCCGTGCACCAGAAGACATCGTCGTCGCGCAGATCGAACGCCCATTGGGTGGTGGTCTTCGCGCCGAGCAGGAAGCCGCCCGTGGAATGCTGGATGCCTTTCGGCTTGCCCGTGGAGCCGGAGGTGTAGAGCAGGAAAAGCGGATGCTCGCTGCCCACCGCAACGGGCTCGCAGGTTGCGGCTTCGCCGGCAGTCAGATCGGACCACCAGCGGTCGCGGCCGTGTTGCATCGCGATCTCGTTGCCCGCGTGTCGCAGCACGATCACCTGCTCCACCGTGGGGCAGTTCTGGCCGAGCGCCTCGTCGGCGGCCGCCTTCAGCTCGACGAGCCTGCCTGCACGCCGCCCGCCATCGGCCGTGATCACCACGCGCGCGCCGGTGTCCTGGATGCGGTCGCGCAGCGACCTGGCGGAAAAGCCGCCGAACACCACGGAATGCACGGCGCCGATGCGCGCGCAGGCCAGCATCGCCACGACCGCCTCGGGCACCATGGGCAAGTAGATCACGACGCGGTCGCCCATCGTCACGCCGAGTTTCTTCAGACCGTTGCCGAGCCGGTTCACGTCGGCCGCAAGCTCGGCATAAGTCATGCGCCGGACGTCGCCGGGCTCTGACTCGAAGATGATGGCGGTCTTGTTGCCGCGCGCCTGCAGGTGCGCGTCGAGGCAGTTGTACGACGCGTTGAGTTCGCCGTCAGCGAACCAGCGGTAGTTCGGCGCCCGCGATGCATCGAGCACCTGGGTGAACGGTTTTGCCCAGTGAAGCTCCTCGCGGGCGAGTCGCGCCCAGAACGCCTCGTGGTCGCGCTCCGCCTCGGCAACCAGCCGCTCGTAAGCGGCGGTCGTGATGCGGGCGCGTTGCGCGAACGACGAAGGTGGCGGGAACACCCGCTGTTCGTTCAGGATCGATTCGAGGTCCGTTTCGGTCATCGTGATGTCCCCAGCGTCAAACCCCTACACGGCCGCCAGCAGGCGCTGCATTATCGTCAGCGCCTGGCCGAGATACGCGCCGCCGAACAGGTTCAGATGATTGAGGACGTGGTAGAGATTGTAAATGTCCCGGCGCCGCGCATAGCCGGGTGGCAGTGGCCAGGCTGCCTCATAGGCCACGCGGAATTCGCGCGGAAAGCCACCGAACAGTTCCGTCATCGCGAGATCGCACTCGCGGTCGCCGTAGTACACCGCGGGGTCGAAGATCACCGGCTCACCGGCCGCGGCCATCGCCCAGTTGCCGCCCCACAGGTCTCCGTGCAGCAGCGATGCCGCCGGCTCGTGCCCGGCAAAGAGCCGCGGCAAGGCATCCAGCAGGCGCGCACCCCGTTCCGCGAGTGCCTGCCCGTGCCCGGCCGCTGCGGCCAACCGCAGTTGCGGCGCCAGGCGGCGCTCGCGCCAGAAGCCGGGCCAGTCGTCGAGCCACGCGTTCGACTGGAGCGTCGTGCCGATCGTGTTGTCGCGCTCCCAGCCGAAGCGCGGCGCGGTGTGCCGGTGCTGGGAAGCGAGCAGTTCGCCGAGGCGTGCGCCGGCGCGCGGCGTGCCCGCCTCCAGGTCGAGCCACTCCATCGCAATCCAGGCCGCGTCCGCCGTCGCGCCCCGGCCCAGCGGCTCGGGCACGCGTACGGCACCGGCCCGCCGCAACGCCTGCAACCCGGCAGACTCCGCCGCGAACATCGCCGCGCAATCCGGGCCATTCAGCTTGATGAACAGGGTCCGAGTGCCGGCGGCGGTAGCGCGATAGCACTCATTGATACTGCCTCCGGCGATGGCCCGGAGCGAGCGCGCCTGCAACCGGAAACCGGCTGCGGCGAGGCTTGCTGAGACGGACTCCGGCAGCATGGAATCATTATGCGGGAGCACTTCCGGCGGCAGGTCCGCGGGTACCCGGCCCCGCGAGGATTCTGTAAGCTTGGCGCGTTTTTCCACGGCCTGGACGCCGGGCTGCCGCGGTCGATCGGCCGGGCAGCCGACAAAGACCCCAGAGAAGAACCGGATTCCAATGCCCGCCCTGTACAAATCCGCGCCCGCACTGGCCAGCCGAATCCTGAGTACCTTGCTGGTCATGGCTCTGCCGTTGCTTGCCGCAGCGCAGACCCCCAGCACGGGCGCGCTCGATGCATTCCAGTCGCTCAGCCCCGAGCAGCAGCGGGCCGTGCTCGAGTCGCTGCAGGGTAACCAGGACATCCAGTCCGACTCCGGCTTCATGCCACCGGAGGTGGAAAGCCAGCGCCTGCGGGTGCCCCAGCCGTCGCTCGATGACCAGCGCATGCTGATGGGCAAACCACGTATCCAGCCGAAGGACACCGTGCTGCTCGACCTGCGCATCACGGCCACGGAACAGCCGAAGCCGACGCCGGTCACCCCACCACCCGTCGCCGGAGGGCCGATGTCACAGGCGGGTGCCGGGCAACGGACCCTGCCCGAAGCGGAGCCTGCCCCGGAAGACCCGGTGCGCGCGGCGCAAGCCCGCGAGGACATGCGGCGGCGCGCCCTGCAATTGCTGCCGGAGCACCAGATCAAGGCCTTCGAGGCTGCCGAGGAACTGCGCCGCCAGGCCATGGCGGCCAATCCCTACCAGCTCGACCGCTACGGGCAGCTGTGGATCCCGGGATTGCCGGCCATCGCGCTCGCCGGCCTGACCGAGGAACAGGCGACCGAGCGGCTCGCGCGCGAGCCGGCCATGGAGCTGCTGACCGTGAAGGTCACGTTGCTCAACCTGCAGCCGCTCGGCGTGGAGTCGCTGAAGCCGTTCGGTTACGACGTGTTCGCGCCACGAGGCACGACCTTCCAGTCAGGGGCCAACATTCCCGTACCGGCGGAGTACGTCGTCGGACCGGGCGACACACTCGAACTGCAGCTCCTCGGCAACACCAAGGGCAAGTTCAACCTCGTGGTGAGCCGGGACGGCGACGTGCGCATTCCCGAGATCGGCCCGGTGACGATCGCGGGCCTCACCTTCCCGCAGGCGCAGGACGCGATCACCAATATCGTCAGCGAGCAGATGATCGGCACCCGGGCAGTCGTCACCATGGGCCGGCTGCGCTCCGCCCGCGTGCTGGTGACGGGCGAAGCCAAGCAGCCAGGCACCTACACCGTGGGCGGGCTTGCGACCATCACCAACGTGCTCGGGGCGAGCGGCGGGGTCAAGGACATCGGCTCGCTGCGCAACATCGAGCTCAAGCGCAACGGCAAGCTCGTCTCACGGCTCGATCTTTACGACGTGCTCCTGCACGGCGATACCAGCGATGACGCTCGCGTGCTGTCCGGTGACGTGGTCTTCATTCCGCCCGTGGGACGCACCGCCGGCGTACTCGGCGAGATCAGGCGCCCGGCAACCTATGAGATCCAGGCTGACACCACCGCCGGCGATCTCGTGACACTCGGCGGCGGCCTGACTCCGGAGGCAAACGCGGCGAGCGCGCGGATCGAGCGCATCGATCCGCAGCACGGCCGGATCGTGGTGAACGTGGACCTGACCACCGAGGCCGGGCGTAGCACCCCGCTGCGCAGCGGAGATGTCCTCCGGCTCGACCCGGTGCGCCCGACCATGGTGAATTCCGTCCCCCTGCGCGGTCACGTGCACCGGCCCGGCTCCTTCCAGTACCAGCCGGGCATGCGCCTCTCCGACCTCATCGGCAGCGTCGATGACCTGCGGCCGAACGCCGACCTGCACTATGTATTGATCCGGCGCGAGACCGGACCGGAACTGCGCGTCAGCGCCGTTTCTGCCGACCTCGCGCAGGCCTGGGCCGAGCCGGGTTCCGACGCGGATATCGCACTGGCGCCGCGCGACGAGGTCACGGTCTTCGACATGGACGCGGGGCGCGAACGCCTGCTCGCGCCGATCGTCGCCGAACTCGACCGGCAGGGCACACGCTCGGATCCGCCGCAGACCGTCGGAGTCGGCGGACGCGTGCGCATGCCGGGCCAGTACCCGCTCGAGCCCGGCATGACCATCGCCGACCTCGTGCGTGCCGGCGGCAGCCTCGACGAGGCCGCCTTCGGCGGCGAAGCGGAGCTCACCCGTTACGAGGTCGTGAACGGCAATGCCCGCGAAACCGTGCTCATCGAGATCGACCTCGCGCGCGCCCTCGCCGGCGACCCCGAGGCGAACATCGACCTGCAGCCCTTCGACTTCCTGGTCATCAAGGAACTCTCGCAGTGGACCGAGCAGGAAAGCGTGCTGCTCGAGGGCGAGATCCGCTTCCCCGGCCGCTACCCGATCAAGCGCGGCGAGACACTCGCCTCGGCGCTCAACCGCGCCGGCGGGCTGACCGACCTCGCCTTCGTCGAGGGCAGCGTGTTCACCCGCACCAGCCTCAAGGAGCGCGAAGCGCGCCAGCTCGAACAGCTCACCAACCGCATGCAACGCGATCTCGCCGCCTTGTCGGTACAGACCAGCCAGGTGTCCGGCACCGGTGCGCAGAGCGCCACCCAGGCGCTCATCGCCAGCCAGGCGCTGCTCGATGAACTGCGCAAGAGCGAGCCCGTCGGCCGGCTCGTCATCGATCTGCCGCGCGTGATGGCCGCCGCGCCCGGCTCGACCGATGACGTGGTGCTCAAGGACGGCGACCGGCTGATCGTGCCGCGCCAGACCCAGGATGTAACGGTGATCGGCGAAGTGCAGGGCAGCACCTCGCATCTGTACGACCGTGCACTCGCCCGCGACGACTACATCCGGCTGAGCGGCGGGCTGACGCAGAAGGCGGACGCGAACCGTATCTACATCGTGCGCGCCAACGGCGGCGTCGAAACCCACTCGAGCAACCGCTGGTTCGGCAAGAAAGGAAGCGACGTCAGGCCCGGCGACACCATCGTCGTGCCGCTCGACGCCGAGCGCCTGCCGCCACTGCCGCTGTGGACCTCGGTGACGACCATCATCTACAACCTCGCCATCGCGGTGGCGGCGGTGAATTCGTTCTAACGCTGGCGCGCCAGGGCGCAGCTCCATGTTGACCATCGCGCCACATCCCGACGACGGCGCCCTGACGCTCACTGAACTCCGGCGGGGCGCCCGGGCTGGCGACCGCCCGACACATTGAACGACGAACTCGCGTTCGCAACCGGTGCGGCAGCATGACGCCAGTTACGGTTGCGATCGCTCTGTTCGCGGCATTTGGTGCGGGACTTGGCCTGACGGCGTACCTTCGAAGCTGGGCGACGCGCGCCCGGCTGCTCGACCTGCCGAACGCCCGCAGCTCACATCGCCTGCCCACGCCTCGCGGCGGCGGACTGGCGATCGCCTCGGTGACGCTGATCGTAGCGCTGTGGCTCGCCATCGCGGGCGGCGCCGGCAGCGCGCTCTGGGCCATCATCGCGGGCGGCACCCTGATCGCGTGGATCGGCTGGCTCGACGACCGCTCGAGCCGCCCCTGGCGGCAACGGTTTGCAGTCCACCTGGGCGCCTGCGTCGTGCTCGCAGCGACAGTGGACACCTGCGCGACCGGGTCCTGCGTCTCGCTGGCCGGTTGGCTCGTCAATCTCGCCCTGCTCGTATTCCTCGGCGCGTGGTCAGTGAATCTGTTCAACTTCATGGACGGCATCGACGGCCTCGCCGGGACACAGGCGGTGTTTGCCGCCGGCAGCGGAGCGGTCATCGGCTGGCTGTACGGAGCGCCGACAGCAGTCTGCCTCCTGCTGGGCGTCAGCGGTGCCGCCACGCTCGGCTTCCTGTGGTGGAACTGGCCGCCGGCGAAAATTTTCATGGGCGATGTAGGCAGCGGCTTCCTCGGCTTTGTGCTGTTCGCGGTCCCGCTGTGGATGGCCGGCAACTCCCCCGGCGGCATCTGGCCATGGGCCGTGCTCTGGGCCGTGTTTGCCGCGGATGCCTCGGTGACACTCGTGCGCCGTATCCTGCGCGGCGAACGGCCGCATGAAGCGCATCGCTGCCACCTCTACCAGCAACTAGCCCAACGCTGGAACAGCCATCGCACCGTCACCTTGCTCTACCTGCTCGTGAATCTGGTCTGGATCCTGCCTCTGGCATTCCTGGCGGCGGCCAACCCGAAAGCCGGACCGGCCATCGCCGCCACCGCCTATCTGCCGCTGGCCATACTGGCCTGGTACATGGGGGCAGGCATGGAACCGCGCGACTCGCGCCGGTCACCGTAACGCATCGAGCGCAAGATGGCTGGATGCGCCCGATGGGCGCGTGACGGCCCGCTGCATTAGCGGGCAGGCCGGCAGTCTGGACCAGACGCACCCACACCTCGAAGCGCGGGCAGGGGACTGCAAAATCAGCGTGGTTAGCCCGTCAGAATCAGCGCTTACCGGGATTCATTAGTGTCGTATGATATTGGGCGAACAAGTGACCGGCACGTCAGCCTGTCTTCCGGGACCCCAAGACCTGACGTTCCCGGCACCTGGGGTCCACCCCTCCTGTCTACCCCGCCACGGAGCAGCCGGTAGAGCGCGGATCCGCCAGAAATTCCCGTCAGGGAAGCTTTCGCCAGACCTTGGGAGCGCGGTTGATGCTTGGAGAGATTCGCCAGCAGCTGGTGCAGCTGCCGGTCGCTGCGAAACGCGGCATCGTCGTAACCTGCGACCTGGTTCTCGTCGCCGCGGCACTGACGGTTTCGCTCGCAGTTCTCGGCGAGAATCTCTGGTCGTTCTCGCGGCCCCACTGGCTCCTGCTCGGCATCGCCTGCGCCCTGGCCATACCGGCACTCGGCTCGCAGCGCCTGTATCGCGCAACGATCCGCTTCATCGGCGCGGAACTGATGGCCAGCATGTTGCGAGGCACGGCTCTGGTCGCTGTGTCGGTCGGCTTTGCCGGCTACATGCTCCAACTGCATTCCATGCGGGGAGCGCTTGCGCTGGCGCTGGTGTTCTGGGCCCTGGCAACCTTCGTACTCGGTGGCGCCCGGTTCCTGATGCGTTTCATCCTCATTGGCAGCAATGGCAAGGGCGAGGCGGTCGCCATCTACGGCGCCGGCGAAGCCGGCCGCCGGCTCGTCGCCGCGGCAGCCAGCAGCCACGACCTGCGACCGGTCCTGTTCATCGACGATGATCCGACGCTGCGCGGGCGGCTCATCTCGGGCCCTCCGGTGGCCACGCCAGCCGATCTGCCGAACCTCATCGACAAATACGGCATCCGCAGGATCCTCCTCGCCCTGCCCTCCGTCGGCCGCCACCGCCGCCAGCAGATTCTCGTGAAACTGGAGGCGCTGCCGGTGCACGTGCAGACGGTGCCCGACATCGCCGACCTCGTCACGGGCAAGGCCCGTCTCGACGAACTGCGGGAAGTGGACGTCGCGGACATACTCGGGCGCGACCAGGTGGCGCCGAACCAGCAATTGCTGGATGCCTGCGTACGCGGCAAGTCAGTGATGGTGACCGGCGCGGGCGGCTCGATCGGCTCCGAACTCTGCCGGCAGGTAATCGAGCTTGGCGCGGTCCGGCTCGTGCTGTTCGAGATGAGCGAACTGGCGCTGTACACGATTGAGCAGGAACTGCGCGAACGGCTGCGCGAGCGCAACTTGCAGGTCGACCTCGTGCCGCTGCTCGGCTCCGTGCACCACCAGCAGCGGGTGCACCAGGCCATGGCGAGCTTCGGTGTACAGACCGTCTATCACGCTGCTGCCTACAAGCATGTGCCGATGGTCGAGTACAACATGGTCGAAGGCGTACACAACAACGTCATCGGCACCTGGTACGCAGCGGAGGCCGCCGGGCAGGCCGGCGTGGAGACCTTCGTGCTCGTTTCCACCGACAAGGCGGTGTGGCCCGTGAACGTCATGGGCGCAACGAAGCGCTTCGCCGAGCTGGTCCTGCAGGGCATGACGGAGCGCAGCAGCCGCACGCGTTTCTGCATGGTGCGCTTCGGCAACGTGCTGGAGTCCTCCGGCTCAGTGGTACCGCTGTTCCGCGAGCAGATCCAGCGTGGCGGGCCGGTTACCGTGACCCACCGGGAAGTCATCCGCTATTTCATGACCATACCGGAGGCGGCGCAGCTCGTGATCCAGGCAGGCTCGATGGGCAAGGGCGGGGATGTATTCGTGCTCGACATGGGCGAGCCGGTGCACATCGCCGATCTCGCGCAGCGCATGATCCAGCTGATGGGCCTGACGGTGCGTAGCGCAGCCAACCCGCATGGCGACATCGAGATCGAGTACACGGGGCTACGCCCCGGAGAGAAGCTCTATGAGGAGCTGCTGATCGGCAACAATGTCAGCGGCACCCGGCATCCCAGGATCATGCGCGCCTACGAAGAGAAGCTCCCCTGGTCCGTAGTCGAGCGCAACCTGCAACAGTTGCTGGCAGCAACGAATGCCTACGACTGCGACCAGATGCAGAAGGTGCTGCTGGAGGCAGTCAACGGCTACAAGCCGACCTGCGAGCAGATCAAGGACCTGGTCTGGCAACGCAGAATCGCTGTGCCCCTCCCCGCGAAGCGTCCGGCCGAGGTGGTGCGGCTCAACCCGCCCGGAGATGCTGCCGCGGGTGCCAATCGCCTGAACTGACACGGCGGCGACCTACCACGTGCGCCGCCAGTTCAAGCCGACACGCCACTGATCGTCCGTCTCGCCGGTAGTACGGTCGTCGAACGACTCGAACCCCAGGGACGCCTGCACCTCACCGAGCCACAACGAACGGCGGTGCACGAGGCTCGCGCTGCGGTAACGTGTCTTGTTCGCCGCCACGGTGTTGGTCAGGCTCGGTTCGACGCCTTCGCGGTTGAGGTCGCCGGCAGCGAGGATTGCGGTCCAGGAACCGGCGTACCGGTCATTCAGCATGGTGCCGAGCGTCCAGACCTCGGCGTCGTTGTCGAAACTGTGACCAATGGTCCGACCCCGGTAACGGTAGCCGGTGGCGTAGATCGGGTGCTCATAACAGGTGTCCGGCTGGCCACCGCCGGTGATATTGCCGCCACAGAGGGTGTCGGAGACCTCGAGATACACCCGATAGTCGCCCAGCGCACCGAACTCACCCCAGGTCTCGATCCCGGCCTGCGTCAGGAACAGCGAGGGCCGGAAATCCTGCTCGTCTTCGCCGATGCGCTGGGTATAGAGGGCGACGGGCCAATCGAACGAGCTGCCGGTCAGACGGATGTCGTAACCGGCAAGCTGGTTGCCCGGCTCATCCTCGGCGGCCACGTTATCGCCCGCGTTGTCCTTGCCGGCCAGCAGGTCTGTGAACGTACTGAAGTCGCAGGGGCGGCCCTCTCCGCACCACATCGCCGTGCGCGACAGCCCCACCTCCAGCCAGCGGGCTGGTCGCGACGTGAACCGCATGCCGAAGAAGCGGGCGTTGGAGATCGCCCGGTCGTTCTCCAGAAAACCCCAGATCGTGACCAGATCCCAGTGGCCGATCCAGCGCAGCCACCTCGATTCGAAGGGCGCGGTCGAGTTGCGGTCGATGGTGAAGGCGGGAATCGGGCGGGCGTTGTTGGAGAGAATCATGCTGCCCTGCCAGCCGGGCCCCCACCAGCGGTCCGTGATGGCGCCGGCGAACATCCAGTTGCCGAGCGCAAGCCCGACGTAGCTGCCGTCGAACCGCAGCTCGCGATCGTCATCCGGATCATGGACAAACTGGGTGACGAGTTTCACCGCGGTGCGATTGCCCATGCGCTCCAGAGCGGCGGAGGCCTCGACTTTCTCCCGCGGCAGATCCTCGAAGTCGCGGATCAGGCGCCCCTCACTGCCGCCGCCGGCTTCCGCCTGCAACCGCCAGCGGCCGCCGACCCGGGCCTCGCGCACGCGGGTCTGCACGCGTGCGAGCGCCGCGCCGGCGGACTCGGGAACTTCGTCCCGCTCGGCGATCTGGGCGGCGATATCGCCCCAGGACAGCGGCCAGGCCGTCAGCGGCGCGCCGATCACGCCGGCATCGGCCAGCAACTGCAGGTCGTGCCGCAGCCCGCTGTCGCCTGGGTCGATCCAGGGTTCCGCGCGCAGGCCGGGGCTGGTCATGGCCATAAGCAGCGCCGCGGCCAGCGGCAGCAACCGGAAGGGGTGAGTCGGCATGTGGCGGATCAGGTTTGTGTGCCGTCGCGCATGTTGCCTGCCGGACGCCGAAAAGCCAAACGGGATGGCGCCGGCAAGCGGCCAGGCGGGTCTGCGGGT
>JAJTYX010000148.1:0-1834 GCA_021462865.1 Gammaproteobacteria bacterium | reverse complement strand
GGGCACAACGGTTTTCTTGCGTGGCACACCTCGCGCCCCAGGCGGATGATGTTCAGGTGCGCGGCGTAATACGTCTCCGGCGGGAAGACCGCTTCAAGATGCGGATGCGCCTGCTCGACGGTCATCTTTTCGGGGCGCAAGCCGATGCGGCCCGTGACGCGATAGACGTGCGTATCCACCGGGAAGGCGGGACGCCCAAGCGCGAAGCACAGGACGATGGCGGCCGTCTTCGGTCCCACTCCGTTGAATTTCGTCAGCCAGGCGCGAGCCTCCTCCAGCGGCATACCGGACAGGAATTGCAAGTCGAGCGAACCGCGCTCCTGCGTAATTTCCTTCAACACCTGCCGAATGCGCGGTCCCTTCTGATTCGCCAGCCCGGCTGGGCGGATGGCTTCCACAACTTCGCGCTCCTCCGCGTCGCGGACAGATTCCCATGTGGGAAATTTTGCGCGCAAGGCATGAAAGGCGCGGTCGCGATTCACGTCGTTGGTATTCTGCGAAAGGATGGTCGAAACCAGTTCGTCAATCGCAGGCAGGGGATTGCGCCAGATCGGTTCGCCAAAGGCTTTGAGAAGAGCCTGGTGGATTTGAAGAGCAAGCGAGTTGAGGTTGGTCATCATAATGAATTGTAACCGCAGGGGCGGCCCGTCAGGATCAAACATAGCCTCATACTGCAAACGAAAGGCCGCCCCTGCAACAAATTACGGCGCAAACTCGTTGGTGAAGGACTTGCTCAAATCCTCCGGCGCGGCGATCATGCCCATCTTCGCCATCACGGCGCTCATATTCTCCCAGCCCTGCGGGTCGGAGTAACCGATGCGCTCCGCCTTCCAAAACTCTATGGAGGTGTTCAAGACCTGCATCTGCAATTCCTTGTCCTGGTCTTTCAGGTTCTCTACAAATTTTAAACTGACGTTATACGCCTCGTCGGGGTTGGCGATCGTAAATTCAATGCCGCGAGCCAGCGCGCGCGCCATGCCGCGAATCAACTCCGGCTCGTTCGCAATCGTCGCCTCGTTGGAAACAAGCCCGTTCGCCACCAGTTGAACGTAATCCGAAACGCGCAGTTCGGTCACATCCAGCCCTTGCGCGCGCAGGACAATGGGTTCGTTTGCGGCGTAACCCACCACAATATCGCTTTTTCCCGCCACAAACGATTCGACCTGATTGAATCCGAGCGTATCCAGTTTCACTTCGGAAGCCTCCACGCCGCCCTCGAACAACAGCGCCTCCAGCCCGATGTAATTCGCGCCGAAGGGACCGGGCAGTCCAACCGTTTTACCGCGCAGGTCGGCGGGCGATGCGATTCCCAACTCTGCCCTGGAGACCACCGAGATCGGGAATTGTTGATACCAGGCAAACACATACACGACCGGCAAACCCTGCGAACGCGCCAGCAAAACCTGCTCGCCCGAAGCCACCGCAAACGAAATTTCGCCCGCGCCGGTCAGCGCCACGCCGTCGGTCTCGAACGAATAATCGAACTCGATCTCGATGCCCTCTTCGGCAAAATAGCCCTGATCCACCGCGACATAGAACGGCGCGTATTGAATATTGGGGATGTAGCCCATTGGCAGTTTGATCCTGCGAATTTCGCCCGCTTCATTTGCGGGGCGGATGCTGATACACCCCATCAGGCTGATCGCCAGCGTGAGCATGAGTAAAACTATTTTTTTCATTACGGAGTCTCCTTTGAATTCATTCCGTCATTGCTTCAGGAGGAAGAATACCGCCCTCGCAATGACATTAGACTTTATCGGAAATTATTTTGGACGCGGACAAGCGCGGAAAACGCGGATTTTTTGCTCTTTTATCAGCGTAAATCCGCGTTCAT
>JAJTYX010000147.1:0-1649 GCA_021462865.1 Gammaproteobacteria bacterium | reverse complement strand
TTCATCAACTGCACGATCTCCAGCGGCGAAAGCTGGTCCAGGTTGGCGCTGCGCGGGTTGATCTGTTCGGTGAGCATCGTCGGTCCTTCATTAAGCAGCCGCTGGTTAAAACGCGCTGTGCGCGCTGTGTCCAGGCAGACAGGGCTGGCCGGTAAACACCGTTTACTATACCAGCGGGGGGCGCGGTTGAACCAGCCGCTGTGCTGCCGTAAAACCGCAAAAACGGTTATAGTATACGCAGCCTACCGTGATCGTCTGAAAGGCAGCGCCGCCCGATGCCCACCCCGCCCGAAAACAACCCTGTGCTCATCAGCAGATACCAACCGCAGTGGAGCCACACCGCCCGCGTAATCGCGACGGTGTTCCTCATCATCGCGGGCATCTACGCGCTGACGCTGCTCGGCCCCGTGATTCAGATGCTCACCATCGCCTTTCTGCTGGCGTTCGTGATGTACGCGCCAGCGCGCGCGCTGCACCGGCGCGGCGTCCTGAGCTGGCCGGCGGCGGTGGTGGTGCTGTACCTGGTGCTGATGCTGCTGACGGTCAGCGCGCTGGTGCTCATCATCCCGACGTTCGTCAACGGGACCAGCGCGCTGATCGGCCAGGGCGAACAGGCTTACAACAACATGCTGGCGCAGCTGCGCGAGTACGACGCTCAGGATGGCGTGGTGTCCACCTTCAACGTTCCGGTTGATCTCAACCCGCTTATTCAGCCGCTGCGCGACTTCGTGCTGGGCGGCACAGCGCCCTCAACTGACGCCGACGGCGAAGCCGCGCCCCCCGCTGAAACTGACGGCGAAACCGCGCCCCCCGCTGAAGCGGACGGCGAGACGCCAACGTCTGCTAACGGCATAGACCTGCTCAGCGGGTTGAATCTGCGCGAGCTGGTCAACAGCATTTTCAACGTCGCCACCACGCTCACCGGCACGGTGACTTCCGCCATCGGCTCGGCAGCCGGGCTGCTCGCCACGCTGCTGCTGTCGGTGTTTCTCTCGTTCCTGATTTTGCTGGACCTGCGGCACAGCCAGCAGCAGATCGCGCGCTGGGTTCCGCCCGCCTATCACCGCGAGGCGGCGCTGCTGTTCGAGAAGCTGCAAGCGGTGTGGAACGGCTTTTTCCGCGGGCAGATGCTCATCGGCCTTATCGTCGGCGCCCTGACATGGCTCCAGCTCATGCTGATGGGCGTGCCGGGCGTGGCCGTGCTGGCCGTCTTTACCGGCGTGGTCTCGCTCATTCCGACGCTGGGCGGCTTTATCGCGCTGGTCCCGCTGGCGCTGGTCCCGCTGATTCAGGGGTCCACCGTGTTTGTGGAGATGTCGCACGGGCTGTTCGCGCTGCTGGTGGTGGTGGTCAACCTGCTCATCAGCCAGGTGATCTGGAACGTGGTCGCGCCCAAGATTCTGGGCGACGCGCTCGACCTGCCGCTGCCGGTGATCATCGTCGGCGTGTTTATCGGCGCGGCGCTGGGCGGCGTGCTGGGCGCGTTTCTGGTGGCCCCGATTGTCAGCACGCTGCGGGTGCTGGTGTTCTACACGCTGCGCAAGATCGCCCAGGAAGACCCTTTCCCCGGCGCAACGCCGCGGTCGCCGCTGTTGAGCGACGCGCCATCCGCCGCGCTGCCGCTGGCAGAGCCGCATGGCTGAGGGCGC
>JAJTYX010000146.1:0-1876 GCA_021462865.1 Gammaproteobacteria bacterium | reverse complement strand
GCCGTTCATAACGTGCTTGCCGTCCTGCTGGCGCTCAACGCGCTGATCTCGATCCTCTGGCACGTCATCAGCGGCGAGATACAACAATACATCCCGCACCCTTACGGTTTCATTGATCAGATGATCGCGCAGGCAAAATATTACGTCATGGGCATCTTCAAGCATGAACCGCACCCGTTCCATAAATCCAAACAGCGCAAATTCAACCCTCTGCAAATGGTCACCTACATCGGCTTGCTCGGAGTCCTGCTCCCCCTGCAAGGACTGACCGGCATAATGATGTGGCTTGTGCAAAAAGTCCCCGCCATCCAAACCTGGTTCGGCGGTTTGACCTTCCTCGCCCCCATGCACACGATCATGGCGTGGTTGTTCGCCTCGTTCATCGTCGGGCATGTCTACCTCACCACCACCGGCGCGACCCCGCTCGAAGCCATGCGCGGCATGGTGACGGGGTATGAGGAAGTGGAAGAGCATTAAGAGATTAGAGATTAGATAATTGGAGATTAGTACTTCTCAAGTACCAATTACCAATTACCAACGGAGATTTTATGACCACACAGACTCGCAAACCGTTATTCCCCACATCCCCCAAGCCGTTCGTGCATCCGTACTTCGGCGGCATGGTGTTGGGAATCGTCCTCTTCCTTGCCCTGTTATTGACCGGCAACGGACTCGGCTCCTCCGGCGCGACCAGCCGCTTCGTCACCGCCCTGACGGATGTCTTCGTCCCCGAACATGTTGACCGCACGCCCTATTTGCTCAAACTGGCGGGCGGCGATAAAAATCCGCTCGACGACTGGATCGTCCCCGTTTACATCGGCGCCCTGCTCGGCGGGTTCGCCTCCGGACTGTTCAACGGTCGCCTGAAATTCGAGACCACCAAAGGCCCCAACATCTCGAACCGAACGCGCTGGCTGATGGCGTTTCTCGGCGGCGTGATCTTCCTCTACGGCGCGCGCATGGCTCGCGGATGCACCTCCGGGCAGGCGCTGACAGGCGGAGCAACCCTCTCGGCTGGCTCATGGGTCGTAATGTTCGCCATCTTCGGCGGCGCGTATGGGCTGGCGTATTTTGTAAGGAAATTGTGGAATTAATTACCTCGTCATTGCGAGGGCGGCGCTCTTCCGCCCGAAGCAATCTCATCACTTACGCGCGAGATTGCTTCGTCGGGCTATCGCCCTCCTCGCAATGACGGAGGACTGGAGACTCCCATGAACTTCCCCCTCCCCGAATTCATCGCTGTCAGCGCGTCGAACCCGTGGACATACGTCGTCTTCGGACTGATCGGCTTCGCGTTTGGCTACACCCTCGAAATGTCCGGCTTCGGCGACTCGCGCAAACTGGCGGCGCAGTTCTACTTCACCGAAATGACCGTCCTCAAAGTGATGTTCACCGCCATCGTCACCGCCATGGTCTTGCTCTTTGGCGCGGTCGGCTTGGGCATCCTCAACTTCAATCAGGTATGGGTCAACCCCACCTATCTCTCCTCCGGCATCCTCGGCGGCTTGATCATGGGCGTTGGCTTCATCATCGGCGGCTTTTGCCCCACCACCTCGCTCGCCTCCGCTTCCACCGGTAAAATTGACGGAATGTTCTTCATGCTGGGCGGCTTCGTCGGCGCGTTCCTCTTCGGCGAGACCGAAGTTCTCTTCGACAACTGGTACGCCAACTCCGGCTATTTCGGGCGCGTCACGCTCGACCAGGTCTTCAACCTGCCCGTCGGCGCAGTCGTCCTGCTCGTCGCCCTGATGGCGTTCTTCATGTTCTGGGGCGCGGAGCAACTCGAACGCATCTTCGGCAAAAAAGATTTGAGCAAAGAACCCAAACTCCGTTTTGCGGGCGCGGGCGCATTATTCGCCGCCGCCGTCGCCGTCGT
>JAJTYX010000145.1:0-48643 GCA_021462865.1 Gammaproteobacteria bacterium | reverse complement strand
GTCCTGTGCTGCGCTCGCTCGGGTTCGGCTGCGGCTGCGCTCCTGCTGCGCCGGCCTCACACGCCCGTTACAGGCCGTCCGGATCCGTAGTCTTCAGCCAACAGCGCACGGCAACGGCCTTCCTCCGACACGTTCGCCGCAACGTTCCCGCCCGCCGCCCAGGTGAGTTCGGATCAGCGACTGCGCACCATCCGCGAAATGCCATCACTCTTCCATGCCGGACGAGGGTGCGGGCAGTTCCGCCAACGGATTCCGCACACAACCAGCGAATAAACTTCGCAAGCGTCCCCGCAGACCGGCGATGAACCGAAAAAAGGCGCCTCGTCAGCGGCGGTCAGCCGGCAGGCTCGGCCACGAGATCGTAGGTGTCCGAGCCGGTGATGGTCACGTCGAGGAAGTCGCCTGGCCGCGCCCGTAGCGGTGCCGCGATTCTTACCACGCCGTCGATCTCCGGTGCGTCGCTGGGGCCGCGGGCGATGGCGCCCTCCTCGCCGATCGAATCGACCAGCACGCGCAGGTTCCGGCCGACCCTGGCCGCGAGCCGCTCGGCGCTGATGCGCGCCGCGAGCTCCATGAACCGGGCCTGGCGTTCTGCGGCGACCTCGGCGGGCACGTGGTCCGGCAGGTCGTTGGCGGCGGCACCTGCAACCGGCGAGTAGGTGAAACAGCCCACACGGTCGAGGCGGGCCGCGCCGAGCCAGTCGAGCAATGCCTCGAAATCTTCGTCGGTTTCACCGGGGAAACCGACGATGAAAGTGCTGCGGATGGTGAGATCGGGGCAGATGGCGCGCCAGCGGCCGATGCGCGCGAGCGTGTCCTCTGCATGCGCCGGACGGCGCATCAGCCGGAGGATGCGCGGGCTCGCGTGCTGGAAGGGAATGTCGAGGTAGGGCAGCACCCGGCCCTCGGCCATCAGCGGCAGCACCTCGTCCACGTGCGGATACGGGTACACGTAGTGCAGGCGCACCCAGGCGCCGAGCGTGCCCAGCGCCCTGGCGAGATCGAGGAAACGACTCTTCAGCGGCTGGCCGTTCCAGAAATCCAGGCGGTAACGCAGGTCCGCGCCGTAGGCGCTGGTGTCCTGCGAGATCACCAGCAGCTCACGCACGCCGGCGCGCACGAGCCGCTCGGCTTCCTGCATCACCTCGCCGATCGGCCGGCTGGCGAGGTCGCCGCGCATGGACGGAATGATGCAGAAGCTGCAGCGATGGTTGCAGCCTTCGCTCACCTTCAGATAAGCATAATGGCGCGGCGTCAGGCGGATGCCCTGTGGCGGCACCAGGTCCATGAACGGATCGTGTGGCTTCGGCGCGTGGGCATGCACTGCCTCCATCACCTCGGCGTAGGCCTGCGGACCGGTGACTGCGAGCACCTGCGGGTGGCGCGCGGTAATCGTCTCGCGCCGGGCGCCGAGGCAGCCGGTTACGATCACGCGGCCGTTCTCGTCGAGCGCTTCGCCTATGGCGTCGAGCGATTCCTCGACGGCGGAATCGATGAAGCCGCAGGTGTTGACGACCACGAGATCGGCACTCTCGTAGGAGGGCGAGACCTCGTAACCTTCAGCGCGAAGTTGTGTGAGGATGCGCTCGGAGTCCACCAGCGCCTTCGGGCAGCCGAGGCTGACGAAGCCGATACGCGGCGGAGCGCTGGATTTTCCACGGGCCATGGATCAGGCGCGCACGGTCAGCGCTGTGGCGCCGGTGCCGGCACGGCCGAGCCGCGGCCCATCGGGAAACTCATTACCCGGCGGCCGGCACGGCCTGGTGGCCGAGACTGCCGGAGGGCATCTGGAAGCGGGCGAGGTAGCGGCTGACGAGTCCGCTCACATGGCGCATCGGCTCGGCGAGCACGGTGAAGCAGGGCGGCTGGCGGCGCAGCGCCGACCACTGCTCTTGCTCGATGACACGTTCGAGATAGGTCAGGTTCTGCTCCACCGCTTCGAAATAGGGGTTGCGCCCGTCGCAAACCACTTCCATGTAGCGATAGGCGCGATTGAATTTGTTCTCCAGGCGATCGCGGGCTGAGAGCCGGTAGAAGCCGGGGGTCTGGCGCAGCAGGTCGACACCCGAGGCGTACTGGATGCCGGCAGGCGCATCGGTCGGCCGGGTGGCGACACCGGCAAGCACGAACTCGGCATACAGACGGTCGCGGCATTTCTCCAGGTAACAGCGGTCGGCCATCTGTGCGAGCAGATCCGCCGTGCCGAGCAGGTGCCCCATCACGCTGTCCTTGGGGTCGTCGAGCTCGATGTCATCGAGGCTCATTTCATAACCGGTGAAATGCACCACCTGGGTGGCGATGGCCACCTGGTCGCGAAGTCCGATCCGGGGCAGGTAGCTACGCAGGAACTCGGCACTGCGCGAGACGTGGTGGCCGGTGAACTCCGCGCCATTCAGCACCGCGGACTCCGAGCGGCGGCGGACGTAGCCGGCGTCATGGAACAGCGCGGCGATCAGCCCGGTGAGGGCGCGCGCGTGGCCGAGCCGGTCGGCTTCGGCCACCGTCTTCTCGTAGCCGGCCAGCAGCCGCGCCATCGCCAGCGACATGTCGAGCGTGTGCTGGATGTCGTGATAGAGCGTGTCGCAGCCGAAATAGTCTTCGAAATTGCCGCGAAACAGCCGCTCGAAATCGTGAAACGCCACCCACAGGGCATCGAATGCGCTGCCGGGAAAAGCCTGGTGGAAGATCTCCTGCACGGCGTCGCGCACCGCGGCGGGCGAGCTCACGCATACCCGCCCCGTCACGTCGAACTCGTTCGGCCGGACCCGGAACGGCCGGCTCGCAGTGCTCTCGATGATCGTGGTGTCGGACATCAGCGGAATTCTTGCACCGCGCCGGTGGACGCACAACGCCCAGAATGGGGGCGGAACTGCCGTATTGGCGCGGGATTATGCGGCTACGGCACCGATTATTGGAAAGTCGCCCACACCGGCGTGTGATCGGAAGGCTGCTCGCGCCGCCGTGGCGCGCTGTCGATCGCGCAGGCGGCGCAGCGCCCGGTGAGTGCCGGCGAGGCCAGGATGAGGTCGATGCGCAGCCCGCGGTTGCGACGGAAGGCTGCAGCGCGGTAATCCCACCAGCTAAAGGACTTTTCCGGCTGCTCGAAGCGGCGGAACAGGTCCGCGAAACCCAGTGCCGTGATGGCCCCGAGCCGCTCGCGTTCCGGCTCGCTGCAGAGAACCTGCCCGCGCCACTCCTCGGGGTCGTGCACGTCGCGGTCCTCGGGCGCGATGTTGAAGTCGCCCATCACCGCGACGTTCGGGTGGCGGTCGAGTTCCGCGCGCAGGTAATCACGCAGCGCGGCGAGCCAGCGCAGCTTGTACTCGTACTTTTCGGAGCCGACGCTCTGGCCGTTCGGCACGTAGAGATTGACGAGCCGCAGATCGCCGTAGCTCGCCGCGAGCGCACGCTTCTGCTCGTCCTCGAATCCCGGCAGGCCGCACACGATGTCGCGTGGCTCGGTGCGCGAAAGCAGCGCGACGCCGTTGTAGGCCTTCTGCCCGTCCACGGCGCAACGGTAGCCGAGCGCCTCGAACTCCGCGGCCGGGAATGCCTCGGTGACCACCTTGATTTCCTGCAGGCCGAGCACGTCGGGGCGTGCCTCCTCGAGCCAGTCCTTCACATGCGCGAGGCGCTGGCGGATGGAGTTGACGTTCCAGGTGGCGATTTTCATCGGGTGTGCAGTGCGGCGCCCGCCGCGCCGGTTCCGCCCTCGGCCGCCGCTGCGACGGTGATGCCGGAGTGGCGCAGCAGGGCGGCGATGTCGGGCGCGCGGCCGCGAAAGTTGCGAAACGCCACGCCGATGTCGCGGCTGCCGCCGATTTCGAGGATCTCCTCGCGGAAGCGCTGCGCCAGCGCGCGGTTGAGCACGCCCTGCTCCTCGAACGCGGCGTAGGCGTCGGACGAGAGCACCTCGGCCCACTTGTAGCTGTAGTAACCGGCGGCATAGCCGCCGCCGAAAATGTGGGCGAAGCCGTGTGGGAACCGGTCGTAGTCCGCGCCCGGCACGACCGCGACCGCCGCGCGAGTCTCGCGCAGCAGCGGCATGATCCGCGCGCCGGCGCCCGGGTCGTACTCGGCGTGCAGCCGCAGGTCGAAGAGCGCGAATTCGAGCTGGCGCACCATGTGCATACCGCCCTGGAAGACGCGTGAGGCGCGCAGCCGCTCGACAGTTGCGGCGGGCAGCGGTGCGCCGGTTTCGTGGTGGCCGGAAATCATGGCGAGGATCTCCGGCTCCCAGGCGAAGCCCTCCATGAACTGGCTCGGCAGTTCCACCGCGTCCCAGGGGACGCCGTGGATACCCGCCACACTCGGGTAGTCGATGCGGGTGAGCAGGTGGTGCAGGGCGTGGCCCATCTCATGGAACAGCGTCAGCACCTCGTCGTGCGAGAGCAGGCTCGGGGCCTTCGCGCCGGGTGGCGCGAAGTTGCACACCAGGTGCGCGACGGGGAGCTGGGTGTGGCCGTCGAGCCGCTTGCGGTTGACGCAGTCGTCCATCCACGCGCCGCTGCGCTTCTCGGCGCGGGCGTAGAAGTCCGTGAGCAGGCCGCCGACGACCCTGCCCCCGGCATCGACGACCCGGAAGTAACGCGCGTGCGGGTGCCAGAGCATGGGGCCGTCGCCCGGCTCGAGGCGCAGGCCGTAGAGCTGCTGCACCAGGGCGAACAGGCCCTGCAGCACGCCCGGCAGCGGGAAATACGGCCGCAATTCTTCATCCGAGACGGCGAATTTCTGCCGGCGCAGTTCCTCGGAATAGTAGGCGATGTCCCAGGGCTCCAGCGGGTGTCCGGCAAACCGGGTGAGTTCGTCGATCTCCCTGCGCGCGGCCTCGCGCGAGGCGGTGACCAGGCGTTCGAGGAACTCGCGCACTTCGGCCACGGAAGTCGCCATCCTGGTGGCGAGCGCGTATTCGGCGAAACCGGCGAAGCCGACGAGACGCGCCGCTTCGTGACGCAGTGCGAGGATCTGTTCCATCACGGCGCCGTTGTCGAATTCTGCCGGTGAGGGTGCCTGGTCGGAGGCGCGCGTGGCCCAGGCACGATGCAACAGGGCCCGCAACTCGCGGTTCTTCGCGTGGGTCATCACGGCGACGTAGGTGGGCTGGTCGAGCCGCAGCAGCCAGCCGCCCGCTTCGCCCGCATCGGCCGCAGCGCGCTCGAGCAGGTGGGCCGGTATGCCGGCGAGTCGTGCCGGGTCGGTCTCGCGCTGCGACCAGGCCGCCATGGCATCGAGCAGGTTCTGCTCGAACTTCGCCTGCAACTCGGTCAGCGCTTCCATGACTTCCATGAAGCGTCGCTTGGGCTCCTCGGGCAGCGTCACCCCGGCGAGGCGGAAGTCGCGCAGCGCCTGGTCGAGGAGCGCGCGAGCGCCGTCGCCGCGGTCTGCGGCCACGGTGCCCGACACCTGTTCGTACAGCCGGTAGAGCGCGCCGTTCTGGGCGATCTCCGTGTGATAACGCGAGAGCGCCGGCAGGCAGGCGTTGTAGGCATCGCGCAGCGCCGGGCTGTTGGCCACGGCGTTGAGGTGGCTCACCGGCGACCAGACCCGGTGCAGCCGGTCGCCGAGTTCCTCGAGCGGCAGCACCACGGTCTCGAAACTCGGCGCAGCGTCGCGCGTGCGGGCGAGGAGTTCCTCCAGCGCCTTGCGATTCGCCGCGAGTGTGTGTTGCAGCGCCGGCTCGACGTGCTCGGGGCGGATGGCGGCAAACTCCGGCAACCCGTCGGGTCGGGTGGCGAGCAGGGGGTTCGTCATGGTGTCCATTCACTCGATAAGGTCGCGGCCGACAGCCTGCTAATATTCCGGCCTCCTGTCCAGAGTCAACCAGCGAATCTCCCATGAGCGAGTCCTTTGATCTCATCACCATCGGTGGTGGCAGCGGCGGGCTGGCCGCGGCCCAGCGCGCCGCCGGATACGGGGCACGGGTCGCACTCGTCGAACAGGCCCGCCTCGGCGGTACCTGCGTCAACGTCGGCTGCGTGCCGAAAAAGGTCATGTGGAATGCGGCCAACCTCGGCCACGGGTTCGACGACGCGCGAGACTACGGTTTCGCGCTGCCGCGCGAGATCGCACACGACTGGGGTGGACTGCGCGCAAAGCGCGACGCATACCTGCTGCGGTTGAACGGAATCTACGCGACCAACCTCGAAAAGAGGGGAGTTCACGTCGTGCGCGGCACGGCGCGTTTCCGGGGGCCGCGCAGCGTCGAAGCGGCCGGCCAGGTCCTCGAAGCGCCGCACATCATCGTCGCCACCGGTGGTTATCCGCTGGTGCCGGAGCTGCCCGGGGCCGGGCTGGGCATCACCTCCGACGGATTCTTCGAACTCGACGCCTGCCCGCGGCGGATCGCGGTGGTCGGCAGCGGCTACATCGCGGTCGAGCTCTCCGGCATGCTGGCCGCGCTCGGCGCGCAGGTGTCGCTGTTCGCCCGCCACGACAGCCTGCTGCGCAGCTTCGATGCAATGTTGCAGGAGTCGGTCATCGGGACGCTGCAGGCCGCTGGTGTCGAGCTGCGCTGGCGCGCGATCACGGTGGCGCTGGAGCAAGCCGTCAACGGATTGCAGCTCGCCACCCGCGACGGCGTTCGACATGGCCCGTTCGACCATGTGCTGTGGGCGATCGGGCGCAAGCCTGCGACCGCCGGGCTTCACCTCGACGCCGCCGGCATCGAGCCGGACGCGGGCGGCTTCATCCGCACGGACCGCTTCCAGGCGACCAGCGTGAGCGGCATCTACGCAGTCGGCGACGTCACCGGGCGCGAGGCATTGACGCCAGTCGCCGTCGCGGCCGGCCGCAGGCTCGCCGACCGGCTGTTCGGCGGGATGGCGGACCGTCACCTCGACTACGAGAACATCCCCTCCGTGGTGTTCTCACATCCGCCGATCGGCAGTTGTGGCCTGTCGGAGCATGCCGCCCGCCAGCGGCACGGCGCCGCAGTCAAGGTGTACGAGTCGCAGTTCGTGCCGCTGTACAACGCGGTGACCACGCACAAGCCGAAGGCGCGGGTGAAGCTCGTGACGGCCGGCGCGGACGAGCGCGTGGTCGGCTGCCACATCTTCGGGCCCGGAGCAGACGAGATCCTGCAGGGGTTCGCGGTGGCGATCCACATGGGCGCGACCAAGCGCGACTTCGACGATACGGTGGCGATCCATCCGACGCTCGCAGAGGAACTGGTGACGTTGCGGTAGGCCACGGGGTCGGGGCAGAAGCGCCCATTACACGGGGATGCCACTGCCGCGGCAGGGTCGGGGTCGAATACGCTCCTGCAGGGCGACGCCCCGCTGTGCACTACGGCAGCTTTGCGCGCACCGGCCCGGTTTGCGGCCGCACGCCGCGCCAGATGAAGAACGATTCCGCGGCCTGCTCGACGAGCATGCCCCAGCCCTGGTAGACGCGGCCGGCGCCGTGCTGGCGTGCCCAGGCGACGAACGGCGTGTCGGTCATCGCGTAGGCGAGGTCGTAACACACGGTTTCGGGCGTGATGATCGCGGGCGGAAACGGCGGCAACTCGCCGCGTAACCCTGCGGAGGTGGCGTTGATCACGAGGTCGAACGCCTGCTTGCCGAGATCCTCGAAGCGACAGGCGCCGACCGGGCCCAGGCGCTCGAAACGCCCGGCGAGTTCGCGTGCGCGTTCGATGGTGCGGTTGGCGATGTGCAGGCTCTCCGGGCCGCTCCCAAGCAGCGCGGGCACGATGCCGCGGGTCGCGCCGCCGGCACCGAGCACGAGTATGCGTATGCCCTTCAGCGCCACGCCCAGGTTGCTGCCGAGATCCGTGAGCAGCCCGACTCCGTCGGTGTTGTCGCCGTCGAGCCGGCCGTCGGTCGCCACGGTGATGGTATTGGCGGCGCCGGCGAGGTGGGCGCGATCGGTGAGCTGGTCGGCGAGCCGCGCGACATGCTCCTTGTGCGGGACCGTGACGTTGAGCCCGCGGATTCCCTCGGCGACGAACTCTTTCAGCCGGCGCTCGAGATCGGGTTCGGCGATGTCGTAGGCCTCGTAGACGATATCCTCGCCGGTCTGTTTCGCGAACAGCCGGTGGATGACGGGGGACTTGCTGTGACTGATCGGGTGGCCGACGACCCCGTATCGGTCGGTCATTGGCGGAATCTTCCGTACTGCTTTGCCACGACGCCTCCCCGCTGCGCGCTGCCCGCCACGTTTTTTACCCTAATACGCTGCAGCGTGTCCAACAGCCCGCATCTGGCGTGGAGTCGAAACCATGCGCATGCCGTGGATTGGACCTTTGCACCGCCGGAGCGGCCGCCTCAAGATGCACACCGGCGTGCCCCGGCCGTGCTGGCCGGCCCGGCGCCCGGACGAGTATGGGGGGTCCGATGGTGAAATCCGCGCAGCGTTGCCCGTGGTCGGAGGGCATCAGCGAGGCTTATCTCGCCTACCACGACGCCGAGTGGGGCGTGCCGGCGCGTGACGATGCGCGGCAGTTCGAATTCCTCGTGCTGGAAAGCGCGCAGGCCGGGCTGAGCTGGTCCACGATCCTGCACCGTCGCGACGGCTACCGCCGGGCGTTCGCGGGTTTCGACCCGCAGCGTGTCGCACGCTTCACGCCGAAACGCATTGCGGCCCTGCTCCAGGACACCGGCATCATCCGCAACCGCCTCAAGGTGGAGGCCGCGGTCGGCAATGCGCGGGCGTTTCTCGCCGTGCAGGAGGCGTTCGGCAGTTTCAGCGATTACATCTGGCGCTTCGTGGAGGGCAAGCCGGTGCTCAACCGCTGGCGCCGCCAGTCCGAGGTGCCGGCCACCAGCCCGGTCTCCGACGCGCTCAGCCGCGATCTCAAGGCGCGAGGCTTTCGCTTCGTCGGCAGCACGATCGTGTACGCGCACATGCAGGCGACCGGGCTCGTCAACGATCACCTCGTCGGCTGTTTTCGCCGTGCGCAGTGCCGGGCGCTGGGAGGTTGATGGAGCGTCAGGCCCGGCAGGCGCAGGGCGTCGGTGCACCTAGTCGACGTAGATTTCCACCAGCGTGTCGCCGATCTCGCGCTCGCCGTCGCTGAATACCACCATCCCCAGGTGCGGCAGGTCGATCTCGAGGCCGGCCCAGTCGAGCTGCACTTCTGCGCTGGCGCCGACGGCTGCCGTGGCTGGCGTCGTCACTTCGGGCGAGCCCTTGCCCGGCCCTCTGATCAGCCAGACGCCCAGTTCGAAATTCGCGCCCGGGCCGCCGGCGTCGTTGTCGGGCTCGAAGCCATGCACGTCGATGACGTACTCGCCCGCGGCCGGATCCAGGATATCCACGAATTCCACCGCACCGGTGGTGGTGCTGGATAGCACCGTACTGCCGTCCGGGCACACCCCCGAGGGACAGATGACGTAGAGATCGATGTCGTCGGTGGCGCCCTCGTCGCCGCTCGCCAGCGCGATGCGCAGGAAGCGTCCGCCGGCAGGCAGCGTGATGCGGAACCGGCGCACATGGTCGGGCAAGGCGCCGTCGTCCGCCAGGATCGTGTAGAGATCGAGCGGATCGTCCGTAACGAAGCCGGTATATACCTGCGGCGCCACCAGTCCTTCGACCCGGGCCGAAAATGCGCCTGCGTAGCCGAATTCCACCGGCATCCGCAGGCTGCCGCTCGCCCCGGTGCCCACGACGACCGGCGGCGCAGCGAGCGCTTCGGTGCGGATTGCCACGGGCATGCGAACTTTCGTGCCGGCCGTGGACCAGGTGAGCGAGCCGAAGCCCCACTGGCCGAGGCGGTCACTGGCGCCGAGATTGGTGGCCGTGATGGTGAACTCCGCTGTCTCGCCCCGGTCGAGGCTGAGCATCTCCGGAACGACGCTCACTGCGACGCCGGGCGGGGCGACCACCGCAGCCTGGTATTGCGCGGGCTCGCCGACATTGCGCACGGCCCGGCGCAGGACGCGTGTCGTGACCAGGTCCGCGAGCGTGGCAGACGGCAGGTTCAGGTCAGTCGTCGTGGCCGGGTAGCCATCCGCCGCGAGCCTGGCGCAATACTCCTCGTCGAGGGTCGCGATCGGGATGCCCACGCCACAGGCGAACGCCTCGTAGTCTTTGCGGCCGGCATCGAACACCAGGCCGGGTTCGACCGCTGCATTGGGCACGATGTAGCCCGCGCCGGCATCGAATGCGTCAGCGGGCGTCACGCCGTCCTCCTTGCGCACGTCCTGACGGGCCGAGGTCATCAGCGCCGAGCGGATTGCCGCGGGACTCCAGTCCGGGTGCGCCTCCAGCAGCAGCGCGGCCACGCCCGCAACATGCGGCACGGCCATGGAGGTGCCGGTCAGGTACTGGTAGCTTTCGCCGCGCACGCCGTTGGCGACCTCGGTGGTCTGGGCGCCGAGTATGTCCGTGCCGGGCGCGATGACTTCGGGCTTGAGGATGTCGGGCAGAAGCCCGTTGGGGCCGCGCGAGGACTGCCCCGTCACCACGTTGCCCGCATCGCTGCGGCTCACGACCAGGCCCTTCTCCAGCCGTACCTCGACCGTTTCGCCGTCGTCGAGCCGGGCGGCGAGCGCTTCACCGTCGGAGCGGCCGATCATCACGGCCGGAATGTTCACGCTGCCGCGCGTCCCGGCCATCATGACCAGCTTGTCGGAATCGCTGAACACCACGACCGCCAGCGCGCCGGCCGCCTCGGCGCGTTCGATCTTGTCCTGGAAGTCGCAGCCGCCGCGCCGGACGAGAGCGACGCGGCCCTCCATGTTTGCCGCGTTCACCAGCGACTGACAGGCATCGTCGCGGGTTGCATCGGCGCGATTGGCGCCGGGATTGCCATCGTCGGCGAGCACCATTTCGCCGCTGATGGCACCGGTGCTGCGAAGCGTTGGCGTAAACGCCGCCTCGCGCGCCGTGAAATCACCGGCGGCGCCGGCAGGGGCGGTGACGCGCAGCGCATCGTCGAAACGGGTGCCGGTACGGCTGGCGGCCGCGACCGACAGCACCCACGGTGCGCTTGCGGGCGACTCGACCGTGCGCGCGAGCGGGCCGCCGTTGCCGGCGGCAACCACGGCGAGTACGCCGGCGTCGGTGGCGGCGAGCAGGGCGAGCGAGTCCGGGTCTGCCGGTGATCCATCGGTCTTGCCGACGGAGTAATTGATGATGTGCACGCCGTCGTCGATCGCGTCTTCGATGGCCTGCTGCAGGTCCGACATGGCGCAGGTGCCGCGGGTGGCGCCCGGCTGCAGCCAGCAGGCCTTGTAGACGGCGATGCGGGCGCGCGGCGCGATGCCGGCGATGCTGGCAACCGGCGTGTCGCCGAAGCCGGCTTCGACCCAGTTGCCTGCCGCCACCGAGGCGATGTGCGTGCCGTGGCCGTCGGCGTCGCGCGGAGAAATGAACTCGTTCGGATCCATGGGGTAGATGGCGCGAAAGCCGTCCACGTAGAAGCGGGCGCCGATCAGCTTGTTGTTGCAGTCGCCGGCACTGAACTCCTGGCCGGATTCGCAGCGGCCGTACCAGTCCTGTGGCGGGTCGTAGACGAGATTGAAGCGGTTGCGGAAGCGCCGGCAGAGCCAGCGTCCGAGCAGCGAGGAGTCGGCCCATTCGGTGGAGCAGACCCGTGGCCGTGAGCCGGCCTCGGTGTCGGCAAAGCTCGGATGCCCGGGCGTGATGCCGCTGTCGATGAAGCCGATGACGATGTCTTCGCCCTGCAGCCCGAGCGACTTGCGCAGACCGGCCGCCGGATCGAGCAGCCCGAGGAACGCCGGGCTTGCGTTCGTCCGCAGCTTGCGCGTGTCGTCCAGCCACACCCGCGCCACCGCGGGGTCGGCGGCGAGTTCGGCGGCCTGGGCGGCGGTGAGCCGCGCGGCAAAGCCGTTGAAGGAGAGCCGGTAACTGTAGAGCTTCGCCTGTGGTGGCGCGCCGACGCGCGCGAGCAACTCGTCGTGGCGCTCCACCAGCGCCGCGGTGTACCTGCGCGTGGCCGTCGAGCGCGGGTTGAAACGGCCGTGGCGCGGTGCGCCGCGGGCCTCCGGTGGCGCGGCGATCGCCGGCGGCTCAAGCAGTTGCACGATGTAGACCCGTTCCTCCGGTTCCTGCGCCTGCACGGCCACGGCCCAGCCGGCCGCGAGCAGCAGGACGCACAGGATGCGGGCGATGGGCGGGACAAAGTTCACAGCGAAAACCGGTACGGCATCGGGGATACGGGCAGGGCCGCCGTTCTTTAGCCTCGTGTTGCTTCCAGCGGCCGGATCCAGACTGTGGTGACTGACTGCGGCCGCATCTTAACGAGGACTGCGCCGGCTGGTCAGCCCCGCCGCAGTACCGCCCCCGAGCGCGCATCGCGGATCTCGCTCGGCCGCGCGCGGCCGAGCGTGGCACCACCAAGCACGAAATCGAGTTGCGGGCCGAGGCGACGGCGCACCGCGAGCGCGTCGCGCGCCGGGGGGCGTCCATGGCGATTGGCGCTGGTGGACACCAGCGGCGTGGCAGCGGCGCAGCACAGGGCGGCGGCTGTTGGATGCGCGGTAATGCGCACGGCAATGCCGGGGCGCCCGCCGGTGAGCAGCCGGTGGGCGCGCGGCCCGGCGGTGACGACCCAGGTCACCGGCTGGCCGGTGTGCGAGCCGAGGCGGCGGCGCTCGGTCGCGGTCGGGGCGATCCAGCCGTGCAGGCGCTCCGTATGGTCCGCGATCAGGATCAACCCGGCGCGCGCGCCACGGCCTCTGATGTGCAGGATGCGCCGCACGGCCGCGGCGTCGGCGGGATCACAGCCGAGGCCATAGACGGCCTCCGTCGGGTAGGCGATCACGCCGCCGCTGCGAACGACGCGCGCGGCGCGGCGCAATGCGGGTCCAGGGTTCACGCGCCGATGTTACCGGAGCGGCGCCGGCGTGTTGGCGGGGGCGCCCCTGAGGTCAGCCGGAGTCGGCCGGGGCCTTGGCTTTGGCCGTGGCGGAGCGGCGTGTCGTCGCGCGCGCCTTTTTCGGCTTGGGCTTCGGCGTCTCGGCGGCCGGTTTCGCTGCGGCCGGCTTCGCTGCTGCCTTGCGGCCGCGGAAGCCGCCCTTGCGTCGCGGCGGGGCCGCTTCCAGCAGTTGCCGGCACTCGGCCAGGGTCAGGCTCTTCGGGTCGCGGTCCTTCGGGATGCGGGCATTGCGCGCCTTGTCGGTGATGTAGGGGCCGTAACGCCCGTTCAGCACCTGGATGCTGGCATCCTCGAAGTCGAGGATCAGCCGGTTTGCATCGGCAATCTTTTTCTCGTCGATGACCTGCAGCGCCCGCTCGAGCGTGATGGTGTAGGGATCGTCCTGCTTGAGCGAGGCGTACTTCTTGCCGTACTGCACATACGGGCCGAAGCGGCCGATGTTGGCAGATACCGGCTCGCCCTCCGCGGTCGCGCCGAGCTTGCGTGGCAGCTGGAACAGCTCCAGCGCCGCAGCCAGCGTGACGGTGTTCATCTTCTGGCCCGGACGCAGTCCGGCGAAACGCGGCTTCTCGGCGTCGTCCTTGGTGCCGATCTGCGCGAAGGGGCCGAAGCGGCCCATGCGCACCGACACCGGCTTGCCGGAGGCAGGGTCCGTGCCGAGTTCGCGTGCCTGCGCGACCTGTTCGCGCGAGACGCTGGTCTCCTTGTCCTTCACCAGCGCCTCGAAGGGGTGCCAGAACTCATTGAGCACCTGCACCCAGTCGCGCTCGCCGCGGGAGACTTCGTCGAGTTCGTCTTCCAGGTGCGCGGTGAAGCCGTAGTCCACGTAACGCGTGAAGTGGTCCGTGAGGAACTTGTTGACGATGCGCCCGATGTCTTTCGGAATGAAGCGCTTGCCGTCCACCTCGACGTAGCCACGATCCTGCAGCGTCGAGATGATGGTCGCGTAGGTGGATGGCCGGCCGATGCCGTACTCCTCGAGCGCCTTCACCAGCGTGGCGTCGTTGTAACGCGGTGGCGGCTCGGTGAAATGCTGCTCGGCGCGGATTTCCCGCAGCGTCACTTCGTCGCCTTCCTTCATGGGGGGCAGTACCCGGTCGCCGTCGTCCTCCGCCGCATCATCGCGGCCCTCCTGGTACACGGCGATGAAGCCCGGCACCACCAGCGTGGAACCCGTCGCGCGGAAGCGGCCGGTGGCCGGCTGCACGGCCGGGACGAGGTCCACCGTGACCATGTCGAACACGGCCGGGATCATCTGGCAGGCGACCGTGCGCTTCCAGATGAGGTCGTAGAGGCGCGACTGCTCGTCGCTCAGGAAGGGACGCAGGCTGTCCGGCGTGCGCATGACGCTGGTCGGGCGAATGCCCTCGTGTGCTTCCTGTGCGTTGCGCGCGGTGGTGCGGTAGTGGCGCGCCTGTTCCGGGAGGTTGTCCTTGCCGAAACGCTGCGCGATGTACTGCCTGATCTCGTCCAGCGCCACCGTGGCCAGGTTGACCGAGTCGGTGCGCATGTAGGTGATGAGGCCGACCGTGCCCTCGGCCGTGGCCACGCCCTCGTAGAGACGCTGCGCGATCATCATGGTGCGCCGGGCATTGAAGCCGAGCTTGCGCGAGGCCTCCTGCTGCAGCGTCGAAGTGGTGAACGGCGGAGCCGGGTTGCGCCTGCGCTGCTTGCGCTCGATGGCGGAGACCCGCGTGCGCCCGCCGGCGGCGGCGAGCAGCGCTGCGCGCACCGAGGCGGCGGATTCGCCGTTGCCGAAGCTGAACTGCTCGACTTTGTCGCCCTGGTACTCGGCGAGCCGCGCGGCAAACGGGCTCGTGCCGGCCGCCAGGTCGGCCTCGATGCTCCAGTACTCGCGGGGAACGAACGCCTCGATTTCGTCCTCACGCTCGCAGATCAGGCGCAGGGCCGGGCTCTGCACCCG
This sequence comes from Gammaproteobacteria bacterium, assembly GCA_021462865.1. GTDB lineage: Bacteria > Pseudomonadota > Gammaproteobacteria > Steroidobacterales > QUBU01. The sequence continues at coordinate 33,878 of JAJTYX010000145.1, read as the reverse complement.
CCCCGCGGAGAGCTTTGGCTGCACCTTCTTCCACAGCAGCGGGGAGAGGTTGAAGCCGACCAGGTAGTCGAGGGCGCGACGCGCCTGCTGGGCGTTGACCAGGTCGGATGACACCTCGCGCGGGTTGTTCATCGCCTCGCGGATCTCGCGCTCGGTGATCTCGTAGAAGACGACCCGGTGGATGGGGCGCCCGTCGATCACGCCGCGGTCCTTCAGGATCTCGGCGATGTGCCAGGAGATGGCTTCGCCCTCGCGGTCCGGGTCGGTCGCGAGGTAGACGGCGTCGGCCTTCTTCACCGCTCTGGCGATGGCGTCGACGTGCTTCGCGTTCTTCTCGATGACCGCGTACTTCATGGCGTAGGTGTTGCCCGGATCCACGGCGCCTTCCTTCGGCACGAGGTCACGCACGTGCCCGTAGGAGGCGAGGATCTGGTAGTCCTTGCCGAGATACTTGCCGATCGTTTTCGCCTTGGCCGGCGATTCGACGACGACGACGTTGCTGGTCATTGCTCTTCGATACCCACAGACGACAAACCGCGGCAGGGCCGCGGCGTCACGAAAAACTCCAGGCAGTGCGCGGTCAATTCACCAGCCCGGTATTCTCCTCGAACACGAGGTCTTCCATGCGGGCAAAGGCGCTTTCATGCCCAGCCCGGCTGAACAGCACCATCAGTGTGACCCACTTGACCTGCTCGACGTCGATCTCGCCCGCGTCGAGCGCCATGAGCCGCTCGATCACGATTTCCCGGTGCAGCGGCGACAGTATGCCGACCTGCTCGAGGTACATGAGATAGCTGCGGCATTCCGTGCCGATGCGCGCCAGTTCCGGCGCGCTGAAGATGCGCACCGACTGTTCGGCCGGGGCGGTCGGAAACGGGTGGTCGGGATCGCGGCTGAGATCGTCGAGCCAGTCGAGCGCGCGGTCGACCTCGGGTTCGCGAAACCCTGCCTGCAGGAGCTCCTGGCGCAGGACGTCGTGGTCGGTCGCTTCGTCGTGCTCTTGCTCGGAAAAGGTCTCGAACAGGTACATGAGCACGTCGAGAACGCTGTGATTCATTGTACCGGGACCCGTCGTTACCTCTGACGTTGGTACCGTCCGCCCGCGAGCGGCTGCACCAAGCCTTCCAATTCAAGGATCAGGAGCATGGAGGAAACCTCCGCACTCGTCAATCCGCTGCGCAGCGCCAGCGTGTCGGCGTCTGTCGTGTCCCAGCCGAGCGCCTCGAGCAGTCGCCGGTAATCTGGGTCGCGCAGGCGGGCGTCGTCGGCGACGGCCGTGGCGGTGCCTGGACGGGCCTCCGCCTGCAGTGCTGCCGCGAGCAGCGGCGCGAGTTCCTCGAGAATGTGCTCGGCCGATTCGACCAGTTTCGCGCCGGAGCGGATGAGCTGGTGGCAGCCCTTGGCGAGCGGATTATGTATCGAGCCGGGGATCGCGAAGACCTCACGCCCCTGCTCGACCGCGCGCCGCGCAGTGATCAGCGCTCCGCTTTGCAGCCCTGCCTCGACTACCAGCGTGCCGGCCGCCAGCGCACTGATAATGCGGTTGCGCTTCGGAAAATTCTCGCGCAGTGGCGGCGTTCCGGGCAAAAACTCCGAGCACAAGGCACCGCGGCGGGCAATCTCCTCGCCGAGGGCGGCATTGCGCGCCGGATAAATCCGGTCCGGCCCGGTGCCGAGCACGGCGACGGTCAGGCCGTCGGCTGCGAGGGCACCGCGGTGCGCGGCGGTGTCGATGCCGAGGGCAAGGCCGCTGGTAATGCCGAGCCCGAGACCGGCGATGTGCCGGGCAAAGGCGTGCGCCGTTTCCATGCCGGCGGGGCTCGCGTTGCGGCTGCCGACGATGCCCAGTTGCGGGACGCTGAGCGCCGCCGGATCTCCCCGAACGAACAACGCTACCGGCGGGTCGCTCGCCTGGCGCAGCAGGGGCGGAAAGCGCGGATCATCGACGCCGATGAGATGTCGGTCGGCCGCAGTCCCGAGCCAGGCGCAGGCCGCGGCGATACGCGCTTCGTCCGGCGCGCCGAGAGCGGTGATGGTGTGCGGAGGCAGGCCGGCAGCGCGCCAGTGCGATGCACCGGCACGGAGCAGTTGCACGGCACCGCCGCAGCCCGCGAGCAACCCGGCGAGCCGGTTGCCGTCGAGCCCCGGGGCCGCGGCGAGGATGAGCCAGGCACGGGTGGCATCCTCAGCCACGCGTGGTCACCAAAACAGACAGCCCGCCGTGCGGCGGGCTGTCGGGGCAGGCAATGCGAATGAAGCGGGAGGCGGGCTCTCGGTCGTGCAGGTCAGGTCGGGTTGCGGACGGTATCGAGGACATGGATTTCGTTGGTTGCCTGCATGATCAGCGCGAAGCTGGATCGATCATAGGTGCGAAACACCATTGCAACCCCTGCCCGCTCATCCGGCAAGCGCACATTGCGCGATCTCAGCCCAGTTCTGACGGGGTCGTTGACGGTCGTGCCGCTGCGCCAGACGTGCAGGACGTTACCCGGCTCGAGCCCGTCACGCGTACCGCGGTTGATGACAATGACCTGGAACTGGCCGATGCGGGAAATGCCGTCGACCACCGTGACGATCGAGCCTTCGACCGGGCTCGAGGGCGACCGCGGCGTGAAGTGCGCCGGGTAGACGACATCCTGCGTAAACAGCCGGTCGCCGACGAGGGCCTCGCGGCCGGAATCGGTGAGCGCGAGCGTGGCGGGGTCGCCGCCGCGACGGATCACGCCGGCACCGACGTAATGGCCGAGGTAGCCGAGGTTGTCGCCGTTATCCGGATCGACAAGCTCTTCGCCCACGTTGACGATGGTGTAGCCGTAGCCCACGTCCCCGAGATCGCCGCGCACATACAGGTCGTTGCCGAGCGCCCCCATCAGGTGCTCGTTGCGAATGCCAACCACGTGCGGGGCCTGCTCGATTTCGTCCCTCTGCAGGACCGAGCGGCGGCCGAGGAATGCGCCAATGACCTCGAGCGGGATCGTCGGAATGGCGTCCTCGAGGCGCTCTTCACGGGTACGCGGCGAGAGCCGGTCGGTGCCGCTGCCCATGGCGGTGCCGCGTTCGAGCTGCAACTGCGGCTTGCCGTTGACGAACACGAGGGTCAGCACGTCACCGGGATAAATAAGGTGTGGGTTGCTGACCTGGGGATTGACGCTCCAGATCTCCGGCCAGTACCACGGATCGCGCAGGAACATCGCGGAGATGCCCCACAGCGTGTCGCCGCGCTTGACGACGTAGCGGTCCGGGTGGCCCGGATTGAGCGGGACCTGTCCGCTGGCTGCTGCCGCCTGCTGGGTGGCCAGCGCGACCTCCGATGCCGGCGCGGTGACCGCGGCGGTGCACCACACGAGTGTCGCTGCAGCAAGTGTCAGCGCAACGGGTGACATGGCCGGGCGAGAGATCTTCATGGACGCTCCATCCCTTGCAATAAGTAAAAAGGGGCCCGCTGCAATGCCGTGCCCGAAACCACCGTTGCTATAATCGCGCGCGCACGGAAGGCACGGCCCAGCGCCAACTAGCCCACTCCGATACGGTCGAACCCCATCGACGACCGACCAGGTGCGAAACCACTGCCGTATATCATAAAAATATCGGGGTTTCATAGCGATGGACGTGAAACTGTGAAGGAGCGCCCATGGCGCTGTTGAAGATTCTGGAATATCCCGATCCCCGGCTGCGGACCCGAGCCCAGCCGGTGCCGGCCGTGGATGAGCGAATCCGCACCCTGGTCGCAGACATGCTCGAGACCATGTACGCGGCGCCCGGCATTGGCCTGGCGGCGACCCAGGTGGACGTGCACCTGCGGGTCCTGGTGGTCGATATTTCGGAGCAGCGCAACCAGCCGCTGGCGCTCGTCAATCCAGAGATCCTGGAAAAGGAAGGCACCGATTCCGGCGACGAGGGCTGCCTGTCGGTGCCGGGATTCACCGAGACCGTGGAACGGGCCCGGCGGATCCGCGTCCGGGCGCTCGACCGGCAGGGCCGGCCCATCGAGTTCGATGCCGAGGGCCTGCTCGCCGTCTGCATCCAGCACGAGATGGATCATCTCGACGGCAGGCTCTTCGTCGATTACCTCTCCGAGCTCAAGCGCCAGCGCATTCGCAAGAAGCTCGAGAAGGCGGCGCGCCGCGAGGCCACGCCGGGCGAGCGGAGCAAGGTCCCTGTCATTTGATCCCTTTACGCCGCGCTCCTGCAGCAGTGCCGCGATCCATGTGCCGGTGACCGGCCGGTTGCCGCAGTGATGACCGGGGCGCCGGCGCGGATCGTGTTTGCCGGCTCGCCGCAGTTCGCGGTCCCGGCGCTCGCGCGGCTCGCCGATTCGCGCCACCGCCTGGTTGCCGTTCTCACCCAGCCCGACCGGCCGGCAGGACGCGGCCGGCGGCTGCAGGCCAGTGCGGTCAAGGAGTACGCGCTCGCGCGCGGCCTGGAGGTGCTCCAGCCGGTGAGCCTGCGCCGGGACGAGGACGTGATCGCGCGCCTGCGTGCCTGCGCCGCAGACCTGATGGTGGTCGTCGCCTATGGATTGATCCTGCCGCGCAGCGTGCTGGAGATTCCCGCGCGCGGCTGCATCAACCTGCATGCGTCGCTGCTGCCGCGCTGGCGCGGCGCCGCGCCGATCCAGGCTGCCGTGCTCGCCGGCGACCTGCGCACCGGCGTCAGCCTGATGCGCCTGGACGAAGGCCTCGACACCGGCCCGGTCGCGGCGTCGCGCACGGTGGTGATCGGCCCTGCAGAAACCGCGGGCGAATTGCACGACCGGCTGGCACTCCTCGGCGCCGATTTGCTGCTCGATGAGATTGAAGGCGTCCTGGATGGCACGGCGGTGTTTGCCCCGCAGGGCACGCAGGATGTGACCTATGCGGGCAAACTCAGCAAGGAAGAGGCGCGGCTCGACTGGTCCGAGCCGGCACTCACGCTCGAACGGCGCGTGCGCGCCTACAACTCCTGGCCGGTGGCCGAGACCCGCCTCGACGGGTTGCAGCTGCGCTGCTGGATGGCGCGTGCCCTGGCGGGAGGCACAAGCGGGCAGCGTCCCGGAACGGTCGTCGCCAGCGGCACCGAGGGCGTGGACGTGCAGACGGGCAACGGACTGCTGCGCCTGACCAGCCTGCAACTGGCGGGACGCCAGCGTCTCGATGCGGGAGTATTCGCGAACGGTTACGCACTGGCGGGCAAGGTTCTCGGCCCGTGAGTGCGCCGGCCAGCGGCGCGGCGACGCGGGGCCTCGCGGCGCGCGCGGTTGCGCGCGTGCTGGTCGAGGGCCGTACGCTCGACGTGGCGCTGCAACTGCCGGAGATGGACTCGCTCGCCGCCGCGGACCGTGCGTAGGTCAGGGCGCTCGCCTACGGCGCAACCCGCTGGCATCACCGTCACCGCCGCCTGCTTGGCGAGCTGTTGCACCGCCCGTCAGCGCGCGTGGAGCCCGAGCTCGAAGCCCTGCTCTCGGTAGGCCTGTTCCAGTTGCTCGACGCAACGCAACCCGATTACGCGGCGGTCTCCGCCACGGTGGCCGCGGCCCGGTGGCTGGGCCGGCCCCGGGCGACTGGGCTCGTCAATGCGGCGCTGCGCCGGATGCAGCGCGAGCGCACGCCGCTGCTCGCCGCGGCGCTGGCAGCGGACGACGGGCGCTATTCCTGCCCGTCATGGCTGATCGACCGGGTGCGCTGCGACTGGCCGCGGGACTGGCAGATGGTGCTCGAGGCTTCGCTGCAACCGCCGCCCCTGTGGCTGCGCGTGAACCGCCTGCGGCGCGATCCGGTCGAGTATCGCGCAGAACTCGCCACGGTCGGCATCGAGAGCACGGCGTCCGCGCAGCTGCCCTTCGCGCTGCGACTCGCGCGTGCGACGCCGGTGGCCGGGATCCCGGGATTCCTTGCGGGCGAGGTCAGCGTCCAGGACGTTGCGGCGCAGGTCGCGGGCCTGCTGCTCGACGTGGCGCCCGGGATGCGCGTGCTCGATGCCTGTGCCGCGCCGGGCGGCAAAGCGACCCAGCTGCTCGAACTCACGGCCGGTGAGATCGATCTGCTGGCGCTCGACCACGACGCGGCGAGGCTCGGGCGGGTCGGCGAGAACCTGGAGCGGCTCGGCTTGCATGCAACGACGTTGTGCGCAGATGCGCGTGATCCGTCATCGTGGTGGGATGGGCGAGCGTTCGACCGCATCCTCGTGGATGTTCCCTGCTCGGGCACCGGGGTCATCCGGCGGCATCCGGACATCAAGCTGCTGCGGCGTCCCGGCGACATCGGCCCGCTTGCCGGGCGCCAGCGCGCGATACTCGACGCGCTCTGGCCGCTGCTCACCGGTGGCGGACGACTCCTGTACGTGAGCTGCTCGATTCTGAGCGCAGAGAACGCGGCAGTGGTCGGTGCATTCCTGGCGGCGCACCCGGAGGCAAGGCTCGAGCGCATTGCGCCAGCCGCACTGCCGGACTGGCTGCGGCCGTTGCCGGATGCGGGCTGGCAGAGCCTGCCGGGAGCCGCCGATACCGACGGTCTTTACTATGCTTTAATGACCCGCGACGAGCCCTGAGGAGCGGCCATCCGCCGCAGCGGCGCGCATCAACAGAGCCAGGGAATTCATGCAGTTGTTGAAACGGATACTCCGTGCCATGGCCTGCCGGGGGCTGGCCCTGGCGGCGGCCGGCCTGCTGCTTGCAGCGCCGGCGGCGGCGCTCGCCGCCGACTTCGAGATCCGTACCGCGAGCATCGGCGCGCACGAGGGCAACTGGGAGCTCACGGCGCGGGTCAACTACCGGTTGCCGGAGGAGGCGATTACCGCGCTCGAAAGCGGCGTCGTTCTCACGTTTCGGATCGAGGTTGAGATCTCCCGGTTTCGCGCCTGGTTCCTGAACGCCGGAGTGCTTTCCATCGTGCGCGACTGGACGCTCAGCTTCGAGCCGCTGTCGCGCCGCTACCTCGTCCGCTATCCCGACGGCCGTGAGCCCACCTCCCACGCCACGCTGTTCAGCGCACTGAATGCGATCGGCAGGGTGCAGCAACTGCCGATTGCACCTGAGTCGACCCTGGTTGCTCCTGAAACCTACCAGGTCGGCGTGCGCGCCTCGCTCAGCGGCGAGGCGCTGCCTGCGCCGCTGCAGTTCTTCGCTTTCTGGGACGGTGGCCTGAGCATCGAGAGCGAGTGGTACGAGTGGACCTTCACGCCATGAGATGGCCGCGTGGCGCCCTGGCGCTCGCGCTGGTCGTAACTGCCGGGCTGGTCGGGCTGGGGCTGCTCACCCAGGCCATGCAGAACACGGGCGCGCTCGGGCGCTGGCACGACCTGATCCTGCTTGCCAATGTGGCCGGCGCACTCGTGCTCGCCGGCGTGCTGGTCTGGAACCTGGCGCGGCTGCTGCGCGAACGCCGCCGGCAGATCCCGGGATCGGCTCTGAAACTGCGGCTGCTGGCCGCCTTTGCCGCCATTGCGGCGGCGCCGATGCTGGTGCTGTACCTCGTGGCCGTGCAGTTCCTGCACCGCGGGATCGAGACCTGGGCCGATGACGAGATCGCGCGGGAACTCGCGCGTGCGCTGGAGTTCTCGCGCGTGGCGCTCGATGCCGAGCTGGGGGAGGCCCTCGAGCGTACCCGCACGGCCGGCGCCGGGCTCGCGGGCCTGCCGGCGGCACGGCTTGCCGAAGCGCTGCCGCAGCAGCGCGTCGCCGCCGGTGCGCAGGAAATGAGCGTCTACGCCCGCAACTTCCGCGTGCTCGCATCCAGCAGCAGCGTGGGCAGGGGAACGACATCGCTGCAGCCGAGCGAGGAGATCCTGGCGCAGCTCACGCGTGACGGCAGCTTCGCCGCGGTCGAGCCGGGTGGCGACGGGCGCCTGCGCATACGCTCCGCGATCCTGCTCGGCGGGAGCCCGCCAGCAGAGCCGCTGCTGCTGCAGGCGCTGTACCCGCTGCGCGGTCCGCTCGGGGTGCTCGCGACTTCGGTGCAAAGGGCCTACACGCGCTACGGCGAGTCCGTGTACCTGCGCGAGCCGCTCGAGGCCGGGTTCACCGTCGCGCTGTCGGTGGTGGTGCTGCTCGCATTGTTCACGGCGCTGTACGGTGCGCTCCTGTTTGCGCAGGAGCTGGCTGCGCCGATTCGCCGGCTGGTGGCGGGTACGCGCGCCATTGCCGCGGGCCGTCTCGACACCCGCTTGCCGGTGACCAGCGGCGACGACATCGGCGCGCTGGTCGAATCGTTCAACGAGATGACTGCGCGGCTCGACACGGCCCGCGACGAAGCCGAGCACAATGCCGAGCAGATCGACCGCGCGCGCACCTATCTCGCGACCGTGCTGGCGCGCCTGACGAGCGGCGTGATCGCGGTGGATGCAGAGCGCTGCCTGAGCGTGGTCAACGACTCCGCGGAGGCGATCCTGCTTGCCGACCTGCGCCGGGCCGAAGGCCGCTCACTCACGGAGATCGGCCGGGAGAATCCGCACCTCGCCGGCTTCTTTGCAGCCTGCGAGCAGCGCAGCCTCGCTGCGCCCTCGGGATGGCGGGAACAGCTCGAGCTGCCCGGCGAGTCCAGGGGCCGGCGGGTGCTCATGTGTTCGGCGGCGCCGCTGCCCCAGGAGCCCGGCCGCAACCCGGGGTATGTGCTGGTGTTCGACGATATCACCGACATGCTGCAGGCCCAGCGCGAAGCTGCCTGGGGCGAGGTGGCGCGGCGGCTGGCCCACGAGATCAAGAACCCGCTCACGCCGATCCAGCTGTCGGCCGAGCGCATCAGGCGCCGGTATCTCGACAGCCTGCCCGAGTCGGAAACGGAATTGCTCGATCGCGCGACCCACACGATCGTCCAGCAGGTCGAGGCGCTGCGCGACATGGTCAATGCGTTCGGCGACTACGCCCGCGCCCCGGAGATCCACTTCGCATCGCTCGATCTGAACCGGCTGGTGCGGGAGGTGGTCGATCTGTATCACAGCCCGCAATTGCCCCGGATCGGACTCAATCTCGACGAACACCTCCCGAGCGTGGATGCCGATGCGGTGCGGTTCCGGCAACTGCTGCACAACCTCATCCGCAATGCCTGCGAGGCGCTGGACGGCGCGCAGGAGCCGCGGGTGAACATCAGCACGGCACAGGTCGAAAAAGATGGCGGCCACTGGGTCGAGCTGCGGGTATGTGACAACGGCCCGGGCATCGAGCCGGCACTGCTGGAACGGGTGTTCGAGCCATACGTCACCGGCAAACCCCGTGGCACCGGCCTCGGTCTGGCGATCGTGCGCCGGCTGGTCGAGGAGCACGGCGGCAACGTCAGCGCCGTGAATCCGCCCGAGGGCGGAGCATGCGTCAGCGTATTCCTGCCGGTGGCCCAGGCGGGCAGCCACGCGCAGGCCGAGGCGCGCCAGCGTCTCGCCGGTGAGCGGAGGTAGGCACCATGCGCAAGCCGCAAGTCCTGGTGGTGGATGACGAAGCGGATATCCGCAACACGATCCAGGAGATCCTCGCGGAGGAAGGCTACGACGTGGCCACCGCGGCCGATGCGGGTGAGGCCAGGAGTGCGGTGCGCGAGCGCGCGCCGGATCTCGTCCTGCTCGACGTGTGGATGCCGGATACCGACGGCATCAGCCTGCTCGGGGAATGGCAGCAGGGCGGCCAACTGCATTGTCCGGTCGTGATCCTCTCCGGGCACGGGACGGTGGAAACCGCGGTCGAGGCGACCCGCCTCGGCGCGGTGGACTTCGTCGAGAAGCCCGTGTCGCTCAGCAAGCTGCTGCGCACCGTGGAGCGGGCGCTGACCGGCAAACGCCCTGTTGCCAGGGAGGGCGGCGGCCGCGGCACCATGCCGCCGTTGTTTGCCGCCCTCGGCCGCAGCCGGCGCATTCGCGAACTGCGGGCAGAGGCCGAACGGCTCGCACCGCACAACGCGCCGGTGCTCATCGTCGGCGAGTCCGGCACCGGCCGTGGAGCGCTCGCCCGCTTCATGCACGAGTCCGGCCCCCGCCGTGAGCAGCCATTCGTAACGGTGGTCGGCGCGAGCCTGATTGCCGACAACGCCGCCAACCTGTTGCTCGGCGCGGCCGACGCGCAGGGCACCCAGGCCGGATGCATCGAGCGAGCGGCCGGCGGCAGCCTCTTCATCAGCAATATCGAGCAGGCGAGCGCGCCGGCCCAGGACCTGCTGGCCGGCATCATGGAGGCGGGCAGTTTCGCGCGCCTCGGCCATGCCGGGGAACAGCGCGTCACGGCGCGACTGATGGCCTCGGCGCGGCCGGAAACGATCGGTGCGCCGGCGGCCTCCGGTCTGCGGCCCGAGCTGCTCGAGCGGCTCGGGGCCCTGCGCATCCACGTACCGCCGCTGCGGGAGTATTCGCAGGACATGTCCGAACTGCTGCGGTATCTCACCGACGATCTGAGCGAGCGCGACCATCTGCCGTACCGCCCCTTCAGCTTTGCGGCGCAGAACCGGTTGCGGACCTATCCCTGGCCGGAGAACCTGCGGCAGTTGACGGGGCTCGTGCGGCGCGTGCTCGCTGCGGGCCTGAAGGACGAAGTCAGCCTGGCCGAGGTCGAGCGGGAGTTGCCACCTGCCGGCGGTCCGCAACAGCCGCTGGTCAAGCAGGACCTGCTGGCGTTGCCCTTGCGCGAGGCACGCGAGCAGTTCGAGCGCGCCTACCTGGTCGAGCAGCTGGCATTGTGCGGCGGCAAGGTGGGTCAGCTCGCCAAGCGCGTCGGCATGGAGCGCACGCACCTGTACCGCAAGCTGCGCTCGCTCGGCGTCGAGTTCCGCAACATGCCGGGCGACGAGTAGCCCGCAGCGCGGCGGGCTTTGCCGCGCCATGCCGGACTTCGCCGAACTGACGACAGTCCTGCTCTGGGTCGTGGCCGGACTGCTCGTGCTCGCGGGCCTGGCCGGCCTGCTCCTGCCGGCACTGCCCGGTGGGCCGCTGCTGCTCGCGGGACTGGTCATGGCCGCCTGGATCGAGGACTTCGCCTACGTCGGCTGGGGCACGCTCAGCGTGCTGGCGGCGCTCACGCTCCTGACCTACGTCGCGGACTTCTTCGCGGGGGCGCTCGGCGCCCGCCGCTACGGTGCTTCGCCGCGGGCAGTGGCCGGTGCGACGGCCGGCGCATTGTTCGGCCTTTTTCTCGGCCTGCCCGGCGTGTTGTTCGGGCCGTTCATCGGCGCGGTCGTGGGTGAGATCTCCGCCCGGCGCTCGCTCGGTGAGGCGGGACGCGCCGGCATCGGCGCCACGCTCGGGCTTGTGCTCGGCGTCGCCGCCAGGCTTGCGCTTGCGGTTTCGATGCTGGCCGTCTTCGCGCTGGTGCGCCTTCTCTAGAACCTGTCTCAGAACTGCTGCGCGGACGTGATCCGCGGTCGGGCGGCTGCGCGAGCGGCGTACGGCCTAAAGCGCTTCGGTCTGCAGGTAACGGGCGAGGGGTTCCGGCAACGCCGTGAGGTCCACCTCGGCGAGGCCGGCCGGATACGGTGCCGAGTTGTAGGTGTTCCAGAATACGACCCGCCGGCCGGCAAGACGACCCGAGCGCGCGTCGGCAATCAGCGCGGCAAGGGCCTTCGCGGTGTAAGTGGTCTCCAGGCGGATGCCGGCGAGTTCGCGCATCATCGCGACCGCCTCGAGGCTCGCCGGCGTGGCTTGCGCGTAGCCGTCGCCGAGAAACTCCTCGCGCAACTCCAGGGTGCGCATCGGCTCCTCGAGCAGCGGGAAGCGCCGGTCGCGGTCATGCAACGCCCGGTTGGTCTCGACGAGCAGCGCGGCGACCCGCGAGTTCGCCCCGTCGCCGAATGGCACCACGCGCGGTGCGACGACCCGCGTCGCGAGACCGGCGACCCGCAGCCCGAGAGTGAGCCCGATCGCCGTGCCCATCGTGCCCCCGGCGACATACAGGTACTCGGGTTCCTCGGCGGATGCGAGCTGCCCGGCAAACTCCAGCGCGGCACCCACAAAGCCGACCGCGCCGCGCCAGTTGGAACCGCCCCAGGGAATCTCGCAGACACGTTGCGCGCCGCCCGGGTGCCGTTCGCGGATCCGGGCCGCGAGCTCGAGGCTGTGGTTGTAACTGCGCGCCGGGTGCAGCCGCGTGCCGAGCAGCAGGTGATGGCGCAGCGAGTCGGCGACCCAGGGCGTGATGACCTGGTCGAGCAACACCGCATGGCAGGCCAGGCCGAGGCGGCCGGCAAACAGCGATGCCGCCAGTGCGTGGTTGGAGCCGGCAGTACCGAAGGTCACGATCGTGTCGCAGCCGCTGGCCAGTGCGTCGGCGAGCAGGTACTCCAGCTTGCGCACCTTGTTGCCGCCGTACACCGGTGAGGTCAGATCGTCACGTTTGACGGCGAGTGCAGCGACACCAAGCTCGCGCGCGAGGGCCGGGGTGTCCGCGACCGGGGTGGGCAGTTCGCCGAGCACGATGTGGGGCAGCGCATCGGCGAGCGCGGGGAAAGCCGCCTCCAGCGCACCGGCGCTCATTCGCCGACCCGGATCACGAGGAAGTCGATGCCCGCCTTGCGCAGCTGCCCGCGGTTGCGGTTGAGCTCGGCGAGATCCTCGATGGGGCCGATGCGCACCCGGTGGTAGCGGCGTTCGTCGACCGTGATCTCCTGGATCTGCGACCGGATGCCGAGCAGGGCGAGCTTCGCCTTCACGCGATCGGCGTCGGCAAACTCGGCATAGGAGCCTGCCTGCAGGACATAGACTCCCGGGGTGTCGACCGGGACCGGGGTCTTGCCCGGCCGCGTATCGCGGCCTTCCTCGGGCACGACGACCTCGGAGTTAGGCAGCATCTCGTAGAACTCGAAGCGCTTCTCCGGTGGGGCGCTCGATATTTTCGGCTGCGGTTTCGGCGCCGGACGCGCGCCGCTGGCGGCCGCCGGGACGGGGGGAGAGCGCAGCTTGTCGCGGATATAAATGGCCCCTGCCAACGCCAGTGCGCCGGCGACGAGCCCGGTCAGCACGAGAACCCAGCGCGAAGTCCCGCCGCCGCGCCGCGAGGCGGGGCTGCCGCTGCGACGCCGGCGATTGCGCGGTCGTGCCACGGTCAACGATCAGCCCCGGCGCTCACATGTACTCCAGCGGCCGGATGCCGAGCAGGCGCAGGCCCGAAGCGAGCACCGCCTGCGTGGCACGGACCAGGCCCAGCCGGAAGCCGGTGGTCGTCGCGTCGGCGGCGTCGATGATCTTGTGCTCGTTGTAGAACGCGTTGAAGGCACTGGCGAGCCCATGCAGGTACTGCGCGATCTCGTGCGGCTCGCGGCCGGCGGCGGCCCGCTCGACGGCGTCGCCGAAGCCGCGCAGCCTGAGCAGCAATGCCCACTCCTCGTCTGCAAGGGCTGGCGGAACCGCGGGCACGCGGGTGGCCGCATCCGCCTCCGCTACCGCCTGCGCGTTCGCCTTGCGGAAGATGCCGCAGATGCGGGCGTGGCAGTACTGCAGGTAGGGGCCGGTATTGCCCTCGAATTGCAGTACCGCGTCCCAGTCGAACGTGATGTCGGACATGCGTCGCGACGAGACGTCGAAGTACAGCAGCGCCGCCTGGCCGACGCTCTCGCTCACCGCCTCGAGTTCGGCGTCAGGAAGGCGGGGGAATGCGCGCGGATTGGCGGCCGACTTCTGCTCGCGCACGCTTCGCGCCCGGTCGCGGGCCTCGTCGAGGACGTCTTCCAGCCACACGGCCTCGCCCTTGCGCGTGGACATGCCGCGTACATAGCCGAAGCTCACGTTCTCGCAGGTCCGTGGCCAGAGGCTGTCCCAGTTCTCGGCGGCGGCGAGTTTGCCGAGCGCGGCGAATACCTGCGCGAAGTGATCTTCCTGCCGGGAAACGACGTAGATGTTCGCCGAGAAACCGTAACGTTCCCAGCGGTCGATGGCCTCGGCGCAGTCGCGGGCGGCGTAGGTCGAGGCGCCATCGGACTTGCGCAGCATCAGCGGCGCGATCTCCCGGCCGAGCGCATCGCTCACCTGTACCACGAGCGCGCCTTCGGACTGCTCGGCGACCCCCGCCTTCACGAAGCGGTTGATTACCGCCTCGACCAGGTGGTTCACGGAGGCCTCGCCCTCGTAGCTGTCGAAGCCGATGCCGAGCCGCTCATAGGTCTTCATGAAGCCTGCCAGCGACAGTTCACGGAACTGCTGCCACAGCGCCGTGATCTCCGGGTCGCCCTGCTCCAGGCGCAGGAACAGGTGCCGCGCCTGTTCGCGGACTGCAGGGTCGGATTCGCTCTCGCGATGGGCGCGGATGTAGAGTTCCACCAGGTATTCGATCGCCCGCTCGCGCAGCACGCGCAGATCGCCCCACTTCTGCCAGGCGTGGATGACGAAGCCGAACTGCGTGCCCCAGTCGCCGATGTAGTTCTTGCGCACCACCCGGTAGCCGAGAAAGGAGAAGATCCGCGCGAGATCCGCGCCGATGTTGGTCGAGCGCAGGTGCCCGAAGTGGAAGGGCTTGGCGATGTTGGGCGCGGAGAAGTCGAGCACGATGACCTGGCCGCCGCCGGGGTTACGCCGGCCGTAGCGGTCCGGCTCGGGGAGGATCGCGCCGAGCACGCGCTTTGCTGCCTCCGGGCGGTTGAGGTACACGTTGACGTAGGGCCCGGCGGCGACGGCGCGCGCAATCAGCGCATCGCCCTGGATGCGCGCGGCAAGATCAGCGGCGATCTTCGGTGGTGCCGCCCGCAGTTGCCGCGCGAGCTGGAAGCAGGGAAAGGCCAGGTCGCCCATCGCGAGGCTGGGCGGCTCGGTGAGCGCGCGCTCGAGCGCCGGCAGCTGCTCGGGCGCATGACCGAGCGCGGCGCCCAGTGCCTGCGCAACATGACTCGTGATCGGCATGCCGGAATTATACGGTGCTCCGCCCGGAGGATTCCGCGCGTACCGCAACCCAAAGCCGACCTCGTGGGTCGACTGGGTCGTGCCGCGAAGGAAATGCGTAGAACCTATCTCAAAACTGCTGCGCGGACGTGATCCGCGGTCGGGCGGTGCTCGGCCGCCCGAGGCGGTCCCGCCCGTCGCCCACGCGACGGGCGCTCGAGCGGGCGAAGCAGCGCTTCGCCGATTCCGCTCTCGCCCTCACATACTGGCGTGTATGCTCCGGTTCCTGCGCTCCGTCCTCCCCCGGCTGACGCCCGCTCACGACGTTTTGAGATAGGTTCTACACTGTCCGAGGGGTTTCATCATGGCGCGCGCGCGTCGCAACCAGCTGCTGTTGACCTGTGAACACGCCGGCCGGCGTGTGCCGCGAGCGTATGCGTCGTTGTTTCGCGGTGCGGGCCGGACGCTGGCATCGCATCGCGGCTGGGATCGCGGGGCGCTCGTCCTGGCGCGGCTACTCGCGCAGCGGCTGTCGAGCCCGCTGCTCGCCGTGACCTGGACCCGGCTGCTCGTCGACGCCAATCGCTCGCCCGGCAACCCGGGCATCTGGTCGTCCTACACGAAATCGTTGCCGGCGCAGGAGCGCGCCCGCGTCCTTGCGCGCTGGTGGCGGCCGCACCGGCAGGACGTCGAGGCGGCCGTGGCCGAGGCGGTCCGCGGCGGTCACCGCGTGGTGCATGTCGCCGTGCACAGCTTCACCCCGGAGCTCGACGGCGAGGTCCGGAATGCCGACGTCGCCTTTCTCTACGACAGCAGCCGCCGGCGCGAAGCGGAGTTCTGTCGTCGCTGGGCCGCGCTCCTGCGCCAGCACGATCCGCGGCTGCGCGTGCGTTTCAACTATCCCTACCGGGGATCCGACGACGGCCTGAGTCGACCGCTGCGCCGGCGTTATGCGCAGTCCTGTTATCTCGGTGTAGAAATCGAGATCAACCAGGCACTCGTCGCTGGCCGCGGTTGGCGGCGCCTGCAGGAGCAGATTGCCGACAGCCTGGGGTCGGCCCTCTGAAGTGCGACGGTGGCCCGATCGCGGCCCGGCGTCGTCAGAACAGTTCGACCGGGTCCACGTCGAGCGACCAGCGCGTGCGGCCTGCCTCCGGCAGGGCCGCGATCAACGGCCGCCATGCCCCGAGGAAGCGCTGCAGCCGGGCGCGGTTCGCGGTTTCCACCAGGAGCTGCGCGCGGTAGCGGCCGGCGCGCTTCTCCATCGGGGCGCTCGCCGGCCCGAGGAGGCGCAGCTCTGCGGCCGCGAGCGTCTCGCCGGCGGCGCGTGCGCGCTCGAGAAACCGCATGGCCGGTTCACGGCCCGGCGCCTCGGCCCGCAACAGGGCGAGATGGCTGAACGGAGGCCAGCCGGCCGCGCGGCGTTCCGCGAGCGCGGCCTCGCCGAAGCGTTCGTAACCATCGCGGACCAGCAGCTGCAGCAGCGGGTGGTCGGGAAACAAGGTCTGGATGTACACCTCGCCGGGCCGCTCGCCGCGCCCGGCCCGGCCGGCCACCTGCACGATGGTCTGGGCGAGACGCTCGCTGGCGCGAAAGTCCGTGCCGAACAGGCCCTGGTCGGCGTCGACGATGCCCACCAGCGTGACCGCGGGAAAATCGTGACCCTTGGTCAGCATCTGGGTGCCGAGCAGGATCCGTGCCCGGCCGGTGGCCACTTCACCAAGGCGCCACTCGATCTGGCCGCGGCCGCGGGTGGTATCGCGGTCGATGCGGATCAACGGAAACTGCGGGAACCGCCCGGCTACTGCTGCCTCGAGCCGTTCCGTGCCCTGGCCGACGGCGAGCAACTCACCGCCACAGTCCGGGCAATGCTCCGGCACAGCGCGCGAGGCGCCGCAATGATGGCAGGCCACGCGGTTCTCGTGCCGATGGACCACCAGCCGCGCATCGCAGCGGCGGCACTCGAGACAATGGCCGCAGGCGGGGCAGAGCAGCGTCGGTGCATAGCCGCGCCGGTTGAGGTAGAGCAGCACCTGGCCACCTGTCTCGAGATGACGTTCCATCGCCGCGACGAGCGGCGGCGTCAGCCCGTCGGTTGCCACCTGTCGGCGCAGGTCCACGAGATGAAAGCCTGGTGCTCGTGCCGTGCCGGTGCGCTCTGGCAGCCGCAGGCGCTGGTAACGGCCGGCGCTGGCGTTGGCGAGGCTCTCGAGCGAAGGCGTGGCCGAACCCAGCACCACGGGCACGCCGAGCTGGTGCGCGCGCCATACCGCAAGGTCGCGCGCGGAATAGCGAAAGCCGTCCTGCTGCTTGAGCGAGAGATCATGCTCTTCGTCGACGACGATCAGGCCGGCGAGCGGCAGTGGCGCAAACACGGCCGAGCGCGTGCCGATGACGATGAGGTCTCTGCCGTCGCGCGCGCGCCGCCAGGCATCGAGGCGCTGGCGGTCGGTCAGCCCCGAGTGCAGCAGCGCGATACCTGTCTCGCGGAAACGGCGCCGGAACCGTTCCACGAGCTGCGGCGTGAGACCGATCTCCGGCACCAGCACCAGGCTCTGCCGGCCGGCGGCGACCTGCGCGGCGATGGCACGCAGGTATACCTCGGTCTTGCCGCTGCCGGTGACGCCTTCGAGGAGGAACGCTTCGAAGTCGCGTGCCGCGCAAATGGCCGCAATGGCTGCGGATTGTGCGGCCGTCGGAGCGGGCGGCGTCTCGGCCGCGCCCGGCGGCGGCTCCACAGGTGGCGCGCCGCGTGCGCGCTCGACCCACGCTTTGCGTTCGAGCAGTCGCAGCGCTTCGCGCCAGCCGGCGGCGAGCGAGGCGAACTGCTCGGCAGTGACACCGGTGCCGTCGTCGGCGCCGAGCGCATGCAGCAGGCGTGACTGGACCGGCGCACGCTTCGGTGCGCCGGCGGCGAGTGCCTCACGCCCGGCCGGCGTGATGCGCCAGATCGGGATACCCGGTGAATCCGCATGCTCCTGGCGAAGCAGCCGCGGCAGCGCGCTCGCACAGACCTCGCCGGGTGGGTGCTGGTAGTAACCGCTGGCCCAGGCGAGCAACTCGAGCAGGTGGGTATCGAGCAGCGGCGCGTCGTCCAGCACCGCCAGCGCGCGCCGCAGCCGTTGGTCCGGGACCGACGATGCGCCGGCGATCGCCACGACCACGCCGACGCGTTTCGCGCGACGAAACGGCACCAGCACGCGCTGTCCGGGCTGCGGGCGCAGGCCGTCGGCGGGTGGCAGGTAATCGAACAAGGCCATGACCGGTGCGTCGATCGCGACCTGGAGCACGACCCGGTCTGGCGCCGCAGCGTCCGGTGTGTGCCCGCTGGTGGCGCGCTGCATCATTTATCCACAAATACTGTGGAAAAGTCTGTGGATTGCACCTTGCCAACGCGTCGGCTGCGGCTCCAAACGGCCCGAAAAGCGAGCTGAGCAAAAATTGAGCGATTCAATTATTTCTTTCATTTTCCATGGGTTATAGAGCCTTCATGCTTCGACCCACAGTCTTGTGGCGATAACGCCCCAGTACGACAGCGCAATGTGCACAACCCCGGCGGTCCGGGGCGCGCGGTTCAGCGTCAACCCTTTGCCAGCCCGGGCGTTATATTGCAAGAGCGCATCAGGACCAAACGCCTGCTCGAACATCGCCGGAGCCGCGCTTGCATTTGCGGGTGATTCTTTTTGCCTGATGAGGTATGGAAGCGACAGTGAACCCGGCGCAATCCGGGCGAGCGGGCTGCCGGCAACGGGAACCATGGCATGCACGTTGCAGACGTGACAATGGCCGCGCCCTTGCCGGGCACGGTGTCGGATGAGCGGCTGGGAGTCAGGCTTCTGGAGAGGCGGGCGGCGCTCGACAAGTTCCTGGCCGGTGTGCAGCGGCGCGCGTTTCGCATCGCACAGCTCAGCGTGCGCAACCGCGACGACGCCCTCGACATCGTGCAGGACGCGATGCTGAATCTCGCGCGCGGCTACGCGCAGGCACCTGCGCAGGAGTGGCCGCCGATCTTCTTTCGCATCCTGCAGAACCGCATCCGTGACCACCAGCGTCGCGGCGCGGTACGCCGCCGGGTCATGGCGTTCTTTTCCGGCTCCGGCGCGCAGGACGACGATGCTGACGATGTGCTTGCCGCCGTGCCCGGCCCGGTGACCGACGGCCCGGAACAGCGCTCGGCGCTGAACGACGCGATGGGCGCGCTGGAGGCTGCCCTGCATGCGCTTCCCGGGCGGCAGCGCGAGGCCTTTCTCCTGCGTACCGTCGAGGGCCTGGACGTGGCGGCCACGGCCACCGCCATGGGCTGCACCGAAGGCAGCGTCAAGACTCACTATTCGAGGGCGGTGCACAGCCTGCGCTCGACTCTCGGGGAGCATTGGCCATGAGCAGCCACGGGCCGGATGAGCAGGCAGACGAGCGTCTGGCACGCGACGCGGCGCAACTGCTGCGACAGAGCGTAGACGCGCTCGATGCGGCTACCGCGTCGCGGCTGAACCGCGCCCGCCAGCGCGCACTCGCCGAGGTCGACCGGCGGCACCCGCGCCCGGCCTGGCAAGCGGGCTGGCGGCCGGCCCTCGGTGCGGCCGCGGTTGCCTTGCTGGTAGTCGTGCTGTGGCCTGAGCCCGGCACCGGCCCCGGTGCGCCGGGTTCCAATCCGGCCCCGGTGCTCGAAGCCGCCGCTGGCGACGCGACCGACCTCGATCTGCTGCTCGCCGAAGACAATCTCGACATGCTTGCGGAGCTCGAGTTCTACGACTGGCTCGCGGCCGGCGACGGCATGCCGGAAGGTCTCGACCCGGGCCTTACCGGGTGAGGCGATGGTCCGTGGTGCCCGACTGCTCGGCCTTTCTCTCGGCTGCCTCTGGGTGGGCGCGCTGGCCGTCGCCGATGCGGCGATGCCGGAGGAGCAGTTGCTCGAGTTCCTCGGAACCTGGTCGGACGAGGAGTCGGCTGACGACTGGCTGGAGTTTCTCGGGGACGCGCCCGACCCGGAGCGGGAGCCGCCTGCGGACGATGCCGGCGATGCACTGGGGGTCGACGATGAAGCGCGCCGTTAGGCCGCTGCTCGCGGCGGTGCTCGGCCTGGTGCTCGCCGGCCCGCTGGCGGCACAGTCTGCGGGTGTGCCCTGGGAGAGCCTCGATCCGGAGCAGCAGCAGGTGCTCTCGCGGCTCGAGTCCACCTGGAACACGCTGCCGCCGGAGCGACAGGCGCGGCTGGCAGCGGGCGCGCGCCGCTGGGCATCGATGAGCCCCGAGGAACGGGCGCGCACGCAGGGCCGCTTCCGGCGCTGGCAGGATCTCCAGCCCGAAGAGCGCGCCCGGTTGCGCCAGCAGTTCGAGCGCTTCCGCGAGCTGTCGCCGGAGGAGCAGGCGCGCGTGCGCCGGAACTTCCGCCGGTTCCGCGACCTGCCGCCAGAGCAGCGCGAGCAACTGCGCGAGCGCTGGCGGGAGATGACGCCGGAGGAGCGGCAGCGCTTGCGCGAGCAACGCCGGCAGCACCGGCCTCCGCCGCCGCCGTCGCAACGGCCGGAGCCACACCGGCACGACGACTGAACCAGGCTGCCGGCGCCAGCCAGCCCGCCCGTTGCCGCCGGATCGTCACAGCGGCCGGCACGGCCGCGATTCCTGCGGCAATTACCCCGCGAAATGCGCCGGCAAGGTGAGTATCATTGCGCGCCGGCTCCGGCCCGCGGGTTTTTTCGCCGGGCGGCCGCGAGCGCGACGCATTCCAGGCCACTGCCGAGGTTGCCATGCCGCTGACGATCGGAGTCCCGCGCGAGACCTTCGCGGGCGAAAAACGTGTCGCCACCGCCCCGGAAGTCGTAGAGAAACTCATCAAGCTCGGCTTCCAGGTCACCGTCGAGCGCGACGCGGGCGCCGGTGCCAACTTCGGTGACGACACCTATCGCGCCGCAGGCGCCGGCATCGCGGAGAACGCAGCGGCTCTCTACGCCGGCGCCGACATCGTCTTCAAGGTGCGCGCGCCGACGGCGGCGGAAATCGGCCTGATGAAGCCGGGTGCGACGCTGGTTTCGTTCATCTGGCCAGCCCAGAACGCGGACCTGATGCAGCAGCTCGCCACGCGCCGGTTCACGGTCCTCGCGATGGACAGCGTGCCGCGCATTTCCCGCGCACAGAAGATGGACGCACTCTCTTCCATGGCCAACATCGCCGGCTATCGCGCGGTGATAGAGGCCGCGCACCACTTCGGCCGCTTCTTCACCGGCCAGATCACCGCCGCGGGCAAGGTGCCGCCCGCCAAGGTGTTCGTCATCGGTGCCGGCGTGGCCGGGCTTGCGGCACTCGGCGCCGCCGTCGGCCTCGGTGCCATCGTGCGCGCCAACGACACGCGCTCGGAGGTTGCCGACCAGGTCAAATCCATGGGCGCCGAGTTCGTGCCGGTGGACTACCAGGAAGAGGGTGCGGGCGTCGGCGGTTACGCGAAGGTGATGAGCGAAGGCTTCCAGAAGGCCCAGCTCGCGACCTTCGCGAAGCAGGCGCAGGACGTGGACATCATCATCACGACCGCGCTGATCCCGGGCAAACCCGCGCCGCGGCTGATCACCGCCGACATGGTGACATCCATGCGTCCGGGCAGCGTGATCGTGGATCTCGCCGCCGAGCAGGGCGGCAACTGCGAGTTCACCGTGCCGGGGGAAGTCGTCGTCAGGCACGGCGTGACCATCATCGGTTATACGGACCTGCCGAGCCGGCTGGCGAAGCAGGCGTCCACGCTCTACGCGAACAACCTGCTGCGCCTGGCCGAGGAACTCTGCAAGACGAAGGACGGCAACATCGACGTCAACTTCGACGACGAGGTCATTCGCGGCACGACGGTCATTAAGGAAGGCGCCATCACCTGGCCGCCACCGCCGCCGAAGCTGTCGGCGCCGCCGCCGGCCAAACCCGCCGCAGCCGTGCCGGCCGCCCCGAAGAAAGCCGGTCACGGCGACAGTGAACCGGCATCGCGCCGGGGGCTCGCGCTGGTGTTCGGCGCTGGAGCGCTGCTCTTCTGGCTGATCGGCGCCTACGCACCGGCGTCGTTCCTGCAGCACTTCACCGTGTTCGTGCTGGCCTGCTTCATCGGTTACATGGTGATCTGGAACGTCACGCCGTCGCTGCACACCCCGCTCATGAGCGTTACCAACGCGATTTCCAGCATCATCGCAGTCGGCGCCCTGATTCAGATCGCACCGCCGCTCGAGGGCATCGTCGCCGGCCGGCCAACCGGCCTGATCTTCCTGCTGGCGATCCTTGCGCTGGCGCTGACGGCCATCAACATGTTCGGCGGCTTCGCGGTGACCCGCCGCATGCTGGCCATGTTCCGCAAGTAAGGAGCCGCCCGCATGTCCGCAAGTCTCGTCTCGGTCGCGTACATCGGTGCAGCGATCCTCTTCATCCTGAGCCTCGGCGGCCTGTCCAACCCCGAGACCTCGCGGCGCGGCAACTGGTACGGCATCGTCGGCATGACCATCGCGGTGGTCGCCACCGTGCTCGGGCCGCGCGTCACGGCGGCCGGGATCCCCTGGATTGTCGCTGCCATGGTGGTCGGCGGCACCATCGGCCTGTACGCCGCCCGCGTCGTGAAGATGACGCAGATGCCCGAACTCGTCGCGCTGATGCACAGCCTGGTGGGGCTGGCGGCGTGCCTGGTGGGGTTCGCGAGCTACGTGGACACCTCGATCGGGTTCACCGGTGCCGAGAAAGCCATCCACGAGATCGAGATCTACGTCGGCATCCTGATCGGCGCCGTGACGTTCTCGGGTTCGGTCATCGCCTTCGGGAAGCTGTCGGGCAAGATCGGCGGCAAGCCGCTGCTGCTGCCGGCGCGCCACTGGATCAATCTCCTCGGCCTGCTGGTAGTGATCTGGCTCGGCTACGCCTTTGTCCAGGCGCCCGGCATCGGCGCCGGCATGATGCCGCTCATCGTGATGACGCTGATCGCGCTCGCCTTCGGCGTCCACATGGTGATGGCGATCGGCGGTGCGGACATGCCGGTCGTGGTCTCGATGCTGAACAGCTACTCCGGCTGGGCGGCTGCGGCCACCGGCTTCATGCTCGCCAACGATCTGCTCATCGTCACCGGCGCGCTGGTGGGTTCCTCCGGCGCGATCCTCTCCTACATCATGTGCAGGGCGATGAACCGCAATTTCGTGAGCGTCATCGCCGGGGGCTTCGGCACGGGCGAGGGTGCCGCGCCGGCCGCCGCCGGTACGCAGCCGGCCGGCGAGGTGACGCCGGTATCCGCGGTGGAAACCGCGGAGCTGCTGCGTGCAGCAAAGGCGGTCATCATCGTGCCCGGCTACGGCATGGCAGTCGCCCAGGCGCAGCACACGGTCTACGAGATCACGAAGCTCCTGCGCGAGCAGGGTGTCAACGTGCGCTTCGGCATCCACCCGGTCGCCGGGCGCATGCCGGGTCACATGAACGTGCTGCTCGCCGAAGCCAAGGTGCCCTACGACATCGTGCTCGAGATGGACGAGATCAACGAGGATTTCCCGGACACCGACGTCGCCATGGTGATCGGCGCCAACGACATCGTGAACCCCGGCGCGGAAGACGATCCCGCGAGCCCGATCGCCGGCATGCCGGTGCTGCAGGTCTGGAAAGCGAAGACCTCCATCGTCATGAAGCGCTCCATGGCTTCGGGCTACGCCGGCGTGGACAACCCGCTCTTCTACAAAGAGAACAACCGCATGCTCTTCGGCGACGCGAAGAAGATGCTCGACGAGGTGCTCGCGGCGCTGAAGGGCTGAGGCGGCGGGAGCTATGGTGTCTGCAAGCCTGACGGACCGGGTGGTTTCCCGAAGAGCGAACGGAACAGAGCGAGATCGGTAAAATTCACCATACCGCCGCTACCGTCCAGATCGGCGGCGGCATCCTGAGTGCCGAAGGCGGCGCGAAACTGTGCGAGATCGGTGAAGTTGACCATGCCGCCGCTGTTGTTGAGATCCGCGTCACAAAGATTGCCGTAGCCGTCGCCGTCGGCGTCGAGTTGCGGGGAGTTGGCCACCAGCGTGCAGTTGTCGCAGGCATCGCCCTTGGCATCACCGTCAGCGTTTTCCTGCGCCGGATTGGCTGCAATCGGACAATTATCGAAATCGTCGGCAACGCCGTCGTCATCGGTGTCGCTCGATGGCTCGATGAGTACCAACCAGCCTGCTGTAACGCTCAACAGCGCGGCGGGATCGTGCCGGACTTTGGGCGTCTCGTCGTCGAGGACCGCCTCCACGATGTGCTCGCTGCCGACGTCAAGCCCGTTGGTTTCGAAGGTAAACGACTCGCCTTGTGACCGAAATTCGCCATTGACGTACCACCGCACGTTTATGGCATGCGTCAGTGGCGCGAGCGGCTGGACGGCGAAATCGACGCTGTCGGACTGGGTTGCGACGATGTCTGAGCTCGTCGGGCTCCAGGAATCGAGCGGGCTTGCCCAGTTGTAGATCCGCTTGATGAGCTGCTCTTCGTTGATTTGCTCGAAGGGACGCCCGAGGCTGCGCATCTTGGAGTCGTAGGTGGGCCTGAACAATCCGCTCAGGCAGTACTTTGCGCCGTCGTAGAGCCCAGGTATTCCTGCTGTATACGCCGTAGTGGGCAGCGCTGTCGTTGTGGAGATCCAGCCTGACGGCGGTCCGCCACCCTGATTCCATTTGATGAGGGAGCGCACCATCTGGCGCGTGACGTTCGGCTCTGGCGGCTCCACCGTGTTGTTGCAGGTGGGAGGACTGTACTCGTATTCATCGGCGAGCAGGCCGAAGCTATGACCAAGCTCGTGCAGAATTATCTCGACCGCACTCGGGTCGAGTGAGGTGACGGCCACGGATCCGCCGGACCCGCCGTAAACCGGATCGTTAACCAGTACCACCACCACGTCCCGTTCGTCGAGAGCTACGCTGTTCGCCAATACCGCGTAGACCGCACTGACATTCACGCAGATCAGACGCGCGATACCGCTGCAATCGTAGGCCGCGTTGAAGGCCGTATTCTTGTAGATGTTGGAAGAGGGATGATCCGCTCCGGACTCGGCACTGACGACCTGGACTCCGCGCACATTGAAATATGCCTGGTATTCCTTGAAGGGTTCCTGGGCAAAGATTTCACTGACGAAGTTCTCGACGTCGGAGCCGAACTTCACCTGCTCTCCTGCCGTGTAACCATCACCCAGGATCACGATGTCGACTCGATTCTCTGGCGACCCCGTTTCCTGAACGATGACGACGGGTTCCGCGCCGAGCGGCCCCGATGCGCCGAGAAGCAACAGAAGTAGCCCGCGCGCCAGCTGGCCGACGGCGATCGAACGAATTTTGCCGATAGTGCTCATCGTTGCCATCCGTTCCGAGAACCTTGTCGCTATGGAGCCCGTAATCATGGGACGGGGACGCTAGCAATCAGGTCCAGCACCATCTCCTGTCCGGTCCACCGCGGCTGCAAGAACCGCAGTTCGGCAGCCCGCGGCTCGTCCGGAACGACGACGGGAAAGCTGACACTGCTCCGATAGAACATGGCCGAGGTCAGAGTACCTTCCGCGCCGGCTGTTTCGGCGCGGATCAGGCGAGGATCCAGAATCGTCTCGCGACTGATCTCGCGATGGTCGGCGTCGAGGGCGACGATTACGAGATGCTGCTCCGACAAAGCCATGTCGCGCTGACGGGGTACCCGCTCATCCTTGTGCCGCAATGACGTGATGGTGACCTGTTGAGCCGCTGGCCGAGCGGTCAGCAGCGCAGTCGGTTCAGCAGCCCGCTGCGCAGCGGGCTGCTCCAGCGTAACCATCACCTCGACTGCCGAGGCTTGCTCCGCCCAGACCGAGCTGCTGCTGAGTATCAGGGCGAGTTGCCAACCAAACAGGCTATACCAAGTTCTCATTGCCAAATCATTTCTCCTGTTCGTTGGGCCTGCGTGCTCTGCGACCCACGTAGGCGGCACTGCGCGCTAGTCCAGGTCGACCTCTGGCACTCCGGCCTGCTGGGCGCCCGGAATCGCGAGGATCGAATTGGCCACTCCCGCATCCAGGAAGTACACGTCCTGGTCGGGGGACGGATTGCGGGTAATCAACGGGCTGAACAGCAGCTTGTCGCCCCAGTTGCCGAAGGCATTGACCGCACCCAGGCGGGAGTTGATGACGACTCCAAGGTCGGCGACGAAAACGCCGGTTGCGGCGTTATAGGAGCGGAGTTGCACGTTGCTGCCCGAGGTCGTGACCAGGAGTTCTTTCTGTACATCGGCGCCGTTCACCCAGGCGCTCCACTCGGAATTGGCGGTCTCGACCAGGCCTGTGCCGTTGCTGAGTATCTGGGCAGCCGTGTGGACCTCGGTGGACGTCGACCAATTATCGATGACTTTGGTGAAAAACAGCCGCTCGCTACCCGCGACTCTTGCCGACATGGAGAAGGTTGCCGAACCGCTTGCTGGCTTGGTGGCCGTTGACAGGGTCGTGGCTACCCCGCCCGTGCGGGGTATCGAGTACAGACTGTTGGAGCCGGCCAGTTCCTGTGAGAACACCACCCGAGTCGGCGTCAGGTCGTTGGCGAACAACTGCACGTAACCGGCGGTGGCCGTCCAGATGCTGGTAGGGGTGGTCGAGGTGTGGCTGATGATCCAGAGTTGTCCGTTGTTCATCCACGCATAGTGGGTCTCATCGCTGGGGCCGTTACCGCTGTAGAGGTTCGTGAAGTTGACGATGTCGGTGTCCAGACTCTGGATCGCCGTGACGGTATCTGTCGATGCCCGGTAGCGGTACAGCTTCACGGCGGCCTGCGCCGGGTCCTTGGTGACGATGTAGAAATACGAATCAGTGGCTGTGGGCTCGCCACTGGCTCCGAGGATTACCGGACCATAGGGCGAATCCTGGATGTCGAGCAGGGTCGAAGTGCGGATCGTCAGATTGTCGTTGTAGCTGCGCAGGCGCCAGTTGGCGCCGTTACGTTCCACGGTCAGAAACCCGAGTCGCACGTCGTCGCCCCGGAGCACCGGAGTGATCAGGTTGACAGGCGCTCCCCCATTGAGAACGGTTGCGGTGTCACCGGCGGTGGCCGTGGCCCGCACCAGTGCCATGGGGGTCGTGAGAGTCGGCATGTCACAAGAGCTGTTGCTATCGGGCAGCAGCGCCACGATCCAGTCGTTGGACGCCGAAGAACCTTTCGCGTGGTCGTGGATCGCGCCCCACACATGGCAGATGGTGCTGAGGTTCGATCGCTGTACCGGCGCCACGTTGACAGCCGTCTTGGCCAGGCTCTTGGCGAAGATCTTCCCGCTCTTGCGGTAAACCAGTTCGGACGGGAAGTTTCCGACCAGGTCTGTGCCGGGTCCGCCACCGGTGGGGAGGATCCAGGCGCTGTAACTGGCAACGCCGAAACTGACTGAGCTCACGCCGGTGTCGGCCAGGGTCGGAGTCACGCCCGGATTGTCCGGATCAACCAGCCGGTAGGCACCGGTTCCCGCGGCATCGAGAAACGGCAGCATGAACGTGCCTGCTCCCGTTACGCCACCGCCCGCCGTGCCGTTGATGGACCAGCTGATCGCTGCCAGCGAGAAGGGGATGCTGCGATTCTGCCGGAAGGTGATCGTATCGGCGGTCTGGCCCGTGCCACCCGCAGGGAGGCTGGCAACCGAGGCCGAGTTGTCCACCCAGGTCAAGCCGGCGCTACCGCCCGACCCGGCCACGACGACACCTGTGACCGCCCCGCCCGAATTGGCGAGATTGACGCGATAGACATACTGGAAAACCGTTCTGCCGACACGGGTCGAGCTAATCAACTGCAGATTCGTCACCGCGACGGTGCCGCTCAGGTCGGCCGCACTGGCTGCCGCCGTGGCGATCAGCAAGACAGCCGAAACAACGCCTCTCAGCCAAGCCATATTCCACCCCTCCCCCGTACGGGTGATACGAAGATCTTCGAGTCAGGCAGTCTCGTGCTTCGGTGCGGGTCAGCTCTACCCCACTAGGTCTGTGCTCGCGTCGCTCCCCTGCGCCGCAAACGACCTGCGACGGCCAGCAATGCCGTGATCATGGCAATTCCGGCCGGCGGCGCCGGCACCGCTGTGGTGCTGCCCGATTCGAGCACTTCGAACGTGTCCGGATCGACGACCTCAAATATCTGCTCCGCCGGTTCACCCGGCCCGCTGAAGTCGAACGACACGGCGAATCCGTTGATACCCCCTCCGATAGGGAGCCCGGAGCCGACCGCCAGTGAATCGAAGAAACCGTCCGCGGGAAGCTCCGGGTCCGGCTGCACCACGAGGGAGTCCCAGTCGGGAGGCGTCGCCGTCACCGCCAGATTTGAAAAAATCGCACGATCGAAATAGATCGTGAATTGTTCCAGCGGTGCGCCCAGCGAATTGTTGGTAACGGTATAGCTGTATTCCCAGCGATTGCCGCCCAACGATTGCGTTTCATAAACGATGGTGGCAGAAGTGGCGCAGTGCGCAGCGAACAGATAAATGCACGCTCCAGCGATGCGAGGCTTCCACCAGCCCAAGACCCCACCCATACGTCCTCCGCTTTGTCGTTCTTGTCGAAGAGTTTCTTCGTTATCGCGGATTCGAGCGTCGCCACGCTCATTTCGCGGGCGACACACGGAGCGCATTCACATTTAGCACGCGCTACATCAATGACTCAACTCCCAAGATTGGAGGATTTCGGTCGCCGGACATTTCCGGCCGTCGAGCTGTACCCGGGCATTTTGCCTCACCCATTTGAGTGAGATTTCATGACGACTGACGGCGCGCACTGATCGTTTCAGTTTGAAGATGAGAATCAGACGAACCCGAGGTTCCCATTGAATCGGCGGGCTGATCCAGGATTCGTTTGCCAACGATTCAGGCCGTGAACTACGAGCCGCACCGAAAGACTCTCAATTTTGCTCACGGTTCCTTGATTGTCGGCGCTGTTCGACCGATAGGTATATGTACGTATCGGCTCCTGCACCAGCAGATCGATGGCGCGGCGCCGGCGGTTACTTCGTGGACTCCCGCCACAGCTTGAGCGGCGCAACCCGGGCCGCAGCGACGAAGTCATGATCGGTCGTCAACAGGGTCAGTTGGTAGCGGATGCAGAGCTGCGCGAGCAGCGCGTCAATCGTTCCGATCTGCAGTCCGCGCCGCCGGCAGGTATTGCGCAGCTCCGCTGCCGCGACATGATCGTCCCGGTCCGGAGCGAGGAGCGGGAGCGACGAGAAGCGCTCGACGATCAACCCGCGAGCCTTGGGTCCGGTAAAGCCCTGGAGCAGTTCCTGCAGCACCAGGCCGGTCGTGATGACAGGATCACCGCGCTCGAGCGTGTGGACGAGGGCCGTGACCTCGGGGCTTTTGTCCGGCGAATCACGCCGCAGCGCCAGCGACCAGACGCTGGTATCGACGAACAGACTCAAGATCGCGAGCGCTCTGCTTTGTAATCGAAAGAACCGTCCCACTCGAGTTTGCCCAGCAGTTCGAGCAGCCTCTTTTGACGGCGGCGGGCAATGAACTCCTCAAGCGCTTTCGTCACGGCCGCTTTCTTGGTCCGTTCGCCGCTCACTTCGAGCGCGCGTTCGATAAGCGCGGGATCGATCGAAAGATTTGTCGCCATGTGTTAACCTCCACACATAACGTTACACATGACAGCCCGAAAGGGCAAATTCCCGAGGCAATTCCGCCACGCCTGCAGGAGGGGATCGTCTCATGGCCATGATCATCGCCCCTCGCATTCACGATCTCGGTGGCTTCAACGTCCGCCGCGTCCTGCCCTCGTCGCAGGCCCGCAACGTCGGCCCCTTCGTGTTCGTCGACCACATGGGTCCGCATGTGTTCGCCCGGGGCCAGGCGGTGGACGTGCGCCCGCACCCGCACATCGGGCTTGCCACCATCACCTGGCTCTGGGAAGGCCGCTTCATGCACCGCGACAGCCTCAGCCACGAGCAGGAGATCGCGCCCGGTGAAGTGAACTGGATGACCGCGGGTAGCGGCATCGTGCACTCGGAGCGCACGCCGCAGCACCTGCGGGGCGGCGAGCATCCCCTGCACGGCATGCAGACCTGGGTGGCGCTGCCGCGTGCGCACGAGGAAGTCGCGCCGGCCTTCGAGCACTATGCGGCTGCGGCCATGCCGGTACTCGAACGTCCAGGCCTGCGTCTCACGGTCGTGGCGGGGCGCAGCTTCGGGTTGGAGTCGCCGGTGGCCGTGTTTGCCGACACGCTGTACGCCGCGGTGGAACTCGATGCGGGCGCGGAACTCACGGTCACGGCCGAGCACGCCGAGCGCGCTTTGTATGTCTTCTCGGGCGAGGTCGCGCTCGACGACGCGGAGGCACCCTCGCGTCATCTCATCGTCCTCGACCCGGGCCGGCCCGCACGGGTGCGGGCACGCACCGCAGCACGGCTGATGGTGCTCGGTGGCGAGCCGCTCGACGGCCCGCGCCACCTCTGGTGGAATTTCGTGCACAGCTCGCGCGAGCGCATCGAGCAGGCCAAGCAGGACTGGCGGGCCGGCCGCTTCGGGGCAGTACCGGGGGAGACCGAGTTCATACCGCTGCCCGAGGGCTAGCTGCCCCCATGTTCCCGGTACTTCGCCGCGGAACGGGGCTTCCTGCATCCTCGTCCGGCACGCACGAGTGAGGGTGGCCTGTTGTCCGACTCACGCCGCTCCGCGGCCGTGCCTGGCCGCGTCGCTACGGGTTGCGCAGGCCGTCCGGATCCGAAGCCCGCGCCTGCGCCGTGCGTCCCGGCGCAGCGTCACCGCCCATCGGCGATAAGCCATTTCCTCCGGTTCCTGGGCAGGGCGTATGATGGGGCGCCAGCACCGGGGGCTATTTCTGGAACAGCACCATGTTCATCAACTTCTGGTATCCCGCCGGCCTTAGCGCCGAAATCGGAGAGAATCCCGTCAGGCGCCGCATGCTCGGCCAGGACTTCGTGCTCTGGCGCGATCCGGCCGGCCAGGTGCACTGCCTGTCGAACACCTGCATCCATCGCGGCGGCTCGCTCGCCGGCGGCAAGGTGCGCGATGGTGAAATCGCCTGCCCGTACCACGGCTGGCGGTTCGCGGGCGACGGCCGCTGCACCCGCATCCCCTCGCTGGGTCTGGAGGCGCGGATTCCGGGCCGTGCGCGGGTGGATGCCTACCCGACGGCAGAGAAGTACGGCCTCGTATTCGCTTTCCTCGGCGATCTGCCCGAGGAGGAGCGCTGCCCGATCATGGAAATTCCCGAGTTTCGCGGCGAGAGCCCTGACGAGGGCTGGCGGGCGACCATCCAGCATTTCGACTGGGACTTCGACTACCAGCGCTCGATGGAGAACGGCATCGACGGCGCGCACAACGAGTACGTGCACCCGACCCACGGGTATTCCGGCGAGCGGGAGGACATCCGCATCGCCGTGGAGAACTATCGCTGGGTCGACGATGAATGGGACACCGGCTTTTTCAGCAGCCGCCGCGCGCCGCCGCTGGCAGACAAGAAGATGCGCGACGCCTCGGGGCGTCATGGCGACGCCGTGATCACCGGCGGCACGGGGCACCACGGGGTGTCGATGATCTGGACCCTGATCCACCCGACCGATGCCATGAGCATTCATCAGTATCTCTTCGAGACACCCATCGAAGATGGTCGCACCAGCCTGTATCTCGTGAACCTGCGTAATTTCCTCATCGACCCGTCGGAAGACGCGCGCATGATGGGGCGCAACGAAGTCGTCGCGACCCAGGATCGCGATGTGCTCTACGACGTGCAGCCGGTGCTCACACCGCGCACACGCACGAAGGAGTTTTTTACCCCCGCCGATACCGCCATCGCCAAGTACCGCGACAAGCTGCAGGCCTGGGAGGATCGCGGCTGGCGCATCGACACCGACACCGTCCGGCGCAACAGCCGACGGGTCGCCTATGCGATCCCGAGCCCGGCGCGGCGCACGCAGACCGGCTGGGTGCTCGATCCGGTGCCGCTGGTGGCGGCGCGTGCTGCCGCCCGGGAGCAGGGCACCGCCAGCCGGGTTGCCGGCGGGGAGCGGACCTCCTAGGGCAAGGCGTCCAAAGGGCAGGCTCTCACGACATAAGAACAAGATGTGCCGCGCAATGGGCGGCGATTCGCCCCGCGACGGGGCAAACGACGATCAGGTATTTGATTTTTTTCCATGAGTTTGGAAGATTCTGTCCAGTAGAGGCATCCGGAACCGGCAGACCGCGGGTTGCGGTCGATGGCAGGGATATGAGTAGCCGGTTCGCGGAAGGCATCCCGAATTTATGCTGTTGACCGAGACGTCGACCGACTATTCGCAACAGGTGCTACGCACCGATGTCGCCGGCATGCCGCTCGAGTGGATCGACTACCGGGAGGCGGTCAGCCTGTATTACACCGGGCAGGTTGCCTACACCTGCGGCTCGCTGCTGTACCAGGTCTTCGGCGGCTACAGTGCGCGCTCGGGGCTGCGCAGTGTCGTCGAGGTCAATTCGATCGTGGCCACGGTCGGTCGCACTCCGGGCATGGCGGCCATGCGCGAGAGTTACATCCCGCCCCTGAACAACAAGACGTTGTTTCGTCGTGACGCGAATCTCTGCCTGTATTGCGGCGAACGCTTTCTATCCCGCGATCTGACCCGCGACCATGTGACACCGCTCAGCAAGGGCGGGACCGACGCCTGGACCAACGTCGTCCCCGCCTGCCGCCGCTGCAACAATCACAAGGGCGGCAAGTCGCCCGAGGGAGCTGCCATGCAGCTGATCGCGGTGCCGTTTACGCCGACCTACGCGGAGTACATCTATCTCAAGGGCCGGCGCGTGCTCGCCGACCAGATGGAGTTCCTGCTCGCCCATATCCCGCGCACCAGCCCGCTGCACGCCCGCCTGAGCACGTCGCTGCGCGACGGTGGCGAGCACCACCTGCGGGTATTCCACGACTGATGTGCCGGCGGCCGGGTGACGGCCGGCCGGGCGCAGACCGATGGGATCATGCTGCTGCTCGGGACGACTCGCCCGGTAGCCGGCATAATCGCGCGCATGGTCTACCTGATCGATGCCAGCGTGTTCGTCTTCCGGGCCTGGTACTCGATTCCTGCCGAGATGACCGACCCGGATGCCAACCCGGTCAACGCCCTGTACGGCTTCGCGCGGTTTCTCGGCGATTTTCTCGAGAACGTCCGGCCCGAGCTCGTCGCCGTCGCCTTCGACGAGAACCGGGGCGAGAGCTGCGTGCGCGCCGCGATCTACCCGCCGTACAAGGCGAACCGCGAGCCGGCACCGCCGGAGCTGAAGCTGCAGTTCAGCCGCTGCCGGGCGGGGACGCGGGCGCTCGGCCTGACCGACTGCGCCGACCCGTGTTTCGAGGCTGACGACCTGATCGCCGCGATGGCGGCGCAGATGCGCACGGCCGGTTGCAGCGTCACCATTCTTTCGCGCGACAAGGATCTCGCCCAGTGTCTGCGGCCGGGCGACCAGCTCTGGGACTACCCCTCCGGCAGGCGTGTCGCCTACGAGCAGGTGCCGGAGGTTTACGGTGTCCGCGCAGAGCAGATCGCGGATTTCCTGGCGCTGACCGGCGATGCGGTGGACAACATCCCGGGCGTGCGCGGGGTCGGCCCAAAGACGGCAGCGGCGCTGCTGCGACGGTTCGACACCGTGGATGACATCTACGCGAATCTCGAAGCCGTGGGGCAGATGAAGTTCCGCGGTGCGCCGCTCCTGCCGCAGCGCCTGCGCGAGGAACGTGACACGGTCGAGATCGCGCGTCGCCTGACGGGCCTGCGCTGCGACGCTCCGGTGCAGGTCGACCGTCGTTCGCTGGCCCGACGGACGCCCGTGCTCAGCGAACTCGGCGCCCTGTACGACGATGCCGGCTTCGGCAGCGCGTTGCGCCGCCAGGCCGAGCGGTTGGCGTAGACGCGCTCCGTAGGCGGGACTTCAGTCCCGACCACCGCGACGTCCGAAAACACGGTCGGTACTGAAGTGCCACCTACAGGGTGCTGCCGCCCGCAGCGATGAACGAAGCCGTGTAGGAGGGACTTTTAGTCCCGACCACCGCGACGCCTGGAAATACTGCGAATCCGCTGCGCCGGGACGTACAGCGCAGGCGCGGGCTGCGGGTCCGGACGGCCTGCGCCGGGACGCTCGCTACGCACGTCCTGTGCTGCGCTCGCTCGGGTTCGGCTGCGGCTGCGCTCCTGCTG
>JAJTYX010000144.1:0-1833 GCA_021462865.1 Gammaproteobacteria bacterium | reverse complement strand
GGTCACCGGCGCCACGGAGCCCCCGGCGTCCCCTTCCTCGCCATCGCCTTCCGGCACGAAGGCCAGCAGCTTGTCCAATTCGCCGTCGGAAAACCCGACCAGCGACAGGTCGAAATCCTCGGCCAGCAACTCGTTCAACTCGGCCGAGAGCATCGCCTCGTCCCAGCTGCCAAGTTCGGTCAGCTTGTTGTCCGCGATACGATAGGCCCGGCGCTGCGCCTCGCTCAGATGGCCCAGCACGATCACCGGCGCCTCGGTCAACCCGAGTTGTGTCGCGGCCAGCACCCGGCCATGGCCCGCCATCAACTCCCCGTCCTCGCCGACGAGGCAGGGCACGGTCCAACCGAACTCGGCCATGCTGGCGGCGAGCTTCGCGACCTGATCGGCACCGTGCAGCTTCGCGTTCTTCGCGTAGGGCTGCAGGCGCGCAAGCGGCCATTGCTCGATCCGCTCGGGGGCGAAGGCGAGGGTCATGAACGATCCTGTCGATGATGGCGGTGGCGATCGGTGGCGTTGACGCAGTGGATTCCGTCTGGCGGAGTCCACCGGCTTCCGGCTGGATTCCGGAGTCCAGGGTATCCACCCCGGAATCCGCCAGCCAAGGTGCTGTTATTGCGTGGTTATTTCAGGTTGCGCGGTGACTTCCGGCCGGGGTGGCTTCCCAAAAATTCGGCCCTGTCGCTACTGAGGCGCCGCGCTTCGCCCGCCAGCATAGGATTATCGCCAGGAAGGAACCAAGATATCAAAGGCTTGGGCGATTTCGCTCCGGCCATCCGCCGACCGCTCGCCCGAATGCGAACTGTCGCCGCCTGTCGCGCCCGCTGGACCCCGGATCGAATTCCGGCTGGATTCCGGAATCCGGCATGGGATCCACCGCGCGCTCCTCTCCCGAGCATATGGATTTCATAGCCTCGCTGGGCGAATCCGTCTCGCCTTCCGGTGTCTCAGCGGAAATTGTCTCACCGGCGCGGCAGAGCTTGACAGCAATCCTGCTGGGCCGGGGGGCTCAACCTTCGATCGGCACCATCAGACGGGCAAGCCATTCTGCAAAGGCAGCCTCGCTCATCTCACCGGAGGCAAGGGCTTCCATTGCCCGCACGCCATCGAATGGATCGGGACGCAGGGCGTGACCGTTCAGCCGCAGGAACGTCGCGGCGGTGACGAAGGCGGTGCGCTTGTTGCCGTCGATGAGGGCATGGGCCTTGGCGATCCCGAAGGCATAGGCGGCGGAGAGTTCCTCAAGGCGTGGCGTGCCGTAGGCGAGGCGGTTTCTCGGACGCTCGACGGCGGCTTCGAGCAGACCGATATCCCGCATGCCGGCGGCCCCGCCATGGCGGGCGATCTGTCGGTCGTGGATGATGACGATCGCCTGCAACGACACCCAGACCGGCTGACTCAAGCCAGCGCCTGCAGCATGTCGCGGTTCTCGTCCATGACGATCTGCGCCGCGGCAAGCGCCTGCGCCAGTTCCGGATTGTACGGCAGGATCTTCAGGCTGCCGTCGTCACCGCGCACGACACAGACCGTGTCGCCCTCATGTGCGTCGAGGGCCGCAAGCATTTCGTTCGTCAGCGTGACGACCGCCGAATTGCCGACCTTGCGAATGCGGGTCTCGAACATGGCACATCTCCCGAGAGCATACGTCTGTATATACCATTGAGGGGCGGGCTGCAAGCCATCCCGCGGCGGGGATGTGCCTGAAAGACAACCTTCTCCACCATCTAAGTCATTGTTTTATATGATGCTGAGAGGCGGTGTCGGTCTTCCGTGTTGGTCATGCCGCGAGCATTCGGTGCCATGCGTCGTCTTGGGCGGGTCGTGTGCCAGGAAGCC
>JAJTYX010000143.1:0-1558 GCA_021462865.1 Gammaproteobacteria bacterium | reverse complement strand
TTTATGGTCTAGTTTTTCTCCAAAACTACTTTTTACCATAATTGGAGGGCTTTTTCTTTAGCCAGGTCTCTCTTTTTCTACTCTACCTATAAATTTACGTAAAATTAAAGGAGTTATAAAATACCGTATACCAGTGATCCGTTTAGCAAACAGCAAAAAAATTCCCACGTTTTACGAGCTCTTTATTCCTGTACAGAATATTTTTCATGCGGTACTTTAGGCCGCATCGCGAGCATTTTTCTCTAAATTTTATCCACTCGTTTCCACGATGACTTGATAAGGTTAATTAAAGATAACCTGCCCCATTACTGTGGTTACACTCTCTGCAGGTAAGGTTAACGTGAAACTGCTTGAATTTTTCGGTGCAAATGGAGTAAGTTGTTTCCAGTAAGCTTCAGAGGTAGATTGCTCACCAATTAGATTTTCGCTTGCTGACAAAGATAAACTGACTATGTTGGCATTTATAGTTTTTTCAGATGATGCATTGTTAATAATGACCAGCACCATTTGCCTCTGACTGTCATTTCGAAAAGCCGTTATCTGAACAAGAGTGTCGCTGCTCGTTGCCTCAATCCGTATTGCACCTTTCTTTATCCATCGAGCATAATGACCAATTGCATAGCCCATTCCAGTAATGTAGATAGTCTCTGTATCATTGTCGATAAGAATGATGTTTCCTTCTTCATTAAAAATATCACTGTTGCCAAAGTGTTCTTCATGTGAAGTAGTATCCCACATGTTATTCATTCCAAAAAATGCTGACGCATTGGCGTAAATAAGCTCATCGTGGATGTGTATTGCCCGACCGCGAAAATCGTCAAAAGATAATGATCCGACTCCGCCCTTATAAATTTCCGTCATCCAGACAGGAATACCATATTTTTTGCTTATGTTGCGTAACTTTTTACGAACAGCAATTTCATCACTGTCTGGATTGCCTTTTCCAGAAGTATTGAGTATCTTTGAAATACTTTCATATACTGATGAATATGTGTGATACCCAATAGCACCAACATACCGTCTTGCTTTTGAATCAGATAGAATGGCAGTGATCGTGCTCAGAGACTTTTCCACAGTCATTTCGTTGGGTATCACGAAGGTGATTTTGCGAAAACCATTTTTGTATAAACTGTCGCCACTACGTTTCACAATATTCACCGCATCCTTTACATTCCCATCCTGAAGTTCTTTATTGCCACTCAGGGGCTCATTGAATAGCATCTGATAGCGAGGAACGATATCGTATGTATCACGCCAGTATATCTGACCAGCAACAACCTGTTCAGCAGCCTCATTGAGATAGCGGTTATAATTAGTAGTGCGAATATTTTTTAGCCAGGGACTAGTCCATCGCACATTAATTTTTTGTCCAAGAAAGTAATTATCAAAACCGAAGGGCTTTGCAAGATCTACTATCTTTTCTTTCATTTCGTCTGCCCAAAATGTCTGGAAGCCATTCCAATTGATCTTAAATGGGTTGCCATTATCGTTAGCTCGTTCCTCATATGTTCCTGGACTTTCAAGCAATGCCCCCTCTAGATTTCCCATGGTTATTCCG
>JAJTYX010000142.1:0-5251 GCA_021462865.1 Gammaproteobacteria bacterium | reverse complement strand
TCATAAGGGCCTTGCATTATTTGAGAAATGGGTCATTGCTTCTTCCGTTGTGAATGCGACGCTTTGCGGAGAAGCAGGTGACGATCCCGACCGATGGTGTTTGGAGTTCTGTCAAAACAAAATACATGTCCTGAGCGTGGGAGGGGTGACATGAAACGCGACCAGGACAAACACAAGGCGGCGCCCGGGATGCTCGGGCGTTTTGATGTACGGCCTCCCGCGTTGGACAACGATGAGGAGGAGGATGCGCAAGCCCACCACCCGGACGCACAGCGCCGGTTTTGGAAATTCCTCAAACGGCACACGGATTTGATCCTGGTGGCGGGCATTGGAAACATTTTCACCGTGTTTCTGATCATGTTGTTGCCGCTCTTTGCCAAGCTGGTGATAGATGAGGCCATTCCGGGAAAAAACGTGGCTTTGCTCATCGGCCTTGCGGCGGGGCTTTTCGTTCTGCAGGTGATCCGCTTTGTGGTCGGCTACAGCCACGGGTTCCTCGTGAGCTACATCGGCCAGCGCACCGTCTTCGACATCCGCCGCGCGCTGTTTGACCATCTCCAACTCCTGCACCTCTCGTTTTACGAAAAGAAAAAAACCGGAAGCCTCGTCAACCGGGTCATTTACGACGCTCAGACCATCCAGCAGTTCATCAACACCGCATTCACCACCATTTCCAACAGCCTGGTTTCGGTGATCATTGCGCTGGGAATCATGGCCCTGCTCAACTGGCGGCTGACGATCTTCTGCGTGGCCACGCTGCCGGTGTATTTCTTTGTCATTCATTTTTTCCGCAAGAAGCTGCGCGTCAAGCACCACGAAGTCAAAGAGCGCCAGTCCGTCCTCGCAGGCCGCCTCGGGGAGACCTTTGCCGGCATGCGCGTGGTCAAATCCTTTGCCCAGGAAAACCATGAGCGGCGGCGGTTTGTGCTTACGATCAAGGACAATTTTTACAGCGAGCTGGAGTTGCCGCTTCTGGGGTCCAAGATGGAGGGAACGCTGGGTGTGATCTTTTTTCTCGTTTATTCGATTGTCATCGTTTTTCAGGGGATGGGGGT
Organism: Gammaproteobacteria bacterium; assembly: GCA_021462865.1. Taxonomy (GTDB): domain Bacteria; phylum Pseudomonadota; class Gammaproteobacteria; order Steroidobacterales; genus QUBU01. The sequence goes on along the minus strand of JAJTYX010000142.1, from coordinate 4,196 downwards.
GATCAGCGGGCAGATGTCCATTGGAAATTACGTGGCGTACACCGGTTATTTGTGGATGCTCTTTGGTCCGATTGGGAGCCTCTCGGCGCTCATTCAATCCAGCACGAATGCGCGCACCGGTTTCGAGCGCATCCTGACGCTGCTCGACACGCGCCCGGACATTCGCGAGGACGCGCATCCGGTGACGCTGCCCGAAATCGCCGGGCGCATCCAATTCGATCATGTCGGGTTTTCCTATGCGGATCGCCCGACGCTGAAGGATTTTTGTCTCGATGTCGCGCCCGGTGAGGTCATCGCACTTGTGGGGCACAGCGGCAGCGGCAAGTCCACGCTCATGAGCCTCCTGACGCGGTTCTACGATGTCACGTCCGGGCGCATCCTCGTGGATGGTGTGGACCTGCGAAAGCTCAAATACGACGCCTACCGCCAGCACCTCGGGATTGTCCTGCAGGAGAACTTTCTTTTTTCGGGAACGGTCGAGGAAAACATCCGTTACGGGCGTCCCGAGGCGACGATGGAGGAGGTGGTGCGCGCGGCTCGTCTGGCCAACGCGCTCGAGTTCATTCAGGAGATGCCCCAGGGTTTCTCGAATCAGGTGGGGCAGGGTGGCGTCGCGCTCTCCGGTGGCCAGCGTCAACGCATCGCCATCGCGCGCTGCATTCTCAAAGATCCGAAGATTCTGATTTTTGACGAAGCGACGAGTGCTCTCGACAACCAGAGCGAGGCGCTGATCCAGGCCTCGATGGACATGTTGATGAAAGATCGGACGGTCTTTATTGTCGCGCACCGGCTGACCACGATCCGCAAGGCTCACCGCATTGTGGTGCTGGACAGTGGCCGGTTGGTGGAGGTGGGGACGCACGAGGAATTGCTGCAGCGCAAGGGCGCGTATTGTGACCTGTATCGCCCGAAGGTGGTTTCCTCCGGCTCCGGGGAGGAACAGGGCGGCCAGCGCATTCATCTGGCATGACCTCCCCCGAGCCGAAGTCGGCCAACATTCACCAGAAGCTTCTGCGGATGCGCCGCGTCGTGCTGTGGCTGCTCGGGCTCTCGATGCTGGCCCTCCTTGGGCTGCTGGTGTTTGTTCCGGGGGATGAGCGGGTCATGGCCACCGGACGCGTGCGCGCCGAGCGGGACTCGAAGCTGTTTTCCCCCGAAGACGGGATTTTGAAATCCATCGAGGTGTGGGAAGGCGGCCATGTCAGGAAGGGGGATCCGGTGTTGCGGCTGGATGACACCCTCCACCGTGCCGAGTTAAAGCAGATCGAAGCCAACCTCGGAAAAGCCCGCAGCGAGCTGGAAACCCAGAAGGCGCGGCTCGAGCGCACGGCCCAGCTTCCGTTGCCCAAGGAGTTCTGGCATCTTCAGGAGGAACTGGGCGTGGCCCGTGAGCGCATCCGGCAGAGCATGGTTGAATACGAGCGCTCCGAGCAGTTGGAAAAACAGGGCCTCATCAGCCGCCAGGAGGTCGAGCGCGCGCGGCTGTCCGTGGAAATCGCCCGTGCCGACGAGATGAAGACCCAGGAGAAGATGAAGATTCTGGAAAAGGGCTTCGAGTCCTCCATCCTCGAGGAGGCGGGAGCGGAGATTCAGACGGCCCGGGCCGAGGTTCATGCGCTGGACGTCGAGCGGCAGCTTCGCATCGAGAGTATCGAGCGTTGTGTGATCCGCGCTCCGGAAGACGGGGTGGTCACGCTCCTGAACAAGCGGCGCCCGGGCGAGCGCGTCCAGCGCGGCGATGATCTGGCCCACCTGGCGCACGGCGCCGCCAATCGCGTGGATATTTTTGCCGGAGAAAATCAATTCTACCGCATTCGTCCCGGCCAGCATGTCCTCATGAAATCCAAGGCCTTCGACACCCTGCGTCATGGCTACATCGAAGGCCAGATCACCCAGGTGGGCATCGAGCCGGAATCCCTGGAGGAGAAGGGCGGGGAGGGGTCGGCTGCGTACCGGGTCATTGCCAGGATCGAGCGCGCGCCCGTCGAGTTGTCCATTGGGTCGAGTGTGGAGGCGCGCATCATCCTCCAGCGGGTGCCCCTCTGGAAGTTGCTGCTGCCGGAAAACCTGCGTTAGTCCGACTTTGCGGAAGCGGGTGGTTTTGTGATTCGGGCGATGCGGATCAGACGTTGAAGCGGAACTCGACGACGTCGCCGTCCTGGACGACGTATTCCTTGCCTTCGATGCGCAATTTGCCGGCTTCGCGGGCTTTGGCCTCGCTGCCCAGCAGGAGGAGTTCCTCGCAGGCGATGGTTTGTGCGGCGATGAACCCGCGTTCGAAGTCACTGTGGATGACACCGGCGGCGGCGGGCGCCTTGTCGCCCGCGTGGATCGTCCAGGCCCGCGTTTCCTTGGGGCCGGTGGTCAGATAGGTTCGCAGGCCGAGCAGATGATACACCGCGCGGATCAGGTCACCGACCCCACTGTCCGCCACACCCAGGCCCTCGAGAAATTCCCGCGCCTCGGCGGGCGGCAGGTCGGCCAGCTCGCTCTCGATCTGCGCGCTGATGACCACCGCTTCGCTGCCCAGGTGGGCACCCGCATAATCGCGAACCGCCTTCACAAACGGATTGCCGGACGGGTCCGCCAGGTCGGCTTCGGCCACATTGCACGCGAAAATGGTCGGCTTGGCGCTGAGGAGAAAGAAGTCGCGCCGGAGGCGTGTTTCGTCATCGCTCATCACTGCGGTGAGTGCCGGGTTTCCTGCATCGAGGTGGGGGAGGAGTTTTTCTGCGAGTGTCAGCATGGCCTTGGCGGTTTTATCGCCGGAGCGGACTTCCTTTTGCAGGCGTTCGGCGCGTTTTTTCAGCGAGGCGAGATCGGCGAGGATCAGCTCGGTGGCAATCACTTCCATGTCCCGCACGGGATCCACCGAGCCGGCCACGTGGTGGATATTGTCGTCCTCGAAGCAGCGCACCACCTGCACGATGGCATCCACCTCGCGGATATGGCTCAGGAATTGGTTGCCCAGGCCCTCGCCCTCGCTGGCTCCCCGCACCAGCCCGGCAATGTCCACAAACTCGATGGCGGCCGGGATGATTTTCTCCGACCTGGAGAGAGCGGCCAGAGCATCGAGGCGCGCATCGGGGACGCTGACCACGCCCACGTTCGGCTCGATGGTGCAGAAGGGGAAGTTGGCAGCCTGCGCTTTGCGGGTGCGCGTGACCGCATTAAAGAGAGTGGATTTCCCGACGTTGGGGAGTCCGACAATACCAGCTTTTAACATAATGAGAGCAGGAGGCTACACGTCAGCGCACGGGGGGCGCAAGCGGACGGTCATACAAATTCAATCATCGGTTTGGCCGGGATGAGTCCCGCGTCGGCGGCCTCGCCCAGGAAGCGGGAAACCGCCTCCCGGCCCTCTTCGCCATAGTCGAGGGTCAGTTCGTTGACATACATGCCGATGAAGCGGTCGGCCAGGGGCGTGTCCATGCCCCGCGCCTGCGCCATGCTGTGTCCGACCGCCGGGGCGCGATGGGCCAGACCGTAGGCGATGCTTTCATGCAGGATGTCGCGGATTTCCCGCCGCACGGCGGGAGGGATGTCTTTGCGAACCACGTTGCCTCCCAGGGGCAACGGCAGCCTGCGGGTGCGCTTCCACCACTCCCCCAAATCCAAAACCAGCGAGAATCCCTCCATCGCGTAGGTCAACTGACCCTCGTGAATGAGAAGCCCGACATCGGCCTTCCCCCCACGCACCGCCTCAAAAATCTGATCAAACGGCACCACGATATGACGGAACTCCGCACCCAAAAAAAGACGCGCGGCCAGAAATGCGCTCGTCATCAGCCCCGGCACGGCAATGGTTCGCCCGAGGAGCCATGCGCGCCGGTCGGCATCCGTGCCGGTCGGGGCCTCGCCATGCGTGACAAACATCGGGCCATATCCATTGCCCATGCTGGCTCCGCTGGGAAGCAGCGCGTAACGGTCGAGCACATGTGCCAGTGCGTGGATGGACACGGCGGAAATGTGCAGTTCGCCGCGTGTGGCCCGCTCGTTGAGCGTCTGGATGTCCTGCAGGATGTGCTCGAACCGATACCCGCGCAGATCAATTTTTTCCTCCGCCATCGCGTAAAACATGAAGGCGTCATCCGGGTCCGGCGAGTGGCCAAGGGTCAGAGTGGTTTGCTTCCAGTCAGTCATAACCGCCTACCATGCCATGCCTGCCCGCCCGCGTCCACCCTGGCGGCATCCCC
>JAJTYX010000141.1:0-1093 GCA_021462865.1 Gammaproteobacteria bacterium | reverse complement strand
ATTGGATGATGGGGATGGAGTGTTGAGTGTCGGATCGGCTGGCGCGCAGGTTGCGGAAAATTTTCAGTTTACTGACAGTGTCACATTAACCTCGATCAGTTGGTGGGGGAGTTATGATCCCAGCGCTCCCGATTCGGAATCATTTACTGTACGTATCTTTGAAGATGATGGCGCGGGAAATCCGGCGAACACCTCACTTTATGAAACTACGTTCGCGGGATCGGGGAGTGATAGTGGTCTTGTTGATTCTTACGGTGTTACTGTTTCTCAGTATGACGTCAGTGTCAGCAGCTGGCTATTGCAAGGTGGCGTGAACTACTATCTTTCGGTATTCAGTAATGATGACAGACAAAACTGGTACTGGCTGGAAAGTTCGGTAGGGGATAGCTCAATCTGGTCGCGTGCCGCAGATAGAGATCAGTGGGATGTGGAGAGTGGGACACTCAATCTATCATTTCGTCTGACAGCCGACCAGATTACAACAAATGTACCGGAGCCTGCCACGCTATTCCTGGTACTGCTTCCTTCATTGTGGCTCATTCGGAAGTTTTACAAGTAAATTACTTCGTCATATCAGGGCTTTTGGGTGATTTCAGATTGAGCTGCTGCGATTTTGTGTTGCCGCTGAGAACAATGATTTCTGACTGGTAACAGTTGTTTTAAATATGTGAGTATCTGGCAGCTTTGGAGGTTAGCCTTATTGCTGTTATGTAACAGATACCATCATTACTGATCAATCACCCATTACCCGAGTTTGGCCATACCGGGCAGCATGGTATGCCAGATTGGGTTGCTCATCACGATTACATCATATTCAAGTATGTACTTGCTTTATCGCTGATTCTTCCTAATGAAAACGGACAAGTTATTCCAAGGTGAACTTGCTCAGGTATTGGTAAGTTTCAGGCGAGCTTTTAATACCGTCGGTGTTTTTAGCGCAGTAATCAACATCCTGATGCTGACACCGGCACTCTACATGCTGCAACTCTATGACAGCGTATTATTTAGCCGCAATGAAATGACGCTGGCTATGCTGACGCTGATTATGTTGGGAGCCTATATTTTTATGGGTTCACTGGAGTTCGTACGAAGT
>JAJTYX010000140.1:0-18495 GCA_021462865.1 Gammaproteobacteria bacterium | reverse complement strand
GCGGATCACGTCCGCGCAGCCGCAGCCGAACCCGAGCGAGCGCAGCACAGGACGTGCGTAGCGAGCGTCCCGGCGCAGGCCGTCCGGGCCCGAAGCCCGCGCCTGCGCCGTGCGTCCCCACGCAGGATCGACCCGGCGACTTTGCACGACACCCGCGGACCGGCGACGAATCTTCTTGATTCAGCAATCAGGATCCGCCGGCAGCGAGCAGCCCCAGCGCGCCGAGGATGGGTGTTGCCAGGAGACTCTGCTTGGCGATCATGCACCAGACCAGGATGTAGAGCACGACGACGAGGGCGAGCATGCCGCGGATCGCGCCGCTTTTCATGCCGTGGGCCGGGTTGTCGGCATTGCGGTTGCGCCCGTAGCGGATGGTGTCGGGGATGACGCTGAAGCCGGCCATCAGCCAGAAGGCGAAGTACGCATCCCAGGCCCAGGGCGCGTTGAGCAGCCCGCCCCATTCCTCGATCAGCATGAGGCCGAAGAGCGGGACGATCACCGCGGTCGGCGCCGTGATGCCGAGACAGAGCTTGCGCAGGAAGGCCCGTGCCCAGATTCCCGTCGCTTCGGGCTGGCTCTGGCGGATGCGCATGGCCCAGACGTTGCTGAAGAATGTATGGCCGAAGTACAGGAAGGCGGCCAGTTCGTGGATGACGAGCGTGGCCACGTAGTCAAAGACGCGCGGGACACGCACCACGCCGACGAGAGGCAGCGCGCTGACGACCATGATCAACGTCCACACGCCGTACCAGAAGTAGCGTTGCGGGTCCGCGGTCGATTGCTCCAGGACGGCCGTGTCTGCCATGCGTCGCGGTCTCTCCCCGGTCGAAGCGCGCCATGTTAGCGCGTGGCGGTTGCGGTGCGCTGCCGGGCCGGTGCGCCGTCCGGAGCGTGGACCGTTCGCGCGAGCGGAGCGCAAGCCGGCGCCGTTACGGGCCGTGCTCGCCTCGGCTAAGATGCCGGGGTCCGCACGCACGAGGATGCCGTGGAGACGAACTCCCCCGAGACGCTGCGTGACCTGCTCGATGCAATAGCCGGGAGCGATCAGCGTGCGGCGGTAATCACCCTGCGCGCCGATGGCAGCGTGCACCAGGTCTCGCGCGCCGAGCTGGCGCGGCGGGCGCTCGCATTCGCCGAATCACTGCTCGCCACCGGGGTCCGTCCGGCCGAGCCCGTCATCCTGTTTGCGCCCAACAGTGTCGAGTGGATCGTCGGCTGCCTGGGCCTGGTCTGCGCCGGCGCGGTGCCGGTGCCGATCGACTGCCAGGCCGGCAGTCGCGATCTCGCGAAGATTCTCGCCGACTGCGACGCAGCGCGCGCCCTGACCACCGCCACGGGCGTGACGCCGCTGCGCGCCTCGCAACAGCGCGAGCTGACGATCATGTTGCTCGAAGACCTGGCGACGGTCCCCGCAACGCCGGGCCGGCCGGGGACGACACTCGCACTGTCCGGTCTCCTGCCCCGCCTGCGGGGTGAAGACACCGCGGCATTGTTCTACACCTCCGGTACCACCGGCTCGCCGAAGGGCGTGCCGCTCAGTCATCGCAATCTGCTGTCGAACGTGACGGCGCTGGTGGCGACCGAACTGTGCGGTCCCGATGATCGCGTGCTGTTGCCATTGCCGCTGCACCATACCTATCCATTCACCTGCGGGCTGCTCGCCAGTATCGCGACCTCGGCAGCACTGGTCCTGCCGGCCGGCGTCACCGGTCCGCAACTGGTGGCCGCGATCCGCGGCGGAGGCGTCACGGTGTTGCTCGGCGTGCCGCGCCTCTTCGGCGCGCTGCTCGCTGCTATCGAGGCCCGGGTCGCCAGCAGCAGCAAGCTGGTCCGCGCGGTGTTCACGCGCACCCTGGCGCTCACCGCGAAACTGCCACGCAGCCTGCGGATCGGCGCCGGCCGGCTGCTGTTTCGTCGCCTGCACCGCGAGATGGGCCCGACCCTGCGCATGCTCACTTCGGGCGGCGCGCGCCTGGAGCCGGAGACGGCCGGACGCCTGGAAGGAATCGGCTGGCAGGTGTTCAGCGGATATGGCCTGACGGAAACCTCGCCGATCCTCACCTTCAATATCGGCAGGCACGTGCGTCACGAGAGCGTCGGCCGCCCGGTGCCGGGCGTGGAACTGCGGATTGCCGCGGCGCCCGGGCAGGACGCCGGTGAAGTTCAGGTCCGCGGCCCGAATATCTTTGCCGGGTACCGGAATGATGCCGGGGCCACCGGCCATGCCTTTACCTCCGACGGCTGGTTTCGGACCGGCGACCTCGGGCGCTTCGATGCGGATGGTTTCCTGCACCTCGTCGGCCGCTCGAAAGAGATCATCGTCCTGCCCGGCGGCAAGAAGATCGCGCCGGAAGATGTCGAGCAGTTCTTCGCGTCGAGTCCACTCATCCGCGAGGCGGCGCTGCTCGAACACGAGGGGCGCCTCGTGGCGCTCGTCGTGCCGGACGAGACGGGACTGCGCGAGCGTGGCGCCGCCCGGCTCGGCGACATGCTGCGCGAGGAGATCGAGCGGATCTCGATGAATCTGCCGGCCTACCAGCGCGTGACGGACTACCGGCTGTTGCACGAGCCGCTGCCCCGCACGCCGATCGGCAAGCTGCAGCGCTTCCGGCTCGGTGCGCTTTATGCCGCGCGGCACGGCGAGGCATCCGTCGCCGATGCGAAACAGTTGACCGACACCGACCGCGGCCTGCTCGAATCGGACCTCGGTGCGCGCGCCTGGGCCTGGCTGCAGCAGCGTTTCGCCGGGAAGCCGCTCAGCCTGGAGGCGAGTCCGCAGCTCGATCTCGGCGTGGATTCGCTCGAATGGCTGACGCTGACGCTCGAGATGCGCGACCGCTTTGGGGTGGCGCTCAACCAGGAGGCGATCGCCCGGGTGCTCACCGTGCGCGACCTGCTGCATGAACTTGCGAGCGCCCAGAGTGAGCCTTCACAGCCGGCAGCGCTGTCCGCGGCAGGGCCAGCCGCGCGTGGCCCGCTGCTGGCAGCGCTCGGCATGGCGCTGCTCGCCGTTGATCGCCTGCTCATGCGCCTGGTGTTTCGCGTGCGGGTGGAGGGACGCGAGCACCTGCCGGTCAGCGGGCCCGTCCTGCTCGCGCCCAACCATGCGAGCTACCTCGATCCGATGGCGGTGGCCGCAGCCCTGCCGTGGCGACTGCTGCGCGCAACGCGCTGGGCCGGCTGGTCGCAGTTCATGTTCCGGAACCGGAGCTGGCGGCTGCTCAGCCGCGCGACGGGCGTGTTCCCGGTGGATCCCGACCGCGAGCCGGCGGCCGCCATCATGGCCGCGCGAGCAGTGCTGCGCGATGGCCAGGTGCTGGTGTGGTTTCCTGAAGGCCGCCGGACGCTGACGGGCGAGATCGGGCGCTTTCTGCCCGGGGCTGGTCTCGTACTGCTGGAATCAGGCAGCGCCGTGGTGCCGGTGCGCATCGACGGCAGCTTCGAGGCCTTGCCCTGGCAGCGACGCTGGCCGCGCCCGGTGCGCATCACGGTCCGTTTCGGCCCGCCGGCAACTGCCGCAGTCCTGCAGGTGGAGGGCCAGGGCGACACTCCCGCAGAGCGGATCTCTTCGGCGCTGCGCGTCGCGGTCGTGCGACTCGGGGCGCGCTGAGCGTGGTGCCGATGTTGGCTTTTTAGCTTCCTACTGCGCTATACGCCAGTCCGGGCTCCAGCCCAAATCTGTCATGGCCTTGCTGCTCGACACCGTTCCATCGGGTTCAGTGATGTTGTAGATGCCAGGTGAGGCTCTGCAGATTGCAAGCTCAGCGGCCCTGGCAGCAGCCGCGACGTGTACGGAGCCCGGGCCACCGGGCGCATCAAATCCTGTACCCGGACCGTACAGCATCCCGTATCGAAGCACGATTCCGTCAAGTGGAGCACCCAGCACCTGACGCTCGAGGCTCATGACACCCGTCACGGTGCCCCCATAGACGGAATCTGTCTCGGCCAGTAGCGGGTCTTCCTCCCTGTGTGGACGTTCTCCGTCCGCGTATATGAACGCGATGCTCTGGGCGATCAGGCGTTTGGCCCCGGCATGTACGGCTGCCTTGACGAGATTGCGTGTGCCCTCGTCGCGCAGACGGGCATTGCGCACCAGTGCTTCTTCCATTTTGCCCGCTTCGAGCGCGTAGGGAAGATCGGTCAGCTGGTGCATGACAACTTCCGGTCTGCATTCAGCCACAAGGCGGCGGAGCGCTGCGGCGTCAAAAACGTCAACCACAATCGGCTCGACTCCCAGATCACGCAGCATGGCAGCCTTGCTGGTTGATCGTGTAGTGCCGAATACCTGCCAGCCATCGGCAACCAGAAGGGGCGCAAGACACCGTCCTATGGCGCCAGAGGCTCCTGCGAGGAACAGACGTTTCGCCGAATGCGTCTTGTCTCCAGCCGTTTGTGCCATGTCTTGCTTCCTTGTCCGGTGAAGAGGGACCACGGCATGCGTACGCCGCTCATGCCCGTCGCCAACGAACAGTCGCAGCGATTCTGGTCATCGGCAAGTGTCGTATGGCCGGAAATCTTATTTATTTTCCGGCACGAAAAACTCGCGATCATCCTTGATCACGAAAATCGCCAGCACGCTCGCGGGCTGCTTTTTGCTGGTATTGCGCAATAAACTGTGCAAGGCATTGCGTGGCTCGTGAAACATCTGCCCGGCGCCATAAATGGCCTTCTGGCCCTCCAGCTCGATCTCAACCTCGCCCTGCAACACATATACAAAAGTATCTGCATCATGGCGATGCGGTGCACGATCGACTCCACCCGGGATGATGTCCAGACGGGTGGCCATCAACTCGTAGCCATTCAGGGCGGGGTCGCTCATGGCCCCCTTGAAAACCTGGGTCAAGGTATAGGGTTGCTCCGCCGAATGAGCTGCATCACTTCCGTGAGCCAGTGCAACCGCAGTGTGCAAGCTGACCAATAAAACCAACAATCCGGGCAGGAACATGGTGTGGTCTCCTCTGTGCGTCATATCAACCGGCGCGAAAAGAAAGAATGGTCCTGAGCTCCCTGAGTCTTTTACGGAAACAGACCTTATGCGTTCCAGGGCTGCATGTGCAAACCACCCCGTCTCCAGCAATTACCTCATCCCGGCCGGCACGGGCTCGATGGCAATCCACGCCCGGCACGACGGCGCGACGAACAGTATCTGCTGCGTGACCCGCAATCACCTCGGGTCGGCTTCGGCGTTTATGGGTCAGGCTGGCAACCTGCTGGCGAACCTGGGTTGTGCGGCCTTAACGCGGAAGGAAACGCGTTTGTCGACAGTCGGGCCAGAAAAGACGCTGATCCGGGAAGCAGGGCGCTGGTAGCGTGTAGATTCTGACATGGGCGGGTTGCGACGATGAGGCACTCTATGGACTATCTTTATTCGTTGTACGATGCTCGGATCAGCATCAACGTCCCGAACGACAAGGCGCGGGCCGTGGTGGATGCGATGGAGCGCGACATGGGCATGACGCTCGCGACCAAATCCGACCTGCAGTTGCTGCGGCAGGAAATGCATCAGGACAGTACGTTGATCCGCAAGGACATGGAAATGCTGTCGACCACGATCACCGTGCGCCTGGGCTCGGTGATGATGGTGGGCCTTGGGCTCCTGTTTGCTGCGCTCAAGCTGACTTGAAGCGGCATTCCGCCCCGCAATCCTTCAGCGGGGAGCGCTCGCGGCGTAGATCAGGATTGGGGCGGCCCAGGCGATGCGTCGTGTGGAGTTCATCCTGTTTCTCCCCGGGCGGCGCCGCGCGTGAAACCCCACTCGAGCAGCCGGCTCGCCAGACCGCCGCCGAGGCTCGAGCCGGTCAGGCCGTCGAGTTCATAGGGGCTGCCATGCAGGATTGCCTCGGCAGCCCGCAGGCCGCTGCGCACCGCCGGGCCGATCCCCTCGCACAGGTCGCGGGTGGCGAGGCCCGCAGCGTCGCCTGTGATGAAGGCGTTGCCGATGCGGCCGGTGCCGCCTGGCGCGTGCAGGTAATAGCTGTAACCGGACGCGCGCCAGTCGCCGCCGCGCACGAGCCCGCGCTCCAGCGTTGCCGTGAAGCGCGACCAGTGTGCCTGGATGTCGTCGGCGCTTCCCTTGAGCCGTTGCGCCATGCCGCCGATGCCGACATTGAGGAAGCCGTTGGCTTTCGGCACGTACCAGGCATAACCGGGCAGGCCACGCTCGAAGAACCAGAGGTGGCAGTCACCGTCATGCCAGTCGTAGGGGAATTCATGCTCCAGGGTCGCCGCCTGGAGTTCGCGTGCACGCGCATGGTGCCCGCGAAACACCTGCCGGTACACCGGGCAGCGTGTGCCGCCAGCGCCGATGAGATACCGGCAACGGAAGCTCTCGTCGACGATCCAGTCCTCGCCGTCGCGACGGATCTCGCGCACGCGGTGGCGAAGCAGCGGAGCGCCAGAACGCTCCAGCAGCCAGGCGTCGAACTCATAGCGGCGGATCGAGTGCTGGGTGCACCGGACGCGGAACTGCAAGCCGCGGAAATGCGCCCTCAGGTGCTCGAACGTCATGAACCGGTGCGGGTAATCGGCGGGGTCGAGCTGCAGGTCGCGCAGCACCTCCGGCGTGATCCAGCCGGCACAGAGCTTGAGACGGGGAAACGTTTCCTGGTCGAGCACGAGCACATCGGCGCCGTCGCGGCACAGGCGCCACGCGGCGGTGGAACCCGCCGGACCGCCACCCACGACCAGCACGTCGCAACTGCGCACCGGGCCCGGCTCAGTCGCGGTAGATCCCGGCGCGCGTCATGGGAACGGCATTGCTCTCGCCGGGCGCGAACAGGATCTGGAAGAGTTGCAGCGAACCGGTGGTGAATGCCGCGGTGGAGCCGGCCAGGTACAGGCGCCACATGCGCACGAAGCGCTCATCGAACATGGCCTCGACCTCATCGCGTGCATTCTCAAACTGCGCCAGCCAGTCGCGCAGCGTCCGGGCGTAGTGCAGGCGCAGGTTCTCCACATCGAGCACGGACAGGTTCCAGGGTTCGAAGATCTCCATCATCTCGCGCAACGACGGCGGATAGGCGCCGGGGAAGATGCGTCTGGTCGCCCATGCGTCGAACGGCTTGGGCTGGTTGCGACCGATCGAGTGGATGAGGCCGCGGCCCCGGCCGCCGAGCACATCGCGCGCGATGCGCCCGAGGCCGCGGTAATGATCCGGCCCGACGTGTTCGAGCATGCCCACCGAGACGAAAGCGTCGTAGTGGCCGCGAATGTTGCGATAGTCGTCCTCGATGTATTGCACCTGCCTGTCCATCCCGGCCGCGCGGGCCCGTTCGCGTGCCCAGGCGATCTGCTCGCGCGAGATGTTGAACGCCCGCACGCGCACCCCGTACTTGCGCGCCATGTGCAGTGCAAGCGTGCCCCAGCCGCAGCCGGCTTCCACTACGGACTCGCCAGGCGCCAGGCGCAGCTTGCGGCAGACGAGATCCATCTTCGCGACCTGGGCCTGGTCGAGGCTCGCTTCCGGCGATGGGTAGTACGCGCAGGTATAGGCCATCGTCGGTCCCAGCCACAACGCATAGAAGTCGTTACCGAGGTCGTAATGGTGGTGGACATTCTCCTGCGAGCGACGCGGTGTGTTGTTGCTCGATCCGTGCACCCGCCGGAGACGGTTGCGCAGCGAATACAGGCTTTGCGGTGCCTTGAGCGCACTGCGGGTCATCGTCACCAGAAAATCGATCAGATCGCCCTGAAACCCGATCCGTCCTTCGCTGTAGCCTTCTGCGAAGTTGAAGTTGGGGTACCACAGCAGGCGCAGGAGCGTGGCGCGGTCGGCCAGCCGCAGCGTCGCCACAGCCGGAGTGACTTCACCGCCGATCCGCTCGCCATTCCAGAGTTCGAACGCGACGGGTGGATGGCCCACGGCAGCCAGCAAGCGACGCAGCAGTACGGCGTCGATCGACGTCGTCGCCGGTTTCGCACGCAGTGCCGGATGGCTGTGCCGGTCGTCGGTCGCGTTGCCGCCGGCGACCGACTCGTTGCAGGCCGGATCAGCATGTTCTGACATCGTCATGGGGCGTCCTCCGCAATGGCTGTGTCGTCGGCCACGGTGGTCTGGAGATTCTACGGCGGATGGCTGCATGCGAGACGCGCTTCAGGAGCGCGGCTTTTTGCGGCGCACGAAGCGCGCGGCGGTGGGGCAGGGCCGGCTCTGCTGCCTGGAGCGTGCGCCGAGGTGATGCCCGGTCCGGCGCCGGGGGGGTGATGCCGTGAATCAGCACGGCTTCCCGCTGGTGTGATGCGAGGCCCGGGCAGTGCCGGGGTGACAGGTTTCTCGCCCGGGACAAAAACCGACTTGCGCATGAAGCAGCGTTCGGTGCGGGTGCTGGCCTCCCGGCGTGCCTCGGTCGTGAACGCCGGGCAGTCACGCCAGCACCGGTCGGCCCTGCGAGGACATATGCGCGGTCGCCCGCAGGCACCTTGACCGGCGCTTTGTGTCATTCTGTATCGGGCGCGGCACCGCGGTGGAGATCGCGCCGCAAGCGGAGAAGGGCGTACAGGTGAACAACGGCTGGCTCAACACGCTGCTCGAATGGGTCGGCCGCGTCGGCCCCAATTTGTACCTGCAGGCCTTCGTCATCGTCGTCGGGTTCCTGTTGTTCGCGAAGCTGATCGAGTGGTTGGGCGGTGCGACGCTCGACCGGCTGCTCGCGCGCTGGCGCGGGACGAGCGGCGGGCAGGTCGCGCACGTCATTCACCGTGCGGTGTTCCGCACCGTGGCACTGGTTGGACTGCTGGTGGCGATGCAGGTTCTCGAGCTTCCAGCGCGGCTTGCGACGGTGACGTCGTCGATCGTGCAAAGCCTGCTGATCCTGATCTGGATCAGCGCCGGCATCGGCGGCGGGCGGCTGATCATCGAGGGGCTCAGCCGTGGCGCGAACCCGCCGCCCTGGGCGCAACCGACCACGGCGTCGCTGCTCAACAACACGCTGCGGGTCGTGCTGGCCATGGCGGCCATGTACGCCATTCTGCTGGCCTGGAACGTGAACGTCACCGGCCTGGTGGCGTCAGCGGGCATCATCGGCCTTGCTCTGTCCTTCGCGGCCCAGGACACGCTCGGCAACCTCTTCGCCGGTGTGGCCATCCTCGTCGACCAGCCGTACCGCATCGGTGACTACATCGTGCTCGACTCCGGGGAGCGCGGCAAAGTGACGCGTATTGGCCTGCGCAGCACGCGTCTGCAGACGCGCGATGACGAGGAGATCAGCATTCCGAACGGCATCATGGGCCGGGCGAAGATCATCAATGAGTCGGGAGGTCCGAACCTCCAGTATCGACTGCGTGTGCCGGTCAGCGTCGCCCGCGGCTCCGATGTCGACCATGTGATCGCGCTGCTCCTCCAGGTGTGCATCGATCATCCCAGCGTCTGCAACGACCCGGAGCCGCGTGTCAGGCTGCGGGGATTCGGTGATTCGAGCCTGAATTTCGAGTTGCTGGTGTGGATCGCCCAGCCCGAGCTGCGCGGCCTGGCCTTGCACGAACTGAACTGCCAGATCTACAAGGTGTTCGCGCGCGAGAACATCGTCATGCCGTTCCCGCAGCGGGATATCCATATTCGTGCGCCGTCGCCGCCGGTGTCCGCGTCCTGAGGCGACGACGTGCCGGGCGCGCGGCCTGATACCATGGGATTGCCGGCAGCAGGAAGCCGCGGTACCGCCCGAGGTCCGGCTGCCGGCAGCGATGCCCGATGCGCGCCGTTCGTGAAACGTGCAGTCGGGCCGTAACGAAAATCACATGCGAGGCAGGTCAGGCTGATGGCAAGCATCATCGTTCACCAGGTTGGCTTCAGGAAATCGGCGGCACTCGATCGGCATGTCACCGAAAAGCTGGGATTGGTTCTTCGCCGCGAGCAGGCCGATGGCCGCGCGTGGTCCGTGGATGTGTACATCCGCATTGCCAACCGTGCTCCGGACGGACGTGCGATGGTGTACGAGACCCGCGTGGCCGTGAAGCTTCCGGCGCGCCAGCGCCCGCTGGCTTCGGCCGGCAAGGGGCGTACCGCGCGCGCCTCCTTCGCGGATGCACTGGTCAGGATCGAAAAGCGCCTGCGACGTGGCGCGCGTATGAGCCAGAGCGGCCGTCGTTCGGAAGGGCACTCGCACCGCACCGTGCGTGCGGCCAAGCGGCAGCAGACCTGAGCGCGCCGGGAAGCGACTTGCCGACCGGGGCAATCTGTCAGTCAGTCTCCACCCAGCGGCAGTGAAACCTGCGTTGGGCGGCTGCACCCGGCGTGCACTCGCAGCGTCCTCGAGCGGGAACCAGAACGCCTGGCGTTGCCGTGACCCGGCGGTTTCCCTGACCGGCCGACGGTGAGGCGAACTGCCGCGGTGGTTTCCGGTGCGTCGCCGGCCGATAATCAGCTGCAAGGAGCCATGCAGCGACAGGACTACGGAGGGAGACCCAGATGCGCCTGTATACCTTCACCGTCACGCCGAACAACCGCAAGGTCGAGGCCTTCGTCAAAAACTTCGACCTCGACGTCGAAATCCATCACGTCAGTTTCAAGGATAAGGAAACCCACAGCCCCGAGTATCTCGCCATCAACCCGATGGGCAAGGTGCCGGCGCTGGTGGACGGGGATTTCAAGCTGTGGGAATCGAATGCGATCCTGACCTACCTGGCTACCAGGTTTCCGCAGACCAAGGCACTGCCGACCGATGCACGTGGCCGCGCCGACGTCGACCGCTGGCTGCACTGGCAGAGCTGCCACCTGATGCCGGCGATGGGTGCGCTCAAGGCCGCCGACGAGAAGGACCTGAGCGCAGTGGCCCCGATGCTGGCGATCCTCGAGCAGCAGCTGAAGGGGCGCGAATACATCCTGGGCAGTCTCACGGTCGCCGACTTTGCACTGTCCGCTTACCTGATGACCAAACTCGGCCGTCAGCTCGACTATTCCGCGGTGCCGAACGTCGCCGCCTGGGTCAGCCGCATGGGCAACCTCAAGGGTTTCGTCGCGACACAGGTGAAAATGCCGCCGTCAGCCGCCTGAGCCTGGCGGCCTGCAATTCGGGGTAGCGCCACCGGAGTGTCGGGCAGCCGTTCGTTCTGTGTGCCCTGCTAGACTGGCCGCATGCGATTGCAACTTCATCCCGGCCGGGAATGCCGGGTGGCGCTGGCGCTCGACGGACGGGCGATGCGGGCTGCGGACGGGTCGTTGCGTATCGTCATTCGGCTGGAGGGGGATGTCATGCAGCTGCAGCTGCCGGCGCGCGCAGAAGCCGCACGCAAGGACGGCCTGTGGCAGCACACCTGCTTCGAGGCGTTCGTTGCCGGCGGCGATACGGCGTCCTATTGCGAGTTCAATTTTTCCCCGTCGGGTGAGTGGGCGGCCTATGGCTTCAGCGGCTATCGCGCCGGGATGCGGCCGCTCGCGGCCGAGGCCGTGGCTGCCGCCCGCTGGGAGCACGGCGCAGGCTTCCTGCAACTCGACCTGGACCTGCGGCCCGGAACGTACATCGACCGGGCTGCGGATCTGCCCTGGCATGTAGGCCTGGCGGCGGTGATCGAAGAGCGCACCGGCGTGCTGTCGTATTGGGCGCTCCATCATCCCATGGCGGCGCCGGACTTTCATCATCCGCAGGGCTTCACCATCGAGCTGCCGCCGGTCGCCGCAGGGCGCGCCACACACCGATGAAATTCGGGATCGACCGCCTCCTCGCGGAAACGTCGCTGCGCCGGGAACTGGCGGGCCGCCGGGTGGCACTGCTGGCGCATCCGGCGTCGGTGACCCGTGACCTCGATCATGCGCTCGATGCGCTCGCGGCCACCGGCGACATCGCCATGGCAAGCGCGTTCGGCCCGCAACACGGCCTGCGTGGGGACAAGCAGGACAATATGATCGAGTCGCCGGATTTCACCGACCCGGTGCACCGCATCCCGGTGTTCAGTCTGTACGGCGAGGTGCGCAGGCCGACCCGGCCGATGCTCGATACCTTCGACGTACTGCTGGTGGACCTGCAGGATCTCGGCTGCCGCATCTACACGTTTATTACCACCCTGCGTTATGTCATGGAGGCCGTGGCCGGGACGCGCGGTGCGGTCTGGGTGCTCGATCGCCCCAACCCGGTCGGGCGGCCGGTCGAGGGTCTCGCGCTTCGCGCGGGCTGGGAGAGCTTCGTCGGCGCCGGGCCGCTGCCGATGCGCCACGGGCTCACCCTGGGCGAACTGGGGCAATGGTTCAAAGAAACGCTGCGTCTCGATATCGACTATCGCGTGATCGCGATGGATGCATGGCAGCCGGAGGAGGCGCCCGGTTACGGCTGGCCGCTGCGTGAGCGCAGCTGGGTGAACCCGAGTCCCAACGCGCCGAATCTCTCCATGGCCCGCTGTTATGCGGGCACCGTGCTGCTCGAAGGCACGACGCTGTCCGAAGGCCGGGGCACGACGCGGCCGCTGGAACTGTTCGGCGCCCCGGGGCTCGATGCGCGCGCGTTGCTCGCGACGATGCAAACGCTTGCACCGCACTGGCTTTCCGGCTGCCGGCTGCGCCCGTGCTGGTTCGAGCCGACGTTTCACAAGCACGCGGGTGAGTTGTGTGCCGGCGTGCAGATCCATGTGGACGAGCACTGCTACGACCACGCTTCGTTTCGTCCCTGGCGCCTGATGGCGCTCGCATTCAAGGCGCTGCGCCAACTGCAGCCGGACTACCCGCTGTGGCGTGACTTCCCCTACGAGTACGAGCGAGACCGACTGGCGATCGATGTCATCAACGGCAGCGAGTTGTTGCGCCAGTGGGTGGACGATCCGCAGGCGGTGCCTGGCGATCTCGACGCGCTCGCGGTGCGTGACGAGGCCGCCTGGGCCGATGCGCGGCGGGGCGTGACGCTCTACTGACCCGGGTGCATGGCTGTCCACGAGCGAGCAGGCGATGTGGCGCGCTGTCCGTATCACGATCCTCTCGGTGATCCTCGTCATCGTCGCTGGTCTCAGCTGGGGTGACCGGTTCCGCACCACGCGCTGGTCGGATTCCCTGTGGATCGGGCTGTTCCCCGTGAACGGCGATGGCAGCGCGACGGCAGCCGATTACATGGCAAGCCTTGGTACGGCAGACTTTGCGGATATCGAGGCGTTCTTCGCGCGCGAGGCGGGCACGTTCGGTGTCGTGCTCGAGCGGCCGGTGCGTGTGGATCTGCATCCACCGGTCGGGGAGCGCCCGCCGCAGCTCGCGCCGGGTGCCGGCCCCGTCGATCGCCTGTGGTGGAGCCTGCGGTTGCGTTACTACACCTGGCGCATGGCCGGTGACACGCTCGCCGACATACGCATGTTCGTGCTGTTCCATGATCCGGACCGGATCGGGCAGGTGCCTGACTCGCATGGGCTGCAGGAGGGGCTGCTCGGCGTCGTGTATGCGTATGCCACGCCGCGCATGGCACGACAGAACAACATCGTCATCACCCACGAAGCGCTGCATGCCCTCGGTGCAAGCGACAAATACGATCCGGCCACACGGTTGCCGCTGTTCCCGTCGGGTTATGGCGAGCCCGATGCCGAGCCGCGTTACCCGCAGCGCTTCGCCGAGGTCATGGCGGTGCGTCGTGCCCTGACGCCGACCGAAGCCGAGATGCCGCCCGATCTCGGGTCTGTCGTGGTTGGCACGGCGACGGCAGCAGAAATCAACTGGATCGACGATTGAAACGGGGCGCATCGATGCCGCCCGGCAGCGTGCTGCCGGCGCAACCGACGGCAATGAGCCAATGGATGCGCGCGGGGCCGCACGCGGTGTTTGACCTGAGGTGCATCCAGAGTGTAAACAGGGGTTTCCACACAAAAGCAAGAAAGTGGAGGACACCAGCCATGGCTCTGTGGAAAGAACCGGGTCCCAGTGCGGGTTCCGCATCGTCGCCGGCGGCCGCACCGCCGCGCGAGGCCGAGCGGACCGCCCCTATTTCGTTAAATGCCGAGTCGGCACGCCGCAAGGAGCGAGCCGAGCCCAAGGAATCCGTGATCGCTGACGACCTGACCATCGAGGGCAAGATCGAGGGGTCGGGACACGTGCGTCTCGCGGGCCGCTTCAAGGGTGACGTTCACGTGGACGGCAACCTGACCATCGAGCAGGGTGCGCACCTGACCGGCCAGGTGTATGCCAAGACCGTGGTCATCGGTGGCGAGTTGCACGGGAACATTACCGGCGCCACGCGGGTGGAACTGCTCGAGTCAGGGCTGGTTGCCGGTGACGTGAAGGCCGGCGTGATGACGGTCGCGGCCGGCTCGCGCATGCGCGGCCAGGTCGAATGCGGCTGGGAAGAGGAAAAAGGCATCAAGTCGGCCGCCGTGAACTGAGGCAGGACACCGATCCATGGTCCTGAGTGTCCGCGAGGCGATTCTCGGCCGGCCGGTCGCCGGCAAGAGCCGGGTGTGCCCGCATTGCCGGGCGACCATCCTCGACAGCTCCAGCGTCTGTCCGGCCTGTCATCGCTACCTCCGCTTCGAGCAGACGGCGGCGCAGCGGCCGGTGACGACGCTCTCGCCGTTGCACGTGGCCGGCACCATCCGCCACCCGGATTCAGGCGAAGCCTGGGAATACTCGGTGGTGCTGTCGGTGCGCGACGAGAGCGGCGCAGAAATCAGCCGCCAGGTCGTAGGCGTCGGCGCATTGCGACCGCAGGAACAGCGCACCTTCGATCTCGCGGTGGAGATCTTCTGCGCTCATCCGCCTGAGAAGAAGTGACGCGACCTGCGGGTTGCGCGACCCGTAGCCGCATTCGGAGCCCGGCTATTCCGCCGGTGGGGCTTCGCCGGCGAAGAGCACATCCGTGTAACCGAAGGCGCGCAGATCGCGGATGCGCATCGGATAGAGGATGCCATCCAGGTGGTCGCACTCGTGTTGCACCACGCGGGCGTGGAAGCCGGTGACCTCGCGCGCGATCGGTGCGCCGCGCTGGTCGAAGCCGCGATACCCGAGGTTGCGGTAGCGGGGCACGAGTCCGCGCATGCCGGGTACGCTGAGGCAGCCCTCCCAGTCATCGTCCATTTCCTCATCGCGCGGAGTCAGTACCGGGTTCACCAGTACCGTGAAGGGCACTTCCTCCGCCTCGGGATAGCGTGGATTCTTCTCCACACCGAAGATCACGACTCGCAACGCCACGCCGATCTGCGGCGCGGCGAGACCCGCCCCGTCGAGTGAGCGCATGGTGTCCGTCATGTCACGGACCAGCGCGTCGAGTTCGGCGCCGAACGCCGACACGGGTTGCGACGGCTGCAACAGGCGCGGGTCGCCCATCTTCAGGACCGCCCGGACCGCCATCAGGATCGTGTCCGTTGCGCCCCGGAATCCGGTGTTGCTCCGGGTTTGCCGCCGACGGTGCGATACAGTTGTGCCGAGCGGAGCGCGAGTGTCCCAAGCCCCCCGGCGCTGACGAGCCCGCGTATGAGGCTCCCGGCCAGCGGCACGAGGAGGGCGCCCGCCGCAAAGCAGGCGAGTACGCCCGCGGGCGTGGCGAGGCGCTCGCCGACACGTTCGCGCAGCATTCCGCCCTGGCGTTCTACTGCGGCGCGGTCGGCGCGTACGCGCCTTGCCAGCTCCTCGACCCGCAGCCGCTCGGCCCGCAGCGAGTGCTTCATGTCGGTGTCCGGTCGCCGAGTACGGCGGCGCGCAGCGCCGGCAGGGTGAGTCGCGGACTGAGCCGCAACGCACTGCGCCACGCGAGCCAGGCCAGCACCACGTGCACAGCGCCGAGGCCGAGCAGGGCCTGGGGCCAGCTAAGCCCCATTGCGACACCGATCTGGGCCGCAGCGGCGACCACCAGGCCCCAGCCGATGAGTGCGAGGGCCGCGGCGATGATTACCAGCGCCAGCATGGTGACTCCGGTCATCGCAGCGAGCCGCAGCTCGGCTACGGCCAGCTCTGCCGTGCCGCGAGCCTGGTCGCGCGCTGCGCGCAGCAATTCGCTGGCCGTCGCGCACAGCGACTCCTGGCCGGCGCCGGTGACCGCTTCGGCGTTCATCGGCGCAGCAGCGCGCTCAGGACGGCGCCAGCGGCAAAGGCGATTGCCGCCGAGGTGAGCGGGTTCTCCTGGATGTAGCCCGTGACCTTGCGCACGGTGGCATCCGCTTCTGCAGCGGTTTTCTCGCGCGCAACGCGGGCGCGCTCGGCCGCCCGGTCCGCGGCATCGCGCACCTGTTCTTCGGCGCGGGCCGCGCGTTCGGCGACGCGATCCACGGTTTCATGCGCCGCCTGGGTGAGTTTGTCCGTGGTGCGATGACGCTCCGCGTGTTCCATGGTGAGTCTCCTGTTGTTATCGGTGTGTCGTCCCTGCGCCGCTCGTGTGGCAGGCGGGATCGAGGCAGGGATTCTACGCCGCCGGGCATGACAGTGGGCGGGCTGGGCAACGTGACGCAGCGAAGCCGGCTGCCGTCGCCATCGCGACGACGGTCGCGCATGTCAGCGGGTCGATCGGAATCGTTGCAGCACCCGGCGTGAGTGCGGCTCCGGTTCTTGCTCAGTCGGGCGTGAGTGCTCGCCGCCGCAGCCGGCTGATGATGCGTGCAGTCGTGTGCCGCGCGTGCGCAATACGTCGGGCGAGGGCCCGGCGGCGCGCGGGCGTGCCGGGAAGGCGATGCGATGAGGGCAGGGATCGCATGGGTGCTTTGGTCAGGCGGTGCGGATGCCTGTTCCTTGTCTGTCGTTCTTCAATCGGGAAAAGCACAGTCAATATAGACGGTAAGACAACAGGTTACAGATGATTTTTACATCATGTGGTCAATATCATGGCGATGCTCCGCCCGACGGACGAAGCATGAGGTGTCGTGGCTACGCCGTTGCGCGGCCGGTGCCGGCGCGGAGCACTTCGCATGATCTGCCCCACGCCGGCAGCGGCTCGTGCCCGATCCGCCCGGCTGCCTCAGTCGCGCAACTGGCTGAAGACGTAGTCGCGGTCCTTCTGCGGCTGGTGGCAGCCAAAACAGGCCGATGCGGCATCGGCTCCCACCACGCGTCTGGCCGGATCGCCGCCACCGAAGCCCTCGAAACCCCAGCCGCCGGTCGCGGCGTAGGCCTGCGCATCCTTGCGCATCACGCCCACGACCTTGCGCTCGCCCTCGGTCATGGCATGGTCGGCATGCGTGGCTTCCAGCAGGTCGAAGACGATGACCGCGCCGTCGGGAAAGCGCCCGCTGCGGTAGCCCTCGACCGCCTTGTCGTTGGCGTAGAGGTGGTGCATGCCGCCGAATGAGGCGAACAGCGGGTGGCCTGCCTCGATCACCATGCTCTTGACGTGATGCCAGCCACGGTAACCCGCCGGGTAGGGCACCTCGGGTGCTGCGGCCAGCGCCGAAACGGTGAAGGCGCCGGCAAGCGCGATCCAGGCGGCTGCTTTCGTCTGTCGTGGCATGTTCATGGAAGGACTCCTAACTAGTTGACAGAAAAAACCCCGATCGGCACTGACGGGGCGACCTGTGCCGCCGTCAGGCGGCGGCTTCGTGCTCGGCGCA
Source organism: Gammaproteobacteria bacterium (assembly GCA_021462865.1). Classification (GTDB taxonomy): domain Bacteria; phylum Pseudomonadota; class Gammaproteobacteria; order Steroidobacterales; genus QUBU01. The sequence continues at coordinate 1,068 of JAJTYX010000140.1, read as the reverse complement.
GTCGAGCCGCAGGTGGCGCGCGGCCATCGGCGCCCCGACGAACGCGCAATAGTGCGGGGCTTTGCTGCCCGGCGCGACGTTCTCGCGAAAATGGCGGCAACTCACGCAGGTTCGTTGCGGTGCGATCAGTTCCTGGCGTTGCATGTGCCGGATCATCCTGATCACGAGCCCGAGCAGTTGCTCCTGCTCGGCCGGCGCGAGGGCGGCGACGGCCGGTGTGAAGGCGGCCGGCCAGTCCTGCGCGACACGGGTGCCCCGGGCGGTTGCCTTGAGCACAACGGCGCGGCCGTCGGCGGCGTCCGCCGACTTGCGCACCAGCGCTTTGCGCTCCAGCGCGGCGATCGCGTCACTGGCTGTGGCCTTGGTGATCCCCGCATGGGCGGCGGCTGCGGTCAGGCGGGCGCCCGTGCGGCGGCTGCCAACGAAACGGAGGAGATCTGCCTGGGTCGGCGACAGCCCGGCCGCCTCGGCGCTCTGCCAGTCGATTTGCCGGGCGACTGCGGCCAGCCGGGCCAGGCCGTCGGCGAGGCGGCGTGCAAGCGGTTCGGTGATCCGGTCGAACTTCATGGGTAGGAATCCTAACCAATAAAATCCATCCGTCAAGCAATGCCGTTACCAGCCGCCGATCTGCGGGGACGCTTGCAAAGTCGATATGTTGGTCCCGCGCGGAATCCGCTGGCGGAGCTGCCCGCATTTTCGTGCAGCATGTGCGCGTGATGTGGCGGCCCGGTGTCCGCCGAGCGCTGCTGCGCGGCCGTCCCTGGCCGCGTCGCTACGGGTTACGCCGGCTGCTGCAAGCCGTGTAGGAGGGACTTCAGTCCCGACCACCGCGACGTCCGGACATGCGGTCGGCACTGAAGTGCCTCCTACAGGGTGTTGCTGCCCGCAGCGATGAACCACAAAAAAGGGGCACGAGGCCCCTGTTCTTGCGTGTTCTGGCGCGCCCGGAGAGATTCGAACTCCCGACCCCCAAGTTCGTAGCCTGGTGCTCTATCCAGCTGAGCTACGGGCGCGTGCAGTTACTTTCTACGATAAGTCTTCTTCAGTACCTCGCCAACGGCGCTGCGC
>JAJTYX010000014.1:0-18158 GCA_021462865.1 Gammaproteobacteria bacterium | reverse complement strand
TGTGGAGCCGGCTGCCAGGAGGGCAGCAGCCGGCGTAACCCGTAGCGACGAGCACAGGGACGTGCGAGGAGCGGCGCTCGGCGGGCAGCGGGCCACCACATCACCCGCAGCTGCCGGATGAGGACACACGCAGCTCCGCCAGCAGGCCCTGTGCGCGGGATCCGTGCGGCGACGTCGCAGGCGCCCCCGCAGATCGGCGATGAACCGGAACACTCTGCGCGGACTTGATCCGCGTCATCCATCCGGCTCCTGCTGCTTGCGGACCCGGCCCGCCGTTGAGTACTTTACCCGCCATGCGGACCCGAAGGGATGGGCGGGTGCGTTGCCAGGCCGGGCGCCGGCCGCTTCAATTCGAAACGGGGAGAATCATGCACGTCATGGCACGCACCGAAGGCCGCCTTGCGTCGAAGCGGGCGCCTTGGGCCAGCGCACTGGCCATCCTGATCCTCGGGCCGGCCGCAGCGCAGGCCCAGGATCGCGTCGATGTCCTCATCGAGCAGCTGCAGCGCCAGAGCCAGGAAATCCAGCAACTGCGCAAGGAACTCGAAGAGTTGCGTGGCAAGGTGGAGCCGACCGCCGGGCAACCCAAGTACTACAAGGAAGACGGCGACGAGCCGCTGACGGGCTACGACAACCCCGGGCTGAAGCTCAGCGTCGCCGGGCAGGTGAACCAGGCCTACAACCTCGCGGACGACGGTGCCAACACGCGGAGTTACTTCGTCGACAACGACAACAGCAACAGCCGCATGCGACTGGCGGGTGTCGCCACCTTTGCCAACGGGCCACAAGCGGGCAGCACGCTGGAGATCGCCTTCAGCGGCAACAACTCCTCCGACGTCAGCCAGGACAACGAGCGGGCCGATGACTTCATGCAGACGCGCCGTGCCGAAGTCTGGGTGATGGACGAGCGCTACGGCCGCGTCATGTTCGGCCGCGGTTCCTCCGCTGCGGACAACACGGCAGAGTTCGACCTCTCCCTGGTCAGCGCACCGGTGATGCTGTCGGGAATCTCCTTCCCCATGGGCGGCCTGCAGTTCACCGACGGCACCGACCTGACCGGCGTCACCATCGGGGATGCCTTCTTCAATTTCGACGGGGACCGGATGAACCGGATCCGCTACGACACGCCGATGTTCGGGCCCATGCAGGTTTCGACCTCGGCCGGTTCGGACCAGCGCTTCGACGTGGCACTGACCTTCGGCGGCGACTACGACCACTGGACCGGCATGCAACTCGGCGGCTTTACCACGCTGGGCGCGATCGCGTACGCCGATCCCAACGTGCCCGGCGTCGACTCCCGCTGGTCCGGGTCCTGGTCGATGCTCCACAACGACACCGGCCTGAGCTTCACGGTGTCAGGCGGCCGCGACAGCGGCACGGACGGCGACAACCCCTACAACCTGTATGGCAAGATCGGCTGGGACACGCAGCTCACGCGCTTCGGCCCCACGGGCTTTGGCCTGGACTACACCTATACCGAGCACGTGACGGGCGACGGCGATCAGGGCGACTCCATCGGCGTCGCCGCGGTCCAGGTCTTCAGCAGCACCGGCATCGAGCTCTACAGCCAGTTGCGCCTGCTGAGCCTCGACCGGGCCATCGGCCCGGACTTCGACGATATCTGGGTGTTCACCGGCGGCACGCGGGTACGGTTCTGATGGGCCTGCGACTGCTGCTGGTGGTGCTGCTCTTCACGGCGGCTGCGTGCACCTCGCGGCCGCCGCAGCACGACCGCAGCGGCGAGACCCACTACAACCGTCGCGAACTGCAGGAGAGCCCCGGGCTGTTCACCGGCAAGACCGGCGAGTGGAAGGTCAGGCCCCGCCGGGCGGAGCCCGGCGCCAGCGACAGCAGCGACGAAGACTGTCCGGGCCGCGATTCCGATCAATGCGATAGCGAGCAGCGCCACTGAGCCGGCGCGCGGCGCTGCCGCGCGCTTCAGCCGCCGGTCATCGCGACCACCCAGGCCGCGATGAGCGTGCCGCCCGCGAGCAGCCCCGCCAGCCCCTGTGCAAGTGCTCCGGCCGTCTGGCCGCGCTTCAGGCGCAGCAGCAACAGCCCGGCAACCGCCCCGGCGAGGAAGCCGGCCAGGTGCGCGACGATGTCGGTCTGCTGATCGCCGGTTCCCGTGTACGCCAGCAGCGCGACGGCGCCGACCACCGGCGAGGAGCGCCGCGCCCAGCCGAGCGCGTACCGGCGGGATAGCCCCCAGACGAATGCAGCCACCAGGCCAAGCGCCGCAAACACCGCGGTGGAGGCGCCGATGCTCCGGTGCGCACCGGACTGCACCAGCGCATTGAGCAGGTTGCCGGCCGCAGCCGACCATACGATCGCAAGCAGCGCCACGCCCGAGCCGAGGTACTGGCCGCAGAGGTACGTGAAGAACGCGCCGAAGAGCATGTTGCCCACCACATGCGCGACATCCCCGTGCAGGGTCAACGCGGTGATCGTGCGCCACCACTCGCCGGCTGTGACACGACCGGCGATCAACTGGCCCGTTTCGGTCCAGTCGATTCCCCAGCGATAACCGGCCTGGATGAGGTAGGCGACCAGCAACGCGATGACGAATCCGGCCGCACCGGCCATGCCGCGCGCGGCGGCGATGTCCGGCCAGGGCTCGATGTGACGGCGCGGATTTTCGTGCGCGTAGAGGCGCAACTGCTCCATGGCCAGCGGCACCAGCGCCGCCGGGACCAGCACATGGCAGCCATCGGGCTGCTCGGTCACGTGGTGCTCGATCTGCATGGCCTTCAGCACCAGCGCGCGTTCCTCGCACGGCCAGCGCATCACGGAGCGGAACACGCTGATCCACTCGCCGGGGGAAATGACTGTCGGGAACTCTGCCACGGAGCACTGCCCGGGCCGCTGGGCCCTGTGCGTCTTTTAGCTTCGCGCACCGCCAGTGGCAAGCCGCGCGGGGTGGGCACTCAGTGCGGGGCCGCGCCCTGCCTCGACAGGACCAGTTGCAGGCGATTGACGAGATCGCGCTCCACGTACGGCTTGACGAGATAGTCGGCGACGCTGTCGCGCATCGCGCGCACCGCGGTGGCGACATCGCCGAGCGCCGTCAGCACGACCGTGGGCGCCGTGATATTGGCCTGGCGCAGGCGCGCGATCAGCTCCAGGCCGTTGATGCCGGGCAACTGGATCTCGGTGATGACGCAGGCGCGGGCGGGAAATGCAGCGAGATCGTCGAGCACTGCCTCGCCCGAGCGGAAGGTGCGGGTCCGGTATCCGGCCCGCTGCAGCAGGGCAGCGAGGCTCGCGCAGACCTGGCAGTCGCTGTCGACCACCATGACTGTGTACTCCTGCGGAGCGAACTGGGTAGCCATGAAAATAACGACGGTTCGCGCCGTGTCCTGCCAGCGGACGACGCGCAGATCCCCTTTGAAAAACCAGAAAAAAGTATCCGGAGGCCCGACAGACGGGCCTATACGGACAACTACCTAAGATCGATGCGGACTTGCCACCGTGCCCGCCGGAAAATCGCCGGCAGGCCGCGTTGGAACGAGCGCCGGGCATAGCGGCGCCGACGCGTGGAATCCGTCAGAACACTCGCACGTCGGGGATGTTGAACAGCGACTTCCACTCCCTGGCGATGAGCAGGTCCATCAGCTCGGAGGATTTGCCCGCCTGCTTTTTTTCCATCTCGAAGTGCAGCGTCACCAGCGCCTCGTCCACCTCCGGCCCGAAGAGATAGCGCAGGTACTCCATCGGGACGCGCGGCTCGTCCTCACGAATGTCGCCGCTCGCGTCGAAGGCCGGCGGCAGCATCGGCGGCACGTAGAAGACGTTCGGCTGCGTGCCGAACTCCGGATGCAGCGGCAGGGCAACCTTCCACTCGTGCACCAGCTTCCAGATCGGCCCACCGACGTCGTCCACGAAGCCGACGAACCGCAGCCGCCCGGGGCACTGGCGCGCACAGGCGGGCGCCACGCCCTGCTCGATCCGCGGAAAGCAGAAAATGCACTTCTGCGACTTTCCGGTCACGAAATTGAAATAGACCTTGTTGTAGGGGCAGGCCTTGTTGCACTCGCGAAACCCCTGGCACTTGTCCTGGTCCACGAGCACGATGCCGTCGCGCTCGCGCTTGTAGATCGCGCGCACCGGGCAGGCCTCGAGGCAGGCGGGCTTCGTGCAGTGGTTGCACAGCCGTGGCAGGTAGAAATGGTAGTTGTTGGGGTACGTGCCCTGGCTCGTGTCTTCGTCCCAGTTGGCGCCCCGGCCGAGCGGCTTCTGCGGCGCGAGCACGCTCGCCTCGCCCTTGAAATACACCTGCTCGTGATTGAGCTCGACGACGTCCCCGTAATCCTCCTTCGGCAGGAGTGCGCCGGGTTTCAGCCGGCCGTGCTCCCAGCCGCCGCCGTGCTCCTCCCAGCCGCGCGGGTACCCCGGGCCGGGCTTGGTCTCGACGTTGTTCCAGAGCATGTACTCCTGGCCCGGCTCGTCGGTCCACAGGGACTTGCAGGCAGCAGTGCAGGCCTGGCAGCCGATGCACTTGTTCAGGTCGATCACCATGGCGACCTGGTTACCCATGGCGGGGCTCCACTTCGCCGGCGACGATCGTGCCGGCCTGCCAGGCGAGATCGGCTGCGAGGAATTCGCGCGTCGCCGCGACCACGCGGCAGTAGAGCGAGCCGGGCGCGAGCCGCGCCACCGCATCGGCCAGGCGCGGCACCCAGCGGGCCGGGTGACGCTCGGCGAAGTCGGCCTGGGCGAGCTGGTAGGACAGGCGATCGGCCGACTCGCGCGATTCGTGGTAACAGAGGAAGTGCATGAACTCGAGTTCGACGGAGAGGTGATCGGGCGCCCAGGCGTAGCGATCGGCCAGGCGGTAGCCGAAGTAGTCGTAGAAACGCACGAGATCCTCGCGCGTGCCGGCCTTCTGGCCCGTCATGAGATCCTCGCGGATCGGCGCCGGCGGGCCGTCGCTGCCGATTTCGAACAGGGCGCTGTACTGTCTTTTCAACTGCAGCAGGTCGGCCGCGGCGACCTCCTGCACCAGGGCGGCGCAGTCGAATGCGTACGGCAGGTCCGACCGCGCCGGTGGCGGGACGCCGGCGAGCGGGTGTGTGTCCACGTCGTGCGGCGAAGCGGTCAGCGCCGAGAACAGCGCATAGGCGCGACAGCGGGCGGCGGCCGTTGCTGCCGTCGCGCGGCCGGTTTCCTCCACGCGCCGCAGGGAGTGCGCCGACGGCTGACCAGCGGCTGCGCTCATGCGGACCTCGCCGTTTCACGAAGGCCCGCGGTGGCGCGGTCCGCTTTCTCGAAGTTGCAGGTGAAATCGCGGTAGGTCTGGTTCGGGGCGAAGGCGAGCGGCTTGTAGCCGAGATGCCCCCAGTCACCGGCCATCGTCGTCGGCTTGATGAGCCCGGCGGTCGGGATCACCGCGCTGAAGTTATGCCCGCCGGGGAACATCATCGGATCCCAGCCGTGGTACATGAACACCATGCCGGGCTGGATGCCGGCGCTCACGTGCGCCTGCGCGTAGAACTCGCCGGCCGGGTTGAACACCCGCAGCAGATCGCCGTCGGCGACGCCGCGCGCGGCCGCGTCGTCCGGATTGACGTAGATATCCGGCTCGCCGCGCTGGAGCGCCACCAGCAGCTTGTCGTCGCGCCACATGCTGTGGACGCCGTGGCGCGCGTGTCCCATGGTCATCTGCAGCGGGTAACCCTCGATGCGCAGCGGGTCGCGATGGCCGGGCAACTGCTCGTCGAACTCGATGAACCACTCGTGGTCGATGTAGAACTGCTGGCGGCCGGTGAACGTCTCATAGGGTTTCTTGTGCACCACGCTGCGCGCCACGTTGTCGTGGTACGGCGAGTCTTCGTGGTCCCAGATCGTGGACCCGGAGTGGTCGACCCGGACGATGCCCTTCGCAGCCATTTCGGCAAAGGAGATCTTCGGTACTCCCGGGGTCGTGTTGATGATGTACTGGCAGACGTCTTTCACGTTCCTGATGCGCCCATCCATCGTGTAGTAATCCAGGGCGCGCGTGTAGTCGCGCCGCACGGAGCGACCGTCCACCTCGTCGCGCACCGGCGAGATGCCGCGCTCGCGCGCACGCCGCGCGATCGCCTCGATCAGCCTCCGGTTCGCCTCCCAGTCGTCCACCGACTCGCCGAGCGGCGGCACGGCGACGTCGAGGACCTGCACGTACGGGATGCGCGACTGGAGCATGATATCGGCCCGCTCGTAGTGATGCGCGATCGGCAGAACGTAGTCGGCGTTGTGGGCGGTGACGCTCATGTCCGGCGTCAGCGCGACGATCATCTCCAGCTTGTCGAAGCCCTCGCGCCGCCAGCGGTTGCCCGACGCGCGCCAGTTGGCTGCGTTCTCGCCGGCAAAAAACGCCATGCGCCAGCCCTTGTCGCTGTAACTCGGGAACCAGTCCTCCTTGACGCTGTACTGGTAGCGCTCGTCGTACAGGTTGGCGAGCTGCTCCCCGTAGATCTCGCGGTTGAGCGCCTTCAGGTTCGCGTGGTCGTAGTCCCATGTGGTGCTCGAGATCATGCGCAGGGCGGGGCCGATATCGGCGAAGGCGAAGGCAGTCACGCCGCGCAGCTTCGGCGCGTTGCCGAACTGGATGCCGCTGCCCTCACCGCCGATGTTGCCCGTGAGCGAGAGCATGAGCAGCATCGCCCGCTGCAGCATATCGCCGTGCAGCCACTTGCAGGCGGAGTAGCCGGCATAAATCATCGCGGGCTGCGCCCCGGCGAAGAGGCGCGCCACCCGGCGGATCATTGCGGGACTCACCCCGGTGATCGCCGTCACCTTCTCCGGGGCGTGGTCGGCCGCCTTTTCCTTCAGCAGCTCGAACACCGTCGTGACTTCGACCTCCCCCTGCAGGGTCTGCACCTTCCACCGGCCCTCCAGCGCGGGCCGGATCGCGCCGAGCTCGAGCGTCTCGAACTTGCGTCGGTCGCGGCCGACCGGCGGATCGGCGAGCCCGGTGCCCGGCGCCACGACTGGCTGGCCGGTGGCCTCGTCCCACAGGTAGTAGACGTTTTCCCGCACGGCCAGCTTGCCGACGAGCGTGCGGTCCTCCTCGCGCAGGAACTCCTTCGTGTCGAGGCGCACCAGGAACGGCAGGTCGGTCTGCTCGCGGATGTACTCCGGCCTGTAGAGCTTTTCCTCCAGGATCACGTGGACCATCGCCATCGCGAGCGCGGTATCCGTCCCCGGCTTCGGGTGGACCCAGAGGTTGGAGTGCATCGCGGTCGGGGTGAACTCCGGGGAAATCGCGATGACCTGCGTGCCGTTGTACTTCGCCTCCCAGAAGAAATGCGCATCCGGGATCCTGGTCACCGCGGGATTCGCCATCCACACGAGGCAGCAGCGCGACTTGAAGACCGACGCCATGGTGTCGCCGGTGTAGACCGCGCCGAGCGTCATGTAGACGCCGGTCGGCAGATCGCCCACGCCCGAGTAGAACTCCGGCACCGTCACTCCGGTGATGTTGGCAAAGCGGGACAAGGCCGCGGACGACGCGAGCTTGATCGACATCTGCGTGCCGCTGCCGTAGGAGACGCACTCGGGTCCGTAGCGGCTGGCAAGGTCGAGGAATTTGTCGGCGATCTCCGTCGTCGCCTGCTCCCAGCTCACCCGCTGCCACTTGCCCTCGCCGCGCTTGCCCGCGCGCTTCATCGGGTACAGGACACGCTGCGGGCCGTACATGTACTTCGCGTGTCGCAGGCCCTTGTTGCAGCCACGCGGCCCGTAGTCCGGCACGTCGTCCCCGGAAGGCGCGTACATGCCCTGCTGCTCCTCGCGCCAGACGATGCCATTCTTGATGTACACGTTGAAGGCGCAGGTGCCGGCGCAATTCGTGCCGTGGGTGCCATGGGTCACGCGGTCCCATGCCCACTTGTTGCGCATCAGGTCTTCCCAGCGCCGGTAGGACGGCGTGGCGACCTCGGCGGCAGGCGCGTAGCGCAGCGCGAGTACCGCGCTGGAGGCCGCCAGGCCCTGGATCAACTTTCGTCTGTCGGTGCTAACTGGCATATTGGCTGCAGGCTACGCCAGCGCAGGCGCACCAGGCGTTGACAACGATCATCGCGGGATCGGGCGGCGCTGCGATGCTAGGGCCGGGCCGGCATGGTTGCAAGAATTTGCGCCCCGAGCATTTCGACATCACACACGCCACATGATCAGTTTCGACACGGCAACCCGGATCATCCTGGACGCCACGGACGTGCTGCCGTCGCGCACCGTGCGCCTTGCCGACGCCTTCGGTACCGCAGTAGCCGAAGACATCCGCAGCGCCAGTGCCGTGCCGTCGTTCGCAAACGCGGCAATGGACGGCTTCGCATTGCGTAGCGCCGAAACCGCCGGGGCGAGCGCTGCGGCCGCCGTCACGCTGGAGATCGCCGGCAGCATTGCCGCCGGCCAGGCGCCGCCGGCCGCAACGCCCGCCGGCGCGGTGTGGGAGATCATGACCGGCGCGCCGCTGCCAGCCGATTGCGACGCCGTACTGCCGGTGGAGCAGGCAACGACGCGCACAGCCGGTGCATCGCGCCGCGCGGTGCTGCTGCTGCGCGAACCGGTAGCAGCCGGGCGCAACCGGCGCGACGCCGCGACGGATTTCGCCCCCGGGGATGTCATCCTGCGCGCCGGCCGGCGCGTGGATGCGCCGGCGATGATGGCCCTCGCGGCGGCCGGCTTCGATTCGCTGCCGGTGCGCTCGCCACCGCGCGTCGCGGTGCTGACGACCGGCAGCGAACTGACCAACGCAGGCGCTCCGGCGACGAACGGCCTCATCCGTGACGCCAATGGCCCCTATCTCGCAGCCGCGCTCGCTGCGCTCGGACTGCCGCTCGTCGCGCAACGCAGCGCCCCCGACGACCCGGAGCGACTCGCGCGTGAACTGTCCGCGCTCGCGCCCGCGGCTGATCTGCTGCTGACCACCGGCGGGGTGTCCGCCGGGCGACTCGATTGCCTGCCCGAGGCGATCGGGCGCATCGGCGGCGAAGTCCTGTTTCACAAGGTCGCCATCAGGCCAGGCAAGCCGCTGCTCCTCGCGCGCCTGCCACAGGGTGCGTTGCTCTTCTCATTGCCGGGCAATCCGATGGCGGTCGCCGTCGGGCTGCGCTTCTTCGTGATCCCGGCGGTGCGTGCGCTGCTCGGCGACGCACCGGAGGTGTTTACTCCGGCGCGGCTGCAGGCAGCGGTGCTGCGCCGGCCCGCGCTGACGTTTTTTGCGAAGGCGCTGGTCAGGGTCGGCGCGGACGCCACCCTCACTGCGCAGCTCCTCGCCGGGCAGGAGTCTTTCCGGATCGCACCGCTGCTCGCGGCGAATTGCTGGGCAATCGTTCCGGCGGGTGATGGCGAGCTGGCCGCCGGCGAAACGGTCGAGGTGGCGCCGCTGCTGCCCGGCGCGTTTCCCGCGCACGACGGCTGATCGACGTATCGTTTCGATGGTCTGCCGGACCGCGCTCAGGCCGAGCGGCGGTCGATCATGCGGTTCGCACCGCGTCCCCGCCGGACGGCGGGGACGCGGCTTCCTGCAATTGGTCAGCGAACGCTCAGGCCGGCTTCGCCACCCAGGCGCTGCACCAGCCGTTGGTCGCAACCAGCTTGCCGGGGAACGCGTTGCACGGCAGCCAGTCGCCCGAGGAACCCGCCGGAACCTGGGCGCAGTTGGCGCAATGCTGCCCCGGCTTGAAATTCGGCGCCTTGGCCTTGTCGACCTTGGCCGCGTCATGCACATACATGAGCGCCTTGGCCACCGGGTCGTTCTCGTCGAGGTGCGGCTTGGCCTGCGCCACGGCGGCGCGGCTGGCGAAAATGGCCGTCACCGGCACCGCCACCGCGGCGGCACCCACAAAATCCCTGCGCGTCATCGTCTTGTCGGTCATCGTCGTTCCTTCGGATTGAATGGCTTTATCGACATCGCCCGCGATCACGGCACGGGCGCCGGAAACGGCGCACATGCTACCAGCATGCACCCGGCCATTCATCTGCAGTACACGACCGCGGTGTCGTACTGCCGCAGCCCGGTACTACACCCGGTGGCGAACCGGCGAGACCCGACACCCGCAAACCGTGCGCTGCGGCGGGTCGAACCCTCCCGGGATACGAAAAGTTACAAAGCGTTACAAACCACTGCCGACGAACCCGCGGGCCGGATCGGGTACGCGTGGCGCTGCGGCGTGGCGCGATTTTTTTTGTAACGGCCGGCCGATGCGATGGCCATTCCAGGACAGGCCGACGCTCAGGCCCGGTGGTGCGGTTGCCCGCGGATCCCTACATTATTGATTCGGCATCGCCTGCGCCGGGCCGCCGCCTACGCGGGCCGCGCGCTGCGCCAGACACTGGAACATGGGCACGCGCCCCGGAACCGAATCATGAATCTCGCTACCCGTTTGAATTCCCGGCCATGGCTGCTCGCCGGGCTCGTTGCTGCCGCCGTGGTGCTGTGGCTTGCCTCCGGCAGCATTGGTGGGCGGAGCGTCCCGGCCGGGCCCGGCCCCATCGGTGCAGAAACCCCACCGCCGGTCACGCGGGTGCAGGTCAGTGCCCAGCAGGCCAGGCCGATCACACGCACCATCAGCGTGTTCGGCCGCAGCGCGCCGGCGCGAACCGTGGATATCAAGGCCGAGACCAATGGTCGCGTCGACGGCATCGAGGCCGCGCGCGGGCAGCGGGTGGCACGCGGTACGGTCATGCTGCGGCTCGACCTGCGCGACCGCCAGGCACGGCTCGAACAGGCACAGGCGAACGTCGCGCAGTACCAGACCGCCCACGAGGGCCAGCTCGAGCTGAAAGCCAAGGGCTACGTCTCGGATACACAGCTCGCAGAAACGCTCGCCCAGCTCGAGGCAGCGAAGGCGGAACTGGTGCGGGCCCAGCTCGACCTCGGCTACATGCTGATCCGTGCGCCGTTCGATGGCGTCATCCAGGAGCGCAACGTCGAGGTCGGCGATTTCGTGCGCGCGGGCGATCCGGTGCTCACGTTCGTGGACAACACCCGGCTCATCGTGACCGGCAGCGTGGCCGAGCAGGACGCGCACTTCGTCGCCGTCGGCAACACCGCGACCGCAAAGCTGGTGACCGGCGAGCAGGCGCGCGGCCGCATCCGCTATATCGCGCCCGTGGCCGACGAGGCCACCCGCACATTCACGGTCGAACTGGAACTGCCGAACACAGACGGGCGGCTGCCCGCGGGCGTGACCGCCGAGATGCAGATCCCGGCTGGTGAAATGCTGGCGCAGAAGGTGTCCCCGGCCATCCTCTCGCTCGCGGCCGACGGACGCATCGGCGTGATGACCGTCGATACGCAGAGCCGGGCCGTGTTCAACCCGGTGGAAATCGCGCGTTCGGAGCCGGACGGTGTCTGGGTCACCGGGCTGCCCGAGTCGGCGCGCATCATCACCGTGGGCCAGGGCTACGTCTCGGCCGGCCAGCAGGTCGAGCCGGTGCTCGCGCAGAAGGACACCGCCCTGGCAGCCGACCGCGCGCAGGAAGGCCGGCTGAAGTGAATGCGCTGATCGACATCTGCGTCGAGCGCAGCCGCGCGGTCATGGTGGCGCTGCTGGTGATCCTGCTCGCCGGGGTGGCGACCTATCGCGCCATGCCGAAGGAAATGGAGCCCGACATCGAGTTCCCCTACGTCAGCGTGGACGTGGTGCTCGAGGGCGTCTCGGCCGAAGACGCCGAGCGGCTGCTGGTGCGCCCGATCGAGCAGCAGATCCGCAACGTCGAGGGCATCAAGGAGATGCTCGGTTCGGCAACGGAAGGCCGCGGCTCCGTGACGCTCGAGTTCGAGCCCGAGGTGAACATCGACCAGGCGCTGCAGGATGTCCGCGACCGCGTCGACCTCGCCCGGCCGGAGCTGCCCGCCGACGCCAAGGAGCCGCGGGTCTCCGAGGTCAAGTTTTCCCGCTTCGACCCCATGCTGGTCATCAACCTGCGCGGCGCCGTGCCGGAGCGCACCCTCAACCGCATCAGCCGCGCCGTGCGGGAACGCATCCTGAGCGTCGCCGGCGTCCTCGAGGTCAACCTGATCGGGATCCGCGAGGAACTCCTGGAAATCACGGTTGACCCCGTGGCGATGGAAAGCTACGGCCTGTCGCCCGCCGACGTGCTGAATTTCGTCCAGCGCAACAACCGGCTGGTCGCGGCCGGCGCCATGCAATCGGATACCGGGCGCTTCGCCATCAAGGTGCCCGGCGTCATCGAGAACGCCGAAGACGTGCTCGAACTGCCGATGAAGGTCTCCGGCGATCGCGTCGTGCACTTCCGCGACATCGCCACGGTCCGGCGCACCTTCAAGGACGCCGAAAGCTACGCGCGCCTGAACGGCGAACCTGCGGTGGGCATGGAGGTGGTGCAGCGCACCGGCGCCAACATGCTCACCACCGTGGCCGCGGTGAAGAAGGTGCTGGAGGAAGCCGCCAGGGATCTGCCGCCGGGCGTATCGCTGGTCCTCTCGCGCGACAAGTCCGTCTACGTGCAGGAGAACGTCAGCCAGCTCGTCAACGACGTGAGCATCGCCGTCATCCTGGTCGTGATCGTGCTGATCGGCATCCTCGGGCTGCAGAACGCCCTGCTCGCCGGCATCACCATCCCGGCTTCGTTCGCCGCCGCCTTCCTGCTGCTCAACCTGTTCGGCTACACGCTGAACATGGTGGTGTTCTTCGGCCTGATCATGGCGGTCGGCATGGTCGTGGACGGTGCCATCGTGGTGGTCGAACTTGCCGACCGTCGCATGGCCGAAGGGCTCGACCGCACGCGGGCCTACGCCGAGGCCGCCAAACGCATGGCCTGGCCGATCTTCTCGTCGATCGCCGCCACCATCGTCGCCTTCCTGCCACTGGTGTTCTGGCCGGGGCTGATCGGCAACTTCCTCAAGACCCTGCCGATCGTGCTGATATTCACGCTGCTCGCCTCCCTGGTGATCGCGATGTTCTTCGTGCCGGCACTCGGCGCGCTCTTCGGACGCCCCGGCCACGCCAGCGAGAGTGCCCGCCTCGCCCTGGTGGCAGCCGAATCCGGTGACCTCGACAGCATCGGCGGCCTGACCGGACGCTACCTGCGGGTCGTGCGCCGCGCCCTCGCCCGCCCGGGCCTCACCGTCGCTACGCTGTCCGGCGTACTGGTGGCGATCTACGTCGCCTACGGATTCTTCGGGCGTGGGCTCAGCATGTTCCCGTCGGTGGATCCGCAGCAGGGCAGCGTCGACATCCGCGCACGCGGCGATCTCTCGACCACGGAGAAGGACCGGCTGGTGCGCCAGGTCGAGCAACGCATCTACGGGGTCGAGGGCATCGAGTCAATCTACGTGCGCAGCGGCGCGGCCAACCGTGGCGCCGCGTCCGACCAGATCGGCTCCATTCGCCTGAATTTCGCGGACTGGCGCACGCGCCCACCGGCAACCGAGATCATGCGTGAGATCCAGGAGCGCACGGCTGGCATTGCCGGGCTCGTGGTCGAACCGCGCCTACCGCGGGAAGGCCCGCAGCAGGGCAAGCCGATCAGCATCGAGGCCTCCTCGCCCTCCCTCGATGCCCTGAAGGATGCCGTCGACAAGATCCGCGGCGTCGTGGCTGCTGTTCCCGGCGTCTTCAATGCCGAGGACACGCGCCCGCTGCCCGGCATCGAGTGGCGGCTGAAGGTCACCCGTGCCGAGGCCGCCCGCTTCGGCGCCGACGTGAGCCTCGTCGGCAACATCATCCAGCTCGTCACCAACGGCATCAAGGTCGGTACCTTCCGGCCCGACGACTCCGATGTCGAGATCGACATCCGCGTGCGCTTTCCCTCCGACGAGCGCAGTCTCGACCGGCTCGCCGACCTGCGCATCCCGACGCAGGCGGGCAACGTGCCGATCGGCACCTTCGTCAGCCGCGAGCCGGCGGAGGCCACCCGCACCATCATGCGTACCGACACGCGCCGCACCATGCTCGTGCAGGCCGACCTGGAGAAAGGCCGGCAGATTCAGCCCGTCATCGATGCGGTCACCGCCGCGCTGCCCACGCTGGGACTCGACCCGAGCGTGCAGATCCGGTTCAAGGGCGGCGCACAGGAGCAGCAGGAGACGGCGAACTTCCTCGCGCTGGCGTTCCTGGTCGGACTCGGCCTGATCGCGCTGATCCTGGTGGCGGAGTTCAACAGCCTGTTTCAGCCGCTGCTGGTGCTGACCGCAGTGCTGTTTTCCACCGGCGGCGTGCTGCTCGGCCTGATGATCACGCGCCAGCCGTTCAGCCTCGTCAACTGCGGCATCGGCACCATCGCGCTCGCCGGCATCATCGTGAACAACAACATCGTGCTGATCGACACCTTCAACAAGCTGCGCGAATCCGGCATGGAGCTGAAGGAAGCGATCCTGCGCACCTGCGCCCTGCGGGTGCGCCCCGTGCTGCTGACCAAGGTGGTCATGATTCTCGGCATGCTGCCGATGGCGATGAAACTGAACATCGTGCTGACCGACCGGCAGGTCTTTTTCGGCGGGCCCGGCACGGCGTGGTGGTCACAGATGGCCGCGGTGATCATCGGCGGACTGATCTTCGCCTCGGTGCTGACGCTGGTGCTGACGCCGAGCATCCTGCTCATCCAGGAGCGCATGCTGGACGGCCTGCGCCGCCGGCGCGCGGCCCGGCACGACGCCGGCGCACAGGAAAAGCACTCGGCCGCGTAGAACCGGCTCCGACAATCGCCGCGCGGACCTGACCTGCGCGCTCCGACGACGCGCCGGATCGGGCACAAATCGATCTCCAGCGCCTGCCGCCAGATCCTGGCGTGTAGCTCTTGCAGATCCGGCGCCTCACGGCTGTCAGCCTTGTCAAAATTCTGCGCGCTTATGACAACTGCGCGCGGCGTCTTGCGGCGCTCCCCTCCGCCTGCATACCATCGGCACCAGAACAACAAGAGTGGCGCCATGAGCACCGTGATGGATATCGGGCGGTTAGCCACCGTCGAGCAGACCCGGACCGCGCTGCTGGTCGCAGCGTGCTGCGCACTGGCAGTCATTGCGGCGCCTGTGCGCGCCGACGCACCGCCGGCGCGTCCGAACATCCTCCTCATCAAGATCGAGGACACCAACGACTGGGTCGAGGGTTTCGGCGGCCATCCCGATACCCGCACGCCGAATCTCCTCGAACTCGCCGCGCGCGGCGTGCGCTTCAACAACGCGCAGACACCCTCACCGCTGTGCAACCCGGCGAAGACCGCGATTTTTTCCGGCCTCGCCCCGGCGCGCACCGGTGTGCTCGCCAACCAGCAGAGCCCGTTCCGCAGCTGGCTGCCACCGTACGCGCGCACGGTGTTCGAGTTCTTCCTCGACAAGGGCTACTTCGTAGCGGCGAAGGGACTCATCTTCCACCAGGACGACGAAACGCAGGCGGAGCCCTGGAGCGAACTGCCGTCCTACAACTGGTACCGCGGCCAGGTGCCGCCCCAGCCAACCAACGGACTGCCGGAACTGCTGGCCGTGTCGCCCGGCTTCGACTGGGGCCCGACGAACGGTCCGACAGCCAACTGGGGCGATTACCAGATCGCCTCCTACGGAATCCAGTTCTTCGGCCGCAACCATCAGGCGCCGTTCTTCCTTTCGCTCGGCTTCACGATGCCTCACGTGCAATGGTGGGTGCCGCACGAGTTCTGGGACCGCTTCCCCGCCTCGCCGTCCCTGCCGCCCAACCTGCCGGGCGACCGCAACGACACGCCGCCCTACACACGCACGGCCATCGACACCGAACAGCACCGCATCATTACGGAAGCAGGCAAGTGGCCAGAGGCGGTGCGGGCCTACCTTGCCTCGATCAACTTCGTCGACGAGCAGATCGGGCGCGTGCTCGACGCGCTCGACGCCAGCCCCTACGCCGGCAACACCATCATCGTGTTCTTCAGCGACCACGGCTTCCACATGGGCGAGAAAGACGCCTGGGGCAAGGGCACACTGTGGGAGGAGTCGACGCGCGTGCCGTTCATCATCGTCGCCCCGGGGGTTACGCCGGCAGGCGGCGTCGTGACTCGTGCGGGCTCGACCCTCGATATCTACCCCACATTGATCGAGCTCGCCGGCTTCGCGCCGCGCCAGCAGCTCGACGGCACGAGTCTGGTCGACCTGCTGCAGGATCCGGTCGGCGGCGGGCGCTCGATTGACTATGCGCTGACGAGCTACTACTTCGGCCACTCGCTGCGCGACCAGCGCTGGCGCTACACGCGCTATACCCCGGCTAACCCTGCACTCGGCGGCGAAGAGCTCTACGACCACGCCACCGACCCCGACGAGCACGTGAACCTCGCTGCAGCGCCCGCGCACGCGGCGAGGCGTGCCGCGATGGCTGCGACGCTGGCGCAGGCGTTGACCTTCGGGCCCTCGCTGCGGCCCTGGGTCGAGGTCGACGCCCCGCTCGACGACGCGCAGCTCGACGGACACGCAGTCACGCTCGCCGCCACCGCGCTCGACCCGGAAGACGGCGACCTCTCCGGGAGTGTGCAGTGGAGCTCAGACCGCGACGGCGCGCTCACCTCGCCGGCCGATCTCACGCCCGGCTCCCACGTGCTGACAGCCACGGTCACGGACACCGACGGCCAGACGGCGACAGGCCAGGTCACCGTACGCGTGTTCACCGACCGCGATGGCGACGGTGTTGACGACGCGACGGACAACTGCCTCGATCGTGCCAATGCCAACCAGCGCGACAGCAACAGCGACGGCTATGGCAGCGCCTGCGATGCCGACCTCGATGGCAACCGCATCGTCAACTACGCCGATCTCGCGCTGTTCCGCCAGCGCTTCGGCACCAGCAACCCGGATGCCGACTTCGACGGCAACGGCTTCGTGAACGCCGCCGACCTCGCCCTGATGCGCATGTCCTTCGGCCGCCCACCGGGCCCCTCGGCTGTTGCGCCGTAGGCGTCGACGACAGAACCATCGCCTGTAGCATTGATCACCTCCACCAATCACGCGCGTACGTCGTCTGACGGACTGCAGCGCCTTGTGCGCCGCTCCGCCGACTGCACCGTCGGCCGTCCAGCCGATCACCAAGGCCTGTGTGGTGGTTAGCGACAATCGCCCGCGCGCAAAGCGTCCAGACCGGCAACGCCCAGCGCCTCTGGCTCAGCCAGAATCAGAATGCCCATGAGAAGTCGGGGCTATTAGACTGATCACATGGCACCCGTCATCACGCTGACCACCGACTTCGGCCACGCAGGGCCGTTCGTCGGCGTGATGAAGGCCGTGATCGCGGAGCATGCGCCCGGCGCGGACGTTCACGATCTCAGCCACGACATCGCTCCGTGGCAGCCGGGCGAGGCTGGGTTCTGGCTGGCTCGCTGTTACCGGTATTTCCCGGCCGGCAGTGTTCACGTCGTCGTTGTCGATCCCGGCGTGGGCACCGCACGCGCCGTGCTCGCCTGCGCCTGGGACGGGCATCTGTTCCTCGCGCCCGATAACGGCATCCTGCCGATGATTGCCGGGCCGCAGGCAGCCCTGCACACGCTCGGCGCAGACTGGCTGGCCCGGCAGAACTGGCCTGCGCCGAGCCAGACCTTTCACGGACGCGACATCTTTGCGCCGCTGGCCGCCGCCATGCTGACCGGCCGCGTGCGGCCGCCGGACATCGGGCCGCGGGCGGCGTCACCGGTGCCGGCGGCCATCGCGGCGCCGGTCGTCACCGCGGACGCCGTCACCGGCCGGGTCGCGGCGATCGACCGCTGGGGCAATCTGATCACCAACATCGAGCCTGCACTGCTCGCCCGGTGGCAGCGGCCGCTGGTGCGCATCGCCCACCACGAACTGCCCATCGTGCCGACCTACGGCGCGGTGGCGCCCGGCACGCTGCTGGCGCTGGTCAATTCCTTCGGCGTGCTCGAGATTGCCGTGCGCGAAGGCAATGCCGCGCAATTGCTCGGGCTCGGCCACGGCGCCGAGGTCATCACGATCGACGCGTGACAAAAGTGTTGCCGTTCAAGCGCCGCATACGACGCGTGCCAGAGCGTTGCAGTTCAAATTCCGCAACACGCTCAAGTTCGGTGCGCGATAACGGTTGACGTTCTCATTGCTGTCGTCTGTACACCGGGAGGAGCCTGAACCCCGACGACAAAAAAGGTCGGCACTGAAGTGCCTCCTACAGGGCGAGACCCGACCTCGGCAGCGAACGCAGCCGCGCAGAAGGGGCTTCAGCCCCGAGCACCGCTACAGGGCGAGACCC
>JAJTYX010000139.1:0-2791 GCA_021462865.1 Gammaproteobacteria bacterium | reverse complement strand
TGCCGACCGCATTTACGGACGTCGCGGTGGTCGGGACTGAAGTCCCTCCTACAGGGTGCTGCCGCCGCCCGCGGCGATGAACGAAGCGCCGCCGCGTGAGGATTCCGGACACCGTCCGACCGCGGATCACATCCGCGCAGCCGCTCTGATGGAGGTTCTCGACCGGGCGGCTGGCGGGGACGTCGCGACGGGTGTCCTGGAGCAAGGCCATCGCCGTGCGCTCCCTGACGATAGCTGCGGATCCACAGCCCGTGCCTGCGTCGCGCGTCCCAGAAACTTTTTATTTTCCGTCGCTAGAATACGCGGCCGGAAGGTCCTATCCCCGGAGAGCCCCGATGAGCGTTGTTCGCTGTTTGCTGCTGGCCTGTGCGGTGGCGCTGGCCGCCTGCAGTTCGCCCGAGGACAAGGCCGCTGCGCACGTGGAGCGCGCGCGTGAGCTGATGGCGGCCGGTGAGTACGCCCAGGCGAAGCTCGAAGCGAAGAGCGCAGCGCAGATCCTGCCGAAGAATGCAGCGGCGCAGTTGCTGCTCGCCAAGCTCGCCTGGCGCGACGGCGACTACAGCGCGGCCTTTCCGCACCTGCAGATGGCGGTCGAGAGCGAGCCTGGTCTCATCGAGGCGCGGCTGCGCCTCGGCGATCTGTACCTCGCCGCCGGCGACATCAAGTCGGCGCAGGGCGAACTCGACGCGGCGGCCAGGCTCGCCCCGGACAGCGCCGGGACGCATCTGCTCGCCGGCCGGCTGCTGATTGCGCAGAACGAGAACGCCGCCGGCGAGGCGGAGATCGACGCGGCGCTTGCCGCCGACCCGACGCTGGTGGACGCGATCAACATCAAGGCCAGCCTGTTGAGCGGGCGAGGCGACAACGCGGCCGCGCTCGCGGTGCTCGAGCGGGGCATTGAGGGCACGAAAGGCGCGGACCAGCAGGTCATGCGCGATAGCCGCCTGAAGTTCTTTCGCGCGACCGGCCAGAAGGAGGCCTACGAAGCCGGGCTCGAGGCGATGATCCGGGAGGCACGCGACCCGCTGCCGTATCGCTACCAGTTGCTCGACTTCTACACCGCGGAGCAACGCAGTGACGACCAGGAACGCATGCTGCGGGAACTGGTGGCGCTCGACCCGGAGAACCACGCCATCACGGTGCGCCTCGCCAATTTCCTGGTGGGCCACGCCGATGCGGCCGGCGCGGAACGGCTGCTCAAGGACAGCGTCGCGAAGCATCCCGACAATGCCGACTTGCAGATTGCGCTTGGCGATTACTACCGCTTCCTGAAGCGCTCGCCCGAAGCGCTGGCCGCCTACCAGGCGGCGGCGGCGAAATGGCCGGTTGCCACCGACGCGGGCCAGCTCGCGCGCAACCGGGTCGCCGCGCAGCACGCGGTCGACGGCGACATGAAGCAGGCCCGCGCCGACATCGACGCCATTCTCGAGGCCGTGCCGGACAACCCTGACGCGTTGCTGACCCGCGCGATGTTCCTGTTCCTGGATCGAAAGTACGAAGACGCGATTGCGGATCTGCGCACGGTGCTGCGCCGCCAGAAGTCCGCCGAGGCCCTGCTGCTCCTGGCGCGCTCCTACGTCGGCGTTGGCGATACCGTGGTGGCGAAGGACACCTACCGGCGTCTCCTCGGCGATTACCCGGGCAATGCCGAAGGCGCCAAGGAGCTTGCCGTCCTGCTCTCGGACCAGGGCGATGCTGCGGCCGCGGCAGACATCCTGCGCCAGTTCGTCGCGGTCCGCCCGGACGACGCGGAGGCTTCTGCGGCGCTGGTGCAGAACCTGCTTGCGCAGCGTGATCTCGCGGCGGCCGAAGCCGAGGCGCAGCGCATGGTCGCGCGCGGCGCCGGCGGAGTTTCGGCCGACCAGCAGTTCGGCGCGGTGTTGCAGGCGCGCGGCGCGAGCGAGGAGGCGCTCGCGCGCTACAAGGCGGTGCTCGACAAGGATCCCAACCAGGTCGAGGCGTTGGCTGCGCTGGTGCAGATCCTGCTCGACACGCAGCGCGCGGACGAGGCGATCACGTACCTCGAGCGCTATCCCAAGGGCGACGTCGCCGCGAGCCTGCTGCTCGGCAAGGCGTATTCGCACCAGGGCGACGTGGCAGCAGCCCGGACGGTGATCGGGCAGGCCATCGTCGCACAGCCCGCCGACGGTCGCCCGTACCTGGCGCTCGCGGCGCTGGCACCCCCCGACTCGCCGCAGCAACTGGCCGACCTCGAGCGCGGCTGGAAGGCGGCGCGCAGCGATACGGCGCTCGGCCTCTTTCTCGGCAGTGCCTACGAGCGCAAGGGCCGGGTCGAGGATGCGATCGCGGTGTACGAGGAGATCGTCCGGCAGGATCGCGCGAGCCCGGCGGTGATCAATAACCTCGCTGCGCTGCTGCTGGACCATCGCAACGACAAGGAGAGCCTGGCGCGTGCCCTGGAACTCGCCCGGCGTCTCGGCGACGCGACGGATGCGATCGCGCTCGACACGCTCGGCTGGGCCTACTACCGCAACGCGGATGTCGCCAATGCCGTGCGCCAGCTCGAGCGCGCGGTGGCAAGCGACGGGCAACTGGCGATTGCCCAGTACCATCTCGGCATGGCCTACGCGGCGTCGGGCAACAGTGTCAGCGCCCGGCAGCACCTGGCGCAGGCCGTGGAACTCGGCGGCGGCGAACAGGCGCTGGTCGCCAACGCCCGCGCTGCGCTCGCGAAGCTTCCCGAGTAGGAGGGACTTCAGTCCCGACCATAATCGGTACCACGACCTCGGGTCGGCACTGAAGTGCCTCCTGCAGGGTGCTATCTCGCGCT
>JAJTYX010000138.1:0-1272 GCA_021462865.1 Gammaproteobacteria bacterium | reverse complement strand
TCCCAAGCAGTTTTACACGCCTTATCATTTTTCTGGTTGGACGGCTTCGCCGTCCCCGCCCCAGCGCAGGTAACGCAAACCGTTGGCTTGCCCCTTTGAAATCAAAGTGTCGTTGAGAAAAAATCTATGCCATTATTTGAAATCACAAGTCAAAAACTTTCTGTCCTGATGCAATCAAATTTTGCGCTCGAAAAGAATTTGCAAGCAATTGTAGAGCGGAATCTTGAAACTGTATTTAATTGTCGGTTAGTCCAGTCAGAATTCCCCACAGGCGTACAGCATTCAGGCAGAATTGATACTTTGGCTTTATCTGAAGATGATAACCCCGTAATTATCGAATACAAAAAAGTTGAGTCTTCCGAATTGGTCAATCAGAGTTTGTATTATCTGGCTTGGCTGAAAGATCACAAAGGTGATTTTGAAAGAGCCGTCCAGAAAGCGCTTGGCAATTCGATTGAAGTAGATTGGTCGGAAATCCGTGTTATTTGTATTGCACCAAATTACAAAAAGTATGACTTGTACGCCGTCCAAATGATGGGCGCAAATATTGAACTGTGGGCATACCATCTTTTTGAAAATCGCTTTTTGTATCTTGAAAAGGTTTTACAGACTGGCTATTCCCCTCTTGCGAGCGAAGAAGGGCAGTCCGAAATCAACGGAAAAAATCCAGTTATGGTTGCGGCTGGTAAAAAAGCCGCGCTCACAAGAGCAACAGGTGTTTATACATTTGAAGAACACCTTGAAGGCAAGAGTGATGAAGTCAAGGAATTAGCCTTTACTATTCAGGAATTTATCACAGGATTAGACTCAACTATTCAAGAAGTCCCCAAAAAGAATTACATTGCATACAAAATATCACAAAATATCGTTTGTATGGAGTTGCAAAATCAGCGAGTTTTGCTATATCTGAAGTTAAATCCGAAGGAAATCAGTAATCCGCCTAAAATTTCGAGAGACATGACAGGCAAAGGTCATTATGGAACAGGCGATTTTGAAATTTCAATAAAGAGTATAGAAGATTTTGAAATTGCCAAATCATATATCGTCATGGCTTATCAAAGATTAGGTGGTTAAATGGCAAAAGGCAAGCCAACAAAGCGTGCACCTGACGCTGGGGATTCTGCGCACATCCCAAGCCTTTTTCACGCCTTATCATTTTTCTGGTTGGACGGCTTCGCCGTCCCTGCCCCAGCGCAGGTAACGCAAACCGTTGAAACTGTCGAAAAAGGTGGGAGATTTTAATAACCAATTCCATGCGCCGGGGTTTTATAC
>JAJTYX010000137.1:0-2962 GCA_021462865.1 Gammaproteobacteria bacterium | reverse complement strand
CCGGCGCAGGTGCTCGAGCGAGCGGCGCGCGGCGAGGACGGGCAGGACGACGACGACGTCGGGGAGGCCGCCGACGGCGCGACCGCGGGCGGTCCGGCCAGAGGCGGGCAGGGCGGGCAGCGGTCGAAGCGCCCCGCGGGCGGGCGCGCCGACGGCGTGTCCGAGGAGACGCCGCCCGTCGGCCGGCCGGCGTGGGGGCCGGGCGATCTGCGCGGGGCCGAGCTCGCGCGCGAGGAGCGCGAGGCCTGGCGCGAGCTCACCGAGCGGGCGCGGGCCGAGCGCGCGCGGGCCCGGGCCAAGCGCGAGGCGAAGCAGCGCCGAGGGACCAAGCGGCGCCGCAAGAAGGTCGCGGAGGACAAGGAGCGCCGGCGCCAGAAGGCCAAGGCGAAGCTGCCCAAGACGCGGCCACCCCGACCGCCGCGGGTCCGCACGACCTTGCCCGACTCGGTCTCCTTCGTGATCGAGCCCCCGCCCGGCTTCGAGGGGCGTCCGGCCGAGGCCACCGCGCATTACCGCGCGCTGCTCGACGCCGACGTCGAGCGGATCGACGCCCTGCGCCGCGAGGCCGGCTTCAAGCGCTACATGGGCGTCGCCGCGGTCGAGGCCACCGACCCGCTCGAGGCGCCGGGCGACACCTGGCCCAGCTTCGGCCTGAACCCCCGGATCGCCTGCAAGGACAAGGAGCAGCGGATCGAGCTCCTGCAGGGCCTCCGCGCCTGGCGCCAGGCCATGCGCGACGCCCGCCTCCGTTGGTCCGAGGGCGACCGCGACGTCGTCTTCCCGCGGGGCGCATACGCGATCTGGCGCTTCCACGCCGCCCGCGTCGAAGGCGTCACGCCCGCTGCCCCGGCGGGCACTGTGGGCGCCACCGGGCCGCCCACAGCGGCCTGAGGTTGGCAGGGGGCCTCGAACACCCCACAACCCGGCACCACCCGCCTCGGCGCCGCGACCCTCGAGCAGAGGGCGCGGCTTCGAGGCCGGCGGCGCGTACGCCGGCGAGCGCGAGAACGCGCCGAACAGGCGCGGAGGGGCGACCTGGAGGGCTTCCGCAAGAAGCGGGCCGGCTCGGCTCAAGCCACTACTCTGGGTCGGGTCTCCCCCCTGCGGGCCCCTCGTCGCTCACACAGGATCCTCCTCTTGGTCCTGCGGCGCTCACACAGGATCCTCCTCTTGGTCCTGCGGAACGAGCACGTCTTGCAAGAGAGCAGAGAGGTTCGTCAGCCCACTGCGGACGAGCTGCCGTTCCTCGTCGTCGAGGCGCAATTGGCCCTGATTGCGATCCAGGCTGGATGCATAAACTTGCTCAAGCGTCCACCACTCACTGCGGAACCGAGCTTTCCACGAGTCGCCTGCAGACTCCAGAACGTCCAGCAAGGCACTCAAGCCATCAATGAGCGCTCGAAGCGATATCGCTCCGAGCCGGTATGCCTCGATGTACTCATGCATAAGGCGGAACTGACGTTGGTCGTAGGCCGTCACAGGCCCTCCTACTGGCGGATCTTCCCATAGTCCACCGTCACCACCCTGCCAGAGGCTGTGTCGGTGATCACCGTCAAGTCGTTGGCGCGGTCGTAGTGGGCGGTCGTTCCGGGCCGTTTCCCAGGGACGGATCTGGCTGACTGGATCGCGCTATCCACAGCAGAGGGTGGAATCCCCTGACTCTGCATCCGGTCGAGCGCGTGCCCAGAGAACTGGCGCCCACCGATTGCGGCAGGCGCATTCGTGCGCTCGGCAACGTTGAGGTGCTGGCCCCTTCGCCCCACAGGGGTGGAGGCAGGCACGTCGCCCGGAGGCGGTTCACCACCGGGTAGGTGCCGCGAAGGCGGAGTTCTACCGTCCTTGTTGTGCACCCACACGAACGGTCCGTCGTCCCGCTCTGCCACGAAGTAAGTGTTCCACTCCGAGACGTGGAAGTTGAACACCTCAGCCCGCTCGGCCCGGACCTCGTGCTCCACGACGACCAGTGCCTCGCCGCTCGACCCTGCGAGCAGGTCGCCAACGCGCAGGAGCTCGGCGCGGACCCAGCCCCGGCCCACGACCCAGAAGGGATGCGGCGGGGAGCACCGAAGGGTCTGCTCGCCGGCGCCATCTACTCCGCCCGGGGTTGACGGAGGTTCGTCCGCTTCTTCGCCGCCCTCGGCCGAGCCGCCGCTCTCCTCGCCCACGCGGTGGCGCTCACCCCGCCCGCGCTGGACGGCGCTGGCCCGGGCGGTCCGCACGTGGACCACGCGGTCGGTCCAGCTCCGGTAGGTGCGAACCACCTCCTTGTAGCCCTGCTGGCCGGTGTGCTCGTCGCGGGCGAGGACACGATCGCCCGGCCGAAGGGACTCGACCGAGCTGACTCCCCTCTCGGCTACGACCAAGGTTCCAGCAAGGAAGCAGTGACCACCACTTGACGCCGGAACGGACTGGTGAGAACCGGGTTGTGGACCCTGACTCGACGACGCGGGCTTCCTCCTCACGAGAATGACTACCCGCGGTCGACTGACGGATCTCGCGTGCGATCGGGGGGCCCTTCTGCTTCCGAGCCCAATGGCAGAGACGATGCGCTCGAACCGCTCGTTGGGGCTCATGAACAGGGGCTGCCAGTCGGAGTCAACTGGGTAGAGTGCACCTGGGTCATGTGCAACCCACTCGAACTGCGGTTGTGCTGCCTCCCACAGGCCGAGCGCCACCACTAGATGCGCATGCGCGATCTCCTTCTGGCCAGCACGATGCCAGAACTGAGCCAGTTCGAGGAAGTGGTTCGCGCCCTCGAGCAGTCTGTCCCTCGTCGTGAGGTGAGCAACGGGGTCCGTGGGCCCGAATCCAGGCCCCCCCTGCGCGCTCCCCTCCAACCCAAACGGATCCACCCGGTTCACGGGGTTCTGGCCGCAGTACCCCTGCCCATTCCCGGCCTGCGCCTCGTCCCCCCAGAGCCCGAGGGGATCCCGGCTCACGAACCTCCCCGTCTTGGGCTCAT
>JAJTYX010000136.1:0-1847 GCA_021462865.1 Gammaproteobacteria bacterium | reverse complement strand
GCGCCGGTGACGATCAGCGTGCGCGTGCCCTCCACCTGGTCCGCCGCCCAGCCGCTCGTGCCGTCGGCCAGCCGGATGCGCCACCAGGTGAAGCCGTCCGCCGTCTGCGGCCCGCCGATGATGGTCGCGCGCGTTTCGTGGGCCATGTCGGCCACGCGCGCGCGCGCCAGGCCCGGCCCTTCGCGCAGGTTGAGCGTGTCGCGCGGCGTGTTGACCAGCGCCGGCTGGCCGACAGGCCACGCCGGGTCAGGCGCGCGCGCGGGGCCGAAGGCCACCAGCAGGCCGGGCGCGCCGCCGTCCGCGCCCGCAGTCCCCACCAGCGCCACGCCCCAGGTGCCGCTGGCGCGCTCCAGCGGCGAGAGGCGCAGCGCGTCAAGGCCGAGCGGGTCGGCGGCGTCCAGGCTGGCGCCGGCGGGTTCGGCCTCGACCAGCGGGCTGGCGATGCAGACCTGGCCGGGCGCGAGCGCGCCGCAGGCCGCGCTGGCGATGTCGAAGGCGGCGCGCGCCAGCGCCGGGCAGGCGGCCCCGGCGGCGGCCTGCTGGTCAACCGGCGTGTCCGGGCTGGCGGCGTCGCTGTTCCCGCTGAACGTCACCGTCGCCTCGTCCACCGTCAGCGCCGCGCCGGCGGCGTTGAAGATCGCGCCGCCCAGGGCCGCGTAGTTGTCCTCCAGGGCGCTGTTGGCGACGGCCAGCGCGCCGAAGTTGGCGATGCCGCCGCCGCTGCCGGTGGCGATGTTGCCCGAAACGCGCACGTCGTCCAGCGTCAGGTCGCCGTAGTTGAGGATGCCGCCGCCGTCGCCGGCCGCGCTGCCGCCGGTGATCGTCAGGCCGGTGATGGCGGCGCGGGCGGTCGCGGCGGTTGTGATCACGCTGCCGCCGCCGCCGCTGATAACGACCGCCTGGCGGCTCACGCCGGCCAGCGTCACCGGGTAGGCCAGCCGCAGCCGTTCGCTGTACACGCCGGCGGCCAGGTGAATGACCGCGCCCGGCTCGGCCAGCGCCAGCGCCGCGCTGATCGTGCGGCAGGCCGCCGCCGCGCTGCGGCAGGCGTTCGTGTCGCTGCCGTAAGGGCCGACGAACCACTGGCCCGGCGCGGACGGGGGCACGGCCAGCGTGGCGCTGGCGGTGGCGCTGGGCGCGGCGGTGGCCGTCAGGGTGGCGGCGGCCGTCGCGGTGGCGGTCAGGGTGGCGGTGGCGGTCGCGCTGGGCGACGGCGTGACGGTGGGCACGGCGGTGGGCGTGGCGGTCGCGGTTCTCTCCACACCGCTGATCACCATGGTGGGCGTGGCCGCCTGGGCGACGCTGGTCGCGTTGAGCTGGTCGAGCAGCGCGGCGTTTTCGGCGGCCAGCGCCGTCTGCTGCGCCAGCGCGGCGGCGGCGGTGGCGCGCGCGTGGGCCAGGTGTTCCTCACTTTCGGCCTGGCGCGCGTCGGCCGCCTCGATTGTGAGGCGGGCGGCGTAGGCCGTCGCCTGGCCCTGCGCCAGCAGCAGCACCATCTGCGTCTGCTGCGCGGCGGCGGTGGCGACGCTGGCGGTGGCGGCGGCGCGCTCCGCCTGGAGCGTGGCCGTGAGGATCAGGCGTTCGGCGTCGCTGATGACGTTGGCGGCGCTTTGGGCAACGCGCGTTTCCTGGGCAGCGCTGGTGGCGGCCTGCTGCGTCCGTTCGATGCCGCGCTGTGTCGCCTGCGCGAAGATCGTCGCGTTTAGCTGCGCCAGCTCCAGGCTGCTCTGCGTCGAACGGGCGGCGCGGGTGGCCTCCTGCTGCACCAGGCTCTGCTGCGTGCCCTGCGCGGCGATGGTCGATTCCTGGGCGACGCGCGTGCGCTCGCCGGCGTTGACGGTCGCCTG
>JAJTYX010000135.1:0-27966 GCA_021462865.1 Gammaproteobacteria bacterium | reverse complement strand
GACGACCAGCGACGCCTACGGCACCACCATCCAGGGCAGCGGCCCGGATGCCGGCGTCTTCCGCTACCAGGCCAACCTGAGCCGGCTCGCCAGCACCTTCACCTTCACTGAACGGCAGGCGAACGCCCTGGGCGAAAGCGCACGCGAAGCCGAGACGCTGGCGCGCACCGAGCGCGAGGCCATGCAGCGCAGCCAGGCCACCGCGCTGAGCCGAGCACTCGGCATTCAGGAGAGCTACGAGCGCTCGCAGCAGAGATCGGGCGCCACGAGCACGTCCGACGGCGGCTCGACCAGTACGCAATTCCAGACCCTCAACTCGGTGGCGCGCGACGTCAATCGCCGGCTGGGCCTGAGCGACGACTCCACCGTCGGCAAGACCGTCACTGCCGCGGCTTCGATCGGCGCGAAGATTCCCTTGACGGAAATTGGTGCCGACGCCAGGGCCGAAGGCCGAGCTGTCGATCAGCAGATGCTTCAGAGCGCCTACGACTTCGCACGCAGAGCGGTCGAGAACGCGCAGCTCACGGAGGCGAGCGCGCTGATCAAGGACTTCCGCGCCTCGGAGGCCTATCAATGGGCCCGCGGGAATCGCACGACGTCCACCGCCGACTACGACTCGTCCTTCCGTGAAGCCAGCGAGCGGCAGACTTCCAGCGATAGCGCCTATGGTCGTGCGCGCGAACTTGCCCGCACCGCGCAGTTCATGCGCGAATGGAGCAGCGGCACGCAGACCGACTTCACCAACTACGCGGCGCGGCGTCTCGCCGAGCGCGGGCTGTTGCGCGAGGAAGACCCGATCAAGTTGCAGCGCGCGGTAACCGAGATCGCCTACTCCTACGCCCGCGGCGGAAGCTCGGCAACGGGCTACGTGCCCAGCGACAGTCCGCTCGGTCCGTCGCGGCCGCTACCGGAAGCCATGGGCTGGCCCGACTCATCGCTGCGGGAGCAGTACGACGCCAACCGGCGCGCGGCGGAAGGCACTGCAATCGGCCAACAGACCTCGGCAAATGAATCCGAGATCCGCGCTCGCCAGGCTCGGCAGCGCGCTGTACCTAGCCAAGCAGTGGGCAACGACCTGGCCGGTCGCGTCGGTGCCAGCGAAGCCGAAACGAAGGCCAAGATAGACAAGGGTCGCACGCAAGTCTCGCAGGACGCCGGAACACTCAGCGAGGACTACAGGGCCTCGGTGCGAGCGGGCAAGATCAGCCGCAACCACGGCGGGAACCGAGCGGTCTGGGATACGGTCGGCGCCAACGCGAGTCAACCCAACCTCGGCACACCGCCCAAGGTCGAGCCGATCGGTGAATGGCACTTCGGCAAAGATGGCGTGCCCGTGATGGGCCCGCCGCCGAACCGCGAGACCCCAGCGAAGCCGGCCACGGCAGAAACCGACGGTCGCTCACGAACCGACCAGGGCAGCAAGCCCGGCAAGCGCTGAGCTAATCGCCGGCTCGATCCCTGAACGCGCCGACCTCGAGGCTCCCGAGGCCGTTGCGCGTCATGTAGCCCGGCGCGTCATTCCTCAATCGACCCGCCGAATCTCGGGCGGCCGATCGCGCCGGCCCCAGACCGTCGTCGCCTTCCTGACCCGCGCCCGATTCAACGGGCGCGCGCGCGTCGTCTGCGGGCAGCCCGACGGCAAAGGCTGCGCTGATCTGCGTGCGCAGGCTGCCGAAGAAGTCGGACCACCGGTTTCGGAGCGATCGGCTGTCAGCGGACATGGACGAAAGGTAATCGATCGCGGAGCGATCGGCCAGGTTCGTGCAGCCAAGGCTCCGGCGATAACGATTCCGGGTTATGCGTTGCAAAGTATTCTGCTATTCTACGCATCACCCCGGACGGTTGAAAATGATCCGCTGCCACCTCTCCACGCTCATGGGCCGAGACAAGCTTCGCATCGCGGACGTTTCGCGGCGTACGGGGCTGAATCGCAGCACGATCACCGCGCTCTATAGGGAGACGACCACGCGGGTCGATCTCCCGGCCATCGAGCAGCTCTGCCGGCTGTTCAACTGCCAGGTCGGCGACCTGTTCGAGTACGTGCAGGACGGTCGCGAGGTGAATCCGTGACGCTGGGCGCCGCTCGCTGGCACGTCATCGCCGAGTCCAACTTCGCGTGGGAACGCGAGGCGCTCGACTGGCTTCGAAGCCAACTGCCCGACCGCGACCCCTGGCACGTCTGGACCAACTTCGAATTCATCGACGACGAGGGCAAGGTCAGCGAGGTCGATGCGCTGGTCCTTTCGCCGGCCGGCCTGTTCCTCGTCGAGATCAAGAGTCGCCCGGGCGTGCTGACCGGCGATGTGCACAGCTGGACCTGGACCACCGATGGCCGGTCGAGCACGGTCGACAACCCGGTCATCCTTGCCAATCGCAAAGCAAAGCGCCTGGCCAGCCTGCTCAAGCGGCAGCCGGCCATCACCAAGGCCAAGATCCGCCTGCCCTTCGTCGAGCCGGCGATCTTTCTCTCGTCGACCAGCCTGTCCTGTCGGCTCGAAGGGCTGGCCAAGTCGGCCACCTTCCAGCGTGGCCGACCCGGTGCCCTGGACGACCCGGGGATCGTCGGGGCGCTCGCCAACGGCGTCACCAACCGCTCGGCGACCACCGTCGACTCGCAACAGGCGCGCGCCATCGCGCGCGGCCTCACCGAGGCTGGCATCCGCCCCTCCAACAAGCACCGCCAGGTGGGCGACTACAGGCTGAGCAAGCTGCTGTCCGAGGGCGAAGGGTTTCAGGACTGGGAAGCCCAGCACGTCAGCATCGACACGGTTCATCGCCGCGTCCGCATCTACACCGTCGCTTCCGCCTCCACCCCCGAGGCCCGTGCCACACGCGTACGCCAGGCGCGACGCGAGTTCGAGATCCTCGAAGGCATCGACCACCCCGGCATCCTGAAGGTCAAGGACTACAAGGAGACCGAACTCGGCCCGGCGCTGATCTTCGATCACGCCCCCAAGGCCATGCGCCTGGATCACCTGCTGCGCGACCACGGCAAGGATCTCTCGGTCACCCAACGCCTGCAGCTCGTGCGCGACATCGCCGAGACGCTGAAGTACGCCCACTCGAAGCGCCTGTACCACCGCGCCCTGGGGCCGCAAAGCATCCTCGTTCACGGCATCGGCAGCGGTGCGTTGCACCTGCGGCTGATGAACTGGCAGACCGCGTCGCGCAACGTCGGTGAGTCCGCGTCGCCGTACACCGTTCACCGCACGACCGGCACCCAGCACGTCGAGGACTATGTCGAAGACCCGGGGATGATCTACCTCGCCCCGGAGACGACCCGCGCCGACCCCGCGCATGGTCCGAGCCTGGATGTGTTCTCGCTCGGCTGCATTGCCTACCAACTCTTCAGCGGCCAGCCACCCGCCGAATCGGTGCTCGATCTGGCCGAGAAGCTGCGCGTCGGTCAGGGGCTGCGCCTGTCGGACGTGATGGATGGCTGCGGCGCGCGGCAGCAGGAGCTGATCCAGTTCGCCACCTGCCCCGACGTGCTCGCCCGCTACGACACGGTTCAGGACTTCCTCGATGACCTGGATCGCGTCGAGGACGAGCTCACCACCCCCGACCCGGAAGCCACTGTCGACCCCAGCGTCGCCAGCGCGGGCGATCGCCTGGACGGCGGCTTCACCGTCATCAAGCGCATGGGGCGCGGCTCCTCCAGTGACGCGCTGCTGGTGCGCAAGGACGGCAGCGACGAAGAGCACGTTCTCAAGGTCGCCTGCGACGTCGCGCACAACGACCGCCTGGCCGCAGAAGGCGAAGTCCTTGCGCGGCTGCATCACCAGAACATCGTCGCCCACCGCGAGACGCTCACGGTCGCCGGTCGCACGGCGCTGCTGCTCAAGAGCGCCGGCAGCCGCACGATGGCCGAGAAGCTCAAGGAAGAAGGGCGCCTGTCGCTCGACATGCTGCAGCGCTTCGGCGAAGAGCTGATCGAAGCGGTGAACCACCTCGAGGCCGAAGGTGTGGCCCATCGCGACATCAAGCCCGAGAACATCGGCATCGCCGAGAACCGCACCGGCAAGCTTCAGCTCGTGCTGTTCGACTTCTCGCTGTGCCGCACGCCGGCCGACAACATCACGGCCGGCACGCATCCTTACCTCGACCCGTTCCTGTCCCTGCGCCGCCCGCCGCGCTGGGACCTGTACGCCGAGCGCTTCGCGCTGGCGGTCACGCTCTACGAGATGGCGGTCGGCCAGCCGCCGGTCTGGGGCGATGGGCAAACCTCGCCGGCCATGCTCGACGTCGAGGCCACCATCGAGAGCGACGTCTTCGACCCGGTCACGCGCGAGGGCTTCACCGCGTTCTTCTCGAAGGCCTTGAAGCGCGACTACCGCGAGCGCTTCGACAACGCCGAAGACATGCTGCGCGCGTGGCGCGCGATCTTTGCCGCTCGGCAGACGGTTCATCCCGGTGAGACCGGGGCAGCGGAGGGCCTTGCCGCCATCGCCATGACGGCCACTCCGCTCACCACTATGGCAGAGCTGGGCTACAGCCTGGAAGCGCAGGACATCCTGGAGCGCATGGGCATCCACAACGCCCGCGAGTTGCTGGCCGTCGATCGCATCCGCTTCCGCTACCTGCGCGGTGTGGGCGACAAGATCCGCAAGGAGATTCGTCTTACCGCCAAGGAACTCGCCCGCCTGCGGCCCGACCTCACGCAGGGCCGCAGCACTGCGCACGACGCGGACGAGGAAGTCGGCGGCGCCGTCAGCGTCAACGAACTGGCCGCGCAGTTGCTGCCGCGCCGCCCCGCCGGCGATGACCGGCCGGAGGAAGCCGCCCTCGCCCACTACCTCGGGCTGGACGACAGCGTGCAGGCCGGCATCTGGCCCACCCTTGGCGAGTCGGCGCAAGCCAATCAGGTCGACCGGGGCACGCTGACCGCCGCGCTCATCAAGGCCCGCGAGCGCTGGCTCAAGAACCCCGCGTTCACGGAGCTGCGCCAGCAGCTCGACACCCTACTGCGCAGCCAGGGCCAGGTGATGAGCGCTCACGAGAGCGCCATGGCCCTGCTCGCACTGCGCGGCTGCGCGGCGCAGGACGACGCGGAGCGGCTGCGCCAGGCCAGCGCCGTGCTGCGTGCCGCGGTCGAAGCGGAATCGCACCTCGACCAGCCGCGATTCGAGGCGTTCGACCACCAGCCCTGTGCGTTGATTGCCAGCGCCTCGGCCTGGGCCGACTACGCGCGGCAGCTCGGCGCCGCCGCAGACGCATGCGCCCTGGCCGATCCCCTGCTCCCGCCACCCCGCGTGCTCGAAACCCTGGAAGGCGTTCCCCTGCCCCCTGCCCTGGCCGCTGAAGGCGCGCCCACTGCCGCGCTGACCCCCACCCGGCTGCTGCGTCTGGCCGCCTCGGCGTCGCGCAAGGCGGCCTTGTCGAGTCGCCAGGAGATCTACCCCCGCGGCATGGCACCGCTGCAGGCCCTGCGCCAGTCCTTGGGCGCGCTGATCGGCGCGCCGCAATTGCGCCTGCGCGAAATCCAGGACCGCGTGCGCGGTCGCTATCCCGAGGCCTCAGCCTTGCCCGGCCGCCCCGAGCTGGACCGCCTGCTCGAAGAGGCGGGCGCGCCGCTGACTTGGGACCCCTCCGCCGCGGAAGGTGCCGGCGCGTACCGACTCTCGACCTTGGGCAGCGCGCAGACGGCCGGCACCACCACGGTGTTCTCGCGTCACACCACCGAGCTCACGATGCGGGCCGCCGGCGACGGCGCCGGTGCCGAACTCGCCGACGCCACCGCGGTCGAGGAGCGCCTCACCCGAAGCCTTCAACAAGGTGGCCTTCTGGTGTTGACCGTTCACCCGCGCATCGCGCGCCGGGCCGAAGCTGAACTGCTGCACCGCTTCGGTCAGCCTGGCGCCCGGCCCGCACCACTGCAACGCGTGAACTTCGACGCGCTGCTGCTGGGCGCATTGCGCGAGCAGGCAACAGCCGCCCGCGTCGACTGGAACGTGGTCCTCGAGGCTGACGCCGCCGACCGCGGCAGCCGGCACTGGATCAACCTGCAGCGGTTGGTGCAAAGAACGCTGCCCACGCTGCGCACCGCCCTGCTGCAAGGCACGGCGCCGATCCTGCTGGTCAGTACCGGCCTGCTCGCCCGCTACGACCTGATGACGCTGATCACCGAGGTCGAGGAGCACGCCGGTCGTACAGGCCACACGCCCAGTGTGTGGTTGCTGCTGCCCACGACGCACCAGGGCCTGCCGGTCATCGATGGCGTCGCGGTGCCGATCGTGAACAACATCCAGAACACCCGCACGTTGGCACTGGCGCAGGCCTGGGTGGAGAACAAGCACCGGGCGAGCGTCGCCCCGTAGACCCACACCGCCGCCATGCCGAACGCCACAACGGAAAGAACAGCTCAGTGATCAACGCCCCCCAACTGCTCGCGGACCTGACCCGCCTGCTCAAGCGCCTCGAAGACGACCTGCGCCAGCGCATCGCTGAGGTAGCCGAGCTGAAGGCCGGCCTGCAGGCCGAATGGCAGGCCGCGCGCGATGCGGACCGCACGGCAGAGACGTTCGAGAGCTGGGCCGACCAGGTCATCACGCAGGCCGGCGTGCACTGGCTGCTGAGCTGCGTGTTCCTGCGCTTCATCGAGGACAACGAGCTGGTCGAGCGCCCCTGGCTGGGCGGCACGCCGGAGTCCGGCCGACTGGCGCTGGCGCGCGACCGGCACGAGGCCTACTTCCGCGAGAAGCCGCTGGAGAGCGACCGCGATTACCTGCTGGCGTGCTTCCGCGAGGCCGGCACGCTGCCAGGCCTGCACACCTTCTTCGACGAGGCGCATAACCCGGTCTTCCGCCTCGGCATCAGTGGCGACGCGGCGATGGCACTGCGCCAGTTCTGGCAGCAGGTGGACCCGAACACCGGCACGCTGGCGCACGACTTCACCGACCCCAACTGGAACACGCGCTTCCTTGGCGATCTGTACCAGGACCTGTCGGAAGCCACGCGCAAGCGCTACGCGCTGCTGCAGACGCCGGAGTTCGTCGAGGAGTTCATTCTCGACCGCACGCTGACGCCGGCGATCCGCGAGTTCGGCTTCCGCGACGTGCGGATGATCGATCCCACCTGCGGGTCAGGCCACTTCCTGCTGGGCGGCTTTCGCCGACTGGTCGACGAGTGGGTCCGACACGAACCGGCGCGCAACCCGCGCGACATCGCGCAGCGGGCGCTGGACGCCGTCGCAGGCGTGGACCTCAATCCGTTTGCGGTCGCGATCTCGCGCTTCCGGCTGCTGGTGGCGGCGCTCAAGGTCAGCGGTGTCCATCGTCTGACCGAGGCGCCCGACTTCAGGCTGAGCGTTGCCATCGGGGACAGCCTGCTGCATGGGAAGCGCTTCGGGATGACTGTCACTGACGGCATGTTTGAGGGAGCCGAGCACTACGCAGGTACGGGGCTCGCGCACGCCTACGCCAGCGAGGATCTGGCCGAGGTGCAGCGAATCCTCGGGCGGCAGTACCACGCCGTGGTTGGCAACCCGCCGTACATCGTCGTCAAGGACGCAGCGCTAAATGCAGCCTATCGGCAGCGATATGCGAGTTGCCATCGGCAGTACTCGCTCGGGTGCCCGTTCACTGAGCGCTTCTTCGAACTTGCGAGTACCGGCAACGGCCGGCCAGCCGGCTTCGTCGGCCTCATTACGGCAAACAGTTTCATGAAGCGCGAGTTCGGCAGCAAGCTGATTGAGCAGGTGCTTCCGCGGTTGGACCTGACGCACGTTATCGACACTGCCGGCGCATATATACCAGGACACGGCACACCTACCGTGATTCTTTTCGGCCGCCATCGCGCGGCAGTGGGCGAAGCAGTGCGCACGGTAATGGGCATCAAGGGCGAGCCGAGTACGCCGGACGACCCGGCACGTGGGCTCGTCTGGTCGGCGATCGTCCGCCAGATCGATATGGCGGGATCAGAGAGCGATTTCGTAAGCGTCGCAGATACGCCGCGCGCAACCTTTGCCAAGCATCCGTGGAGCATTGGCGGAGGTGGTGCTGCCGAGCTACGAGAAGAGATCGAGGAGCGTGCCGCAAGTCGTCTAGGAGACGTTGCTAGCGATCTTGGATTCGGTGTCGTCACACGAGAAGATGAGGCCTACTTGCTCGGCCAAGGTGCATTGCGACGCCTGGGAATCCGTGCCGACTTCATGTTGCCAGCAGTCGAAGGAGAAGATGTTCGCGACTGGTCGATTACCAACGTCACGCACGCTCTGTGGCCCTATCGGTCGGGGAGCCTCGAAGCGTGCCAATCGCTGGGAGTGGATCGTGCACTTTGGCCTTACCGAACTGGCCTGTCCAGCCGAGTCGCTTATGGGAAGTCGCAAATCGAGCGAGGGCTCGAGTGGTTCGAATACTCGATGTTCTTTAAGAATCGCTTCTCTTCGCCGTTGACGATCACTTTCGCGTTTGTCGCTACCCACAACCACTTCGTCCTTGACCGAGGTGGCAAGGTGTTCAATCGCTCTGCACCCGTTATCAAGCTACCGACTGGGGCCAATGAAGATGACCATTTGGGACTATTGGGCTTGCTCAATTCGTCGGTGGCCTGCTTCTGGATGAAGCAGATCTTCCACAACAAGGGCAGCACGGTCGACCAACGCGGTGCTCGTCAACGCACCGATGCTTTTGAGGACTTCTACGAGCACACCGGTACGGGTCTGAAGGACTTCCCCCTCACGAGTCAACGTCCGCTTAGTGTTGCGCGACACCTCGACACTCTTGCCATCACGCTCGCAGCGGACCTGCCAGCCGCACTACTGTCGACTGCTCGCGACGATTCCGAACTCGTCAGCCGCCAGTCGCTCGATGCCGCCCAAGCCCGGGCTGCGTCTGTGCTTGCACAAATGCGCGCATTTCAGGAGGAGTTGGATTGGGAGACTTATGCTCTCTACGGCCTTCTGCCGCAAGGCCCAGCGACAGGCACCGTGATCTGCGCGACGCCGCCCAAGATTGCGTTGGGGGAGCGAGCCTTCGAGATCGTGCTGGCCCGCCGGATGGCCGCAGGCAGCGAGACGACCTCTTGGTTCGAGCGCCACGGTTCTACGCCCATCGTCGAGATTCCGTCGCACTGGCCCGACGAATATCGGCAGATTGTCCAACGCCGCATCGACCTGATCGAGCACGACCGCAACATCGGCTTGATCGAGCGACCTGAATACAAGCGCCGCTGGAATACGCCGTCTTGGGTAGATCTAGAGCGCACTGCGCTGCGCGATTGGCTGCTCGACCGGCTGGAGGCACCGCACCTGTGGCCCGCTACCGTCGATCGCTCGCCCCAGCTCACCACAGTCAATCGCCTGGCCGACGCAGTGCGCGCTGACGCCGGCTTCTTGCGGATCGCCGAGCTCTATGCGGGTCACGCGGACTTCGACCGGACGCAGGTGGTGGCCGAACTCGTTGCCAGCGAATCGGTGCCCTTCCTGCCCGTGCTTCGCCACACCGACACCGGTCTGCGCAAGCGCGCGCAGTGGGAAGACACCTGGGCGCTGCAGCGGCGCGAGGACGCCGGCGAGAAGGTCGGCAAGATCCCGGTGCCGCCCAAGTACCAGAGCAAGGACTTCCTGAAGGCCGACTTCTGGCGCCTGCGCGGCGGTCTGGACGTGCCCAAGGAGCGCTGGGTCAGCTACCCCGGTTGCGAACGCGGCGCCGATACCAGCCTACCCATCGCGTGGGCGGGCTGGAACCATCTGCAGCAGGCCACCGCCCTGGCAGCCTACTACTTGGAGATGAAGGAGAACGAGGGCTGGGAACCTGTGCGTCTTCAACCGCTGCTCGCTGGGCTGCTGGAGCTGGTGCCCTGGCTGGAGCAGTGGCACAACGAGATCGACCCCGCGTACGGCGAGCGCATGGGCACGTACTACCGGGACTTCGTTAACGAAGAAGCTCGCGCGCTTGGGTTCACCCTTGACGACCTCCGTGCGTGGAAGCCGGTTGTCACGGCGGCGAAGCGCGGCCGGAAGAAGGCTGCACAGCCCTCATGACAGCCCGTATCCGATTGCCACAAGCCAAGAGACCAAAGAAGCCCTCGTCGGTCGCAACGAGGGCTTGGGAAGGAGTTCACTGATGCCGCTGCTGAAAGACCTGATCACTATCCCCGAGCGCGTGCATCAGGGCGACTTCGTCCTGCAGTTGACCAAAGGGGTCACCGAGCCGGAGCAGACGCTGCGCGACTACGTGGTCACGCCGCAGCTCGTCGATGCCTTCAGCAACGCCCTGGGCTTCATCCAGCAGGCCGTGCAGACGGCGAGCAGCAAGGCCGCCTACCTGCACGGCAGTTTCGGCTCCGGCAAGAGCCACTTCATGGCAGTGCTGAACCTGCTGCTGGCCGGCAACACGCAGGCACGCTCGATCCCCGAATTGGCCGATGTCGTGGCGCGCCACAGCTGGACGCATGGCCGCAAGTTCCTGCTGGTGCCGTATCACATGATCGGCGCGCGGGACATGGAATCGGCCATCCTCGGCCAGTACGCCGAGTTCGTGCGCAAGAAGCACCCTGAGGCGCCGGTGCCCGGTTTCTACCTGGCCGAGGGCTTGTTCAAGGATGCGCGCGAACTGCGCGAGCGCATGGGCGATGAGCCCTTCTTCGCCCAGTTGAACAAGGGCGCTGCCGGCGGCGGTGGCGGTGGCGGCTGGGGCGAGTTCGAGAGCGGCTGGGACGCCGCCAGCTTCGAAGCGGCCATGCTGGAGCCGCCCAATGGCGAGGAGCGTTCGCGCCTCGTCGGCGACCTGATCACGCAGTACTTCTCGGCCTACCGCAGCCTGGCCGGCAGCGGCGAGTCTTTCGTCTCGCTCGACGACGGGCTCAGCATCATGAGCCGCCATGCCCAGGCACTGGGCTACGACGCGGTCATCCTGTTCCTGGACGAGCTGGTGCTCTGGCTTGCAAGTCATGCCGCCGACGTCAACTTCGTCAGCCGCGAGGGCACGAAGCTGGTGAAGCTGGTGGAGGCTACCAATGCGGATCGGCCCGTACCTCTGGTCAGCTTCGTCGCACGCCAGCGCGACCTGCGCGACCTGGTGGGCGAGAACCTCGCGGGCTCGGTGCAGTTGCAGTTCAGCGATGTGCTCAAGCACTGGGAAGCGCGCTTCCACCGCATCACGCTGGAAGACCGCAACCTGCCGGCCATCGCCGAGAGGCGCGTGCTGCGCCCGGTGGACGAAGCCGCGCGCCAGACGCTGCAGGCCACGTTCGACGACGTGATGAAGATGCGAAAGGACGTGCTCGACACCTTGCTCACCACCACGGCCGACCGGGAGATGTTCCGCAAGGTCTACCCGTTCAGCCCGGCGCTGGTGCAGACGCTGATCGCTGTCTCGGCGGCGCTGCAGCGCGAGCGCACCGCGCTGAAGCTGATGCTGCAGTTGCTGGTGGACCGTCGGGCGGACCTGGAGCTCGGGCAACTGATCCCGGTAGGCGACCTGTACGACGCCATCGCCGAAGGCGACGAACCGTTCTCGGAAGGCATGCGCCTTCACTTCGACAACGCCAAGCGCCTGTACAACCAGCGGCTGCTGCCGATGCTGGAGCGCCACCACGGCGTCACCTGGGAAGCCATCAAGCTCGGCCAGGCGGACCCGACGGCGGCCAAGAACCTGCGCAACGACGCGCGGCTGCTCAAGACACTGCTGCTCGGCGCGCTGGTGCCCGAGGTGGAATCGCTCAAGGGCTTGACCGCGCAGCGCCTGGCTGCGCTGAACCACGGCACGTTCCGCTCGCCCATCCCCGGGCGCGAGGCGCAGGACGTGCTGCGCAAGTGCCGCGACTGGGCCAGCGAGATCGGCGAGATCAAGATCACCGAGGACCAGAACCCGGTGATCTCGATCCAGGTCACCGGCGTCGACATCGAGCCGATCCTCCGTGCCGCCGAGGCCAACGACAACGCTGGCAATCGGCGCAAGAAGATCCGCGAGACCCTGTTCGAGCAGCTGGGCATTCAGGACGCCGGCGGGCTGTTCACGACCTACGAGTTCGTCTGGCGCGGCACGCGGCGTGAGGTCGAATTGCTGTACGAGAACGTCCGCGAGATGACCGACGACCGCCTGCGTGGCCGCTCGGGCGCCTGGTCGGTGGTGATTGACTTTCCGTTCGACGACGCGAACTTCGGCCCGGCGGATGACCTGGCACGTCTGGGCGCGTACCGCGGCGGCGACACGCGAACACTCGTGTGGCTGCCCTCCTTCCTCAGCAACAAGGCGCTGGCCGATCTGGGCCGCCTGGTGGTGCTCGACTACATCCTGCAAGGCGACCGCTTCGACAACTACGCTGCGCACCTCTCGTTCGTCGACCGTGTGCAGGCCAAGGCGCTGGCCAGGAATCAGCTCGACCAGTTGCGGATCAAGCTCCGGTCGCAGCTCGAAGTGGCTTACGGGATCAGCACCGAGCCGCGGGACGCGGTGAGCAATCCGCTCACGGCAGACCAGCAGTTCCAGTCGCTGGACCCGACGCTGTCGCCGCGCCCTCCCGTGGGTGCCGACTTCCGCAGCGCCTTCGAGAGCCTGCTGGGCCAGCTGTTTGCCCACCAGTACCCGGCGCATCCCGAGTTCGACACCGAGATCAAGGCCAGCGTCATCAAGAAGGTCTGGCCCGAAGTGCAGAAGGCCATCGAATCGCCTGGCCAGCGCGGGCTCGTGCAAGACAGCTCGACACGCAAGCTGATACGCGCCGTGGTGAACCCCTGCCAGCTCGGGCAGATGGGCGAGACCCCCCTGCTGATCGAGCCGCACTGGCAGTCGCGATTCGGGCAGAGCCACGCGCGCGACGGCGGCGGGCCGATCACGGTAGCCAAGCTGCGCCGCTGGATCGACAGCCCGGTGCCGATGGGCCTGCCGATCGAGCTGCAGAACCTGATCATCCTGGCGTACGCCGCGTCCACCAACCGCCGCTTCACGCTGCGCGGCGGACCGGTCGAGCCCACCATCGACAGCCTGTCCGACGACCTGGAGTTGAAGGAACAGGCGCTGCCCAACGCCACCGACTGGCAGACGGCGCTGCAACGGGCCTCCAGCCTTTTCGGCCTGACGCTCGCGCAGACGCTCAATGCGGCCAACGTCGGCCGACTGGTCGATGAAGTGAAGCAAGCGGCCGGCGGCAAGCGCGAGGCGGTGGGGCGGTTGGTGGCCCAGGTGCGTGACCGGTCGAATCGATATGCAGGGGGCGCCTCCGGTGCCCGTCAGCAATCGGTGGAATCGGCGCAAGCACTGCTGGCCACGCTCACGCAGGCCGCGGAAGGCGATGTCGTGACCTCGCTGGCCACCGCGACCCTGAGTACGTCGGAGGCGGCGGTGAGCCGTACCCTGGGCCAGGCCCAGGCGTGCGCCGATGCCCTCACCAACGGCAACTGGCAGTTGTTCGACGTGGTCCGCGATCTCGGGGACCATCGACGCGAAGCGGCGGCCGGCATCATGACTCGCCTCGCCGAGGTGCTGACCGCCGACGAGCATGTCGTCCC
This sequence comes from Gammaproteobacteria bacterium, assembly GCA_021462865.1. Classification (GTDB taxonomy): domain Bacteria; phylum Pseudomonadota; class Gammaproteobacteria; order Steroidobacterales; genus QUBU01. Next base: position 14,516 of record JAJTYX010000135.1, on the reverse strand, counting down.
GCTCAAGTCTCGGCTGGCGGAGCTCGAGCGAGACGCGATGCAGTTGCTCGCGGCCGCTGCGCCCGCGCAGCCACCCGCACCTGCACCGGTTTCACCCGGTGGGACTTCTCCAGCCACGCCACTGCCACCGGTCTTGCCACCCGCGCCGGGCTACAACGGCCCGGAGGTGGTGGAAGAGAAGCAGGCGCTTCATCTGACCGGCGCCGCCGCGGTGGCGGAGCTGGATGACCTGAAGGCGCGCATCGCACGCGACCGCGATCTGGAACTCACCCTCAGTTGGCGGCTGGAGCGCAAGGGCACGAAGCTATGAGCTTGTCGACCCCGCAGATCGCGGCGCAGCTCGAGCGGGTGCTGGCGAGCGATCCGTCGCCCGTGGCTTTGGCGATTCGGGCGAAAGCCCGCCAGCCGTGGCCCGAGACGCTGAACCAGCGCGGCCGGCAGTTCGCGCTGCGGTGGTGCGAGTCGTCCTTGGCCATCCGCGAGGCGCTGTGCGATGTGGAGCAGCATGACCCGGCAACGGCGGGGCTGGTGGTCCTCACCCCGTTGGCGACGCATGAGATCGCCGAGGACATCGCGGCGCGCCTGGCGCGCGCGCGGGTGTTTCAGCCCGAGGGCTGGGACATCGTCCGTCAATTGTTTCAGGCCAAGGAGACCGACGCCCGGCTGGGGCGCTTCGCCTGGATGCCGCAGTGCCTGATCGACGGCGCGGCACAGGGTCCCTACCCGCCCGTGGCCAATGGCTTTCTCGGCCTGGAGACGGCGTGGCAGGAAGTGCTGCAACGGTTTCTTCGGATCCCAGCGGCTCGCCCGGACGCCGTTTCTCTGCTGACCTGGTCAATGACAGCTGGCGCCGACGCCACGCTCGATCAGCTGCCTGCGGCAGCCAGAGCGGACGTGATGCGCTGGCTTTCGGAGGCGGCCGGCAGCGCCGGGGAAATGGTCCTGGGCTGCGTCGAGGCCGGTCGAACGGTCGACGCCTTGCCACTGGGGCTGGTTTGCTGCGTGGTCTTCGCACCGGAAGGCGAAGGACAGGCGGCGTTGGGCCAGGCTGCCATCCGCCTCGAGCGGTTCGTCAACGACAAGCACATCGGCGTGCCGGAAGGCCGGGCCTGGGCGCGCGCCGCAGAGCAAGTGGTGCGGGCAGCCGGGCTGGAGACCGCGCGCGCCACGCTCGACCGTGCAGATGCCTTGCTGCGGGACCTGCGCGTCGCCGAGTTCGCGCACTTGAGCGATCTGCTTCCCGCTGCGCTGGACCAGCGGATGCAGGACTTCGCGCTCGCCCTGTCGGCGCATGTCGCCGAGCCTACCGAGACCAACCTGTCCCAGGTGGAGCTGCAGGCCGACCGCGTGCTCAGACACACGTTGATGGCGGCCCAGCCGCCGCGCGCTGAGCGCGTGGGGATGGCGCGCCGTCTGGCCCGCTGGCTGTTGACCGCGCCCCGATCAGTGGCGTCGCTGCCGAGTGCCGTGGCCTGGCAGTCGGACGAAGGCGCCTTCGTGGATTGGGCACGTTTCCGTCTGCTCGGTGGCGACGAGATTCCGGAGCTTTCGCAGGCCTACGGCGCGTGCCGCGAAGCGCTGATCGCGCGGCGGAACAAGTTCGCCAAGCCATTCGCCCAGGCGTTGATCGAGTGGAACGCGAACAAGCCGTCCATCGACGGGCGCCTGGTGCCGGTCGAATCCGTACTCGAGCATGTCGTGGCGCCAATCGCTGCCGCCCATCCGACCTTGCTGCTGGTGATGGATGGGCTGAGCATCAGCATCTTCCGGGAACTGTTCGCGCGCAGCGCGAGCCATGGCTGGGCCGAGATGGTGCCGAGCGATCTCGGGCAGCCTCTGGTCGGCGTGGCGGCGCTGCCCACCGTCACCGAGGTCAGCCGTACCAGCCTGCTTTGCGGGCGGCTCACGCTGGGAGCCGCCGCGCAGGAGCGATCGGGATTCGGTTCGCACGCGGCGCTGCTGGCGCACAGCCGCGCCGGAGCACCGCCCCGGTTGTTCCACAAGGGCGATCTGGCCGACGCGACCAACCTGGCCCCCGAGGTGCGCGCGGCGATTGCGGACCCTCATCAACGCGTGATCGGCGTGGTCTACAACGCGGTCGACGATCACCTGAGTGGTCCCGACCAGCTGCATCAGCGCTGGACGCTCGAAGACCTGCGGCTGCTGCTGCCGCTGCTGCGTGAAGCGCGGGAAGCAAGGCGCGTGGTGGTGATCACTGCCGACCATGGACATCTGCTGGAAGACGGCACGACCCAGGTGAGTAACGGCAGCGAGAGCGATCGCTGGCGCCCGGGCACGGACAGCCGCGCGCCGCACGAGGTGGCGGTGAGCGGCGGGCGCGTGGTGACGAGCGATGGCTCGAACACGGTTGTGTGCCTCTGGGGAGAAAGCACTCGATACGGCGGACGCAAGAACGGCTACCACGGCGGCCTGTCACCCCAGGAGGTGACGGTGCCGCTGAGCGTGTTGGTGCCCTTGGGCATGAACCTGCCCGGATGGACGCCCGCACCGCCTGCTCAGCCCGAGTGGTGGGAGCTGCCGCCGATCCCGAAATCGAAAGAAGCCAAGCCCGCGGTCGCACAACCCGTGCGACCCGCTGGCCGCAAGCCGACCGCACAGGTGGGTCAGCCTCAGCTCTTCGAGGAGACCGAGTTGCCGCCCGCACCGGCGCCGGCCGCTCCAGACTGGATCAGCGCCTTGCTGAGCGGAACGATCTACGCGTCGCAAAGGCAACTGGCTGCGCGGGTTGCACTGCCAGACGAGAAGATGCGAGCGCTGCTGACCGCGCTCTCCGAGCGTGGCGGCAAGCTCTCGCGCGCTGCGCTGGCCCAGCGGCTCTCACTGCCGGAGATCCGCCTGGGCGGCATGCTGAGCGCGGTCAGGCGGATGTTGAACGTGGACCAGGCCCCGGTGCTGGTTATCGATGAGGCGGCCGGAACCGTGGAGTTGAACATCGCGCTGTTGCACCAGCAGTTCCGCGTCGGCGGCCCAGGGAGTCAACGATGATCAGCGCCGCGCGGCGGGAAGACATCGTCGGTGCCCTGCGTCGCGGCACCGTGCCGAGCAGCGGCCTGGACGCGCTCGCAGTGGGCATCGAATCGTTCGCGCCCACCCTCGACGAAGAGCTCGCCGCGGTCGCCGCCGGCCGCGGCGGATTCAAGGCCGTACGCGGCGAGTACGGCACCGGCAAGACCTTCTTCGGGCGTTGGCTGCAGGAGCGGGCGCGCGCCCGCGGCTTTGCGGCGACGGAAGTCCAGATCAACGAGACCGAAACGCCGCTGCACCGCCTGGAGACGGTCTACCGCCGACTTGTCGAACACCTGGGCACGGCAGACACCGCCAGCGGCGCCTTCCGCGGTGTCGTCGATGGCTGGTTCTATGCACTGGAGCAGGATGTTCTGGCCGACGCGTCGGTCGATCCCAACGACGCCGAGGAACTGCTGTCGCGCACCGATGCGCTGATGGAGGCGCGCATTGCCACCATCAGCAAGACGGCCCCCGCGTTCTCTGCTGTGCTGCGCACCTACCGGCGCGCTCTGGCGGCCGGGGATGGCATGTTGGCGGATGGTCTCATCAGCTGGCTGGCGGGGCAGCCGAACGTGGCAGCCAGCGTCAAGCGCGCAGCGGGCATCAAGGGTGACCTCGATCATTTCGGCGCCACGAACTTCCTGGTGGGCCTGCTCACCATCCTGCGCGACAGCGGCTACTCCGGTCTGGTCATGGTGCTGGACGAGGTGGAAACGCTGCAGCGCATGCGCACCGACACCCGCGAGAAGGGACTGAACGCTCTCAGGCAATGGATCGACGAGATCGATGCGGGGCGGTATCCCGGCCTCTATCTGGTCGTCACGGGCACACCGGCATTCTTCGACGGCCCCCAGGGCGTGCAGCGCCTTGCGCCGCTGGCCCAACGTCTTCACGTCGACTTCGGCACCGACCGTCGCTTCGACAACCCCCGCGCGGTCCAGATCCGCCTGGCACCCTTCGACCATACAGCCCTGCTGGCCGTGGGACGACGCGTCCGAGACATCTATGCTGAAGGCCGCCCCCATGAGCAGCGCCTGCGCAGCGTCGTGGACGACAGCTACCTCGACACGCTGGCCCGCGCTGTGGCCGGCGGCTTGGGCGGCAAGATCGGCGTGGCGCCGCGGTTGTTCTTGAAGAAACTCGTCGCCGACATTCTGGATCGTGTCGATCTACACGAGGACTTCGATCCACGCCGGCACTACACCCTGACGCTGGCCGAGAGCGAGATGTCGGTGGTCGAACGGGCGGCCGCAAGCGCCACTTCGGTGGACGACATCGAGCTGCCGTGAGCGAATTCGAGCAACTGCCCCCTGCCCTGCAGTACCACGTGGTCAACACGCTGGGGTGGAGCACGCTGCGCCCGACCCAGCTGGCGGCGATCGCGCCGATTCACGCGGGAACTCATTGCCTGCTGCTCGCGCCGACCGCCGGCGGCAAGACGGAGGCGGCGGCGATCCCGATCCTGTCGAGGATGCTCGTCGAGGCCTGGCCAGGGACGAGCGTTCTCTATGTCTGCCCGATCAAGGCACTGCTGAACAACCTGGAGCCCAGGCTCTCGCACTACGCCGGCCTGGTGGGACGCCGCGTCGACGTCTGGCACGGGGACATCTCCCAGTCGCGCAAGAACCGGGCGCTCAAGGATGCGCCGGACATCCTGCTCACGACGCCCGAATCTGTCGAGGCCATGCTGATCTCCGCAAGGGTCGATCGGCCTGCATGGTTCGGCAACCTGCAGGCGGTGATCGTCGACGAGCTGCACGCGTTCGCCGGCGACGACCGCGGCTGGCACCTGCGATCGGTGCTGCACCGGCTGGACCAGTATTTGGAGCGACCGCTTCAACGCATCGGCCTGTCTGCAACGGTGAGCAACCCGAGCGAGCTGCTGGCCTGGTTGGCGCCCACCGGAAGCAGGAGGGTTGTCGGCAGTGCGAGCGTCAGCACGGACGCCGACGTGACCATCGACCACGTCGGCTCGCTCGAGAACGCTGCCACCGTGATCGCGCGGCTGCACCGCGGTGAGAAGCGGCTGGTCTTCTGCGACTCCCGCAGCAGCGCGGAGCAACTGAGCAGCATGTTGCGGACCCATGCGATCCGGACATTCGTCAGCCATGCCTCGCTCAGCTTGTCGGAACGACGGCAGGCCGAGGCGGCGTTCTCCGAGGAGCGGGATTGCGTCATCGTCGCCACGTCGACGCTGGAGCTTGGCATCGACGTGGGTGACCTCGATCGCGTAGTCCAGATCGACTCGCCATCGAGCGTCTCGTCGTTTCTCCAGCGAATGGGCCGCACGGGCCGGCGGACCGGTGGCCGTCGCAACTGCCTCTTCCTGACGACGAACGACAACGCCTTCCTCCTGGCCCTTGGCGTGACGCAGAAGTGGTCCGAGGCCTGGGTCGAGGCGGCTGTGCCGCCTGCAGAGCCATGGCACATCGTCGCGCAACAGGCGTTGGTTCTGAGCCTCGAGCGAGGCGAGCTTCCGACGCGGGAGTTGGTCGATCTGCTCCACGGGTCGTTCCCCGAACTACGGATCGCGGACATTGAAGTGCTCGTCGAGCACCTAGTGGGCCAGCAGTTCCTCGATCGCTCCGAGGGCGTGGTGCGGGTGGGTCCGCAGACCGAGAGCGGCTACGCGCGCGGCCACTACCGCGATCTGCTTGCGTCCTTCAGCGGCTCCCAACTGCTAACCGGCCGGCACGGCGCCGCCGAAGTCGGCTACATCGACCCGACGGTGTTGACCGGCGAGCGCGATGAACGTCTGCTCTTGCTGGCTGGCAGAAGCTGGCGCGTCACCGACGTCGACTGGTCGAAGCGGATTGTGTGGCTTGAGCCGGCCGCCGGCGGAGGCAAAGCGCGCTGGATGGGCGGCGCACGCAGTCTGGCCCGCGAGGTGTGTCAGGGCATCCGCACGGTGCTCGCGAACGGCGCCTCGCCCACCGTCACTTTGTCTCGGCGCGCACGAACAGCATTGGAGGCGCTGGCCGAGGAGATCCCGATGTCCCCGGGAACGAACTTCGTAATGTCTCGGTCCGACGGCACGCCCGCGCAGACCTGGACGTTTGCCGGCACGCGAGCGAACCGCACCCTGGCTCGTCAGGCGTCGACCGGCGCTGCAAAGGTTCGCTTCGATGCGTTGAGCGTGCAGGCCCCTGTCGCGGCCCTTACCGGCACGCTGCCTGAACGCATCGATCTGACAGGCGACGAGCTTGCGGCCTTCCACGAGGCCATCAAATTTGCCGACTGCGTGCCGCGAGAGCTGCTTTCTCGGACGATCGTGGCGAGGAATTTCGAGGTGACGCGTGGCCCGAGCGGTAATGCTGTCTGACCTCAAGATGCATTGGCAGTCCCATGGGCGTGCCATGCCAATCGGCCCTATCCACGGCTGCGCGATCGGCGCCTCCTACGCCAGACTCGCGCGGCGGTGGATAGGCGCCCTGCACCGCTCGAATCCATGGATATAGGCAAGACCCTCCAACCGCCCGACTGGATCAATAGCGGGGCTGTCATCACGGGTGGCTTGGACCTGCTTGGCCTGCGCCTCCCGGTTCAATTCATCGGAGGCACCCTGCTCGACGGGGTCACCACCGTGACGCCCTCGGTTCGCTACCTGGCATTCCGGGCCTGGCTGATCCATCGATATGGTCAAACCGGCAGGGCTGACAGCTGGCAGGCCTTCACGGACTTCGCGGCGCGCATCGAGTCGGCCCTGGTGCTGAGCAACCTTGTTCACGCGCCTTCACTCAGCGGGTTGATTGGTTCCGACGAGGCACTCGAGCGACTCGCAAAGGGCGAGCCACGAGTCCAGATTTCGAGCCTGGTGAAGTCGCCTGCGTCGACCATCTATACCGGCCCATCCGACCAGCTTGGCATCAGCAAGATGCGTGACAACGCCGTACCGGGGTTGGTCTTCGAGCGCGGTCTTCCCTTGGCTCAATCGGTCAACCGGCGACTCGAAAGGATTCCGGTCGTCGAACGCCTCATCCTCCAGGATGATCTCGCAGAGGTGTCGGTCGACGATCTGCGAGAGCTCGGCGCTGTCGTACGGATCGACCAGATTCCCGATGACGAGCGCGACCTGCTGCTATCGGCCATCGTGCCGGCCGCGCCCTTGCCCAAGGAGCGGGCGCGGATCGGCACCTACGCGAGCCTGCTCGCGCTAGCCAGCGAGCTGAAGGCTCAGCCAAGCGAGAGCAACTTCTTCGACACGGTGTGCTCTGCGGACCGTTTCGGCGAACCACTGATCGACCAGGTAGCGGACGGCTGGGCTACCTACTGCGTGCGAGATGCCATCGCTGTCACGCAAGAAAGTGTGCTCGCTGCGGTGATGGGTGAAATCCTGGGACAGCCGGATGGAGGTCTCGCGGGAGCCGACAGAGACGCCGTGATCGCGGCCCTGATGGAACGTGTCGAGGAGCACGATTCTGCGCTGCGTGACCTGGGCATCATCTCCTCCGGCGAGTCGGTGACGGACCTGACGTTCCGAGGCCTGGAGGACCGTCTGCGCAGCCGCCTATCGGCCGCGGGTGGAACGACGACGGGCATTGCGCGCTGGCCGGACAAACTGATTGAGCCCCTGCTCTACAGGCGCGCCCTGAAATCAGGCGCAGGCGCGCTTTCATTGGCCGTCGTGGCTTGGATCATGGCGGCGATTCGCGTCGGTGATGCGGTGCGCGAGAACGTAGTCGAATACGGCGGACTGTCGTACCAGGGTTGGCGGCGCCTGGGAATGCGCGATGTCGTGCTTCCTGAGCTGGAACGGCTCCGGCGCGAGAACCGTCCCTTGCGCGAGGTCGCGGCGGAACTGGCATTCCGTACCGTTCAGCAGCATCTACAGATCACTTGGTCCCGTTTGCAGGTGGACCTGCGGCGTGACGTCGCATTGCTGACCGCTGAGGGGAACAAGTGGTTCGCGCGTGGCAAGGGGTTCGTGGCGGGACGGACGGCGTCCCGTATCCAGCAAGCGCTGGGCTGGCTCAGCCAGCTCAAGTTGATTGACTCGAAGGGCATAACCGCTGATGGCCAAGTTGTGCTGAAGCGCGCTTACAAGGTCCTAGCCGAAGGGATGGCAGCTTGAACCCCCGTCTGTTCTGCCGCGAGCGCGCATTCCACAAGGCACTCCTGCTGACCTATTCCTTCGATCCGATCTTCTTCGAGCAGGTTGTCCTGCCCGATCTGTGGGCTGGGCGCTCCAGCGACATCCTGGTGCTCGGCGACAAGAGCCAGATCGACACGTCGATCCAGTCTTCGGTCGGACAGCTCTGGCATCTCGGAAGGCACTATCTACTCGCCGGCGCCAATGTCCCCGGGGCGTTTCACCCAAAGGTCTTCCTCCGGCTGGGGCCGAAGGACGGGGTCGTGATGCTTGGCAGCGGGAACGTCACGAGTTCAGGCTGGGGCGGCAACCAGGAACTTGGAACTGCTTGGATGATCGGTCCCGACCACCCGGACAAGGGCGGTTGGCTTCATCCCTTCCTCGACGATGTGCTGGCATGGTGTCACGGCGATCTGGAGCGTGATGCCGTACGTCGGATCAAGGATGTGCCCTGGCTGAGCCTGACCCCGGCGGCAAGCATCGAAGCCAGTCCCATGCTTCACAGCCGTCAGAACAACTCCCTGGCGGCTGAGCTTGCTCGGCGCTGGGGTGGGCGGCGGTTCGATGAGGTGAAGATCCTCACCGGTTCAACAGACGAGTCCGGGGCGTTCTTGCGCTGGGCGAACGCGACGTTCGGCGTGACGCGCGCTACCGTTGCGCTGACGCCGTCTTCGGCCAGTTTCGTCCCCGAAAGGCTCGCGGACTTGCCGCTCGAACTGCGGTTGGTCGCCGCTCCCCCAGAGCGTCCGCTGCACGCGAAGCTCTATTGGTTCGAGGGTGCCGATGGTCCGGCAGCAGCGATGGGGTCCGCGAACTGTTCCGCAGTCGCGTGGCTTGTTGCGCCGGAAAGCGGTGGCAACATCGAAGCCGTTGTCGTCTACGACCAGCCCGATGCGGGGGGCTTCGAATCCGCGTTGAAGCTGTGGGCTGCCCCTGGACAAACACCTGCCGAAATCCTGACGCCACGGCCCACCCACGGCACGGAGCCTCCTGCCCACAACCAGCCATTCGTTCTCAAGAGTCTGCAATGGGACAACTTGTCCCGCTGTTTGCACGCAGACATTGTTCCAGCGCCTGATCTCAGCGCACTTGTCGAACTGTTGCTTGGCGGGCGCCGAGTGCCGATGTCACGGTCCCCCGAATCAGCCGGACATTGGACGTGCGCGCTGATTGACGGCTTGGATGCAGCGACGGTGTTTGCCTCGGTCGTCGTGACCATCGGCGCCGACACTTGGGCGACAGGCCCGCGTTGGGTAGACGACGTCGCTTCACTTGAACATGCCAGTCAGGCGGCACGGCTTCTGGAGCCATTCAAAGGACTGGACCGCAATGGCAGTTCTGCCGAGCAGCGCCAGATGCTCGATGAACTCCAGGAGGTTGCACAGGCCCTGTTCAACGACACCTCATCTTTCCGCGACCCAACCTTCGGGAGGGCCGACCGCAAGACCAAAGACGATGCGCCTTCGGCGCCCGTCAATCCCAACGACCTGATCGTCCACCTCGAGGAGTCGCACGAGGCCCTGCCCCACCTCGGGTCCGCGCGACCAGGGTCGTTGTCGCTGACCGGCATTCTTAGACTCTTGTTCGAGGCTGAGACTGAAGATGCCCGGACACCTGCAGCTGCAGGGGACGAGGACATCGACGAAGGGCAGATGCCGGAGGGGCCCACCAAGCCGAAACAGCAGGCCAAGTCGGAGCAGCCCGGAGTTGGTTCCGAAGCGCCGCCCATCGAGGCACGGTTTCGAGAGCGCCTGGCCGCGCAGATCAATACGTTTCTGACGGAAATGTCGGCGGCTGCATTCGCTGAGCGTTGCACGGCTACGCAGATGGTGCAGGCGGTGTCGTTCCCGCTTGCAGTTGCGTTACGCGGCCAACGCAGGGGCTGGGTGACGGAGGAGCTTGCGGAAACGTGGGCGCTGGAGATCTTTTCGATACTGTTCCGCAGCAGGGGCGCTGGGTCGGGAGGCCTACTGAGTGTTGTCGAGCAGCGATACGCTCAGAACGGAAAGAAGGATACCTTCGACGACGTCGTCGGCGATGGAACCCTGTGGCTGGTCTTGGTGGCGACGCTGGGTGGCGCAAATTGGCATGGCGTCGGTACCGAGATCGACAAGGCGGTTGCGCTCAGGGAAGTGTTCGCCGCGCCACAACTGCTCGCCTCAGCGAAACCTGACCGCATTGCCGGACTACTCGGCAAGATCCGGATCGAGGACGCCAGGTCGTACGTCGCGCATGTCGCGCCGACCGTGAGTCGGCTCCTCTGCGAGATCGAGCGCACTTTGCTGCCGGTGTGGGAGTCGGAGATGCGGGGCCAGGGAGAGCGCGGCATCACCCATAAGCTGGGCGATCTGCTCTGGCGCGAGAAGGTGGGTTGGGCCGTTTGCCTGGCCGAAACGCAGGCACGCGCCGGGCAGTCGATCAACGTCCGGCTTCGTGGCGTCGAGAAGAATGTGATGCCCGGCTACTACGTCAACGTCTCCGAGGTCTGCCACCGATATCCCGCGCTTGGCCGTCTGATTGAGGAATTGCGACAAGCGGTGACTGGCACGTTGGCGTTCGACGATTCTGAGCAGTAGCAACAAGATGCCCAAGACATACGAGTTCATCCGCGGGCGCCCAATCGGCGCCTCGAAAGAAGTGGCTCCGCAAAACTGGACGGGGGGATAGGTGGGTAGCTCTGCTTTAATGGCGCTTGGACGCCGAGGAGCAGAGAGCATGAAACGACCACGCAGGAACCATTCAGCGAAGTTCAAGGCGACGGTGGCCTTGGCGGCGATCCGGGGTGAGAAGACCTTGGTCGAGCTGGCCGAGCGGTACCAGGTGCACCCGAACCAGATCGGGCAATGGCGACTGGAGCTGCTGGAGCGCGCGGCCGAGGTGTTCGCGACGGCGGCCGACAAGCGTGACGCTGGCCCCGACGTCAAGACGCTGCACGCGAAGATCGGGCAGTTGACGCTGGAGAATGATTTTTTGGCCGGCGCGCTCGGTCGCGTAAGCGATGCGAGCGCAAAACGATGATCGATTCGACGCACCCGCTGCCGATCGTGCGCCAGGCACAATTGCTCGACCTGTCGCGCTCGTCGGTGTACTACCGTCCGCAGCCGACTTCGGATGAGGACTTGGTGCTGATGCGCCGGATCGACGAGCTGCACCTGGAGCATCCGTTCGCGGGCAGCCGGATGCTGCGTGACCTGCTCAACCGGGAGGGTTTCGCCGTAGGGCGCAAGCATGTCACGACGCTGATGCGCAAGATGGGCATCGAAGCGCTCTACCAGAAGCCGCGGACCAGCGGTCGTGATCGAGAGCATCCGGTGTTCCCATATCTGCTACGAGGAATGACGATCGACCGCCCGAACCAGGTCTGGGCGATGGATACGACGTACATCCCGATGCGGCGTGGCTTCGTGTACCTGACCGCGGTGGTCGACTGGGCCACCCGACGGGTGCTGGCGTTCCGGGTATCGATCAGCCTGGCCGCTGACGTCGCGGTGGAGGCGCTGAACGAGGCGATCGCCCGCTACGGCGCGCCCGAGATCATGAATACTGACCAGGGCAGTCAATTCACGGCGTCGTCGTTCATCGATGTCCTGCGCCGGCACCACATCCGGATCAGCATGGACGGCAAAGGCTGCTGGCGCGACAACGTCTTCGTCGAGCGACTGTGGAAGACGATCAAGTACGAGCACGTGTATCTGCATGCCTACGAGACGGTGTCTGAAGCGCGAACCAAGATCGCGACCTACGTCGACTTCTACAACAGTCGTCGTCCGCACAGCAGCATCGACCGTCGCACGCCGGACGAGGCATACTTCAATCGGCCGCTGAAACTGGCGGCATAACCCGCAGAGCTACACACTTAAGAATCCCGAGAAACTGTCCAACTGCGCGGGGCCACTTCTCGAACGCAAGACGCGTACGGCGGTAGGTGAGCTGCCTGCACCTATGCGTGCAGACCGGATCGCTGGAAGGAAGAAGCCTATGCAAGACACTGAAAGCCCACTTGGCGTCGTTGTGCATGTAGTTGCCTTCGCAGCCGACAAGCACCGGAATCAACGATGCAATGATGCCGATGCATCCTCGTACATCAACACTGGACGGTGCCATTGGCCTCGCTACCCAGAACCGCACTCTCCTACCGCGATACCGTGAGATGAAGCTGCACTGGCAGATCGGCAGCAAGGATGTTGCTCGCGTCAAGGCGCTTGTCGCCGGTCAGGCGGGCAGTGCGCTGATCCGCGCGCGTCAGCGACACAATCTCGCTCAGACGAAGCCAGCCGTCACCAAGGAGCGCTTCTGGCGGGCTATGGTCTCTATGCGGCTAACCACCCGGCAGAAATCGGGGCCCGAGAGCCACGTGGCACGGTTCATCCGCTTGAATCCGTTTCCCCTTACGTACCCGACCGTCCACCAGGCACGCGATGCCGGCGTCCTGATCGTGAAGGTCCTCAAGAAAGCGGGAGGAATCCGGTTCGCCGACAAGATCGCGACCGAGCTCGCCCAGAACCTGGAGATTCTCGAAGATGGCTTGTGGACCGACACGCTCGTCCAGTGCAATCGGCTGACGCAGTTGGTACCAAGGGACATCGAAATCGAGGTGGCGCGGCATATTCAGGAGCACTTCCTCGGCTTCGGACCGAAGCAGTCCCGTAACCTGTTGCAGTCCTTGGGACTGACCCGCTACGAGATCCCGATCGACAGTCGCCTGACCGACTGGCTGAACGAGTTCGGGTTCCCAGTGCGCCTGACGGCTACAGCGCTGGGGGACGACAACTACTACCGTTTCATCTCGGATGGCATTCAAGCTCTCTGCGAGCGCAGCGGTGTACTGCCCTGTATCTTCGATGCGGCGGTGTTCGCGTCGCGAGATTCGGTGGCGTGGACCGATGACAACGTGATCTTCTGAACGCCCGTGCGCATCACCAAGAACGGCCAACTCATTCATTCCGTCGAAGATTGGTTTCGATGCGCGCCACCGAAGGGCGGTGCCAACCAATGGCGGGACGGCCGCAGTGCGAAGGAGTTCGCCCGGGCGTGGGTCGAGTCCGGTTCTGTTTCAGTGCCAGATGAACTTGTGGCATTGCTCTCATCACACCCGGATACGCAGTCCGCAGTGCTGGAGAACGGTGAGCCCGAGGCGCGACTTGCATTCGATAAGCGCGTCGGCGAAGTACGCAATGCGGACTTGGCAGTACGGGCGGTTTCAGGCAGTGCGCCACTGGCCCTGACCATCGAAGCGAAGGCCGACGAGCCATTCGATCAACTGGTCCCTGACACCCTCGCAGATGCGCTCGATCGCATTCTCGAGCGCGGGCGCGGCAGTGGCATTGATAGGGTGCGTGATCTCGCGACGTCCCTACTGCCTCCTCCCCCGGCGAGGGTTGCCTCCGCTTCGTCTACTGCGATACCAGTTGTTGACGGCCGTTGCCGGCAGTCTTGCCTGGGCGCGACAGCTTGAGGCGCCGCGTGCGGTACTCGTCATTCATGAGTTCCACACGAGCCAAACTTCAGCTCGCAAGCTCCAGGGGAATGCTCTGGACCTCGACCTCTTCGTCAGGAGGCTCACGGCTGGCGCACTGCGCGGGCTTGCCGTCGGGTCGCTCGTGGGTCCCATCCGCGTGCCGGGCGATCCGCTGTTCGACAAACCTGCCGATCTGTACCTTGGCAAGATCGTCAGGCGCGTTTCGCCACCCGGCCCATAGCTGCATTCCGCACTCGGAACGAGGAGGCTTATCCACGGCCGCGCGATCGGCGCCTCCAACGCAAGACTCGCGCGGCGGTGGGTAAGTCGCCTGCACGAACCGAGGGCTGTCCGGCCGTCCGCAGTGCTGACGACGTTGTCGAATGCCTGGCCGACGTGTGCCTGCCGCAGTCGACCACTGCAGTTGCGGTCCGGAAGACGTTGGCGCAGGATCGTTCCCGGTTACGCTGGCTGAGTCAGCCCGGCTGATGCCCGACACCGCATCGCCCCTGCCCGCACCCGTGGGCGCATACGCCGGCCTCATCTCCTGAAAACCGGCGGCCGCAAGGTCTGGAGATACGCGTCAGGCTTCGGAGACGAAGCGACTGCCCTGCCCCAGTCGAGCATGCGGGACCGTAGCGGCAACAGCCGAGACGCCGCTGCTGCAATCGCGCCCGCGCACTGCCCCAGCCCGCTGCGCCAACCGCGTCGTCACTACGCGGCGCCAGCCAGTAGTGACGACGCGCACGTTGCCCCAGTGCACGAGCGTTTTGCCGGGGCTGTCGCAAGTGACGACCCCACGTGACGGGCTCCCAGGCGCGTCAAAACCTCGGACCGTGCAACGCGGTCTGCACTCGCCCGCTCCCCGCGGGCCATGTCAGCCATGGCGCCAACCGGCGCACCCAGAGCCTTGGGGCAATGGCTCACCCGATGGATCGCCTT
>JAJTYX010000134.1:0-13202 GCA_021462865.1 Gammaproteobacteria bacterium | reverse complement strand
TCAATCAGCGACCGCGCGAGACGCTCGGTTTTGACACACCGGCGAACGTTCTTCATGCTCGCGTTGCATCGACCGGTTGAGAGCGCCGCCTGGGCTACCACGCGCCACACCGGTCCCGGTACGCCGGCGCCGACCGGCACTCCGTCGAGGCGGGTGACCGGCGCAACGCCGCGCATCGCGGCGGTCAGCCAGATCTCATCCGCCGCGCGCAGGCGCGCCTCGTGGATCGATTCCTCACGGTAGCCGAAGCCGGCCGTGGCCGCCACTTCCCTGACGAGCCGCAGTGTCGTGCCCGGCAGGATGGCGGTGCTGTCGGCGCGACTCACCAGCGTGCCGCCCTCGACGATGACGACCGAGCTGCCGGCGCCTTCGGTGACGAAGCCGTCGCGCAGCATGATGTACTCGCCGGCGCCTGCCTGGCGAGCGGCTTCGCGCAGCAGCACGTTGGCGAGCAGCGCCGTGCTCTTGATGTCGCAGCGGGCCCAGCGGGGGTCGGGTCCCGTGATGGCACTCACCCCCGGCGTGTCGGGATCGGCTGGGCCCAGCGGGCTCGCCATGGCAAAAACAGTCGGCGTGAGTCCGGTCGGGAGCAGGTGGTCGCGGCCACGATCGGCGCCACGGCTGACGTGTACGTAGATGCCCATGTCCGCGCCTGCGCCCGCCTCGCGATTGCGTGCGACCAGCTGCGCGACGATGTCGCGCCAGGCGGCCTCCGCGTGGGGATTGGCGATACGCAGTTCGGCCAGGCTGCGTGCGAGCCGCGCGAGATGCGCGTCGAGCAGCAGCGGCCGGCCGTCGTAGACCGCGATCACCTCGTACACGGCATCCGCAAACAGGAAGCCGCGATCGAGCGGCGAGATGCGCGCTTCTGCGACCGGCAGAAAGCGGCCGTTCAGGTAGGCGATGGGCAGAGACTGCGCCATGGTCGGCGCGGGAACCCGGCGCTGTCCTACTCGAACCAGAGCAGCGCGGTGTCCACCGCCTGGCGCCACAGCGACCCTTCCTCCACGCCGGCCAGCGCCACGAGAGGCGTCTCGGCGAGCGGTTCGCCGGCGAGTTCGATCCGCAGGCTGCCGACCGGCTGGCCCTGGGCGACCGGCGCAATCAGGTCACGGGGTGCCTCCGGTTTGCTGCTGAGCTGGTCGGCGGTGCCGCGGGGAATTGTGAGCCAGAGGTCGGCGTTGACACCCAGGCCGACCGTTTCCGCCACGCCTTTCCAGACGCGTGATTGCGCGATCTGCTCACCGGCCTGCTGAACCCTGCGGGTTTCGTAGAAGCGAAAGCCGTAGTTCAGGAGCTCCTGCGATGCCTTGGCCCGGGCCTGCTCGCTCTCCATCGCCATGACGACTGAAATCAGCCGCATGTCGTCGCGCCTGGCGGAGGCCGCGAGGCAGTAGCCCGCGCTCTGGGTGTGCCCCGTCTTGATGCCGTCCACCGTGGGGTCGCGATAGAGGAGCAGGTTGCGATTGCCCTGGCGAATGTTGTTGAAGACGAATTCCTTCTCGGAGTACCAGCGGTAGTGCTCGGGGAACTCCGCGATGATGGCGCGCGACAGCTTCGCGATATCGGCGGCCGAGGTGTAGTGATCGGGGTGCGGCAGCCCGGTGCTGTTGACGAAATGACTGTTGGTCATGCCCAGTTCCTGCGCATGCCGGTTCATGACGTCCGAAAAGGCTTCTTCCGAGCCGCTGACATGTTCCGCGAGCGCGATGCTCGCGTCATTGCCGGACTGGATGATCATGCCCTTGAGCATGACCTCCATCGGGGCGGAGCTGTTGATCGGCAGCATCGTGGTGGAGCCACCCGAGCCCGCGCCCCCGGTGCGCCAGGCGTGCTCGCTCACCCGTACTTCGTCGGTGATCTTGACCGCTCCCGCCTGCAGCGCCTTGTAGACGGCATAGGCGGTCATCAGCTTGGTGAGGCTCGCCGGCTCCATGCGCGTGTTTTCATCGCGCGCGGCGAGCACCTTGCCGGTCGCGAAGTCGATGAGCACGTAACTCTTCGACGCGATCTCCGGGGGTGGCGGAACGGCCGGCAATGCCGCCGTCGCGGCAGTGCAGAAAAGCAGCAGGGCAAGAAGCCCGATGGCTCCCGGCGAGGTTCTCATGGTCGCGCTCCGAATTGCCTTAAAGGGGCCGCTCAGCCGCCCGGCATGGCGCCGCCGGCAGCGGGCGCCTCGAGTACCAGCCGCGGCTTGCCGAGATTGAGGCGGTCGACCCGTGCAGCCACCGCATCGTACTCGGCCGCGTTCTTTACCGGCCCGATGCGCACGCGGTAGAGCGCCGGTTCGACTTGTCCATCATAGCGGACGACGGCGTTCGCGAAACCCTGCTGTTGCAGTTGCCGTCGCAGTGCTTCGGCGTTGTCGGGCTGGCTGAAGGCGCCGATCTGGACGTATATGGTGCCGGTGGCGGCCTCGCCCGCCACCGCCGGCCCGACGAGTGCCTGAACTTCGACCTGCGCCGTGCCGGCGCTGACAAAGCCGAGATCCCGCGCTGCGGCGTATGAGAGATCGATCAGGCGCCCCTTCATGAAGGGGCCGCGGTCATTGATGCGAACGATGATGGACTTGCCGGTGTCCAGGTTGGTGACACGCGCGGTGGTGGGCAGCGGGAGCGTTTTGTGGGCCGCGGTCAGCGCGTACATGTCGTAGGTCTCGCCGCTGGAAGTGGGCCGGCCGTGGAACTCCCGGCCGTACCACGACGCGATTCCCTGCTCGCTGTAACCCGCGCTTTCCGGCAGCACGTAGTAGCGTTGGCCCATGACCTCGTAGAAGGGCGGGTTGCCGCTCGCGGACCTCGGCTCGCTGGCGTCGGGCGCTCGAGGCGGGGTGACGCCGGGGATCCGTGCCCTTGCCATTTTCGGCTCGGGCAGTGCCGGCCCTCTGGTCTGGGGCTCGGTGGTGGCACAGGCGGCAAGCAGGGCGGCCAGCGCAGCGATCAGGAGACCTTGAGGACGAATCGCGGTGGACAGCAACTTCCCGCGCTCCGCGTCAGAGTCCGGGCGCGGCGTCGGGCCGGCTGGCGCGAAAGGCTTCGCCGATGGCCTGGCCAAGCTGGAACACGGCGAGTGCGTACATCGTGCTGCGATTGTAACGGGTGATCACGTAAAAGTTGTGAAAGCCGACCCAGTACTCGAGCCCGTCGTCGCCCTCGAAGGCCAGCAGCCCGGCCGGTGCCGAGGCGGGCATGTCGGTCGAGAAACGCACGCCCTGCGTCTTCAGCCCGGTCACGGTCGATGTGGCGGACAGTGTGTTGTCCTCCGGGCGATGGGCGCTCGCTGTGGCCAGCGTCGCGCGCGTGACCACCGCCTCGCCGCTGCGCCACTTGTGGGCGACGAAGTAGTTGGCGACGCTCGCCAGCACGTCATCCCAGCTGTCGAACAGGTCGCGCCGGCCATCGCCGTCACCGTCCACGGCGTAGGCCCGATAGCTGCTCGGCATGAACTGTGGTGCGCCCATCGCACCTGCGTAGGATCCGAGAGCCTTGCCGAGGTCCAGTGACTCGTCGCGCGCGAGCAGGAACAGCTGCGTAAGCTCCGAGCGGAAGAAGCTACTGCGCGGCGGGTAGTCGAACGCAAGTGTCGTGAGGGCGTCGAGCAGGCGGTAGCGCCCGGTGCGGCTGCCGAAATAGGTCTCCACGCCGATGATGCCGACCAGCATCTCGGCCGGGACTCCCGTTTTCTCCGCCACCCGGGCCAGCCTCGCCTCGTGCTCGCGCCAGAAGGTGACGCCCGCGGCGATGCGGTCCGGCGTCAGGAAGATCGCGCGGTACTCGCGCCAGGTCTTGACCCGTTCGGCCGGGCGCGCGATCGCTTCGAGGATGCTCTGCTGGATTTCTGCGCCGCCGAGGGTGGTGCGCAGGTAATCGGCGTCCAGGCCATGATCACGGGCGAGTTCTGCGACGTAGGCCTGCACCTCCGGCCGCTGGACGTCGAGCGTCTCCGCTGCGTGGCCCGGCCACGGGCAGGCCGCAAGCAGAAGAAGCGCAGTCCACGGGGTCAGTCTGTTCATGGTCATCGGCGCACCGCGTCGCCCAGTTTTCGGTGGGTGTGAATCGACATCAGGATGCCAAACCCGGCGAGCAGCGTCACCATGGACGTGCCACCGGTGCTGACCAGTGGCAACGGCACGCCGACCACCGGCAGCAACCCGGTGACCATCGCCGTGTTGACGAACACGTAGCAGAAGAAGGTGATCGACAGCGTGCCGGCCAGCAGTCGCGTGAAGGTGTCGGGAGCCGTCAGCGCGATGAACAGGCCCCGGCCGATCACGAACAGGTAGAGCGCGAACAGCGCCAGGACGCCCATGAGCCCCCACTCCTCGCCGATCACGGCGAAGATGAAATCGGTGGAGCGCTCGGGCAGAAACTCGAGTTGGCCCTGGCTGCCGTTGAGCCAGCCCTTGCCGAACAGTCCGCCCGAGCCGATGGCGATTTTCGACTGGATGATGTGGTAGCCGGCGCCCAGCGGATCCCGATCCGGGTCGAACAGGGTGAGTACGCGATTGCGCTGGTAGTCGTGCATCACCATCCACAGGACCGGGGCCCCGGCCAGGGCCGCCGCCACACCGCCTGCGATGTAGCGCCAGCCGAGGCCGCCGAGAAAGATCGCGGTAACGCCGGTCAGCACGATCAGGACGGCGGTGCCGAGATCGGGCTGCACCGCGATCAGCGCGGTCGGCACCAGGACGATGAGCAGGCTGCCGACGATGAGCGCAAACGACGGCGGCAGCGGCCGGTCGTGCAGCACCCGTGCCAGGGTCAACGGCACGGCGAGTTTCATGATCTCCGACGGCTGGAAGCGAATGCCGAAATCGAGCCAGCGCTGGCCGCCCTTGGCGATGTCGCCGGTGACCAGCACGAGGGCCAGCAGCCCGATGCCGGCGAGATAAAGCCACGGGGCCCCGCGCCGCAGCCAGACCGGGTCGACCCGCGCGGCGAACAGCATGGCCGCGAGCGCCACGGCGACCTTGCCCGCGTGCGCCTGCATCAGGGCGAGACTCTGGCCGCTGGCGCTGTAGAGCACGATGCTTGCCAGCACCAGCATGCCGACGATGCCGGCGAGCAGCGGCGGGTCCATGTGCGCCCAGCGCAGGATCCGGCCAAAGACCGTGAGCCGCGAGCTGGCATCGTCGCGCGAGCTGCTCATGCGCCGCCCTTCCGCAGGTAGGCTTCCATGACCTGTCGGGCAATGGGCGCCGCGATCTTGCTGCCGCTTTCGCCGTTCTCGACCACCACCGCGACCGCAATCCGCGGCTGCTCCAGCGGCGCGAAGGCGACGAACAGCGCGTGGTCGCGCAGCCGCTCGGCCACTTCGGCGGCCTTGTACTTCTCATTCTGCGCGATGCTGAACACCTGGGCCGTGCCGCTCTTGCCGGCCATCTGGAACGGCGCGTTGAGGCCGACGGCGCGCGCGGTGCCGCGTGCGCCTTGCATGACGCGGTGCATGCCCTCGATGACATGGTCCCAGTACGCCGCATCCGGCACGGTGACGGGCGCGAGCGTTCCGGCGGTGACCGGGGTCACGGCGCCGGTGATCGGGTCGCGCAGGGCGTGGAGCATGGTCGGTTCGAAGCGCTGCCCGCGCGCGGCGATGGTTGCCGTGGCGGTCGCCAGTTGCAGTGGCGTCACCAGCAGGTAACCCTGGCCGATCCCGGCGATCACCGTTTCACCCGGAAACCAGACCTGGTTGGCGGCGCGCGAAAACGCGCGGCGTTTCCAGGCGGGCGTGGGCACGAGGCCGCCGCGCTCGCCGGGAAGCTCGATGCCGGTGAGGCCGCCCAGGCCGAACTTGCCGAGGAAGGCTGCCATGCGCTCGATGCCGAGGTTGCGCGCCAGCGTGTAGTAATAGACGTCGCAGGACTGCTCGATGCTCGAGTACAGGTCCACCATGCCGTGCCCCTCGGGCTTCCAGTCACGATAGCGATGCTGGCTTCCGGGCAGCATGAAGTAACCGCGGCAGGCGACCCGGTCCTCCGCTGTGGTGACTCCCTCGGCCAGGCCAGCCAGCGCGATGATCGGCTTGATGGTCGAGCCCGGCGGATAGGTGCCACGCAGGGCGCGGTTCAGGAGCGGCTTGTCGATATCCTCCAGCAGGGCGCTGTAGGCCTTGCGGCTCAGGCCTGCGCTGATCGCGTTCGGATCGAAGGCGGGCGAGCTGACGAAGGTCAGCACTTCGCCGTTGGCGGGGTCGATGGCGACGACCGCACCGCGCCGGCCTGCGAGTCCGGCCCAGGCCGCCAGTTGCGCGTCCAGGTCGAGCCCGAGCACCAGGTCCTGGCCGGGCAGCGCGCTCTGCCGCTCCAGGGTTTGCAGGCTGCGGCCACGGGCGTTGACGAGCACCTGTTCGCGGCCGACGTTGCCGTGCAACTCGCGCTCGAACGCGCGTTCGACGGAAACCTTGCCGATGTGGGAGGTGCCCGCGTAGGCGATCGCGTCGATCTCGCGCTGGTCATCGGCGCTGATGCCGCCGACATAGCCGAGCGCGTGGGCCAGTGCGGGCCCGTACGGGTAAAAGCGCGACAACCGCGCGCGAATCTCCACGCCGTCGGAATACGGTCGCTTGACGGCAAACAGGGCGACTTCCTCGTCATTGAGGTGTTCGCGAATCGCGATCGTGTCGAAGCGCCGCCGCGCATTGATCATGCGCCTGATCTCCGGGAGTTCATCGGCTTTCAGCAGGCCGAGGTCGGCCAGCCGGCCCAGGGTGTCGTCGATGTCGGGAACCTGCTCGGGGGTCAGTTCCAGGCCGAAGCTCGCCTGGTTCTCGGCCAGCACGCGGCCATTGCGGTCGAGGATCAGGCCGCGGGTGGCAGGCACCGGCTCGATGCGGATGCGGTTGCCCTGCGACTGCGCGGAGAAGTAGTCGTACTGGACGATCTGCAACTGCACGAGTCGCGTCAGCACGACCGCGGTCAGTATGCCGACGCAGCTCGCCGCCACCACGAGACGGGTCAGGAACAGGCGTTGCTCGGCCCAGTGATCCTTGATGCGTACCGCTGCCATGTCCGCCCCAGGCTCAGACGAAACGCTTGTTGCGATTCTCGGCCCGCAGCCGGATCCCGTCGAGCAGCGCCATCAGCGGTGCCCAGGCGACCCCACCGGCCAGCACCTGGGTCCAGCGGTCGATCCCGCCGGTGACCGTGCCCGCGATGCCGTCGATCCAGAACACGAGAAACGCGTCGATCGTCAGGAGCATGAAGACGGTCATGGTGAGCTGCCAGAGGGGGAAGATGCGGATCTGCAGATGAAAGCGTAGCGTCAGGAAGGCGACGACGCTGAGAGCCAGTGCGTGCTGGCCGAGGAGGTTGCCGAACAGGACGTCGAGGACGATCCCGGCGAGAAACGCGGTCAGTATGCCGCAGAGCCGCGGCCACATCAGGCACCAGTAGATCACCACCATGGTGACCCAGGGCGGGCGAAACGGTTCCAGGACCTCGGGCAACGGCACGATGGCGAGCAGCATTGCAGCAATGAGCGTCAGCCAAAGCGTCAGCGGGCTCGTGCGTGCGCGACTCATTCTGCAGGGGTTCCCGTGGCAGGCCCCGTTGCAGCGGGCTGGTCGGTCGGGCGGTCCGCTGCGGCAGGCGCTGGGCCGGTGTCGGGAGCGGGCGCGTCGGTCGCCGGTGCCGTGTCGGGAGCGGGCGCCGCCGCATTGGCGCTGCCCGGTTCGGCAGGCGACGCCGGGGTAGTGGCGGGCGCAGCGGGCGGCTGGGGCCGTGGACTCACCAGCAGCACTTCACGCACGCGATCGAGCGCGGCGACGGGCCGGGCGCTGACGGTGAGAAACGGCTCGCCCGTGTCCCGGCGGATCTCGGTGACGGTTGCCAGCGGGTAGCCCGCGGGGAATGCGCCTCCGAGTCCCGAGCTCACCAGCAGGTCGCCGGGCTGCACGTCGGCACTGCGTGCCATGAACGGCAGGGACAGGCGCTCGATGTCGCCGGTGCCGACGGCAATGGTCCGCAGGCCGGTGCGCACCACCTCGGCCGGGACCGCGTGATCGGGGTCGGTGATGAGCAGCGCCTCGGAACTCGTGCCGCGATCGCGGGTGATCTGGCCCACGACGCCCTGCGCATCGATCAGCGCCTGGCCGACGAAGGCGCCGTCGTTGCTGCCGCGATTGAGCACGACGCGATGGCGCAGCCGGTCCATGTCGACGGCCACGATTTCGGCGATCAGCACCTGGTCGCCGACCTTGGCGGTGGATTCGAGCAGGGCGCGCATCCGCGTGTTCTCGGCCTCGAGCGCCGCCATGCGCTGCAGCCGGCCGCTCTGGACCAGCAGTTCGGTGCCGAGGCGCCGGTTCTCTTCGATGAGATGCGTGCGGGAGGCCAGCGTCTCGCGCGCCCATTCGGCAGCGGAGAAGGGTGCGTCCACTGCCTGCTGCAGCGGGTAGAGCGCGGCCCCGAGCAGGCCGCGGATCCGGACGAGGTGCTGATTGCGCTGGTCGAGGACCATCAGGACGATGGCCAGCGTGACCAGCAGGACGAGCCGCAGGCCGGGGCCTGGACCGCGGAAGAGTCGTGGTTCGCTGTCTGGTGTCGAGAACGCCATGGATCAGGGGGACAGTGCACTGAATTCAACAGCGCGCCCGGTCGAGCGCAGCGCAAATTCCGGAATTAAGTGCACTGCCCCCCTGATTCTAGTCCAGGCTGAACACGCCCGGACCCTGCTCGTCCATCAGTTCCAGCACACGACCCCCGCCGCGCGCCACGCAGGTCAGAGGATCGTCGGAGACCACCACGGGAAGCCCCGTCTCCTCCATCAGCAGTTTGTCGATATTGCGCAGGAGCGCTCCCCCGCCCGTCAGCACGATGCCGCGCTCGGCGACATCGGCCCCGAGTTCGGGCGGGGTCTGCTCGAGCGCCCCTTTGACCACTCCGACGATGCCCTGCAGGGGTTCCTGCAGTGCTTCGAGGATCTCGTTGCTGTTGAGGCTGAAGCTGCGGGGTACGCCTTCGGAGAGGTTGCGGCCCTTGACGGAGATCTCGCGCACCTCGTCGCCCGGGTAGGCCGAGCCGATGTCCTTCTTGATCCGTTCGGCAGTTGCCTCGCCGATCAGGATGCCGTAGTTGCGGCGCACATAATTGACGATCGCGTCGTCGAAGCGGTCGCCGCCTATGCGCACGGACGAGGCGTAGACGATGCCGTTCAGCGAGATCACGGCCACCTCGGAGGTGCCGCCGCCGATATCGAGCACCATGGAGCCGCGCGCCTCGTGCACCGGCATGCCTGCGCCGATGGCCGCGGCCATCGGCTCCTCGATCAGGAAGACCTTGCGCGCGCCGGCGCCCTCGGCGGATTCACGGATGGCGCGCCGCTCGACCTGGGTCGAGCCGTAGGGCACGCAGATGAGCACGCGCGGGCTCGGACGGAAGTAGCGCCCCGGATGGGCCTTGCGGATGAAGTGCTGGAGCATCTTCTCCGTGATGGTGAAATCCGCGATCACCCCGTCCTTCAGCGGACGGATGGCGGTGATGTTGCCGGGTGTGCGCCCGAGCATGTTCTTCGCCTCGGTGCCGACTGCCTCGACGCTCTTGCCGCCGCGGCCGGGCTCGTCGCGGATCGCAACGACCGATGGCTCATTGAGGACGATGCCCTCGCTGCGCACATAGATCAGCGTGTTCGCGGTGCCGAGATCGATGGATAAGTCGTTCGAGAAGTAGCCCAACAGCTTCTTCAGCATGTGCGCAACTCGATAACCCGAGGGGACTCAGCCAACCCGTAAGCTGAGTTCGGGCGGTACTCTAGCAACGATAAGGGTATTTTCACAACTGCCAGTGTATGATCCGCGCTTCGTCTAAGCGGCTGATCGGGAAGATACTTTCCAGTGGCTCTCACCCGGGCGGACATCGATCACATTGCGCACCTGGCGCGGCTCGCAGTCAGCGAGGCGGAGGTGCCGGAGTATGTCGGCAAGCTCTCCCGTATCCTCGATCTGGTCGACCAGCTCAAGCAGGCGGACACCCGTGGCGTCGAGCCCATGGCGCACCCGCTCGAAATGTCGCAGCGCCTGCGCTCCGACGAGGTCACCGAGCACGATCACCGGGAGCACTATCAGCGCAACGCGCCCGAGGCCGAGCAGGGCCTGTATCTCGTGCCGCGCGTGATCGAGTAACGGGGGCGGCCTGCCGATGCAACGTCCGACCGTCGCCGGGCTGTCGCGCCTGCTGCGCAAGCGGGAGGTCAGCAGCCGTGAACTCGTGCAGCAGTGCCTGCAGGAGATCGAGCGGCACAACGGCGACCTCAACGCCTTCATCACGGTGACTGCCGAGCAGGCGCTCACGGCTGCCGACGCGGCCGATGCGCGCCTCGCCCGCGGCGAGGGCGGGCCGCTCACCGGAATTCCCTTTGCCCACAAGGACATCTTCTGCACGCGGGGTGTGCGCACGACCTGCGGCTCGAAGATGCTGGAGCAATTCGTCGCTCCCTACGATGCCACGGTGGTCGAGCGCATGGCCGCCGCGGGCCTGGTGATGGTCGGCAAGACCAATATGGACGAGTTCGCGATGGGCTCGTCGAACGAAACGAGTTTCTTCGGGCCGGTGCGCAACCCCTGGGACCGCGAGCGATCGCCCGGCGGTTCTTCCGGTGGCTCGGCCGCCGCGGTGGCAGCCGGGCTGGTGCCGGCGGCCACGGGTACCGATACCGGCGGCTCGATCCGCCAGCCTGCGGCGATGACCGGCATTACCGGGTTCAAGCCGACCTACGGGCGGGTGTCGCGCTACGGCATGATCGCGTTCGCTTCCAGCCTCGACCAGGCCGGCATCTTCACCGCGAGCGCCGAGGACGCGGCGCTCGTCATGGAGGCCATGGCGGGTTTCGATGCGCGCGATTCGACCAGTGCCGCGGTGCCGGTTCCCGCCTACTCGCAGGAGATCGGCGCTTCGCTGCAGGGGCGGCGGATCGGCGTGCCGCCACAGTTCTTCGATGCCGGGCTGGATGCCGAGTGCGGCGCGCGCGTGCGCGAGGCGCTGCAGGTGTTCGAGAGCCTGGGTGCACGCATCGTGGAGGTCTCGCTGCCGCACCTCGACCTGTCGATTCCCACCTACTACATCGTGGCGCCGGCCGAGTGCTCCTCCAATCTCGCCCGCTTCGACGGCGTGCGCTTCGGCCATCGCGCAGCCGGCGCCGGGTCGCTCGAGGAACTGTACAAGCGCACGCGGCAGGAGGGCTTCGGCGCCGAGGTCAAGCGGCGCATCATGACGGGCACCTACGTGCTGTCGGCCGGCTATTACGACGCCTATTACCTGCAGGCACAGAAGGCGCGCCGCCTGATTGCCGAGGATTTCCGCCAGGCGTTCGCCGCTGCGGATCTCATCGCCGGGCCCACGGCGCCGACCGCCGCATTCCGGCTGGGCGAGAAGACCGAAGACCCGGTGCAGATGTACCTGAACGACATCTACACGATCGCCGTCAATCTGGCCGGCCTGGCCGGCATCTCCGTGCCCTGCGGTTTCGCCGGGCACCTCCCGGTCGGACTGCAACTGATCGGGCCGGCCTTCGCCGAAGGCACGGTGCTCAATTTCGCGCACCAGTACCAGAAGGCGACGGACT
This sequence comes from Gammaproteobacteria bacterium, assembly GCA_021462865.1. GTDB lineage: Bacteria > Pseudomonadota > Gammaproteobacteria > Steroidobacterales > QUBU01. The sequence continues at coordinate 1,647 of JAJTYX010000134.1, read as the reverse complement.
GGCATTGCCAGATGCCGAAGGCGCCGCAGGCAGGGACCAGCAGTGCCGGCGCCGGCACGGGCGTGCCCACCGGGAAGCCGCGCCGATGACCTGGGAACCCGTCATCGGGCTGGAGATCCACGCCCAGCTCGCCACGCGCACGAAGATATTCTCCGGCGCGGCGACCGCCTATGGCGCGGCGCCGAACACCCAGGCCTGCCTCGTGGACCTGGGCTACCCCGGCGTGCTGCCCGTGTTGAACGGCGCGGCGGTGCGCATGGCGGTGAAGTTCGGTCTCGCGGTCGGCGCGACGGTCGCCCGCCGCTCGGTGTTTGCCCGCAAGAATTACTTTTACCCGGACCTGCCGAAGGGCTACCAGATCAGCCAGTACGAGCTGCCGATCGTGCAGGGCGGCGCCGTTGCCATTGCCCTGGACGACGGTTCGCACAAGACGGTGCGGCTGACCCGGGCGCACCTCGAGGAGGATGCGGGCAAGTCGTTGCACGAAAGCTTCCACGGGCAGTCCGGCATCGACCTCAACCGCGCCGGCACCCCGCTGCTCGAAATCGTCTCGGAGCCCGATCTGCGCTCGGCGAAGGAAGCGGCTGCCTACATGAGAAAGATCCACCAGCTGGTGCGCTACATCGGCATCTGCGACGGGAACATGCAGGAAGGGTCGTTTCGCTGCGATGCCAACGTGTCCGTCAGGGCCGCGGGCGCGGCGAAGCTCGGCACGCGCGCCGAGATCAAGAACCTGAACAGCTTCCGCTTTCTCGAACGCGCGATCCTGTTCGAGATCGAGCGCCAGATCGGGATCCTCGAGGAGGGCGGCAAGGTCGTGCAGGAGACGCGGCTGTACGACCCCGATCGGGACGAGACGCGCTCCATGCGCAGCAAGGAGGAGGCGAACGATTACCGCTACTTCCCCGACCCCGACCTGCTGCCGCTGGTGATCGACGAGCCGTTCGTCGAGCAGGCGCGCGCGGAACTGCCGGAGCTGCCGGAGGCGCGCGCCGCGCGCTTCGTGGCGGAATTCGCCCTCGCGCCGGCCGACGCCGAGACGCTTACCGGCGCGCGCGAGACTGCCGACTATTTCGAGGGCGTCGTCGGTGCGCTCGGTGGACGCGAACCCAGGCTCGCGGCGAACTGGGTCGTCGGTGAACTCGCGGCAGCGCTGAATCGGGATGCGACTGCCATCGAGGCGAGCCGGGTGGATGCCGGCGCGCTGGCCGGCCTTCTTGCCCGCATCATCGACCAGACCATCTCCGGCAAGATCGCCAAGGAGGTGTTCGAGGCGATGTGGGCCGGGGAGGGCACGGCCGACGAGATCATCGCGAGAAAGGGGCTGCGCCAGATCACCGACTCCGGCGCGCTCGAGCAGGCGATCGACCAGGTGATTGCCGCCAACCCGGCGCAACTGGCCGAGTTCCGCGCGGGCAAGGACAAACTCTTCGGCTTCTTCGTCGGCCAGGTGATGAAGGCCACCGGCGGCAAGGCCAATCCGGGCCAGCTCAACGAGTTGCTGCGCAGGAAGTTGTCGTCGTAATCGCGGCTGCTGCCCTCCTGGCAGCCCCGACCCGGCCCCGGTCAGGCAACGCCTTCGATACGCAGGAAGGTGTTGCGGTTCAAATCCCGAGACACTAAAGGTCGGTGCGCGATAGCGGTTGG
>JAJTYX010000133.1:0-41084 GCA_021462865.1 Gammaproteobacteria bacterium | reverse complement strand
CCTGTAGTGCAGACTTGGGTCACGACGATCCTGAGAAATCAGGGACTTGATCGTCGCCGACCGGCCGAATCCGCGAAGATCGGCTAGCCGAGATCGACGATCTCGACCTGCGCCGGGTCGATCGGTTCGCCGAGGAAGGCCGGGCCAACGCGGGCGAAGCGCGCGGCGCCATCGGTCGCCAGCAATTGCATCCGCCCGCCACCGGCCGCGCCCAGCGGGCCCAGTGATTCGCTCACCGCCGCCGCGGTAGTTGCGGCGGAATCCACGATGCGGATTCCCGGCCCGGCGATCTTCGCGATAGCCGGCGCCAGCACCGGGAAATGCGTGCAGCCGAGCAGCAGCACATCCGGGCGGGCCGCAGCGGCCAGCATCGAGCCGAGGTAACGGCGCGCCACCGCCTCGGCGATTTCGCCGTCGATCCAGCCCTCCTCGGCCAGCGCCACGAAAAGCTGGCAGGGCGTCGAGACCACGTCGCAATCCGTGCGGATGCGACGGATCGCCTGCTCGTAGGCGCCGGCCCGCACGGTACTCTCGGTGGCGATGACCGCAATGCGCCCGTTGCGACTGGCGGCACAGGCCGCCCGCGCGCCCGGCTCGACCACGCCGATCACCGGCAGCGGTGCGTAGCGCCGGCGCAGCGCGTCGAGCGCCACGGCCGACGCCGTATTGCAGGCAACCACGAGGCAACGCAGCCCCGCCGCGACCAGCACGTCGGCCGCCTGTTCGGCGTAGCGAATGACCGACGCGGGGCTCTTGGTGCCATAAGGCAGCCGCGCGGTGTCGCCGAGATAGAGGAAGTCCCCTGCAGGCAGCGCCGCGCGCAGCGCGCGCAGGACCGTGAGCCCGCCCACGCCGGAATCGAACACGCCAATGGCGGTTGCGGCGCTCACCCGGCGCCGCCCCGGATCGCGGGACCCGCCGGAATCTCCGCCAGCGCGCGGGCCGCGCAGACGCCCCGAGCGCCATGGCCTGTCTGTGGTGCGGACATCGCGTTACTTCTCCCGGCCGGCCCTGCCCCGCCGCTACTACACTGACGCCCCTGTGGCGTTTGCGGCGCAAGGATAATGCATCCGGCGGGCCCGCTGACGAAGAACCCCGCTACACTGCGGCCCCCCGCGGGCGGCGCCACGGACCGCACGACCACTCATGCCTCCCGGAGGAAGCAACGCGATGGCGATCATCCCTTTCGAGACCCGGATCGACTTCAACAGTCCGCGCTGGAACCGCGACTCATGGGCCCGCATCCAGGGCGACATGAACTCCGCCAGAGAGCGCATCGGCCACTGCAGCGGCGTCGTCCTCGGCGTGCGTCCCGGCGAAGCGCTCAAACCCCTGCTCGGCTTCCAGACCTTCCTCGCCACACGCCTGCTGCCGCTGCCAAACGGCGACATCCGCCGCGTCAACAAGGAAGTGATCTTCTACACGAGCCTCACCCGCAACGGCCAGCCGGCCGACATCATCGAGGAGTGGAAGAACCCCTACACCAACGAGACCGTGAAAGTGGTGCAGGTCTGGAATGATCCCTTCAACTACACGATCAGCGACTTCCTGATCCTCGCGCCGGAGGACTTTGCCGGCGACCGGTCGAAGCTCCCGAAGATTCCGCTCCTCTTCCCGTGGCAGGACCTCGACGCCGACACGCTGGTGCTGTCGACCGACATGCACCTGAACTACCCGAACCCGCTGCAGCCGGAGAAATGGCCGCGCGAATCCTCGGGGCCGAAGGCGCAGGTCAGTGAGATGATGCGCTACTTCGTGAGGAAGGCGGACCTGCTGAATCCGGCGCTGACCGCCGTGCCCTACCATGGCACCTGGCATCGCGTCACGCCCTGGCTGCCGTGGATGCTGATGGGCCAGGCACCGGGCCATTGCATGTACACCTCGACCATGGTCGGCTTCGACTCGGTCGAGAAGCTGCCGAAGCACGTGCTCGACTACGCGAAGAAGCACAAGCCCGACATGCTGAAGGCACCAACCGAGGACTACGGCCCCAGCCATTCGAGCCTCGAGCACTACGCGCACGAGCAAAAGCCGGCGCCGGCGCTGCGCTGAACCCGCAGCCCGGGTTCCGGCTCGCAGCTTATGTCGCCTGCCCGGCGTCGCCGCCGCGGCAGGTGACCCGGCCGAGCGTGCGCCGCTCTGGTAGGATTCACCTCCGGGAGTACGGATAAGCCAATAACAACACGGTCGTTCTCCGCCTCAGACCGGTATGCCAATCGATAGCACTCCGCGCGCGATCTTCGCCGGCCCGAGCGTCTACTCGCATCAACCGGTCGTGCATTTCGGGCCTGGCCGGCACGAGGCCGGCCCGCATGCCTGCACGCCGGCCATGCTCGCCTCGCTCCATGAGATCCTGCCCGGCCTGCGCGCGCACGCCGGGCCCTGCGGTGCGCCGGCCTGCTTCGGCAGCACGGACGCCGGCATCGGTCACCTCTTCGAGCACATCTGCATCGAGTTGCAGAACCTGGCGGGGGGCGAGTTCGCCTGCGTGCGCGCGCACAGCCTGGTGCCGGTCGCCCCGGAAGACGCGGTGGTCCCCTACGAGGACCGCGAGGTCGTCATTGCCGCCGCCCGCCTGGCAGCGATGCTGCTCGCCGGTGCGCCCGACGCGGCTGCCATGGCGGGCTCCGATACGGAGCCGCCTGCGCATGCCGCGGAGCTCGCGAAGTTCATCGCCTCCGCCCTCGAAATCGTCCTGCCCGTGCAGGATCGCGCGCTGGTGCGCGCCGCCCGCGCGCGCGACATACCGGTCACCCAGCTGGTCGGCCGCTTCCTCGCTCTCGGGCAAGGCCGCTTCCAGCAGCGAGTCAGCGCGACCAGCACGACGCAAACGAACAGCATCGCGAGCCACCTGGCTGCGAACAAGACCTACACGCATCGCGTGCTCGAGGCCGCCGGCCTGCCGATGGCACGTTACGAGCGGGTCTACAGCGTGCGCGACGCCGTGGCGGCGGCGCGACGCATCGGCTACCCGGTGGTGGTCAAGCCGAACAGCGAAAGCATGGGCGCCGCCGTCAGCGTCGGGATGAAGAACCGCCGCGACGTCGCCACCGCTTACCGGCGGGCCCGCCGGCTCACCAAGTCGGTCATCATCGAGGAACTGATCGCGGGCAACGACTACCGGCTGCTCGTCATCGACGGGAAACTGCACGCAGCGGCGCAGCGCGTGCCCGGACACGTGGTCGGCGACGGCGTGCGCAACGTCGAAGAACTGCTGGCCGAAGTCAACCGCGACCCGCGCCGCGGCTCCGGTCACGATACCTGGCTCACGCGCATCGCACTCGACGACCAGGCGAACCGGCTGCTTGGCGATCTCGGGTACACCCGCGAGTCGGTCCCGAAATCCGGCGAAGTCGTTTACCTGCGCCGCAATGCAAACCTGTCGGACGGCGGCACGTCCGTCGACGTGACCGACCAGGTGCACCCCGACAACCGCCAGGTCGCCGAGCGTGCCGCCAGGGCCATCGGGCTCGACGTCGCCGGCGTCGACATCCTGACGACCGACATTGCCACCTCGATCTGGGAGAACGACGGGCGCATCTGCGAGATCAACTCCAGGCCGGGCATGCGTTCGCACCTGTCACCGATCGGGGGCAAACCGCGCGACGTGATCACGCCGATCCTCGACATGCTGTTCCCGCCCCTGCGCCCGAAGCGTGTTCCGGTCATCGCGGTCACCGGCACCGGCGACACCGCGACCACCGCCCGCATGCTCGCACAGGTGCTCGCGGCGGCCGGCCGGCACGTCGGCCTGAGCATCGGCCGGCGGGTCTGGAGCGGCGGCCAGCGCGCCTGCCGGACCCGGGTCACCGGACCGGCGGCGGCGCGGATGATCCTGCTCGACCCGGAGGTCGACGTCGCGGTGATCGAGTGCCGGCCGGCGGATATCCTGCGCCATGGGCTCGGCTGCGACGCGATCAACGTCACCGCGGTTGTCAATGCAGCAGCGACCGGCACCGGCAAGCGCACGGACAGCGCTGCCGCGCAGACCATCGATGCGATTCGCGTGATCGCCCGCAGCACCCGTGACGTCGTCTACGTCACCGATCGCGATGCCTGCATCGGCGCGATCGAGCGCGACGGCGGCGCACCGGTCTGCCGGATCGCGGGCGCCAGCGACGGCCGGCAGGTTGCCACCGATCCGTTTGCGGACAGCCGGCGCATCGTGCTCGACGGCGATGAGCTGCGCATCGACGAGGACGGGCACGAGCGCGTCCGGCTGCAACTCGCCGCAGGCAGCGGCGAACCGGACCTCGCGCCGTCACCGCAGAGCGTGCTGTTCGCCGTGCTTGCGGCCTGCGGGCTCGGCGTGGCGATCAGCGAGATCGAGCAGGCCCTGCGTGACTTTCGGCCTCGCCGGCCGCGGGCGCAAACTCGTCCTCGCAGGAAGCGCCAGGGTCGGGCGCGGGCCAGTCGCCCGTAATTTCGCATTCCGGCGCGGCGAGTTCCGCCACCGGCGCCGCGACCCGCCGCGTCCCGAGGTCGAATGACCAGCCGGCGCTCAACGCGTGCAGGCGCATGCCGGCAAAGGCGGCCGGCGCGTAATCAGGCACGGTGTCGATGTCGGTGGCCTGCAGCTGCGTGCCGTCCACGATCGTCAGCGTACCGCTGCCGCAGACGCTGACGCGGTCCGTCTCATCGAGGACGAACGCGGTGTCCTCGTCGAGGCCGAAGCCCAGCATCGATGGATTGCACAGCACGGTGGCCAGCAGCCGCCCGAAGCGGTCGCGCTCGCGAAAGTGCTGATCGACGATGATGTCAGGCAGGTAACCCAGCCCGGGCGACATGCGCACCGAACCGAGCCGCGCCGCCATGCGTCCCGTGCCGCGCGCGATCATCACCGCGCTCATCGCCGACGCACCGGCACTGCTGCCACCGAGCGTCATCCCGCTGCGGTGGCGCTCCACGAGGCGCGCGGCGAGCGGCGTGCCGCCGATGGTCGACACCAGCTTGAGCTGGCTGCCACCCGTGAAAAACACGCCATCGGCCGCGTCGATGGCGGCCAGCAGCGCCGGATCACCCGCCTCTTCGCGGTGCTCCTGGTGAAAATGCGCGACTTCGGCCACGCCGAGCGTGCGAAAGGCAGATTCATACACGCGCCGGCGTGAGGCCGGATCGCGCGAGGCCGCCGAGAGCACGACGAGGCGCGCGTCGGGCCCGCCGCAGCAGGTGACGAAAGTCGCCAGCACCTCGAGGTCGCTGCCCGGCACCTCGCGGCCGCCGATCGCGACGATCGTCCCGCGCTTGCCGCCGTTAGCCGGCAACGAGCTCTCCGCCGTTGCCGTCGCCCGGCGTCGCGCGTACCGGGCCGACCGCCGTGCCAGCGGCACCGGGCTCCGGCCGGTAGCGCTCGCGCGCGATGCCGACGATGAGTTCGACCAGATCGGCGAACGCGAGTCCGGCGGTCGCCGCGGCGACCTCGAACGTGGCGCCCGGCTCCAGCACCGCCGTGGTCTCCAGCCCGACGATCACCGGCGCTCCCGCCTGCGGGAGGCGCAACTGCACCACCGCATAGTCGCGGCAGTTGCAGGCCCGGAAGGCTGCCAGCGCCGCGCTGCGCACGGCTGCCGCCAGCGGCGCATCGAGGACCGCCGGACAGACGCGCCCGGCGCGGCCCGGCAACACCTCGACCAGCGGCAGGCACCGTGGCGGCTGATTGCCGAGCACCGCAACCTCGATCTCGCGGCCGGCCACGAACGGCTCGACGACGCTCGCCACGCCGTCACGGTGGGCGATCTGCGCCACCGCCTCGATCAGTTGCTGGCGGTTCGAGGCAACCCGCGGCCTGCGACCCGTCGCCGTGCGCGGCCTGACGACCACCGGATACTGCAATGAGCGAAGGCCGCTGCCCGGTGCGCAGATCATGCTGTACTCCGGCGTCGCGAGCCCGTGCTGGCGCAGCAGTGCGTGAGCGAGCAGACGATCCTGCGTGCTGGTGTAGCCGAGCGGCGTCGCACCCGTGTAAGCGAGGCCGGCCATCTCCAGCATCGCCGGCACGTGCGCAGCGGCCACCTCGCCCTGGATGCCGTGCGCGAGGTTGAGCACGATCCCTCCGGGCTCGCCGTTCAGCAGGTTCGGCGGCATGAAGCTGCGCAGGTTCGCCAGCAACGACATGTCGCCCTCGAGCACGTTGACCGTGTGTCCCTTCTGGCGCAGGCAGGCGACGATGTGCTTCACGGTCCGGCGCCGGTATCCGCCCTGTCCGGGCGCGCCCAGCTGGCCGATGACGCCATTGCGGTGACGATTCCTGACGACCGCGATCCGCAGCGCCGGACCGCGCGGAAACAACCGCGGCGGAGCCACCTCACTCAGCTTCGCGTCCCAGTCCTGCAGCAGGCGCAGGTCGAGGAACTCCGCGATCAGCACGATCAGCACGATCTGCGTGACCACGAGCTCCGGAAACTCGAGCGCAAATTCGCGCAGCACCGGGATCAGGCTGAGCCCGGCCAGGCCAAGCGCAATGACGATGGTCATTCCCGTGCGCCAGAACGCCGTGAGGGTGCTGTCGCGGTCGATCGTCTTGGCGATGCCTTCGGCCATCAGGCCGAGCACGATGACGGGGAAGAACGCCATGCTCCAGAGTGCGTCCGAGCGCACCCAGGGCGCCACCATCAGCGCGCCGACGAGAACCAGCACCGAGACGCTCATGATCACTGCGATGCGCGGGAAGTACGTCAGGCGCATACGGACCAGGACCGGGCGGATGCTGGCCACGACGAACACCATCACCAGGATCAGGAGCACGCTCGGCACGATGCCGCTGTGCTGGAATCCCACCGCGATGAGGATCGCGCGAAAGCCGATCACGCGGATGCCGAGCGTCAGCCGGGCGAACGCAATCAGCACTGCGGCAGTCGGCACGAACAGCACGTACAGCACGTGCTCGCGATCTTCGGCGGAGATGTCGCGCAGCGACAGCCAGTGGTTGAGATCGTAGGCGAGCGAGGACAGCATGGTCCCGCCCGTGCCCGGCCCGAGGACGCCCGGCCACGCCGAGATCCGCGCGACCATGCTCAGGAGCGGCAGCACCGCGATCAGCAGCAGGAGCAACAGTCCGCCGCGCGAGAGATTGCCCTCCGGGCGCAGCCACGACCCGGGCCATCGCGTCTGGTCCGGCTCGGGGATCTCCTCCAGGTACCGCCGCCACCGCTCGGTGGCCGCCGCGCCGGCGCGACGCCAGCGGTCGAAGTCCGCGGCAGCACCGGTTGGCAACCGTCCGGCCAGCCGCTGCAGCCAGTCCTCCCGGCGCATGTCAGTCCGCCTTCCGGCGGATTCCGACGACGGCCGACAGGCCGGGGAACAGATCCTGCGCCGGCTGGTCGAGACGCACCCGCACGCTGATCACGGGCGCATCGCGCATCCGGTCGCGGCGGCGCTGCGGGACATCGGTCTCGGGCAATTCGAGGTCGGTGGACACGCCGAGGGTTTCCACGACCCCGGTGAATTCCTGGTTCGGGTGCGACTTGAAGGTGACGATGGCGGTGCTGCCCACTGCGACGTCGGCGATGTCGTCCTCATCGAGCCAGGCCTCGACCCAGATCTTTTCGCCGACCCACAAGGCGACCACCGGCTGGCCGACGGTGACGGACGCTCCCGGCTGGACGATGCGCCGCACCACCGCGCCGTCGTCGGGAGCACGGATGACGGTGGCCTCGAGGTTGGCGTTCGCGAGGGCCAGTTCCGCCTCGAATGCCCCGATCTCCGACTCGAGGACGGAGATGCGCTTCTCCCGGACTGCAATCCCCTTGGATGCCACCACGGCGAGATCCTCGCCGGCACCGGCCGCCTCCATGGCGGCGCGCGCCTCGGCGGAAAGCGCCTGCGCCGTGCGCAGCTCCGTTTCCGCCGAGCGCACACGCTCGGCGGGCACCAGTCCCTTTCCGGCCAGCGAGCGCTGCAGTTCGACCTGGCGCTGCGCTTCGTCGGCCCGCGATTGTGCGGCACGCACCGAAGCTCGCGCCGCAGCGAGTTCCGCCGACGTCTCGCGCAGCGAACCGGACAGCCGCTGGCGTTCGTTCTCGATGGCGAGGCGCTCGACCTCGAGTTCGCGACGCGCCTTCTCGAGTTGCGAACGCGCCTGCGTCACCCTGGCCTCGAAATGCCGGTCCTCCAGGCGCGCGACCACCTGGCCCGAGCGCACCCGATCGCCGGTATCGACCTCGATGCTTTTCACCACGCCCTTCACCCGCGCGCCGACGTCAGAAATGTAACTGCGCACCACCGCCTCGCGCGACACCACGTGATCGGCCCGGTAACTGGCCCAGATCGCCAGCGGCGTCACGACCGCAAGCAGCACCGCGAGCAATACGCCCGGCAACGCGTATCGCTGCAGGCGCGTTGGGGGCGGCGCGCTCGCCGCGATGTCCTCGGTGCCGAGCGAGCGAAACTCGAACCACTCGTCGTCTGCGGCCCGCGCCACCAGGGCCCGGGGTCCGACGACCGCGGGCAGGTTGCCGAGCAGCAGGGCCTCGATGACGCGCTCGCACGCCGTCGGCTCCTGCGAGAAGCCGGTGAACGTGCCGAGCGGCGCACGGACCTCCCGGTAGGAAACGCGCGGTTCGAGTTCATGGGCCGCCGCGGCCTCGTGCATCGCGGTGACCCAGGCGCGCGCCCTCTCGCGCGGCGGCGGGCCGGGGGATCGAACCACCCGTACCGCGGGCCTGGCGGCACCGGCTCCATCGGCTTCCTCGAGCACCGTCATCGGCACCCGCAGGAACTCCGCCGGGCGGAACGTGAGATCCTTGCGTTTCGCGCTCGGCGCGATGCCCCGCGGGAAGCGCTTGCCTGCGTCCGGAAACGTGAACGCAGTCGCCGATGCAATGACCGCACCGGCCGCACGCTCCGGGGAGGCCATTGCATAACGCAGCGCGAAGCGGCCACCGGCCCCGAGGCCGAACAGATTGATGCGCTCGATGGGAATCCCGGTCAGGCGCTCGACGTCGGCGAGGATCGCCACCAGCGCGTCATCGGCACGCCTGCCGCGATCCGCCTTCATCCGGCTGCGTCCGAGCCGTGCGAAATTCGGATAGCGGTCGGCGGCAAAATGCGGCGCAACGAGGATCGCTCCGTAACGCTCACAGACCGCCGCGAAGGCCTGCACCTGTTCGCGCGCGTTACGCGCGATGTCGTGCAGGGCGACCACGATCGGCGAACCGTGCCGGCTGCCGCCGGCGCGGTAGACGAAATAGTCCTGGCCCGAGGAATCCGGCAGGACGCGGTGCAGGATCTGCCGCTCGAGGAGCGTTGTGCTCTGGTCGATGTCCCCCGCATCCAGCGGTGTATTGCCGGGCTTCACGGCCTCAGCCTTCCCGCGCAGCCGCCAGTGGCGGCTCGCCGAACAAGGCGCGGAACACTTTCTCGCCGAGCCCGCCGCGCAGCACCGCCCGCCGGAACGAGTGGCCGCAGCCGGCGATCTCCTCGAAAGCGACCCGCGACGGCAACTGCCGGGCCTCCGCGGCAGCCTGCATCGCGTCCACCCAGTTGCGCGCACGCTCGATGCGACTGGCGCCCTGCTCACGGTCGAGACGGTCGTGGCGCCGCGCCGCATCGCGCTCGTCGTCCTCGGCGCCGATCATCACGGTCACCGGCACCGACAAAAACCCCTCGGCATCGAAATGCACCTCCGGCAGCTTCCGGCTCATGCGCGTTCCGAATGGGAAGCGCCTGGTCGGGTCCGGAAAAGTGTACCAGCCGCAACCCGCGATCACGGCGGCCCTGACCCGGTGCGGATGGGCCATCAGGTACCGGTGGGCAAACTGCGCGCCGCCGGAGTAGCCAAACAGCAGAAATCGCTCGGCGCTTGCCCCGGTGGCGGCCGCGCACTCGGCGACGACCGCATTGAGCGCAAGATCCGCACGCCGGCCGCGACCCTGGCGGCCGAGGCGCTGGTAATCGGGAAACTGCTCCGCCGAGAACACCGGCGCCAGCAGCATCGCCCCGTGGATGTCGCAGTAGGCGGACAGCAGCCGCGCGTGCTGCTCGGCATTGCGCGACGTGCCGTGAATGGTGACGAGCAGCGGAGCGCGCTCGCCCACCCCGCGCGGCACGTAGACGAGGTACTCCTGGCCGGGATCGGACTCCAGCACGCGCCGCAGCAGGCGCCTAGGCGCCGGCGGTGATTTCGCGTCCGTGACCCGCGCTGTCGGGGCGAGCATCGTTGCCTCCGCTGATCATCCTGAATTTCCGGATTCCGGCGAGAAGCGTGCGGGCCACCTTCGGCCGCGCGAGATCTTCCCGCCTGTAAATCGCAAGACCCGTGGCAGTCGCGGCCTCCGACCGCCCGAGCGGCGCGCGCGTCAGCACGCCGCCGATTCCTGCCACGGGCAATCCACGCTTCTTCAGCCAGCCGACGCCGGCTGCAGCACCCATGGCATCGCGGGCCGCGAGGAACACCGCGCCGGTGATCGATTTGAGGAGCGCCGATTCGAGCAGGGCCGCGGTCTCCGGCTGGCGTATGCCGTCGGCCAGTTCGAGCACGATGACGTCCGCATCGGCCCGGACGAGGTGCGCCACCAGCACGCCGAGACTGCGCTCGAGTTCCGCCGCGGATACCCGACAAGTGGACGCATGGCCAGCGTCGGTGAAATCAAGCGCCGCCGCGGCACCGGCGTCGCGCAGCAGCCAGGTGTCGTTCGCATCGCTGGTGCCGTTGACCTTGGCATACCCGACGCGCAGGCCCGCCTGGCCCAGGCCGTGGGCAAGCGCGGCGGCCGCCACTGTCTTGCCCGCCGCCACCGACGTGCCGACGACGGCGATGGTCACCGGCAGCGTTGCCGCCGGCGGCACCGCCGGCTCGAGCGCAAAATCGGCCAGCTTCACGCGCTCGCCGCCCGCGTCGATGAGAAAACCGATTGGGGCGATGAGCGTAGGCGCGCGACCGATGCGCGTATTCCAGGACAGCACCTGCGCGGCGACGCCACCGGCGGCGACCAGGTGGCAAGCTCCCACCGTCTCGGGCACCACGGCCTCGAACTGGCCGGTTGCATTGCAGTCACCGTAAGCGACGACGATCTCGTCGCCGGCCCCGAGCGAGCGTGTGCGTCCGCCGGGCAATTGCAGGCCGCGATGCAAGCCGGGCTTGCCGATTCGTGCGAGCACCAGGTCGCCCGCGCGTGGCGCAAGCGGCCGGCGGCTGACGCGAAATTCCTGGTCACGCGAGACGCGTCGTGTCACGAACGCCCAATGCGCCGCGCGCACGCGCTCGGCGTCGGCGATCCGCCGGCGGGGCCCGGCCGGCGCCAGATCGCTGTCGAGTTCCAGTTCGTCCATGAGTCAGAACTCCGGGCTCCGGGCGCGATCAGCAGTCACGCGCGACGCACGACCGCGATCTCTTTTGAATATGCCTTGCATGGTCGATTGCCACCGACTTGTGCCTGGCGGAGTCCGCCGCCTGCGCGAGACTGCGGACCCGGCCGGTCGCGGGAGCGGCCTGTTGGTACCCGTTTTCTGGCCGCTCCGATCCGGGCTACCGGCCACCACAGCCTGACAGATTCGCCGCGCCGGCGCACTACCCTTCGACATAATTACCGGCCGCAGGCCGACCGGGCGATCGCGACGAACGCTGCAGCAGACTCTTGGGTGCTCCGCCTGTTCGTGTGATTATGACGCCAGGCCGCGCGACCACTTCGAGCCACACCGCCCATGCCAGCGCATCGTCGATCGTTCCTGCGCCTCGTTGCGCGCCACCGCTTCGTGCCCGGCCTGTGCGCCGCGCTGTTCATGGCACTCGCGCCGGCGAGCCTGCCCGCGCGTGACACCTCGTGTACTCCGGCGGCCGCCTGCGCCGAATCGCTGACGCTTACCGCTGGCGGGTACATCCGCGTGTACCGATCGCTGCCGCTCACTCACAACGACACCGTCGTGCGGGCCGTGCTGGTGATACACGGCAACGCACGTAACGCCGACGACTACTTCGATTTCGCGACCGAGGCCGCCGGGCTCGAGCACAAGCTCGCGGAGACGCTCGTGCTCGCGCCGAACTTCCGCACGCGCAAGGACGAACCCGGCCGCGGCGAGCATTACTGGAGTTCGCACGGCTGGAAGATCGGCAACCGCTCGCTCGATGCCGCGCGGGTGAGCTCGTTCGCGGTCATGGACGAACTGCTCGGGCGGATCTGCCCGACGGGCCCGGCGCCGTTCCCGAACCTGCGCACGGTGGTGATCGCCGGGCACTCGGCCGGCGCGCAGTTCGTCAACCGCTACCTCGCCGGCGGCGCGGGCTGCCCGAACCGCAGGATCGAAGTGCGCTACATCGTGATGAACCCGTCGAGCTACCTCTACGTCGATGACCGGCGCCGCGCCGACCCCGACGGCACGTTCGCAACGCCGCGTGCCGGCTGCTCCGGTTTCGACGACTACAAGTATGGCCTGCGCGAACTCAACACCTACATGCGCCGCGTGGGCGCGGCGGAAATCCGCCGGCGCATGTTCACGCGCTCCTCCTGGTACCTTGCCGGCGGCGCAGACACCCGCGCCGGTCGCAGTCTCGACCAGCGCTGCGAGGCACGGCTGCAGGGCGCCAATCGCCTCGTGCGACACATTAATTACCGGGACTACGCGGGCCTGTTCGACGCCTGGACCGGCGCGCAGTTCGTCACGGTTCCGGGAATCGGTCACTCGGGCCGGGCGATGCTCGTGAGCGAGCCTGCGCGCCAGGCCGCGTTTCGCTGAGCGCCGCGCGCTCGTCGAGCTTCGCGCGCAGGAACGCGGCGAGGGGCGTCACGTGCGGCTGCACCCAGCGCCGGTAGTGCACCTCGTCGGCCGGAGTCCACTCGAAGAACCGCGTCTCCGAGCCGAAACCCGCGACGCCGGGCTTGGAGTTGATCTCGACCACATGCAGGCCGCAGTGCCGGTCGACGACGACATCGAACCCGACCTCCATCAACTCACCGGGAAAGTCCGTCTCCAGGTGCCGGGCGAGTTCATGGGCCTTCGCCGCAATGGAACGCAGCACCTGCTGCGCGGCGGTCTCGCCGAGCGCACGTGACAGGACGGCTTCCGTGACCTCGATGGAACCGCCCTGGAAGACGTTCGACAGGTCGCTGCCCGGCGGCGCGAGCCGTGTCTCGACGATCTCGTGCCAGCGACTGCCGTCGTTGACCATCACGACCCGCACGTCGAACACGCAACCTTCGGCCTGCAGCGACTCGACTCCCTCCTGGATCACGTAGGACGTGCCGCCCGCTGCGGCCTGCACGACCGCCAGCATGGACTCGGGCGTCAGCGGCCCGAAGCGCCGCTGCCCGCCGTAGTCGTAGAAGGTGAGGTGCAGCCCGCCGGGCCCAGGCCGCAGCACGAAGATGCCATTGCCCCGGTTGCCCGATCGCGGCTTGATGAAGACGCAGCTCGATCGGCCCAGGAACGCCTCGACCTGGAGCGGTGCGCCCGAGTAGTCCTCCGTATGCGGATGCAGCGCCGGGTCGAAGGTGCGCACCAGGTCGTAGGCCTTGCGCTTGTTCGAGACGCGTTCCGCGAACGCATACGGCACATAGGCACGCAGGTCATGCGCCTGCAGCAGGCGCTTGAAGTGGTTGTAGCCGATGCCGCGCTTGAGCATCCGGCGGGTGCCGTAGGTCCAGTTCGCATTCACCCGCGGCATCGGCAGCCGGGTCGCCTGCAGCGTGTTCCCGCTGATCGTGTATCCGGGCACCTCGAGCGGGGAACTGACCTCGAGCGGCGAGTAGAGGAATACACCGATGTCGTCCGGCCGCAGCAGGCGGTCGATCAGGAAGGCGCGATTCACCAGCGACGGACTCAGCTTCTCCATCGGGTCGCGGGTCATCGAACAGTTGCAGAGCAATCCGACGTAGCGCATGAGCGACTGGTGCGAGGCGTTGTTGTCAGGATATGTCGGCAGCTCGCCCCGGCCGTGAACATACTGCCGCATTTTCGACCGCTACGGGTGCGGAGGCTTCACAGAATGAAGCCTTTTTCCTTTGTCTCGGAGCCGCTCGGTGCGGTCGCGACGTGGTTGCTGCACCGGACTCTGCCCTTCCCGGGCCTCGCCGCCGGCTGGCCCTGCGGGTGCAGCGGTGGTCGCGGCCCGGGCGCGGGCATGTGTGGAGCCGGCTGCCAGGAGGCAGCAGCCGGCGTAACCCATAGCGACGAGCACATGGACGTGCGAGGAGCGGCACGCGCCGGGGTCGCGACCACCGTTTAACCCGCCAGCCACAGAACGCCACTCCGCGGCGCAGCGACAAATCGCATGTCCGTGTTACGGCGCAGGCAACCTGAGCCCATCCGCCGGCCACACCACGCGGGCGAGCACGCATTTGCGGCCGGGCGTCGATTGGCGGATAGTACGGCCCGGGGAGAGCAGAACGAATGGACGAGGACCATCAGGTCGAACTCGAGGCGGCCGCGTTTCGCCGGCTGCTGGCACACCTCGACGCGCGCAGCGATGTGCAGAACATCGAGCTCATGACACTCGCCGGCTTCTGCCGCAACTGCCTGGCACGCTGGTACCGCGAAGCGGCCAGCGAGCGCGGCATCGCCATGAGCGACGAGGCGGCGCGCGAGCGCGTCTACGGTATCCCGTACGCGGAGTGGAAACTGAAACACCAGCGTTGATGCACACGCGGCGCACCGACGCGGCTGCACGTATCGGCAACTTCGATGAGAGCCGGAAGTCGACCGGCCGGGAGGCACGATATGAACACACGCATCCTTGTCACCGCCATCCTGCTGTCACTGGCAGGCATGGAGAACGCCGCGGGGTTCTGGGATCCGCGGGCCATCGCGATCGATCCGGCGACCGCCACCGAACCGGTCGCGCCCGTGCTCGACGGGCTCGGCGACCTGCACCGCAGCGTCACGACCCGCGACCCGCGCTCGCAGGAGTTCTTCGACCAGGGGCTGCGGCTCGCCTATGCCTTCAATCACTCCGAGGCGCTGCGCGCCTTCAAGGAGGCCGCACGCCTCGATCCGGACAACGCGATGGCGTACTGGGGCTGGGCCTACGTGCTCGGCCCGAACCTGAACCTGCCGATGGTGCCCGAGGTGGCCGGCCAGGCCCATGCGGCCGCACAGAAGGCGATGTCCCTGCGCGCGCGGGTCACGCCCGTCGAACGCGCCCTGATCGAGGCGATGGCGCAGCGGTACGCCGACCCGGCGCCGGAGAATCGCGCCGCGCTCGACCGGGCGTTTGCCGACGCCATGCGCGACGTGGCGGCGAAGTATCCGCTGGACCCGGACGCCGCGACGATCTACGCGGATGCGCTGATGAACCTCTCGCCGTGGAACTACTGGTACGCGGACGGCACCGGCAACGAACACGCCGAGGTGATCGTCGACACGCTCGAGGGCGTATTGCGCCGCCACCCCGATCACATCGGCGCCCTGCACCTGCACATCCACGCGGTGGAAGCCGTGGACGGCCGGCGCGCCGAGGTCAGCGCCGACCGGTTGCTGAAACTGGCCCCGGCCGCCGGGCACCTGGTGCACATGCCCTCGCACATATACATGCGCGTCGGCCGCTACGCCGACGCCTACGACGCCAACGTGCTCGCGAACACCGCGGACAACCGCTACGTCGCCCAGTGCCAGGCGCAGGGCATCTACCCCCTCTTCTATCACCGTCACAACCAGCACTTCCTCACCTGGGCTGCCATGTTCCAGGGCCGCAGCCGGGCGGCGATGGATGCAGGCCGGCTGATCGCCCAGGGACTCGAGCCGGCGATGATCGAGGGCCCGTTCTCCGAAACGTTTCAGCACCTGATGAGCCAGCCGCTGTACGTGATGGTGCGCTTCGGGCGCTGGGACGAGGCGCTGCGCGAGCCGCAACCGGACGAGGCCTATGACTTCATGACCGCCGTGTGGCACTACGCCCGCGGCATGGCCTACCGCCATACCGGCAAGCTCACCGACGCGCGCCGGGAACTGCGCGCGCTGGAGCAGATCGGCGGCAGCGCACAGATGAAGGACAAGCTCGTCGGCTTCTCGCCGGCACCGGCCGTGCTCGGTATTGCCGCGCGGATCCTGGCGGCGGAAATCGCCGCCGCCAGCGGCGACCGCGATGAGGCGATCGCGCTGCTCGACGCCGCCATGCGCATCCAGGACGGCTTCCTGTACAACGAGCCGCCCGACTGGTACTTCCCGGTGCGCCATTACCTCGGCGCCGAGTTGCTGGACGCCGGGCGCGCGGGCGAAGCGGAAACGGTGTACTGGCAGGATCTCGCGCGCAACCCGGCGAACGGCTATGCCCTGTTCGGGCTGCAACGGGCGCTCACGGCCCAGGGCAAGGAGGCACTCGCCGCGCGCGCCGGGGAGCAGTTCACCGCCGCCTGGACTGCGGCAGACGTGAAGCTCACCTCGTCGCGGTTCTGAACCACGCGCCGGCCGCCGCCGGCAGGCGGTCTCCGGGGAATCCGGGCGTGCCTGGCCTGCCAGCCGCCCGGGCCCTCAGGCGCTACACGGACGTAAGGCGAGACATTCTGTTTCATCGCCGTAACGGCCCGCGCCACAACGCCGGCATCCGGCGCCATCCTCAAGACTGATACCCGAAAATTGGGTAATTGCCGCGGGCGCGTTTTCCCGTTATCTAATTCGGTAAATACGTAGTCTTGCTGACCTCCGTCGTGCCCTGACCAACAAGCAATCACGGGTGCCGACGCCCGCATGAAGCTGCAGTTTCGTTGAAAAGGCCACGAGAATGGATGCCGAGAGTCGCGACCCGACCGCACTGAGGCCCCCGCGGAACCTCGTGCGGCGACTCGATCACGAGCGGCTCGAGGCCGCGAAGTTCGGGTTCGTCACTCGCCGCGTCGCGGTAGGCCAGATCGAGACTCTGGTGGTCGGCAACCTCGCCCCCCGGGCAGGCGACCTCGTGCTCGCGCGCGTGGAGAAGGTCGGTCACCACAGTCGCGTCCAGATGCCCTCGGGACGGCGCTCACAGCTGTTCGCCGGCGACGAGGTCGTGGTCTGCTACGGCAACCGCTACGCGCCGAACCAGTTCGAGGCCCTGATCCCGCCCGATCTCGGCCCCTGCCATCTGGTCGCCGGCGGCGGCATTGCGTCCGAAGTGCTATCGGCGCACAGCCAGATGCGGGCGGCCACGCGGCTGCGCCCCGTCGGATTGCTCGGCGATGCCGAGAACCGGCGACTGAACATCGGCGACTTCGGCCTGCCGGCCCCGCGCGCCGCCGTCAACCCCGCCATCCCGGTCATCGTGGTGGTCGGCACCAGCATGGACGCAGGCAAGACCACCGCGGTTTCCCACCTGGTCAAGGGCGCCGCACGCGCCGGCATGTGCGTCGGCGCCGGCAAGGCCACCGGCACCGGCGCCGGCAACGACGTCTGGTCGATGGAGGACGCCGGTGCGCACCAGGTGCTCGACTTCACGGACTTCGGCCATGCCACCACCTACCGGCTGGCCATCCCGGAGGTCGAGGCCATCCTCCAGAAAATGGCCATCTACCTGCAGCAGGCACGCGCCGACATCGTGATCATCGAAATCGCCGACGGCCTGCTGCAACAGGAGACCGCGGCGTTGCTGCAATCGCCGACTTTCACCAACCTCGTGCGCGGCGTCATCTTCTGTGCGGGTGACGCGATGGGCGCCGAGGCCGGCGTGAACTGGCTCGAACAGCGCGGCATCCCGACGCTCGCGGTGACCGGCGTTCTGACGGCCTCCCCGCTCGCCATCCAGGAAGCCCGGCAGGTGACGTCACTGCCCGTCCTGCGCTGTGACGAACTCGCGACGCCGGCCGTGGTGCGCGAACTGCTGGCCGTGCCTACCGGTGGCGGCGCCGCCATGCTGGGCGCCTGAGCCCGGCAACCGGGCGGCGGCTGCCGCGTTCGCCGGCGCCGGAACCGGACGGCACCCCCTCTCAAAATCGCGCCCGCCCCCTTTTTCCCGGAACACGAACAGCGTTCAATATCCGCATGACGGGGCACGCTCTCAAGCAGCCGATGCAGCCGCAACCGGCCGTCCGGCCGCGGCGCGGAGCCTGCGCCGCATGAGTGTCCCCATGGCGCAATCGCGGGCAACGAACGTCCCGCCGGGCGGCACCTGCCCACGCGATCGCATCCTGTTGCGCGCCGCCCGCAGCGATCCACGGCTGCGCTATTACGTGTACTGGCCGGCCACCGCCGGCGCCGACTCGCATGTCCTGGTCTCAGTTCACGGCATTTCGCGCAACGCGCGCGAGCACGTGCGGATGCTCGCCGCACGCGCGAGCCACCATGGCGTGCTCCTCATGGCGCCGCTTTTCCCTCCGGACATCTTTCCGCACTACCAGCGGCTCGGCCGCAAAGGCGCGGGCCTGCGCTCCGACCAATCGCTCAATCGCATGCTCGAGGATCTCGGCCGGTTCACCGGCCGTCGCATCGAGCGCGTTCACCTGTTCGGTTACTCCGGCGGCGGCCAGTTCGCCCACCGCTACGCACTGGCCTATCCGCAGCGCGTCATCGCCCTGGCGATCACTTCGCCCGGCTGGTACACATGGCCGGATCCGCTGCGCCGTTTCCCGCTCGGTCTCGCGCCTTCCGCGTTCCTGCCGGACCTGCGCTTCGACCTGGACAAGTTCCTCTGCATACCGACCTGCGTGCTGGTGGGCGCGCACGACACCGAGCGCGACCCGCAGCTGCGCACCGGCCGGCGTCTCGACCGCGAACAGGGCAGGAACCGGCTCGAACGTGGCCGGCGCTGGATCCGGCAACTCAGGCGCGAGGCCCGCCAGCGCGGGCTGACGACGCGGTACCGCTTCCGCGAATTGCCGAACTCAAGCCACGACTTCATGGAAAACGTCATGCGCGACGCCATGGACCGGCACGTGTTCCGGTTCCTGTTCGAACCGGAGGGCAAGCGCAACAAAAGCCGGTGAGTGCCCGGCAGCCGGAGGGCATCGCCAAGGCTCGCATCGACTTCTGGCAGCAACGGCGCGCACCCGGCCTCTCCTGACACGAGCGCCCGCCCGGCGCGGCGCGCTGCCCGCCACTGGGCGCGGGCATACGCATATTCCACGAGCCCGGTCTCGCGGTCCCGTTACGCACCGTTACAAAACGTTACCCGCCTGAAAGGATCGCCACGCCTGCGCGGCGCAAGCTGACACCATCGCAACGACCCGCACAGCAAGCAAGGAGACGACGATGGATGCAGGGTTCTGGACATTGCCCGCTTCGCAACGGCTGGAGTTCGCCGTGACGGTCACGCTGATCACGCTCGGCATGGGCGCGGTCCTCGCGGTGCTGTTCGGCTGAACCGCCCCCCAACCAGGCGCAGGCCATAACGCCATGGCAGGACCGTCCATGCCGGAGCACACGATGCGCGGTGGCGACGCATTGCGCGAGGAGTGCGACTGCGTCGTGTCGCTGGCGCTGACCGGGCTCGCGCTCGCCGCAGGCCTGCTGCTCCGGGCGTCGCTGCTCTCCTGCGTGGCACTCGCCCTCGGCTTCCAGTACCTGCTCGCCGGACGGCGCATGCGGGTCGCCGCCACCGGCAGCCGCCCGCATCCCGGGTTGCACCCCAACATCCGGCGCAACGTCGCGCCCGACTGACGCCCGCATCGACCCGGGCAGGCCTCCCGGCCTCCCGGCCGCCCTTGCCGCCCTGTAGCCGGACGGCGGTACACTCCGCCGGCAGCTGCCCGCAGGAGCGGTCATGACCTCGCAGGCCAATATCAGCAAATCGGTAGCGCGGACCTTCCGCGTGCTCGACCTCTTCCGCGAATTGCGCCGGCCGCTCACTGCCGCCCAGATCCAGCACGCGCTCAAACTGCCGCAGCCGAGTACGCGCGTACTGCTGCACGAACTCGTAAGCATCGGTTACCTCGCCTACACGATGCCCGCGCGCACCTACTTCCCCACCGCGAGGCTGAGCGTGCTCGGCGACTGGCTCGGGCGCAGCCTCGTGCTGCACGAGGCGTTGACGCGCGTGGTCGACAGCATCTCGCTCGAACTCGAAGAGACTGCCAGCCTCAGCACCGTGACCAGCGACCATGTCGAGGTGCTCTACGTGCATCGCGCCGGCCACGCCCTGGCCCTGCAGATCTCTGCCGGGATGGGCGGACAGCTCTGGCGCAGCGCCGTCGGCCGTTCGCTGCTCAGCCTGCGCAGCGAGCAGGAGGTCGAGCGCTTCTTCGACGGCCTCGACAAGCGTGACGCGCCGCGCGGCAAGCGCCAGCGCGATCAGGTCCGCGAGCAGGTCCGGCGCATCCGCGCACAGGGCTATTTCGCCGGCTACGACATCTTCCTCGAAGGGGTCGGCGCAATCTGCGTCCCGCTGCCGCGCACGGTCGCCGGCTCGCCGCTGGTGCTGGCCGTCGCCGGCGGCAAAGACCGCGTGCAGCCCCGCGAAAAGACCATCCTGCGCGTGATCCGCGCGCACCTGCGCGCCGCACCGGTGCCGCGCGCACGCGACTGACCGGGCACGCCTCAGTCGGGCCGGTCCGAGGGCTATGATGCTTCAGACGAATGCAGGCACGGACTTTCCCGAGCAGCGGAGAAAGTGACAAACCATGAAATCCTGCGCAGCATTATCCATTTTCTTTTATCCGCGCCATCATCTTGATGCGAGGGGGCTTTCCCCCGCGACCGCCGAGATAAACCGGATGGCATCCCACATTTACTCTGCATAGATAGAGTCAGAAGCCTGTTGCAGACCCTTGCCAGTCCGTCCATAATGGTATACTTTTTATACCGATATGGCATTCGAATTCGACCCTCGAAAAAGCGCAGCGAACCTGGCCAAACATGGCATCGACTTTGTCGAGGCCCAGCGCCTGTGGGAAGACCCAGACCTGCTGGAGATCCCCGCAAGAACCGAGGATGAGCCACGTTGGCTGATCATCGCTCGCATCGACGCAAAGCTCTGGTCTGCTGTGGTTACATCGCGGGGCGATGCCATTCGACTTATTTCTGTCCGTAGGTCTCGTGACGACGAGGTAGCGCTGTATGAAGGCAAAGAAATTTGATCGCAATTTTGATTCGGGTAAGAGCGTGGCAGCTTCGCTTGATCGCGCTAAAGCAAGACGTCCCATGCAGGAACAAAGACGAGTAAACGTTGATTTCCCCAACTGGATGATCGAGGGACTTGACCGGGAAGCTGGTCGCCTGGGCGTTACACGGCAGTCGATCATCAAGGTGTGGCTTGCAGAGCGGCTTCGCAGCTCGGCGTCTGATCAGTCGATCCAAAGGGAGGCCCAGCAGACTGGGCGCCGCTGATCACCGGCGTCATCCGGGTCGCTGCGCGCCCCTACGGCGGCTGAGCCGGAGCGTTGATACGAACGGAGCTAAGATGACGTTGCTCCCTCGACCCCCGACAGGGGCCATGCCGTGATTTACCCGGTTCTCAAATTCGCCCATCTGCTGGGTCTCACGCTGATGGGTGCAGGACTCATCGGAGTCTGGCACGCGGATCTCCGCTCCCGGCAAGTTCGAGAGCTATCCGTATTCGCCGAGGCGGTCCGCAGCATCGCGGTGTTCTACGACGGTCTGGTCGTCCCCGGCGCTCTCCTGCTACTTGGATCTGGAACATGGCTCATCGTCACCGTATATGGAGGGTGGGAGTTCCTCGGAGTGCCGTGGTTGAGCGGGATGGTCGCGCTCTTTGCCTTCGAGTTCATCGAAGGCAACACGATCACCCGACTCTATTTCATGCGTCTCCGCCGGATCACGCGAGACGCGCTCCAGCGAGGGACCGTGACGGCCGAACTCGCAAAAGCCCGACGCGAGCACGTGCCGACGTTTACGCACTTTCTCGACATTCCGATACTCTTCGTGATTGTGGCGCTGGGGGCGATGCGGTCGACGACCTGGGCCCTTTTCGCCATCGGAACGGCGTTGGCCCTGTTGGCAGCGGCCATTCTGACGCTCGTGATCCCTCGCCTGTACCCTTTCGAGCTCGGTAAGAGCGGACGGTGACGCAGGATCGCATAACTTCGCAGTGGAGCAGACCGCGGCCTCGCATGCGCTTGCTCGCGGCTGTTCGCCGCGAGCGTTAGTCGCACAACAAACATCAGGAGGTCACATGGCCGAAAGAGTGAACCTTGGTAAGTCAGCACCTTCGCTGTATCAAACGGTCATCGAGCTTGACCGGCTTACTGCAGAGGCCGTGAGCAATGCGGGTATTGCCGAAGGGTTTTCGCATCTCTTGCGCTTGCGCGCATCCCAGATCAATCAATGTGCCTTCTGCGTCAGGCTGCATGCGCGGGATGCTCTTGCCAGCGGGGAATCTGTTGATCGTGTGGCAGTGCTTTCCGCATGGAGAGAGACTGAATACTTCACCTCAAGAGAGCGTGCCGCGTTGGAACTGGTAGAGGCCATTACCCTGATCTCTGACGGTCAACTGCCTGATGCAACCTATGAGCGAGCCGCAGCCAGTCTTACCAGAGAAGAAGTGTCTGCCATTGAGTGGCTTGCCGTTGTCATCAACGCATGGAACCGTATTGCCATCTCCAGCCATTATCCTGTCAAGGCGTAGTCGTCCTGGCAGCGTTCCCTGGTCCATAAGTGGAAGCCGAATGACTGAGCACGCCTTCGCGCCGACGCCTGGCTGCCATACCGCACTGGCGCACAGTCGGCGTCATCGCCGCATGACTCAACAAGGGCGTTGTAAAGCATGACCGCCAACCAGATTCGCTTTGACAACGGCGCCACCTACGAGCGGTACATGGGCAAGTGGAGCCAGCTCGTCGGGGAAACATTTCTCGACTGGCTGGCCCCGGCGCCGAGCCAGCGATGGCTGGATGTCGGCTGTGGCAATGGCGCGTTCACCGGGATGCTCATCGAGCGATGCAAGCCGGCTGCGGTGGTTGGCATAGATCCGTCGGAAGAGCAGCTCGCGTACGCACGCGCGCGGCCTGTATTGAGTGGCGCAGAGCTTCGCCGGGGGGATGCGATGGCTCTGCCCTACCCTGACAATGCGTTTGATATTGCGGTCATGCCGCTGGTGATCTTCTTTGTCCCCGATCCGGCCAGGGGTATTGCCGAAATGCGACGGGTGGTTCGCCCGGGCGGGGCCGTTGCCGCTTACGCCTGGGACATGATGGGCGGCGGTTTCCCGTACGAGACGCTGTTTGCAGAGATACGTGGTCTTGGTCTTGCGGTTCCCGCGCCACCAAGTCCTCATGCGTCGCGGCTGGACGTGATGCAGAACCTGTGGGCCGGCGCCGGCATCGATGCGATTGAAACGCGGGCAATCACCGTGCATCGGACGTTCGATGATTTCGAGGATTTCTGGACGACAGCCCTCGGTGCGCCCAGCGTGGGGCCAACGCTCGCAGCAATGGCGCCTGAGAACCTTGCGCTTCTCAAGGAACGGGTGTGTGCCCGCCTGCCGGCAGACGCTGCTGGCCGTATCATTTGCGCGGCCCGCGCCAACGCGGTGAAAGGCCGTGTTGCCAGCCTGTGCCACGAACATCCCTGAACATCATCGTACGGGAATAATCATCGCGAGACATTGCGGCAATCCATCGCGCTGCCATGGCGGCGTTCGAGAATGCTCCTCACGCCAGCTGACGCCACTTCATGGCGCGGCGTGACGCAATCGCCGGGCCGCCCATCGTGGCCGGCGCTTTGTCATACTGCCCCATGCGGCAGACCTGCCGCCCGTTCACAGCCGGGGAGATTCGCATGATCACGCAATATGCCGGTTCATGTTTGTGCGGCACGGTGCGCTTCAACATCGAGGGCAGCTTCACGCGGTTTTTTCTCTGTCATTGCTCCCGTTGCCGCAAGTCCACGGGCTCGGCCCACGCCGCCAACCTGTTCTCGTCGAACGCACGCATTGATTGGCTCTCCGGGCAGGATGCGATTTCGATCTATAACGTCCCGAACACCCGTCACACCCGGAGTTTCTGCCCGACCTGCGGATCTGCGCTGCCCTACGCCATCGGCCCGAGGATCGTGGTACCGGCAGGCAGCCTCGATTCAGCGCTTGCGCTCAGGCCGGAAGCGCACATCTTCCTGGCCAGCAAGGCATCGTGGGATCATGACCTGCACAGCGTTCCCGGATTCGATGAGCTTCCTGCTTAGCCGGGCGCGGTCACTGCGCCCGTGCCGAAGCGGCTCGCGACCGCGGCGCGGGTGATCGGGAAGGAGCACATGAAACCAGACAACAGCCACGCTTTGCGCCAATCGTCGCCTGCACGGTTTGCCTCGACCGGCCTCATCGTCGAGGGCACCTCTCCCACGCACCGCCTGCTGGGCTTCCTGGATTCGGTGTGTCGCGGCATCGGGCAGGTGATGTTGCAGAACAATGCCTACGCGGGCCTGCTCATGCTGCTCGGGATCTTCTACAACTCGGTGCTGTTCGGCTGGGCTGCCCTGCTCGGGACCATTGCGAGCACCGCCACCGCCATACTCCTCGGCGTCGAGCGTTCCCAGGTACGGGCCGGATTGTTCGGCTTCAACGGCGCGCTCGTCGCCATCGCGCTGCTGTACTTTCTCGAACCGGACGCGCTGGCCTGGGGCTATGTCGTGCTGGCTGCGGCCTGCACGACGGTCATCATGGCGGCACTGCTGCAGTTCCTGAGTACATGGCGGATCCCCGCGCTCACGGCGCCGTTCGTCTTCACCACCTTGCTCTTTGTCCTGGCAGCCGCGCGTTTCGGTCGATTGCACTCGACCGGTGCGTTGCCGACCGCCGGGCTTCCCAGGGCGGCCACCGTCGAGGGCATCGTGACGGCATCGACGGTCAGCGAGGGACTCCTGACCGGTGTTGCGCAGGTGTTCTTCCAGGGGAGCGCCGTCACCGGCGCTGTCTTCCTGCTCGCACTCCTGCTCAGTTCGCGGGTGGCGTGCATCGCCGCCGTCTTCGGTTCATTAGCCGGGCTGCTGGTCGCGTGGGGCATGGGAGCCGCCGAGCCGGCGATTCGCGGCGGCGCTTTCGGCTTCAACTCGGTCCTGACGGCGATCGCGCTTTTCGGTGGGCCCTATGTCCTGAATGCGGCCTCGGCGGCATACGGGACGCTCGCCGTGGTTGCGACTGCGGTTGTGTTCGCGGCTATCTCCGCAGCGCTCGAGCCGCTCGGGATGCCGGCGCTGACCTCGCCCTTCGTGCTGGTCGTGTGGCTGTTTCTGCTGGCCGGCGCGATCTTCCAGCGACTGCGGCCAGCAACCGGGTCCTGATGGCGCGAAGCGGCCGCACCGTCACCGGCGCCGCCACGGATCACAACCCGGCTCGATCTCGTCTGCTAGAATTTTTGCCCTGTCGGCGTCCGGGCCCTGCCCGGCGCAGGCGACCGGAGGCAGGAGATCCCTCGCACGGGAGTTGATGATGGATCCGTTAACCCTCGCGATCGCGGCCGGGATTTCGCTCGGCCTCGTCATCGGCTACCGCTGCAGCAGGGTGGTGGTGGACCGTGTCGGCGGCCCGTTTGCACGCGGCCCGCTGGTGGTCGGCTGCGCCATAGCCGGTGCGATCGGCTTCCTGGTTCCTGCCTTCCTGTTCTCCTATTTCATCAGCAGGAATTTCGTCGCCAGCCGGGGAGCGTTCGCGGGAGCCGTGCCGGTCCCGGTCTCGTCCGGCCTGCTGCTCGGCATCGCCGCCGGCAATGCCCTCGTCATCGCAAGCGGCCTCGTGGTCGGCACCTTCGCCGGCGGGCTGTGCGCGCGGATGATCGAGGAGGCGCGTGTACGCCTTTGAGCCGATCCGGCAGCCCCGAGCGACGTTTTGCAGCAGTCGACCTGAACCTGGCGCGCACCTGCCCGCGTACGGGGCCGCGCGACCGCGACACCTGCGGCGCAGTTCCATACATCCAGGCAAGGCAGCGCAGCGGGCCCGGTAGATGCAAAAGCGCGTATTGATGATTGCATTCCACTACCCGCCCTGCGCGGGTAGCAGCGGCTTGCAGCGCGCCCTGAAGTTCTCGCGGTACCTGCCCGAGGAAGGCTGGCAACCGCTCGTCCTCTCGGCCAATCCCCGCGCCTATCCGCAGACGAGCCAGGAGCAGCTTGCCGAGATTCCTGCAGACCTTGTCGTGAAGCGGAGCTTCTGTCTGGATGCTGCCCGTCACCTGTCGCTGGCGGGCCGCTATCCGCGGCGGCTCGCGCTCCCGGACCGCTGGGCCAGCTGGCGCTGGAGCGGTGTGCGTGCGGGCCTGCGGCTCATCGAAGAATTCCGCCCGGCCATGATCTGGTCGACCTACCCGATTGCCACGGCACACCTGATCGCCGGGCGCCTGCAACGCGCCAGCGGGCTCCCCTGGGTCGCCGATTTTCGCGATTCGATGACCGAACCCGGCTATCCGTCGGACTCGGTGCAGCGACGCCAGTACCTGGAAATCGAACGGCTCGCCTGCGAGAACGCCCGCGCCGTCGTCTTCAGCGCCCCCGGGGCATTGCGGATGTACGCAGAACGCTACCCGCACCTCGCGGCCGATCATTGGGTGGAGATTCCAAACGGCTACGACGACCTGAACTTTCCGGCCGGTGACGAGGCGGGACCTGGCACCGGCAGGATCACGCTCCTGCACAGCGGCGTCATCTACCCGTCGGAACGCGATCCGACACAATTCTTCGATGCGCTGGCGCAGATGAAGGCCCGGGCCATGATCCGGTCGCCGGAGTTCCGGGTCGTCCTGCGCGCCAGCGGACATGACGGGATCCTCGCGCCGATGATCGAGGCGAGAGAACTCGGCGACATCGTGACACTGGCGCCGCCGATCGCGTACACGGATGCCCTGCGCGAAATGAAGGCGGCCTCGGGGTTGCTGTTGTTCCAGGCGTCGAACTGCAACCACCAGATACCGGCCAAGCTCTACGAGTACATGCGGGCCGGACGGCCCGTGCTCGGCTTGACCGATCCGGCCGGCGACACCGCGGTGACGATGCGTCGGACCGGGCTGACGAACATCGTCCGGCTCGACGACAAGGCGGACATCGTCACGGGCCTGGGCGTATTCCTGGACGAATTGCGCAGCGGTCGGGTCCGCTACCCGGACGCGGCCGCCGTTGCCGGATATTCGCGCCGGCGCCAGACCACCCGGCTCGCCGAACTCTTCGATCGCCTCCCGTGACCGGGATCGGGCCCGGTCAGGCGCGTCTTGTGTCCCACCGCGCCTTGAGGCTCGCCAGCACCGGCCAGCGCCAGACATTGACGTGGTACATCCGGCGGATCTCGTCGCTCCACTTGGTGTGCCAGTCCATCAGCTTGCCGTAGAACTCGATGCGCCGGACGGCACCGGACGAGAACAGTTGCTCGAAGTATTCCTGGCGCATCAGGTGGGTCGCCGACACCTTGCTGAACTCCTCGCAGTGCGTGGTCTTGAGGATGATCAGGACGCCGTCGCGATGCACGCACAGGTCCGTCGCGGCCAGCGTGTCATTGAACCAGTACTGGTATACGGTCGCTTCGGCGCGCCCGGCGAGGCGCGACAACGCCAGGCGATAGAAGCGGCCCTGGGCGTTGTCAGGATGCAAGGTCGTGCCCTCCCCGGCTTTCCAGCCCTGCGATTCCAGGCGACCGTAGTCGTCGACGGCAGCGGCGACTGCGTCCGGCCCCTCGATGACCTGCAGGCGTATCCGTACCTGCTGACGCTCGAGGCGATTGCGCTGCTTCTGCAGGTTGTGCCGCAGGTTCTGTCCGCGGCGGGCCCAGTACTCCGCGAACGTGCCCGGATTCGTGATGGCTGCCGTCTCGATGTAGTCCACGGTCCGGATGCCGCCCCCATCGGGCGGTCGCTCCGCCAGGTACGGATCCTGCTGGCTGATTCCGAGCAACAGCGCCGGCCCCGGCAGGCTGCGCAGCAGGGACAGCCACAGCGCCGGGCCAGGAATCTCCGGCCTCGCAAGCCAGGCGCCGAGCGGTGCCTGCGACGGCTGGAAGGTTGCCCAGCGCCCAGCCGGGTGCTTCGCCACGATGGCGGCCGCGGCCAGTTGCCCGTTCAGATGCCCGAGTGCCAGGCGTTCCCCGCCCGCGCCGAAGTGCCCGAGCAGCGCGCCAAGGAACTCCGCGTCCATGATCGGCAGCTTCGCCGTAACGGCGTTCAGCCCATCCCATGCCTGCGCGTGCTCCGCCAGTTTCGCGACGGGCAGAATCGACCAACTCATCCCGGGTATCCGGCTCATCGCTCTGCTGCTCCCGCCGTTCGACCGGCCGCGTGCAGCGCGGCGGTTATCGTTCGGATCATCCATTCGAGCTCCGCGCCGGTCACCTCCTGGTGACAGGGAAACTGCAGCAGCTGGGACGAATACTGCGTACTGACCGGGCATACGGACCTGTCGATGTCCTCCCAGCGCAGAATCGGCACGCCGGCGCGTTTCAACACCGGGAACACCGTGTCGACCCCGGCAACGAGCAGCGGGAACACGTAAGGCACCACCTGGTCCGGCAACTGCGGAAACAGCGGCCGGGCACCAGGCACCGCCTGCAGCGCATGAAGCAGCCGCGTGAAGTTGCCGCGCCGTATCCGCACCATCCGCTCCCGGGGCAAACGCCGGATCAGGCTGCGGGAATGCCGCGACATGCGCACATGCAGCCAGGCCGTATCGATGCCGTAACCGCCATACGATGACTCGGGGCCGAGTTCGGCCTGCGCCGCCTGCGACCGCGCCGCCTGCCTGCGGCGTTTGATCGCCCGCCAGAGCTGGTCCTGCAGCGCCAGCAGCGCCCTCCCCGGCAGCGTGAAGGGCTGGAGCCGCCCGTA
Organism: Gammaproteobacteria bacterium; assembly: GCA_021462865.1. Classification (GTDB taxonomy): domain Bacteria; phylum Pseudomonadota; class Gammaproteobacteria; order Steroidobacterales; genus QUBU01. The sequence goes on along the minus strand of JAJTYX010000133.1, from coordinate 12,501 downwards.
ACGCACCGCGCGTTCCAGGTTGTTGAGCACGGACTTCAGCTCGAAGCCGGTTCCCGCCCCGTGCAGGCCCGGCGGCGTGCGACCGGCCGACGGATAGATCAGGCAGCCGCCATCGCTGACCGGAAAGAACTTCATCGCGCTGGTCACCGCGAAATCACCGAAGCTCCCGAGGGCGCCCTCATGGCAGGCACCGAACCATGCATGTGCGCAATCCTCGATCAGCAACAGCCCCGAGCGACGGCAGAAACTCTGTGCCGCTGCAATCGCCGGCTGGGGAAACCCGAAAAAATGCACGACCAGTAAGGCCCTGCTGCGCGTGGAAACCCGCGTTGCAACGTCTTCCATGTCGACAGTGAGATCGGGCTGCAGCCGGTAGAACACCGGCGTGGCACCCGTAGCCGTCACGGCATCCACCATGGTGGAACAGTTATAGGCCGGCAGTAACACCTCGTCACCGGCACCGACCTGCGCGTTCAGCAGGCCCAGTGCAATCGCCCCCCGCCCGCTGGTCAGCCAATCGACAGCGCCGGCATCGTCGACGGCAGGCACGCCGGCATCCCGGCGGCCGCGGAAACTGCCGAACGACAGGACAGGACGGATCGGGACGCGTGGTTCCGGAAAATCAGGCATGTCGCTCAGCGCAACCCTCTGTCAACATACTGCTACAGTACTCAGGTTGCCGGCTACCTGCCGCGGGGGACTTCACATGGCCGACAAGCCAAACGCCATCATCGCTGCGCTGCTGCTCGGCTGCGTGGGCGTATTTGCCATCATGGCGCAGCCGATCCTGGTCGAGGTGCTGGTGAACAGGGGGGGCTTCGAGCGGAGTCTCGCCGGCAAGATCACCGCGGTGGAGGTGCTCGGCACTGCGCTCGGCCCGGTGCTGGCGATGGCGTGGATGCAGCGGGTGTCATGGCGCCTGGCGGCCGCGTTCGCGCTCCTGGTCGTGATCGGGGGGAACCTTGTTTCCACGATGCTCTCCGACACTTCGCTGCTGATGGCCCTGCGTTTCTTCGTTGGCCTGCTCGGCGAGGGCACGGCCTTCGCACTCGCCATCGGCATCGTCGGCGGCACGGAGCAGAAGGATCGCAATTTCGCCTTCCTGATCGCCGTGCAGGTGACGCTCGGCGTACTGTTCTTTCTCGCCCTGCCGCTGCCGCGCGCAGCCGGCGTCTCCGGCGTGATGCTGCCGCTGGCCGGGCTGGCGCTCGTCGCGCTCGCAACCGTCGGCTGGGTTCCGCACACGGGGCAGGGTGGGCACGGTCACGGTGGCGCGACCGCGGCGGGCAGCTCCTCCGCGCCGGCATACGCTGCGCTCGTGGTCATGCTCGTCTGGTGCACCGGGCTCGGCGCGATGTGGGCTTTCATCAAGCTGATCGGCATCGAGCTCACCTGCTCCGGTTGCGATGACCAGGCGAAGGCCGCGGCGGCGATCGCGGTCGGGCAGGCGCTCGGCCTCTCGACCGCCCTTGCAGTCGCGGGCGCGCTCGCCGCAGCAGCGCTCGCCGACCGCATCGGGCGCATTCCGCCGGTGGCTCTGGCGCTGCTCGTGCAGATCACGATGGTGTTGCTGCTGAAGGGGCACATGGGCTGGGCACAGTTCGCGGCCACGGCGGCAACGTTCCAGATCTTCTGGAACCTCAACGGTCCGTACATGATGGGGACGGTTGCGCTCGGCGACGGCACCGGCAAGGTGAGCCCGCTGATTCCGACCGCCCAGATCGGCGGTTTCTTTCTCGGGCCGGTGATCGTCGGCAGGTTCCTCGACCAGGGCGCCGGCCTCGGTGTGGCGAATACCGTCGCGGCGAGCTGCTTCCTGCTGGCGCTGCTGCTGTTCGTCCCGGTCGCGCGGCAGGTCGGCGCCCGGAAGAAATCCTGACGCCCCCGCAGGGCGCGACAGTTCGCGATCGACTGCCCGGCACGAATGCCGCCCGTAGCGGGGCTCACGCGCATCAGGAGGCCGGCACTGCCGGCGGCGCTTCAGAACTATTTTTTGCGAGCGGCCTGCCTGTGGCGCGACTTTGCGGCCGACGCCCTGACGGCCGTCTTGCGGCCGCGCGCACGGCTGCCGCGAGAGAACTTCGCCTCGTACTCCCGGCCGACGGTCTCGAGATCGATCATCATCGCGTGGGTGCGGCGCACCGCCTCGACGTATTCCTCGATGAGCGGCCAGTCGATCGGCATCGTGCCCGCAGCAGTACGGGTGGCGAACAACTGATTCCAGAGCTTCTGCTGGCGCTTTTGCGCCGACTGGATCGCATTGACGACATATTTCAGGCTGTGCGTCTCCCAGTCGGCATTGCCGCCGCCCTTGTCCAGATTATCCGACGACATCTGCCCTCTCCTCCGCTGAACCGGCCCCGGGTCGCAGGCCAATGTAAGCCGTGCCCGCCGCGCGGCGCAACGCAGGCCCGGCAAAAGCCGCCTCGCTGACCGCGCATTGATCGGGACAGGGTGCGCGCCGCTCTTTCCGTTCAGCGCGACAGCAGCGGCACGGACGTCACTGCCCGGTCGGCGGGATCGGCCCGGCGCGCAGGTGACGGGATGGAGTAAGCCACGCGACCGCGATCGCGTGCCATGGTTTCGAGGTCCATGCGCCAGCCGCGCTTCTGCCAGGTGGTGAGGTTGCGGCGAAAGTGCATGATGATGTCGTCGGCCCGGACGATGAACTCACCCACCGCCTCCTTCGAGGGAATCGGCGGATCGAGCTTCTCGACGACGATGCGATCCTCTTCGACCGCCGCAGCCATGCGCCGCAGGAAGTTCTCGTCGAACTTCTCCTCCAGCATGGAGTTGCGGTTCATGATCAGAAACAGTTCCAGGTCGAGGTGGCGCCGTGGTAACCGGAGCCGGACTCGTCGCGCCAGAGGACGAACTGCAACCCGAGCATCCGGACCTTGAGCGGCTGGCCAGCGACGAGATTCGCGCTTTCCTCCGCCGGGTACCAGGAGTTGATGAACATCGCTCGCGTCGCGCTCGCGAAGGAGGCGCGTCAGGGATTGCGCAACCAGACCTGCCGCGGCGAATACCCGTCACGGCGCAGGAAGTGCTCCGTGTAGACGATGCGGTCCGGCCGCAGGCGCATGAGCTGGCCCTTCGGCGGTTCATTGATCGGGCGACCGATCTCGAACGCCGAGGCCGGCCACTTGAACACTTCCATGCCGCGCACCCAGTCCGGCGTGCCCACGTCGAGCAGCGCCGCATTGCCGAACAGCTGGCAGCCCATGGCGCAGGCCCAGCCGGCCATCGGGTTGGCCACCGCGAGGCAGATGCGGGGGTCACGCTGCATCGCCTTGAGTTTCGGGCTGTTCGGCTGTGGGAAGACGTAGACATCGAAGCCGTCGGCATAGAACTCGAGCGGGCTCACGATCGGCCCGTTCTTGCCGAGCGTGCCGAGAAAGGCGATGTTGGTAATCGTGAGCACGCGCTCGATGCGGCTCTCGAGATCCTTGCGCGGCAGGGGGGTTTTCGGCCAGTTCTCCGGCTCCAGCCAGCGATGTGCAGCGCTCATGGGTTCTCCCCTTGTTATTGGTCTGCGTAACAGATGATGGGCTGGCGCCGATTATGGCATGGCCTGCGGCGCATCGGCCCTCCTGCGGCAAGCTGCCACCACGCTGGGGACAGGATGCAACGCCGCGTTTGTGGCCCGCGCCCACCTCCCCCTATGATCCCGGCCCCGACCGGATTTTGCGGCCGGCGCGAACACTCTCCCAAGGAGCCATTGCATGAGAACGCTGCTGCTCTCCCTCGCCCCCTGCCTCCTGCTCGGCCTGAGCGTTACCGCCAGCGCCGCACTCACGGCCGGCAAGACCACGGTGCTGATAACCGGCGCCAACCGCGGCATCGGCCTGGAGTACGTCCGGCAACTCGCCGCGCGCGACTGGAACGTGATTGCGACCGTGCGGCGCCCGGCCGAAGCGAAAGAACTGCAGGAGATCGCCGCCAGGCACCCCGGCGTGGTGATCGAGCAGCTCGACGTCACGGACCATGCCGGGATCGACGCGCTGGCGGCAAAGTACCGGGACCAGCCGATCGACATCCTGCTGCTCAACGCCGGGCTTACGCCCACCTATACATCGGCCTTCAAGCCGCTCGCCGGCGTCGACTTCGACATCGCGTTGCAGAGCTTCGAGGTGAACGCGCTCGGCCCGCTGCGGATGGCCCAGGCGTTCATGCCGCAGGTGACCGCCTCCGGCAAGAAGCAGATCGTGGTGATCTCGAGCAAGGGCGGTTCGTTTGCGGAAAGCCCGAAGTTTCCGATGATGTACGAGTACCGGGGCAGCAAGGCGGCGCTCAACATGTACATGTACACGCTCTCGCTCGAAGCACCGAAGAAAGGCGTCACCGTGACACTGCTCTCCCCCGGGCAGGTCAACACCGCGCAGAACCCGGCGCTCGCGGGAATCAAGCGACCCGGCACCATCGAGGTCGAGGAGAGTGTCGGCAAGATGCTGAAGGTGATCGACACGCTCACGCCGGCCGACAACGGCAAGTTTCTCGACTACGAGGACCGGCGCGTGATCCCCTGGTGATGCGGCCGCTCAGCGGCCGTAAGCCACCACCAGGTAGTCCACGATCGGAGGAACGTCCGCGGGCCGGATCGGCGCGCCCATCACGCTGACCATCTTGTCGACGATCTTCTGCCAGCCGGCCCGGTCGAGGAACACGGAGTTCATCGGTATGTAGTCGAGGCTGTGGCACATCACGCAGTTGGCTTCGACCAGCGTGCGCCCCGGGGCGTCGCGCAGGCGAACCTGGCTCTCGTCTGCAGCAGCCGCAAACGTGGGCCATGTGGCAAGCAGCGCAAGCACTGCCGCCGACAGCATCGCCCTGGTGATCGTCGTGTCCATGTCAGCCGACCTCGATGTCGAGAGCCTGGATGAGGTTGTGGTGGTAACCGCCGGGATTGGCGATCAGCGTCGTGCGCTGGGTTTCGCCCGCGCGACTCGTCGCCCGCGCCATGAGGCGATAGCCGCCCGGGCGCGCCGGGCGGAAAACGTGGTGCCACTGCCTCCAGGAGTAACCTCCCGCATCTTCGCCGAGCACTGCGGCATGCCACTGCTGTCCGCCGTCCACCGAAACCTCGACCGTGCGGATGCCGCTGCCGGCGTCCCAGGCGATGCCTGCGACCTTGATGTCTGCTCCGGCGGCAAAGCGCTGGCCCGCGGTGATGTTGGTGATGAGCGAGTTGACCACCACGCTGGTAATGGGCGTGTTCGCCACGGTGTGTTGTGAAGCAAAGCGCGCGGCAGCAGGGAATGCCTCGCTCGGAACGCGGTAGGCGGTTTTCATCCAGTAGCCGTCGAACGGTTGCGTCACGATATCGATCGTCGTGAGGTGCTTGACCCAGTAGGTGGCCGTCCAGCCCGGCACCACAAGCCGCGCCGGTGCTCCGTGCCAATGAGGCAGCGGCTCGCCGTTCATCGCCACCGCGACGAGGGTGTGCCCGTCGCGGGCCTTGTCGACCGGAATGCTCTTCATGAAATCGGGCGTGCCAGGCAACACGCCGGTATCGGCTCCGTTGCAGACGACTTCGAGTGCGCCCTTGCGCACGCCGACGCGGTCGAGCAGGTCGCGCAGCCGCACGCCGCGCCAGCGCGCGTTGCCCATTGCACCATAGCCCCATTGGACGCCGGGTGTGCGCGGCTCGAACAGGCCGCGGCGATTGCCGGAGCATTGGTTCACCGCGCTGACTTCCACCTGCTCGAAATCGCGCTGCAATTCACCGAGCGTCAGCTCGCGGGGCGCGCCAGACGCATCCCCGCCAATGCGCAGGCGCCACGCGCGCGGGTCGGGCTGCGCAATCGCGGCGAGGTGATAGCGGACGAAGAACGCGTCGTTCGGCGTATAGAGCTCGTTGAAGTATTCGAGGGGCGTTTCCAGGTTGGGCGGGCGGAAGCTGCGCCTGATGAGGGGTTTTTTGCCCGGCAGGGCGTGCAGCGGCAGCGGCCCGGCAGGATCGGCCGGCCGCTCGCCGGCCGTGAGGCGCGTGAACGGCAGGCCCGCGAGCGTGACGCTGGCCATCCCCTTCAGCAGGTCGCGACGTATCGACATGAGCACCCCCGCAGTTGCCAGCTAGTTTAACCATTTGGCGGCCACCGGATCGCGAGGCCCGCCGCCCCGTGTTCAGCCGCTACGGCAGCCGCTACAATGCGGCGGTGCCACATAGCGCGCCCGGCGTGGACGCATGCGTGGCTACAGGGGAGTCGAACGGTGGGAGCCCGGCCTGGCTGGTGACACGATGCGCCTGACGCGATCAGGCACGTTGGTTCGCGCACGGATGGATGCGCAATTGACGAACGGTCTGCGGCGCGGCGCAGGGGACAAAAGGAGAAAGCGAGGATGCTCATGCGAACTGCGATTCTGGCAACGGCTGCCGTTGCAATCGGTTTGAGTCATTCGACCGCCCATGCGCTCGAGGAGGTCGGCCAGGCCTACATCACGCCCATGGCCACCTACATCAACCCCGACGGCAGCATCAACGGCGATGAACTCGATGACGGCGTGCAGGGCGGTCAGCTCGCAGTCGGTTTTGCGCTCGAGGAGCACTGGAACATCGAGCTCGCCGTGCAACGACTCGAACTCGAGGGCAAGGAGACCAACGCTGACCTGGACCAGACCGGGTTGGTGCTGAACCTGCTCAATGTCTACAACCGCTCCGGCCGCTTCTCGCCCTACCTGATCGGCGGCATCGGCTACGTCAACAACGATGCGGGCGGTGCCGTCGGCGACGAAGACAACCTCCAGGCGCAGGGCGGCATAGGACTTTTCACGGACCTGTTCGGCGAGCGTGTGGCGCTGCGTACCGAAGGTCTGTACCGCTGGGAGGATGCTTCCGGCGGAAACATGGACGACTGGTTGGTCAATGTCGGTTTCCAGGTGGCCCTCGGCACGAAGAAGGCCGAGCCCGTGCCGGAGCCCGCACCGGTCGCGGCTGCTCCACCGCCGCCCCCGCCACCGCCCCCGCCCCCGCCGCCGGATTCCGATGGCGACGGCGTGATCGACCCGGTCGACCAGTGCCCCGACACGCCCCGGGGCGAACGCGTCGGCAAGCAGGGCTGTACCTGCGACGTGGTGCGCCAGGTGCAGTTCGCCTTCGCCTCCGCCGAGCTGACCGACGACGGCCGGAAGACGCTCGAGGAAGTCGCCGAGACCCTCAATCGCCTGAAGTTCGTCGCCGGCACGGTGGTCGGCCACACCGACAGCGTCGGTCCGAAGGACTACAACCAGCGGCTCTCCGAGCGCCGCGCCCAGACGGTGGTCGACTTCCTCACGGCCAAGGGCATTGCCGTTGGCCGGCTCGAGGCTGCCGGCCGGGGCATGAGCGAGCCGATTGCGGATAACGCCACGGCCGAGGGCCGCGCGCAGAACCGCCGCGTGGTGCTGAGCCGGACCGACTGCGACCAGTAACACCGCGGCACGCACGCCACCTCACCAGCCCCGGCCGCCAACGCGGCCGGGGCTTTTTTTTGGTTCATCGCCGCGGGCAGTAGCGCCCTGTAGCAGGCACTTCAGTGCCGACCGTATTTCCGGCCGTCGCGGTGGTCGGGACTGAAGTCCCTCCTACACGGCTTCGTTCATCGCTTCGGGCCGTAGCATCCTGTAGGAAGCACTTCAGTGCCGACCGTATTGCCGAGCGTCGCGGTGGTCGGGACTGAAGTCCCTCCTACACGGCTTGCAGCAGCCGGCGTAACCCGTGTCGGCCGGGAGGCCAATCGCAAACGGGCATTAAGCCCCGAGCGTGAGCGCCGGCGGGCAGCAGCGACTGAAGTGCATCGCAACATGCGGTGGCCAGTTGCCTCGCGGTAGTCAAGCACCCCGGTCTTCGGTACGCTTCGTGCGAATTCCGCAAGCCGATACGTCGCACGGGCGCTGCCAACGACAACCAGCCGACTACCGGCCCCGTGGCAGCGGCGTGCAGCGCCGGCGTCGGCGCCTTCCGAACTTCAACCCTGCAGGAGAGGATGTGATGAATAAAAAGGCTTTGATGATGTCGGCAGCCGTAGGCAGCCTCGTCGCCCTGGGCACCATTCCCGCGGCGAGCGCAGCCGACGAGGGCAAGGCCGAGGTGGAGAAGTGCTACGGCGTGGTCAAGGCCGGCCAGAACGACTGCGCCAGCCGCGGCCATGGCTGCGCGGGCCAGGCCAAGGCCGACGGCGACGGTGGCGAGTATGTCAACGTCCCGAAGGGCACCTGCGAGAAACTGGTCAACGGCAGCCTCACCGCCAAGTCGTAACCCGACGCGATGCACGTGGGATCTTCGGCTGGTGCAGCCGGGGCGCGGCCGATTCCGGCAGTGGCCGGAATCGGCCTGCGCGCACCGCACCACGCCGAGTTCCTCCGCGTGCAACCGGCCACCGGGTGGGTCGAGGTCCACAGCGAGAACTTCTTCGCCGATGGCGGCGCAGACCTCGAGCTGCTCGAGCAGGTCCGCAGCGCCTACCCGCTGAGCTGTCACGGTGTCGGCCTGTCGCTCGGCTCCACCGACCCGTTCGACGCAGAGCACCTGCGGCGCCTCGCCCGGCTGGTGCGCCGATTCGAGCCGGCGCTCGTGTCGGAGCACTGCAGCTTCTCCTCGGTCGACGGGCGCTTCGTCAACGACCTGCTGCCGCTGCCCTATACGGAGGAGGCGCTCGCTCACATGGTGAGCCGGGTGGGCCAGGTGCAGGAGATTCTCGGTCGCGAGATCCTGATCGAAAATCCATCGAGCTATTTCGAGTACAACAACTCGGTGATCCCCGAGTGGGAGTTCCTCGCCGAACTCTCACGTCGCAGCGGCTGCGGGTTGCTTCTCGACGTCAACAATGTCTACGTCAGCAGTTGCAACAACGGCTTCGACGCAGCCGGGTACCTGAGCAACGTTCCGGGAGAGCGCGTCGGTGAAATCCACCTCGCCGGCTTCAGCGTCGAACAGTTCGGGCACCGGGAGATCCTGGTCGATACGCACAGCGCGCGCGTGCATCAGCCGGTCTGGCAGCTATACGACCTGGCCATCCGGCTGTTCGGGCGCGTTCCAACGCTGATCGAATGGGACCTGGATCTGCCCGCCCTCGACGTGCTCGTGGACGAAGCCCGGCACGCCGAGGCCGTGATGGAGGCGCGCGATGCCCGCGTTGCGTGAACTCCAGCGCAGACTGATCGCGAGCATCCTGGCGGAGGATGACTCCTCCGTCCTGCCCTGGATCGGCGCACACGGCCTGCCAGCCAGCGAGCGGCTGAGCGTCTATCGCAACACCTGCCTGGAAAACTTCCTGACCGCACTCGCAACCGGCTACCCGGTACTGCGGCGTCTGACCGGTGAGGCGTACTTCCGGCAACTGGCGCAGCAGTATCAGCAAACGCACCCCTCGCCTTCCGGCAACCTCGGGCACGCCGGTGCGCGGCTGCCCGAGTTTCTCGGGCAGCGATTCGGGGCAACGGAGTTTGCCTGCTTCGCCGACGTCGCCCGGCTCGAGTGGCTGTGCCAGGAGGTGTTGTCCGCAGCGGATCGCAAACCGCTCGACCTGCAGCGCCTCGGCGCGGTGTCGGCTGCAGACCATGCGCGGCTGCGCTTCACGCTCGATCCGGCGGCGCGCCTCCTCGCCTCGCGCTTTCCGGTCGTGACGATCTGGGAAGCGCACCAGCAACCCGGCGAGCCCGCACCGATCGATCTCGCGGCGGGCGGTGAGCAGGCGCTCGTGCAACGCCGCCGCGCCGGGATCACCGTGTTTCGCCTCCAGCCCGCCGAGTATGCCTGTCTCGACGCGCTGGACCGGAAGCGGCCGCTGGCCACAGCGATGGAGCACGGACTCGGAGCCGACCCGTCGTTCGACCTCGGCGCGGCACTGCGCCACTGGGCCGAGGCGGGAGTCATCACCGCGTTCGACCTGCCTGACGCAACCGGCCAGAGCGCGTAACGGCCGGACCCGCCGGCGCCACTGCAGACGACTCCCCGGGAATCAGGCGCTACCGCCAGACGGCAGCCCACCGTCCGGCCCTGCTACGTATATCCCGCACTGCAAAAAACACGGTCCGAAGCGCTGAATAAGCCCGGATCGGTAATGCGATTTGGGGCGCGACACACCGATTGCGGTGCAACGCACCGCGTGCCACGCGCAACCACAGCATGGAGGGAATCAGAATGTTCCAAGCGACCGTTCGATCCGCGCGGCAGCGGGCACTGCAGTGCGCGGTCTCCGCCCTGCTCGCCAGCACCTGCCTCGCGTTCGTCCCCGGCGGCACCCGCGCCGATGACATCGGCACCGACATCGCGAATGCGTTCAAGCAGGGCCAGGTCAACGTCTCGTTCCGCTACCGTTACGAGTACGTGCAGGACGACAACCCCACCCTGCTGAACGACAGCGCCAACGCCTCCACGCTGCGCTCGCGCCTGACCTACAAGACCGGCACCTTCGAGGACTTCGCCGCGCTCATCGAGATGGACGACATACGGCCCATCGGCAACGACGATTTCAACAGTACGCGCAACGGCAAGACCGATCGGCCGACCGTCGTCGACCCGGAGGTGACTGATCTCAACCAGGCCTACCTGCAGTACACCGGGTTCGACCGCACCAGTATCATCGTCGGGCGGCAGAAAATCGCGCGCGGCAACGAGCGGTTCGTCAGCCCGTCCTCCTGGCGTCAGAACGAGCAGTCGTTCGACGCCGCGTCGGTGACCTTCAAGAACGCCGAGAAGTTCGAAGCGTTCTACGCCTTCGTGGACCAGGTGAACCGGATCTACGGCCCGGACGACGGCGTACCACCGGGGGAGTTCGACGGCCAGACGCACCTCGCCGACCTGAGTTACAGTTTCGGTCCGCTCGCGAAAGTCACCACCTACGGTTACTTCCTGGACTTCGACGAGGCACCGACGCTCTCCAGCCAGACCATCGGCCTGCGCGTCGCCGGATCCTTCACCCTCAACGACGACTTCAGCATTCCCTACACGGCCGAGTACGCGACCCAGGACGATTACGCCGACAACCCGGTGAACTACGACGCCGACTATTATTTCGTCGAAGCCGGCCTGAAATACCGCACGATCACGGCCAGGATCGCCTACGAAGTCCTCGAGGGCAGCGCGTCCCCGAACGAGGCCTTCCAGACGCCGCTCGCAACCGCGCACGCCTTCCAGGGCTGGGTGGACAAGTTCGCGACGACGCCGACCGGCGGCATCGAAGACACCTGGTTCCTGGTCGACTTTCCGCTCCTCGGCGGCAACGTCAAGCTGCGCTACGACGACTTCCAGGCCGAGACGGGCAACTTCGACTACGGTGACGAGATCGGCATCTGGACCACCTGGCCGGTCGGCAAGTACTACGCAGTTGCCGTGAAGTACGCCACGTTCAACGCCAGCAGCCAGTCGACCGCGCCCGGACTCCAGGACACCGACAAGTTCTGGGTCATGCTGTCGGCGAATTTCTGAGCGACCCTGCGGCGACCGGGTGACCCGGGTGCAGGCAGGCTGCACGCGGTGTCGCCCGATGCTGCCGTGAACGGGTTCTTCCGGCAGGCTGTCTCTGCCGCATCCGGCGCGCAGCCCGGTAGACTTCCCGGATGCAAGGGAAGGCGGGGCGGCTGTTCACGGTGCTGGCAGGGTTCTTCCTGACCAACGCCATCATTGCCGAGTTCGTCGGCATCAAGGTGTTCGCGCTGGAGCCGACCATCGGCATCCCGCCGCGCAACTGGCGCCTGTTCGGCCATGAGGGCACGCTCGATTTCACCGCCGGGGTGCTGCTCTGGCCCGTCGTGTTCGTGATGACCGACGTGATCAACGAGTACTTCGGCAAACGCGGCGTCCGCTTCGTCTCCTGGTTTGCGGCGGTCCTGATCGCCTACGCGTTCCTGTTCGCGTACGCTGCCATTGCCATCACCCCGGCCGACTGGTGGATCCACTCTTTTTCTGGCCAGGGAATCGACGACGCCCAGGTGGCCTTCGCCGCCATCTTCGGTCAGGGGCTGTGGGTGATCGGCGGTTCGCTCACCGCCTTCATGATCGGGCAGTTCCTCGACGTGAGCATCTACCACCGGGTGCGACGCATCACCGGCGAAAGCAAGGTGTGGTTGCGCGCCACCGGTTCCACACTGGTGTCGCAGCTGATCGACAGCTTCGTCGTGCTCTACATCGCCTTCGTGCTCGGGCCGCAGCGCTGGCCGCTCGGACAGTTCCTCGCGGTCGGCACCGTCAATTACCTCTACAAGTTCTGCGCCGCGATCCTGCTGACGCCGCTGATCTACCTCGCCCACGGCCTGATCGATCGCTATCTCGGCAGCGACGCGCAGCGACTCAAGACCGCGGCCAGCGACGATCGCAGCATCTGGTAGAAAAAAACTCTTCGCCGATCTGCGGGGGCACTTGCGAAGTCGATTCGTTGGTTCCTCGCGGAATTCACTAGCGGAGCTGCCTGTGTCCTCATCGGGCAGGTGCGGGTAATGTGGTGGCCCGGTGCCCGCCGAGCGCCGCTCCTCGCACGTCCCTGTGCTCGTCGCTACGGGTTACGCCGGCTGCTGCCCTCCTGG